>URKG01000014.1 GCA_900548265.1 uncultured Collinsella sp.
CGGCTCCGAAGGAGCAGGACAAGGCGCCACACATGGTCGAGGACGTTCTGAAAACTAAGTCCAGCACGGGCCCGGACAGACAACCGACTACAGGTCGATGTGCGATTCCTTGATCGGGAACGGCTCCGCGAAGTGGCAGGCGCAGCAGTGGCCCGGGGCAACTTCCTTAAACTCGGGAAGCTTCTCGGAGCAGATGCCCTGCGCGATCGGGCAGCGCGTGTGGAAACGGCAGCCGGTCGGCGGATCCAGCGGCGACGGCGGATCGCCGGCGAGGATGATGCGCTTGCGGGTCTTCTGGATATCCGGATCGGGCACCGGCACGGCAGACAGCAGCGACTGCGTGTACGGATGGTGAGGCTCGCTATAGAGCGTCTTCCAGTCCGAAACCTCGACCATCTTACCCAGATACATAACGGCAACGCGATCAGAAATGTGCTGTACGACGGAGAGGTCGTGAGCAATGAAGAGATAAGCAGTGCCGAACTTATCCTGAAGCTCCTTCAGCAGGTTCAAAACCTGGGCCTGAATGGAAACGTCAAGTGCAGAGACAGGCTCGTCGCAGATAATCAGCTTGGGCTTCAGCGCAAATGCGCGGGCAATGCCGACACGCTGACGCTGACCGCCGGAGAACTCATGAGGATAGCGGTTAATGTGCTCGGGGTTCAGTCCGACAACGTCGAGAAGCTCGCGGACACGCTCAATGCGCTCCTCCTTGGTGCCCACGCCGTGAATGGTCATGGGCTCGGAGACAATCTCGCCGATGGTCATACGAGGGTTGAGCGAAGCATAAGGATCCTGGAAGATAAACTGCATCTCGCGACGCATGTCCTTGATCTCATGCTTGCTCATCTCGGCAACATCTTTACCCTGGAAGAACACCTTACCGGCGGTCGGCTTGGTCAGGCGCATGATGGTGCGGCCCGTCGTGGACTTACCGCAACCAGACTCACCGACCAGACCAAAGGTCTCGCCCGGATAAATCTCGAACGAAATGTCATTCACTGCAGAGACGACACGCTTGGAGAAGCGCTTGGCGAACATGCCGGACTCAGCGGGGAACTCCTTAGAGAGGTGCTCGACCTTCAGCAGCGGAGTACGCTCGTTGGTATCTGCCATTACGCCTCGCCTCCCTTCTTGGAATCCTTGCGCGTACGGGACGTCTCAGGAGCGTTCTTGAGGAACTCGGGGTCACCGGAGTAGTGGCACGCAGAGTAATGACCAGACTCGGTGACAACGCGCTCGGGGCGCTGCTTGCGGCACTTGTCCGTCGCATAGGGGCAACGAGGAGAGAAGACGCAGCCCTCAGGCAGGTTCATGAGCGAAGGCGGGTTGCCGTGAATCGGCGTAAGCGGCTTCTTCTCTTCGATGGCCTGCTCCGGGATGGAGCGGATAAGGCCCCAGGTGTAGGGGTGGCGACTCTCGTAGAAGATTTCCTCAGCAGTACCGAACTCGACGGGACGGCCGGCGTACATAACCATGATCTTATCGGCCATATCGGCAACGACGCCCAGGTCATGGGTAATCATGATGATGGCGTTGCCGTTCTTCTCCTGCATTTCCTGCATGAGCTCGATAATCTGAGCCTGAATGGTAACGTCCAGAGCCGTCGTGGGCTCGTCGGCAATCAGGATATCGGGATCGCAGGCAAGAGCCATAGCGATCATGACACGCTGACGCATACCGCCGGAGAACTGGTGCGGATACTCATTGACGCGCTTCTCGGGCTCGGGGATACCCACGAGGTCCAAAAGCTCGGTAGCGCGCTTGAGCGCCTCCTGCTTGGAGTAGCCACGGTGCAGACGAAGGCCCTCGCCCACCTGCTTGCCGATCTTATAGACCGGGTTCAAGGAGGTCATAGGATCCTGGAAGATCATCGCGATGTCGTTGCCGCGAATGTGCTGCATCTCCTCCTCGGTCATCTCGAGGATAGAACGACCGCGATAGCGAACGTCGCCGCCCTCGATCTTTCCCGGAGGCATCGAGATAAGACCCATGATGGTCATGGCGGTCACGGACTTACCGGAGCCGGACTCACCGACGACGCCCAGGGTCTCGCCGCGATCGAGCGTGTAGGAGACACCGTCGACAGCGCGAACAACGCCGTCCTCGGTGTGGAAATACATCTTAAGGTCATCGACCTCGAGCAGATGCTGGCCCTCGGGAACAGGCTGGTCCTTCAGGTCCACATAGTTCTTGTTCTTCTTCATCCTTATGCGTCCTTCATCTTGACGTCGAGGGCGTCGCGCAGACCGTCACCCAGCAGGGTGAAGGCGAGCACCGTCGAGAGAATTGCCAGACCGGGCATGATCATCATCCAGGGAGCGGTCAGAAGATACTGCTGACCGTCCTGAATCATGGAGCCCCACGAAGGCGTAGGCGGAATAACGCCCATGCCGAGGAAGGACAGAGCGGACTCGGTCAGAATGGCGCCACCAATGTTCATGGTCGCGTAGACCACGATGGAGGCGACGGAGTTCGGGAAGATGTGACGTACGACGATACGAGCATCGGATGCACCCATCGCGCGCGCAGCATCAACATAGTCATTTTCCTTGACCGTCAGGATCGCGGATCGGAAGACGCGCGCAATCGAAGGCCAGCCGAGAATACCGATGGCGATAAAGACGTTCTGAAGGCCACGGCCGATAACGGCGATCATGGCGACAACGAACAGCACGTACGGGAACGCCAGGAAGATGTCCGCACAGCGCATGATGATCGTATCCCAGATGCCGCCGTAGAAACCGGCCAGAGCACCCATGACCAGACCAATTAGCGTGGAGATCGCGGTGGCCATAATTCCGACGGACAGCGAAACGCGCGCACCGTAGATAACGCGGACGAGAATGTCGCGACCAAGGGCGTCGGTGCCAAACGGGTGCTCTGCACACGGAGCCAACAGCGACGTCTCGGCCATAGTGGTCGAGTCGGAAGCCGTCGGGGAACCGAGCCAGGGCTTAGCCCACAGATCTGCAGTCAGGGCAACCACAACGACGATGATGATCCAGCAGACACCGATAACGGCGAGCTTGTTCTTACGAAGACGCTTAAAAGCGTCGCCCCACAGCGTGCGGGACTTGGCGGGAGCAGATGCGGCCTTGGTGGCGGTAGCCTGCTCCTGAGACTGAGAATCAGTTTCCTGCATGAGACGTACCTCCCTTAGGCCTTATCCGACGGACCGCCAAGGCGGATGCGCGGGTCGAGGAATGCATAGCTAATGTCGACGAGCAGGTTGATCACCATGACGACGACAACGATGAGCGTAACGCCGCCCATAACGATGGGCCAGTCACGCATGCTAATGGCGCGATAGACCTCATAGCCGATACCGGGCCAGTTAAAGACCGTCTCGGTCAGGATGGCGCCCGAAAGCATGCCGCCAAAGTCGACACCAATATAGGTAACGACGGGGATGAGTGCATTCTTAAGCGCATGCTTGACGATGATCGCACGATTGGAGAGACCCTTGGCCTTTGCCGTACGGATGTAATCCTGGTTCATGACGTCAAGCAGCTGCGAGCGCATAATGCGCGCAGCATAAGCGGTCGAAACCGAAGCCAGCGTAATGGTCGGAAGCACATAGTGCATCCAATCCTGATACTGAGAGCTGGAACCGCCGGCACCCGAAATCGGCATGGAGATTGCACCGCCCGTGGCGTCCTTGAGGATGACGCCAAAGAACAGCTGCAGCAACATACCGAGCCAGAAGGCCGGGACCGCAACGAGGATCGACGTGGTGAGCGTTACCAAAATATCCCAGAAGGAATAACGCTTTACCGCCGAAATGATACCCGCACCGATACCCATAATTGCCTCGAGCACGATGGCGCACGCGGCAAGTTTGACCGTATACGGATACTTCTGGGCAAAGATTTCCGTAACCGGCAGCTTGCGCTGATACGAATTGCCCAGATCGCCATGAAGCAGGCCGTTCATGTAATACAAGTAACGGTCCACGAGCGACGTTTGAACGGGGTCGCCGTTCTCGTCAAGGATCGCGTTGCCGTCCTCGTCCGTCTGGACCAGGTGATAGCGGACGCGAAGCTGAAGCTCCACCTCGGGGGACAGAGCCTTGTCTCCACCGATCAGCTTGATCGGATCTCCCGGCACGATATTCTGGAGGGCGAACAGAATCAGCGTAACGCCCAAAAACACCGGGATGAACTGAAGCACACGTTTAACGATGTACTTACCCATACCACTCCCCTATCTAGGGATTAACCTAAATGGGATGCCGATCGCCAGACCGGCATCCCAAAATTACCATCAGCCAGTTTACCCCAGGTTAGGGAGAACTGTATGTTTCCCATGAGGTCTACGTAAATACTTGACCCTCACGGAAGCTGCAAACTCTTAGGCGAGCTCAGCGGTACCCAGATCGGCGTGCTTCTGCGGATCGACATAGAGGTGCTTAATGCGATCGGAGCCGGCGATGGTGTGCGTGTAGAACATAATCGGGATGACCGGGCAGTCGGCAGCGACCATTGCGTCGGCCTCCTGCATCTTAGCGACGCGCTCCTCGTCGTCAACAATAGTACGAGCCTCGTCGACCTTGGCGTCGAACTCGGGGTTGTTGTAACCGGAGCGGTTGTCGCCACCGAGGGAGTCGGAGTGGAACAGCGGATACAGGAAGTTGTCCATGATCGGGTAGTCGGCAATCCAACCCAGACGACCGAACTGATAGTTAAAGTTCTGATACTGCTCGAGCAGGGCGGACCACTCAGGGGTATCGGAGACAGCGGTAACGCCAACCTTGGCGAGGTCACCGATGATGGACTCCATGATCTCCTTGTGACCGCCGTCCTGGTTGTAGGACAGGGTCACGCTAATGCCACGATCGCCGTTAGCGCCAGCGGGAGCAACCTTGTCGAGGTACTCGTTAGCCTTGTCGACATCGTAGGCGCAGAACTCCCATGCGCCCTCCTTGTAGCCATCGATGCCCGGAGGAACAATGCCGTCGGCAGGGGTACGGGTACCCTTGAAGATGGTCTTGCAGATGGCCTCACGGTTAATGGCCAGGGAGATGCCCCTACGCAGGTCGGCGTTGTTGAACGGCTCGGCCGTGGTGTTGCAGGTCAGATAGTACGTGGAAGGCTCGGCGCCGAGCAGCATGCGCTCGCCGTCACCCATGGTGTAGCCGTCCTTGGACACGCCGCGATCCTTCTTGGCGGCATCGATCTGAGCGACGGGAACGTCGCAGACGTCGAGGTTACCGGCCTGGAACTCCTTGTAAGCGGTCTCCATGTCCTTGATGACCTGGAAGTGGATGCCATCGATCTTGGCCTTGTCGCCATAGTAATCGTCGAACTTCTTGACGTTGATCTCCTGGCCATCCTCCCACTTGCCGTCCATCATGAACGGGCCGTTACCGACCGGGGCAAGATAGAAGCTCTTGACATCGGACTCGGCGCACTCGGGAACCGGGGCCAGAGCCGGATGAGAGGCGACGAAGGGGAAGTCAGCGTAAGCGGAAGACAGCTTGACGACGAGGGTCTCATCGTCGGGGCACGTAACACCGCTGAGCTCGGTAGCGTTACCGGCAAGCAGGTCGTCATAACCCTCGACCATGGAAAGGTGATAGGAGACCTCGGAAGGGCCGTACTCGGTAGCGATGGCCGACTTGGTGTTGACCAGACGCTCCCAACCGAGCTTGAAGGACTTGGAGGTAACGTCGTCACCGTTGTGGAACTTGGCCTTCTTGATCTTGAAGGTAAACTCGGTGGCGTCGTCATTGGACTCAAAGGACTCGCAAGCCAGCGGAACGATCTCGCCCTTCTCGGCGTCGTAAGAGGTCAGAGCGTCAAAGAGCTGGTACTCGACCTGAGTGCCCTGGTCCTCCTGGACGTTGTAGGGGTCGATGCAGACCGGGTTGTTGATGTAGAAGTTCAGCGTCGAACCGGACTCAGAACCGGAAGCGTCGCCACCCTTCTTGCCGCATGCGGCAAGAAAAGCCATGGAGCTCGCAGCAAGGGTACCGCCAACGAAGGCGCGACGACCCATAACGGGCTGGTGGAACATAGAATCAGCCATGCCATCCTCCTTATGAGATAGGACAAAGAAATGTTCAGTCGGACACATGTCGAGACAATCCGATCCGAACCATAAAAACGTCGCCCGTCGCTATGGCTGGTTATGCACAACGGACCAACGTTTCGCAATACAGTAGCGCATTTTATGCACGATTTGGGGCTAATTCCGGTCAACGGTCAAGAATTTCTTTAGTTGGGCGAAGTATGTGGGGATATTTTGACTCTGTTACAAATTTGTAAACAAAAAGGGTCCCGCACTTGCGGAACCCTTTTCAATTATTTTATGCGGCTCGTGCTTAGAAGCCGACGATGCCCTGCGGGAAGAAGAACATGCACAGGACGACGCACACGGCAAAAACGACGGCCATAATTACCGTCAGGCGATCGAGGTTCTGCTCCATGACGCCCGTGGCAGAGCTGGAGTTATACAGCGAGCTAGCGATCATATCCGAAACGCCGGTGCCCTTACCGGAATGCATCAGGACGAGAATCGTCAGCGCCACGGCAGAAACAGCCCAAACGACAAACAGAAGAATCTGGAACGGACCCATAGATAAGCTCCTTAATAGAACAATTCAAACTCCAGTACTGTACCACAACCCCCGCTCTCCCCTACCCGCCACTCGGGGACGGGGTAGAAATGGCAGAAATAGCTCTTGATTTTCATCTATTAAAGTGATTTGAGGGCATTTCGAACGACATAGCGTCCAAGCCCCGTAAGACGGCCAATCTGTCGTTCACTAAAGCCAGCCTCATACAGCCTGCGAACAGCTTCGGCACGTTCAAATGGACCGGGAAGCCCATAACATCATGGGGATCCATGCCGTCTAGGACTCCCCTAGCCTTGCGCTCCTGCTCAAATACCGTCATCGAACGGCCAGAATTCAATACATAGGTATCCTTGCGGCCCGATTTGCTAAAGGATTCAAAATTTCCCCGTCCGCCGATTAGACTAAATAGGATGCTCCGATCCAGGTGGCCGCCTTCACCAAGGTAGGCTTGATAGCTGCTCCATTGGTAGGCCTCCGGGCGGCAACCAAGCTCAATCGGATTATCGTGAATGTAGCGAATTGCCTGCATAAAATAGTCATTAGACTCAATAGGCTTACTTTTATAGCGATCCTGAAATACGGGGCCGCAGCGTCCGGTCACCCTGTTGAAAAACTGACCATAGAGGGTTCCTATGTAATGGACGACCTCCCACATATGGTCCTCGCGATCAGAAAGCAGCATATGCACATGGTTGTCCATGAGGCACCAGGCGCATAACGAAGCCTTGTACTGCGTGCATGCTTCACCCGCTACGGACATGAAAAACCTGCGTTGATAATCCTCTTCGAATAGGTACTGCTTGCCACAGCCTCTCATCATCACATGGTAATAGCCGTAGGGGGACTTTACTCTGGCCTGCCTTGTCATTGCTGGACCTCACAATCCGCATGCATGTTTGCGTCAAACTCTACCCAGATAGGCATTAATACAAGGTTGGCAACGAAAGAAAACTAGTCAGCGGCAAACCATCACAGGCAAACGGGAAGTCAAGCTTTAGAGGAAAAATATTTCTACCATTTCTACCCCGTCCCCAAATGGCAGAAAAAGGGGGTTGTCCGATTGTGGACAACCCCCTTACTAGAAAACGTTATTTGTTTTCTCTTAGGCCTCGGTGGCGAGCACGCGACCCGTCATCTCGGCGGAAGGCTCAATACCAGCCATGGTGAGCATGGTCGGAGCGATATCGGAAAGACGACCGTCCTCGATACCGGTGAGCTGTGCCTTCTCATCAACGATGATGAACGGCACACGGTTGGTGGTGTGAGCCGTAAACGGATGCTTGGAACCATCAGAAGCAACGTCAAACATGTGATCGGCGTTGCCGTGGTCGGCGGTAATCAGCGCAAAGCCGCCCTTGGCGAGAATCGCCGGGACAACCTTGGACAGGGCATCGTCAACAGCCTCGACGGCCTTAACGGCGGCGTCGAAGACACCGGTGTGACCAACCATGTCGCAGTTCGCGAAGTTCACGATGTAGAAATCAGCGCGATCCTCGTTGATGGCGGCGACAAGCTTCTCGGTAACCTCGGGAGCGCTCATCTCAGGCTGCAGATCGTAGGTAGCGACCTTGGGGGAAGCGACGAGCACGCGCTCCTCGCCCTCCTTGGGCTCCTCGATGCCGCCGTTGAGGAAGAACGTCACGTGGGCGTACTTCTCGGTCTCGGCGGTGTGCAGCTGCTTCAGGCCGTTGGCGGCGATAACGTCTGCCAGGACGTTCTCGGGGAACGTCTTGGGGAAGGCAACCTCGACGTCAAACGTCGGATCGTACTCGGTCATCGTCACAAAGTGCGAAAGCTTGATCTGCTCGCGCTCAAAGCCGTCGAACTCCTTGTCCGTGAACACGCGGGTCATCTGACGAGCGCGGTCGGGACGGAAGTTGAAGAAGATAGCCGCGTCGCCCTCGTGGATGCCCTCGTTGTGGGCAGCGAAGGGCTCGACGAACTCGTCGCCGCGCGGATCCTTCTCGTAGTAGGCCTTGATACCGGCAACGGGGTCGACATCGGCATCGGACGCGTTGACCATGACGTCGTAGGCGCGCTGGATGCGCTCCCAACGATTATCGCGGTCCATGGCCCAATAACGGCCCGAGACGGTGGCAACGCGAGCGTCGCAACCGGTCTCCTCGGAGATCTTAGCCAGGAAGGCGCAGAACTCACTCATGTAACCGGCACCGGACTGCGGGTCAACGTCGCGGCCATCCATGAAGGCGTGGACGCGAACGGTCTTGACACCGTGCTCGGCAGCCATCTTGACCAGAGCCTCGACGTGGTTCATGTGGGAGTGAACGCCGCCAGGGCTCATAAGGCCCATGAGGTGAAGAGTCTTGCCGTCAGCCTTGACGTCGTCCATAGCCTTGACGAAGACCTCGTTCTTGGCGATGGAGCCGTCCTTGATGGCGTTGTTGATGCGCGAAAGCTCCTGGAACACGATGCGGCCGGCACCGATGTTGAGGTGACCCACCTCGGAGTTGCCCATCTGGCCATCGGGAAGACCCACGTCCTCGCCCGAAGCGCCGAGCGTGGTGTGGGGGTACTTCTCATACAGGCTGTCAAGGAAGGGCGTCTTGGCAGCGGCGACGGCGTTCTCGCCATCGGCCGGAGCCAGGCCACAGCCGTCCATGATGATCAGGAGTGCAGGAAGATGACGCTGTGCCATATGTCCTACTCGCCTGCCTTGACGACCATAGAGGCGAAGTCGGCAGCCTTGAGCGAAGCGCCGCCCACGAGGGCGCCGTCAACGTCGGGCTTGGCGACGAGCTCGGCGATGTTGCCGGGCTTAGCGGAACCACCGTACAGGACGCGGATGCCGTTAGCGAGCTCCTCGCCAAACATCTCCTTGAGGGTCTCACGGATAGCGCCGCAGACCTCCTGAGCGTCCTCGGCGGTAGCGGTCTTGCCGGTGCCGATGGCCCAGATGGGCTCGTAGGCGACGACGACCTGCTTGGGGCAAGTGATCTCAAGACCAGCAAGGCCAGCCTTGACCTGGTTCACGACGTGCTCGACATAGGTGCCAGCCTCGCGGGCCTCGAGGGACTCGCCGCAGCAGAAGACGGGAACAAGACCGGCGGCGACGAGAGCCTTGGCCTTCTTGTTCTGGTCCTCGTCGGTCTCGTGGAAGTAGTCACGACGCTCGGAGTGGCCGATGATGCAGTAGGTGCAGCCGGCGGACTTGAGCATGTCGCAAGAGGACTCACCGGTGAAGGCACCCTTGGCCTCCCAGTACACGTTCTGTGCACCGAGGGCGATGGGGGCAGCCTGAATGCGGTCATGAACCGTGGTGATGTCGATGGTCGGAGGGCAGACGAGCACCTCGACGCCAGCCGGAACCTCGGGCAGAGCCTGAGCCAGCTCGTCGGCGAGCTTGGCGGCCTCGGCGACGTCGTTGTTCATCTTCCAGTTACCAGCAATAAGAAGGGTGCGATTAGGCATCGAGAAGCGCCTCCACTCCGGGCAGGGCCTTACCCTCGACGAGCTCCATGGAAGCGCCACCGCCGGTGGAAATCCAGCTCATCTTGTCGGCCAGGTTGAACTTGTTGACAGCTGCGACAGAGTCGCCACCGCCGATGATCGAGGTGCAGTCGGCCTCGGCGACAGCCTCGGCGATAGCCTGGGTGCCGTGAGCAAAGTTATCGAACTCGAAGACGCCCATGGGGCCGTTCCAGAACACGGTCTTGGCGCCCTTGACGGCCTCGGCGTAAAGCTCCTCGGTCTTGGGGCCGATATCCATGCCCTCACGATCGTCGGGGATAGCGTCGGAAGCGACAACCTCGGGGACAGCGTCCTCGCCAAAGTGATCGGCAACGCGGTTGTCGATGGGGAGCAGGATCTTGACGCCCTTCTCCTCGGCCTTCTTGAGCATCTCGCCGGCGCGCTCGACCCAGTCCTCTTCCTTGAGGGACTGACCGACGGACAGGCCCTGAGCCAGGAAGAAGGTGTAGGCCATACCGCCACCGATGATCAGGGTGTCAGCGGAGTCGATAAGGTGATCGAGAACGCCGATCTTGGAGGAAACCTTGGAACCGCCGACGATGGCGACGAAGGGGCGCTCGGGCTCGGCGAAGATACCGGTCAGCGTGTCGACCTCCTTCTCGAGCAGGAAGCCAGCGACTGCGGGCAGGTAAGCGGCGGGGCCCACGACGGAACCCTGGGCGCGGTGAGCGGTGCCGAAGGCATCGAGAACGAAGACGTCACCATAGGAAGCGAGCTTCTTGGCGATCTCGGGATCGTTCTTCTTCTCACGCTTGTCGAAACGGACGTTCTCGAGAACGAGAACCTTGCCCGGCTCGACGGCGGCGACAGCCTCAGCAGCCTTCTCACCGTAAGTGTCGGCGACAAAGGCAACGTCGAGACCAGAGAGCTCAGCGAGCTTCTTAGCGACGGGCTCAAGGGAGAGCTCAGGCTGGAAGCCGGTACCCTCGGGGCGGCCGAGGTGGCTCATGAGGATGACGCGAGCGTTGTGCTCAACGAGGTAGTTGATGGTGGGCAGGGCAGCCTTGATACGGGTGGTGTCGCCAACGACGCCATCCTTGATAGGCACGTTGAAGTCAACGCGGACGAGAACGCGCTTGCCGTCGACATCGATGTCGCGGACGGTCTTCTTGGTAAAGGCCATGTTTGCTTCTACCTTTCGTACGTGTCTGCCTCCCATTACGGCAGACGATTTCCTATAAAAAGGGCGCGACCCTAGGGTGTAAGCCCTATGAGGCCGCGCCCTTCTTTAGACGCTCAACGAGCTATTCGCTAAAAGCTAAATTAAGCAACGAACTTCTCGAAGTACTTGATGGTGCGGACCATCTGAGAGGTGTAGGAGTTCTCGTTGTCGTACCAAGAGGTGACCTGAACGAGGGTCTGGCCGTTGCCGAGGTCAGAGCACATGGTCTGAGTGGCGTCGAAGATGGAGCCGTGGGTCTCGCCGACGATGTCGCGGGAGACGATCTGGTCCTCGTTGTAGGCGAAGGTCTCGGGGATGGTCTCGGCGTAGGCCTTCATGGCAGCGTTGACCTCGTCGACGGTGACCTTCTTGTCAACGACGGCGTAGAGGTTGGTCAGCGAGCCGGTCGGCGTCGGGACGCGCTGGGCGGCACCGATGAGCTTGCCGTTGAGCTCGGGGAGAACCAGGCCGATGGCCTTGGCAGCGCCCGTGGTGTTCGGGACGATGTTCTCGGAGCAGGCGCGGGAGCGACGGAAGTTGCCCTTGCGCTGCGGGCCGTCGAGCGGCATCTGGTCGCCGGTGAAGGCGTGGATGGTGGTCATGATGCCGGACACGATGGGAGCGAAGTCGTTGAGACCCTTGGCCATCGGGGCAAGGCAGTTGGTGGTGCAGGAAGCAGCGGAGATGATGTTGTCCTCAGCGGTCAGCGTCTCATGGTTGACGTTGTACACGATGGTGGGCAGATCGCTGCCGGCCGGAGCGGAGATGACGACCTTCTTGGCGCCAGCGTTGATGTGGGCCTGAGCCTTAGCCTTGCTGGTGTAGAAGCCGGTGCACTCGAGAACGACGTCGACGTCGAGGTCGCCCCAAGGCAGGTTGTTGGCGTCGGCCTCCTTGTAGATCTTGATCTCCTTGCCGTCAACGGTGATGGAATCCTCGCCAGCAACGACCTCGTGATCGCGAGCGTAGTTGCCCTGCGTGGAGTCGTACTTCAGCAGGTAAGCGAGCATATCGGGAGAGGTGAGGTCGTTGATAGCGACGATCTCGGAGCCCTCATGACCGAACATCTGACGGAAAGCCAGACGACCGATGCGACCGAAGCCGTTAATAGCAACCTTTACTGCCATTGTGTCTCCTTTCGTAAGGCCCCCGCGAGCTACAGCGCCCGCCGTTGAGGCCCACAAACTAACCACTCGCCTAATATACCTTTTTTTTGACTTGAATTTCACGAGAATGCTCGAAATTGAAAATCAAATTTACGTTAAAACGTTTTAAAGAATAAAATAGCAGCTAAATCCGTATATAAGTCGATACTTCAAACTACTTGTTTGCTTCAATGAGCTTTTCAAGCCTCAAAACGCGATGGTACAGGGCAGACTTCGACAAGGGAGGGTCAGCCATCTCGCCCAGATCGCGCAGCGACAGATCGGGATAGCGCTCGCGCAGGTCGCAAAAGACTGCCAAGGCGTCCGGAAGCGTGTCGCGCAAACCCCGCTGTTCGAGCTCATCGATCAACGCAAGCTGATGCTGGGCGGCACCCGCACTTCTGGTCTGATTGGCCAGTTCGGCATTCACGCGACGGTTTACGTCGTTCTTAACCAATTTGACCGCGCGCGCCTCCTCAATCTCGGCAACGCTGCGCTTGGCACCAATCAGCTTTAGGAGCTGCTCGATCTCCTCGGCGCTCTTAATGTAGACAGCAAAGGATCCGCGCCGCGCGTTAACGCGCGCATGGACCCCAATCTGCTCCAATAGATCGCAAAGTCCCCGAGCATACTGCTCGCCCTGCACCGCGATCTCCAAATGAAAGTCGCCGCGGGGATCGGCCACGAAACCGCCGGCGATGAGCGCGCCGCGGATGTAGGCAAGCCTGCAGCAGGGACGGGCAACGATGTGCCGGGGAACACCAGCGACGAGCCCTCCCCTGCGGTCGAGAATGCCCAGCAGCACCAGAGCCTTGTCCAGGTCGGGCTGATCGGGCAGGGTAATGAGATAGTTACGGACCTTATGCAAGACCGATTTACGAACGGTGAATTCCGTTTTGAGCTTAAGGATGCGATGCGTCAGCGTGATCATCGTGCGCGCGACGGCGCCCGTCTCGGTCGCAACCGTCAAACGATACCGCCCGGAGCCGGCCAGCGAAAGTGTACCGCTCACACGCGTCAGGGCGGCAAGCGTCGACAAATCGCAGTATTCACATTCGGGTTCGCAGCGCGCGAGCTCGTCACGCACCTCGGCGGTAAACGACATGCAGGCCTATGCTTTCGTGTTGGCGCGCGACAGGTCGCGATGGGAAATGCTCACATGATATTGGGCACCTTCTAAATAACGTGCCGTGGCCTCGGCGATGGCAACGCTGCGGTGTTGACCGCCCGTGCAGCCGATGGCAATAGAAAGCTGTGGCTTGCCCTCCGCGATATAGCCGGGCATGACCGTATCGAGCAGCTGCGTCCAGGCCTTCCAGAACTCCTGGGTCTTGGGATGGTCCAGAACAAAGTCGGAGACCTTTTTATCGAGACCGGTCATGGTGCGCATCTCGGGATCGTAGAACGGATTGGGCAGGAAGCGGACGTCGATCATAATGTCCGCCTCGACGGGCATGCCGTGCTTAAAGCCAAACGAGAACACGTGAACGTCCATGAGCTGCTGGTCGGACAGCTCGGAGAACGCCATGCGCAATTTGTTGCGCAGGGCAGAGGTGCGCAGGCGGCTCGTGTCGATGATCATATCGGCTCGATCGCGCACGCCCTGCAGCTGCAGGCGCTCGCGCTGAATCGCATCGGCCGTAGTCTCCCCCGGCTTGGCAATGGGGTGGCGGCGGCGGTTTTCGCTATAACGACGGATCAGCACCTCGTCAGAGGCCTCGAGAAACACGATGTCACAGCTCATCTCGCGCTCCTCGAGCGCGGCAACGGCATCGAGCAGCTCATCGAACAAGCCCTGGCTGCGCAGGTCGCAGGTGACGGCAAGATGCCTGCCCACGCCCGTATTGATGCCGACGAGTTCGGCAAGCTGGGCGATCAGACGCGGAGGCAAGTTGTCGATGCAAAAATAGCCCATGTCCTCGAACACATGCATGGCCTGCGTTCGGCCCGATCCGGACATTCCGGTGATGATGACGATATCGGGGATGCGCTCCGAGCGCTCCGCCGCATCCATGGCATCTCCCTTTTGCATGTGTGCCTCCTAAAACAAGCGCGGGACCCGGCCAGCGGATCCCGCGCGATCAATTGCCTTTATTGAGTATACCGCCCCAAGCGGATACGAGGCCTGTCTTACGCCTCAAGCGCAGCCTTGAACCAACTTGTAATACTCGTGGGGTGCGTGATGGCGGTGCCGACGACAACGGCCCAGGCGCCCGCATCGATCGCGGCGCGGGCCTCCTCGGGCGTGTGCACGCGGCCCTCGCAGATGATGGGAAGACCGGGGAATTCCTCGGTCGCCTGACGCAGAAGCGGCAGATCGGGGCCATCGGCCATGGTGCAGTCGATGGCGGCAACACCGTGAGAAAGCGTAGTGGATACCAGGTCAAAGCCCATATCAACCGCACGGCGAATGTCCTCGATGGTGGCACAGTCGGCCATCAGGAGCACACCCTCCTCGTGCAGCGGGCGGAAGGTGTCCTCGACGGTCTTGCCATCGGGACGCGGGCGATCAGTGGCATCAATTGCCACGATGTCAGCACCCGCGGCAACGCAGGCGCGAGCATGACGCAGCGTCGGCGTGATGTAGACGCCCTCGTGTCCATCCTTCCACAAGCCGATAACAGGAACCTCACAGCGACCCTTAATGGCGGCAATGTCGGCAAGACCCTGGCAACGAATAGCGGCGGCGCCGCCAAGCTCGCAGGCGCGAGACATTTGAGCCATGGTCTCGGGCGTACGAAGCGGCTCGCCCATATACGCCTGAACGCTCACGACGAGCTTGCCCTTCAGGGACTGGATCAAAGGATCAACGGTCATGTTCGACTCAACCTTTCTCAAAACAGCCTTCTGAGACACCGCACCTTGACGTTCAAACCGTCGCTCACGTACCGAAGTACGCTTCGCTCCTCTTTCACGTCAATCTGCGGCACCTCAGAAGGCGCACTTGGTAGTTATGTTTACTTCAACGATGCAAGAAGGTGTTCGGCGGCACCGATGAGCGGAGCATCGCCCTCCAGAGAACCGATGAGGATCGGCGTGTCCTGAAGCGGATCGAGCGCCTGGCTGGCATAGCCCTCGTGCACCGAATCCTTCCACGTCTGCGAACGCCAATCGGGACCTTGGTGAATCACGCCGCCCGAAAGCACGATGACCTCAGGGTCCAGAATGTTAGCGAGCGAGCCCAAGCTGGCACCCAGCGCAAAGCCGGCGTCATGGATGACCTCGGTCGCCTTTGCGTCGCCCGCACGGCACAGGTCGTTCACGTCGCGACCGACCGAAGGACGGCTGGGGTCGACGCGACCAAAGCGCTCATCGTACATACGACCAATGGAAGTGCCCGAAGCAACCGACTCAAGATGACCAGAACGTCCGCAGGCGCAGGGAATGCCGGCGGCAGCCGAGCACTCGATGTGGCCCATATGACCGGCAGCACCATGGAAGCCCTGCATCACGCGGCCGTTCTCGACATATGCGCCGCCGATGCCCGTGCCGATGCCCAGGCACAAGACGGAGAACTTGCCCTTGCCGACGCCCCAGTGGGCCTCGCCCAGAGCATGAGCCTGCACGTCGCCCACAACGGCAACGGGGAGACCAAGGTCCTCGCGCAGACGCGGCCCCAACTGAACGCCGGACCAGCCGGGCATAATCTCGTTGGCATACGCGATGGCGCCCGTCTTGGGATCGACGACGCCTGCGGCACCGATACCGACACCGAGGACCTCGACATCGGGATTCGCCTCAAGAGCAGCCTTGATGGACGCCTCGATACGCTGGAAGACGGCCTCGCCGCCCTCCTGGGCCTCGGTAGGAACCTCGGCCTCAAAAACGGGATGGGGCACGCTGCCGTCAGCCGGGTACTCCATAATGGCGGTCGCGATCTTAGTTCCGCCGATATCGACAGAGCAGACGTACTTGTTCTCCATGTCGTTCTCCTTAGGAGATAAAAACAACTACAGGAAATGAAGGCGGTGTTATCGCCGCAGCATGATAAAGGTTTCCCAGGTGCCCAAGGTTGGGGTGAAAGTGGTCGGGCGTTGACCTAATGGGTCACGCCCGACCACTTGAGCCCCAAGATCGGGTGCCTGGGGAAGCTTTACAGGAGACCGTTGTCCTGGAGGACCTTCTTAATCGCCTCGACGTTCTCGCCGGTCATGGCCTTCACCGGGCGCGGCATGGTCGGGCTGTCGAAGATGCCCATGAGGTTCATAGCGGTCTTGAAGGCGCCGACACCACCGGCATAGCCCTGGACGCCCGAGGTGACATCCCAAATGTGGGAAATCTCGTTGAGGCGATCCTGCTCGGCCTTGACGGTAGCCCAGTCGCCGGCCTGAGCGGCCTTCCACTGACGCACGTAGCCCTCGGGCTCAACGTTGGCGAGACCCGGGACGGAACCGTCGGCGCCGCCGAGGTAAGCACCGTCGACGACGACCTCGTGACCGGTGAGGATGCTCATCGGGTGGCCGTTCTTCTCGTTCTCCTGAACGAGGTAGCGGAACGAGATGTCATCACCCGAGGAATCCTTGACGCCGGCCAGGACGCCCTCGGCGCCGAGCTTGGCAAGGAGCTTCCAGGGGAGCTTGGTGTGGACGCAGACGGGAATGTCATAGGCAAAGATGGGCAGGTCGAGCTCCTCGTGCAGGATGCGGAAGTGCTCCTCGACCTCGGTCATGCCCTGCAGGGCATAGAACGGGCAGGTGGCGACAAGCGCATCGGCACCCAGCTCCTGAGCGACCTTGCCGTGCTCGATCATGCGCTCGGTCTCGGTGTCGATGATGCCGACCAGAACGGGAACGCGGTGGTCGACGATGCGCACGGCCTCGGCGATGATCTGACGGCGGCGCTCGTCGGTGGAGAAGACGACCTCGCCCGAAGAGCCCAGGAAGAACAGGCCATCGACGCCGGCATCGATCATGCGGTTGATGCTGCGCCCAAAGGAGGCAACATCGAGCTGGTGGTCTTCGGTATCGGGAACAACGACGGGAGGGATAACGCCGGTGAATTTCTGAGTTGCCACAAGAATCTCCTTAGTTGTCTGGCGAGCGGCCCTATGCCGCCCACTCTTGTTGGCAGTGTCCAGGCCGTCTAGGCCAAAGAACACGGGTAGAACGTTTGGTTAAAGAAGTCGACGACTTCGTTTTCGAACGCATTGATGCGCTCGTGAGCGTATTTGGCATAGATGATATGCCTTCGGTCACACTCAAGACCGTTGAATACGGCAAACTGGCCCTTGGGATCGCTCACGACATCCATGAGCGATGTGCCCATGAGCACCGATCCGCGCACTCGAGACGACAGCGCCTCGAGGCCACCGGGAATTGGATTGGCAACCGCCGTGCAGGCAAGACCCTGCTCGTCCAGAGCAGAAACCGCCAGCGCGACTCCGCCGCCAAGGCCCTCGCCCCATGCAAAGATGCGGTCGGGGTCCATGCCATCAAGATTGCGCCCGACCTTCGCCATCGCGCAACCCCAACGGACGCGCTCGACAAAAGCGGGCGAAGCAATCCCCTGCTGCAGGTCGTCCGCACCAGCAACATCGTCATCCAGCGCGAGGACGGCATACCCCATGGCGGCAAATCTCGTCATGTGATGCCAGCCGCGCACGGGCCGATCGATGTCATGGAACATCAGGCACAGCGGCACGCGCTCAGATACTCGGGCACGACCGACAGGCTCAATCAAACGAGCGTGGACCGCATCGTCACCGAGCTCAAAGGAAACCTCCGAGTAACGGGCGCAGGGGTTAACAAAGTCAATTGCCGTAATGGCCAGGCCTTGAATCTCAAGATTCGGAGCGCATGTCTCTAAATCAGAAACATCTGCTTGGACATCACCGTGCCAGTCCCGATATTCTGCGAGCCTTGACGAAACCGTTCCAGGAATTCCCACGAGCCCGGGGACTATCAGCTCGTCAACATTGCTCTCGCACTTAGACATGAGCCTCCCCTCCCTCACAGAAAAACGGAATGATCAAATCATCAAAGTCCTGAATCTCCTCGTGGCCAAAGCCCTCAAAGAACTCATGACGCTTGTCGCAGGACAGGTTGTTGTACACCGCAAACTGTGTCGCCGGCGGACAGACGATATCGGCCGTGCCCGTGCCAAACAGCACGGGGCATTTGACCATAGGGGCAAAGTTCTTGGAATCGAAGTACGCCAGCTTGGCATAGGCTTCCTCGATACGAGTCGAGTCCTCGTCAAACCAGCGCGACCAATAGCGCAGGCCCTCATAGGCAATATCGTCGGCGTCCAGATCCCAAACCAGGCGGAAATCCGACAGGAAGGGATAGAGGATGGCGGCGCGATTGATAAGCTCGCTGTTAAGCGCGCAGGTCGCAATGCCCAAACCGCCGCCCTGCGATGCGCCGTTCACATATACGCGGGTAAGATCGATGCCCTCAAGCTCGCGAACGATACGGCACAGAATGCGAATATCCTGATGTAGGCGGACATAGTAGAGGTTGGCCGGGTCGCCGTCGATACCGGCGACGATATGGCCCGCGACCGTCGTGCCCTCAAATCCACCAATGTCCTCGGAGGGGCCTCCTTGGCCAGGACAATCGAGAGCAATGAGCGCCATGCCCATGCCCGCAAACGACGCCTGCTCAAACCAGCTGCGGCTTGCACCCGGATACCCATGGAACTGAAGTACCAATGGCACAGGCTCGTCCGAGACGGGTTTAAGGTACTTGGCATGCAGGCGTGCACCACACATGCCGGTATACCAGAGGTCGAAAAACCGACAGGTCGCGGAATCCGCAACCGAAGCCGCCTCAATCTCGTAGTCGAGCTCGACAGCGTCGGCCTCGGCCATGCGGTCCTTCCAAAAGAGATCGAAATCCGATGGACGGGGCATAGCGCCTCGATATTCACCAAATTGCTGTTGTAGCTCCTGAGCACTTGGCATGGCTCGTGAACCCAGCCTTTCGAAATCGCAACGGAGGTGCGCCCGGCAAGGGAACCGGGCGCACGGGAGGGAAAGCGAGGCTACTCGCCGAGCTTGGGATGCAGCAGCGACGGCGCAGCGCCGAGCAGCATCTTGGTGTAGGGGTCCTGAGGGTGCTGGAAGACCTGCTTGGCCTCGCCCTGCTCGACAATCTTGCCGCCATTCATAACGATGATGTCGTCAGAGATATAGCGGACCGTCTGGATGTCATGGCTGATGAACACCATGGCCAGGCCGAGCTCCTTCTTAAGGTCGGTCAGCAGGTTCAGAATCTGCGCGCGGACCGAAACGTCCAGAGCAGAGGTGGGCTCGTCGGCGATGATGGCATCGGGGTTCAGCGACAGGGCACGGGCAATTGCGACGCGCTGGCGCTGGCCGCCCGAAAGCTGGCCGGGAAGAACCTCGGCGGCGGAGCTGGGCAGACCGGTGAGCTCCAAGAGCTCCTTGACGCGCTTCTCCTGCTCGGCCTCGGTACCCAGGTTGTGGACGCGCATGGGGTCGAGCAGTTGCTCGCGAACGACCATGCGGGGGTTGAGCGCCGTGGCTGGGTTCTGGAACACGACCGAGATGACGCGGCCCATGTGGCGACGGTCCTCGGCGGTACGCTTGGTAACGTCCTTGCCCTTAAAGTAGACTTTGCCGCTCGTGGGGGCCTGCAAGCCGCACATGACGTTGGCGGTGGTGGACTTTCCGCAACCGGACTCGCCGACGATGCCGATGGTCTGTCCGGGCATGAGCTTAATCGTTACACCCTGGACGGCGTGAACCAGGTTGGGGTGCAGAATCGAGCCGGTACGGGTCCTAAAGGTGACGTGGACGTCATCAAGGAAGATGATCGGCTCGACGCCGTTGACTGCGGTTTCGCTCATCTACATCACCTCCGCGTGAGGGGTCAAACCATTTGCCTTGAGCACCTCATCGGGGAGCTCGGAATAGAAGTGCTCGGTGCCGGGCACGCGCTTGAAGACCGGACGGGTGTCCAGGCCAATGCGCGGATGGCTCGAGCGGGGTGCGAAGCGATCGCCCTTGGGGAAATCGCGCGGGCTCGGAACGGCGCCGGGAACCTGGTGCAGGCGGCCCGAACCGCTCTCGATGGACAGGACGGAACCCAGAAGGCCGCGGGTGTACTCGTGAATCGGGTTGGTGAGCAGCTCCTTGGTGGGCGCTTGCTCGATAACCTGACCGGCGTACATAACCGTGATGTTATGAGCGACCTCGGCGACCAGTGCCAGGTCGTGCGAAACGAAGATCATGGCAAAGCCGAGCTTGGCCTGAAGGTCGTTAAGCAGCTTGATGACCTGCTTCTGGACGGTAACGTCCAGAGCGGTCGTGGGCTCGTCGCAGATGACCAGCTTGGGGTCGCGGGTAAGGGCCATAGCGATCAGAACGCGCTGACGCTGACCACCGGAAAGCTCATGCGGATAGCTCTCGAGCGTACGCTTGGGGTCGAGGCCCACGAGCTCCAGGAGCTCCTCGGCGCTACGGGTGCCGCCACGCTTGGTGAGCTGCTTCATCTGAGCGGAAATGAGCATGGAGGGGTTGAGCGAGGACAGGGCGTCCTGATAGACCATGGCGATATCGGTACCGCGCAGGCCGAACCACTCCTTCTTGCTCATCTTGAGCAGGTCGCGGCCCTCCCAGAGAACCTCACCGGAAAGATGCTCGTCATCGTCGGTCAGGCCCATGATGGCCAGCGTGGTGATGGACTTACCGCAGCCGGACTCACCGACCAGGCCCATGGTCTGGCCAGGACGGACGTCAAAGTTGACGTGGTCGACGACGTTGATGTCACCGTGGTGCTCAAACTGGATGCAGAAATCGCGGACCGAAAGGATCGGCTCGACGGACTCATCGGGCACATGGCGGTCGTTACGCTTGAGTTCGACATCGCGCAGAGCGCCAAGACGGGCGGACAGGGACTGAGCCTGCTCCTTGTAAGCGCGAACGGGGTCGGAGACCAGCAGGTCGGCCTCACGGCGCTTGGAGGAGTCGGTCGGATCCAGGGCAGCGGAGGGAGCAGCGGCCATGGCGTCAGTAATGCCCTCGGAGAGGATGTTGAGCGCCAGGCAGGTGATCATGATGGCCAGGCCCGGGAACAGCGCCTGCCACCAACGGCCAGCGAGCACGCCGCCGCGGGCGTCGGCGAGGATGTTGCCCCAGGTAGCGGTGGGCTCCTGGATACCAGCGCCGATGAAGGTCAGCGAGGCCTCGAAGATGATGGCGTCGGCGACCAGGGTAACGGTGAAGACCATAATCGGGGCGATGCAGTTACGCAGAACATGCTTGATCAAAATCCACGGAGCCTTGGCGCCGGAAACGATGACCGCGCGGACATAGTCCTCGCCGTACTCGGACACGATGTTGGCGCGCACGATACGGGCAATCTGCGGAGTGTACATAAAGCCGATGGCGAAGATGATCGACGGCACGGAGTTGCCCAGGATGGAGACGAAGACGGCAGCAAGGGCGATGCCCGGGATGGACATGATGATGTCCAGGATGCGCATGATCGCCTCGGAAACGGACTTGCGCGAAACCGCCGCGAGGGCGCCCACGATCGAACCGCAGACCAGAGCCATGGCAGTGGCGCCAAAGCCGATGATCAGCGAGTAACGACCACCGTAGAGCATGCGCGACAGAATGTCGCGACCCTTATCGTCGGTACCGAAGATAAATCCGTTGCCGGGAGCCTGGCGAGCCGTAAAGATCTCGACCGGGCTATAGGGGGCAAGAAGGGGCGCCAGAATCGCGGTCAGGGCGACCAGCACCAGCACGACGGCGGCAATCTTAGAAGACAGCGTCATCTTCTTCCAGCCACCGAGCTTGAGCCCCTTGGAGGCAGCTTTCTCGAGCTGCTCGGTTTGCTTCTCTCGAATCTTTACCATAATCTACACCGTCCTGATGCGCGGGTTGATGAGCAGGTAGAGCATGTCAACCACGATGTTGATGATGATGAAAGCAAGAGCAACGACGATGACGACGCCCTGAACCAGGTTCGCCTCGTTGCCCTGAACGCCCTGCAGAATCGCAGTACCCATGCCGGGGAGGTTGAAGATGACCTCGATGACGACAGCACCGCCCATGAGGTAGCCGATCTTAAGACCGAGGGTGGTGACCGGGGTGATCAGTGCGTTGCGCAAAACGTTGATGCCGACGACGACCTTCTCGGGAACGCCGGCGCCGCGAGCCATACGGACATAGTCCTTATCGAGCTCCTCGACCATGGCCGTACGCACGATACGAGTCATCTGGCCCGTCAGCGGGAATGCCAGAGCGATAGCGGGCATGATCATACGTCCCAGATAGCCAGCCGGGTTGGTGGTGAAGTGAGGCAGAGCACCGGACGCCGGGAGCACCTTAAGGTAGGAAGAGAACAGCAGAATCAACAGAACGGCAAGCCAGAACGACGGGGTTGCCAAGCCGGCGATGGAGAAGACGCGGATCACTTGGTCCGGCCATTTATCGCGATACAGTGCCGCGATGACGCCGAGCAAAAACGAGACGACCGCGCCGATGGCAAGACCGATAAAGGTCAGCTGCATCGTGACGGGCAGGGCCGTGGAGATGCGCTTGGCAACGGAGTTGCGAGCAGCACCATAGGTGCCCATGTCACCATGGATCAAATCGCCCATGTAGCGCACGTAGCGCACGGGCCAGGGGTCGTCCAGACCATACTTCTCATGGTACTCGGCAACCGCCTCGGGCGAGGCACCGTCACCCAACGCCGTATAGGCGGGGTCGGTCTTGGAGAACGACATAAGGAAGAACACCAGGACGGTGACGCCCAATGCCATGATCGGCAGCGCCACGAGACGCCTTCCAATCAAACGTAGAAAGTTGTTCACGTTCTCTCCCCTTTCTTTTGTCGGTAGGACCAACTGGTATATGAGTATGGATACTCATTACAAGACCCAAGCGACATCGAGGCCGCCCGGGTCTTTGTTTCAACTATGAGGACGTTGCCTTACGACCGACGCCCCACATATGACTCAAGCGAGTCTTAGGCCTTGACGGTCGCGACGCCCCTGAAGGACATGCTCGTCGTGCCGATGCCCTTGAAGCCATCGAGGGCCTCGCCGTTGGGCGCGGTGGACGGATCGTCCCAGGAAGCGGAGACGGTCTTGACGTGGACAACGGGGTACAGAACGGCGTTGTCAGCGATGATATCGAAGCACTCGTTCCACTTCTTCTGCTGCTCGTCGCCCTCGGCGGCAAGAGCCTCGTCCATGAGACCGTGGAGCTTCTGCCACTCAGCGGACTCCTTCCACGGGCAACGGGTCTGCATCCAGACGTTGTCGCCGTACCACCAGTTGAGCAGCAGGTCGGGGTCGGCGCCGAAGCAGGAAGGATCGCCAGGGGCAAGGAGGATATCGTAGGCCTCGCCGCCGTCGATGGCAGCGTAGGTGGCCGGCGAGGTATCGGTCTGGATGGTCACATCGAAGCCGAGAGCGTCGAGGTCGTTCTTGACCTGGGCGGCCATGCCCTTGATCTGCTCGTTGTCGGTGGTGCGCAGGGTGATGGCGCCCGGGGTGATGCCAGACTCCTCGATGAGCTTCTTGGCCTTCTTGGCGTCGGTCTTGTACACCGTGGAAGCCTCATGATAGTTGGTGAAGCTCTTGGGCAGGTAGCAGCTGGCAGCGGTGGCAAGGCCGGCGAAGGTGTTGGTGATCATCTTCTCGGTGTCGAGCGCGTACATGACGGCCTGACGGACCTTGACGTTGTTCCAAGGCTCCTTGGCGACGTTGAACATGATGAAGCGGGTGCCGAAGCCCTGGACGTTGTCGATCTTGCAGCCAGCGCTCTCGAGCTGGTCGACGGCGTCAGCGGTGACGAGCTCCATAACGAGCGTGGAGCCTTCCTGCTGGGCGGTAACGCGAGCGGTGGGGTCGGTCAGGATGCTGTACTGGATCTTCTTATCCTCGGCAGCATACTCACCGTTGTACTCGGGGTTGGGAACCAGGGTGATCTCGGTATCGGAGATAGAGTCGTACATCCAGGGGCCGGAACCGATCGGCTGCTTGGCGCGATCCTCCTCGGACTGAGTAGCCGGGGTAACACGGATGATGGCCAGACGATCCTTGAGCAGGGAGAAGTTGGGGACCTTGGTCTTGACCGTTACGGTGCTGGCGTCCTTGGCCTCGATGGACTCGAAGGGCTGGAAGAACGGAGCATAGGTAGCGGAAGCAGCGCAAGCGGTGTAGGAAGCGACGACGTCGTCAGCAGTGACCTCGGTGCCATCGGAGAACTTGGCGCCCTTGCGGATGGTGACCTCGAAGGTGGTGTCGTCCACGGACTTGGGATCGTCGGTGGCGAGCTCGTTGAAGGTGCTGTAGTCGTGGTAATCGATGCCGTAGAGGCCCTCGACGACGTGCCAGTTAGCACCCAGGCCCACAGCGGAGCCGGTGCTGGCGGGATCGAAGCTGGACGGAGCGTAAGCGGAACCAGCGGTGATCACGCCGCCGCCACGGTTGGCGGAATCGGTGGAACCGGAAGCGGAACCCTCGTCGTTAGAGCTGCCACCGCAGCCGGTGAGACCAAGCCCTGCGACAGCAGCGACGCTGCCGGTGAGGCCGAGGAACGAACGCCTGGACATACCCTTGTTGATGATGGCCATGTCTTCTCCTATCAATAGAGAATCTTACCCGGGAGCACCTAGACTTGCCCCCGCGCAACTTGCGGACGATATATACCTTACCTACCGACGAACCCAACTGAGGTGCCGCGCTCGGTGACCGATACATACATACGCTTGAACGGTATTTACTACCGTTCACCGAATTCATTGACAAACGATTCGCCAGACAGTATGTATCGACGAGGTGAGATATCAGTCTTCGTCAACCCGCAGGATAGCAGGGTTATTCACCATGGCTAGTCAAATGTTTTAGCGTTAATAAAACTCGAAATCAGTAGGTAATCGCCGCGAAATAAATGATTGAAGATCGGCAAATCATGTATACCAGTTGTTTAGAAGCGCGTTTAGTTTTCGGAACGGCTGGCCGATGCCTGGGCGCGCTCGGCATTCCATGCAACGAGTGCCTCGTGGACTGCTTTGGCGACATCGGCCGGAACGCCTCGAACTTCCGCAATCTCCTGCTCGCTTGCCGCGCGCAAGCGCTTCATCGAGCCAAAATGGCGCATGATGGCACGTTTTCTAGTGGGTCCCACGCCCGGAACGTCGTCAAGCACCGAAACCGTCATAGCCTTATCGCGCAACTCGCGGTGGAACGTAATCGCAAATCGGTGGGATTCATCGCGAACCTGCTTGATCAGGTAAAGCGAAGCGGAGCCGGTCGGCAGCACGACGGGAGTCTCGTCCCACGGCACGAAAACCTCCTCATCGGCCTTTGCCAAGCCACAGACTGGTATATCGAGGCCGAGCGCCTCAAGTTGCTTAATTGCAGCGGTCAATTGCGGCTTGCCGCCATCGACAACGAGCAAATCGGGGCGCGAGCCAAAGCGCTCGTCCGCCATGCGCTCGGGAGCATAGCGACGCCCCAGAACCTCGGACATCGATACGAAGTCGTTCGCCTCGTCCAATTCGGCCTGAATTTTAAAGCGACGATACTGGCCCTTGTCGGCACGGCCGTTGGTAAATACCACCATCGAAGCGACAGTAAAGGTGCCGTGCAACGTCGAGATATCGAAGCACTCGATGCGCAACGGCGGCGCAGGCAGCGCCAGCGCGCTTTCGAGCTCCAGGAGCGCCTGATTGGTGCGATCGTCAGCATACCCCGTGCGCATCATGTAGCGCATGAGGGCATGGCGCGCATTTTTGGAAGCCATATCGAGCAGGCGGTGCTTTTCGCCGCGCTGCGGCCTATGGAGATGGCAAGAGCGTTCGCGCTTGGCCGCAAGCCACTCCCCCAACGCTTCGGCATCCTCAAGCTCGACAGAGAGATTGATCTCGGCTGGAATATCAGCCGTCTCGTCGTAATAGCGCTTAAGAAAGCCCGATTGAAGCTCTTCCTCGTCGACATCCAGGCCTTTATCGAGGATGAACTCACAAGTTCGAACCGTTCGGCCCTCGCGAACGACAAAGACACAGGCGGCAGAGATAGTCTCTTCGCGATAGAAGCCGATGACGTCGATATCGACGCTTGATGGAAAAACGACCTGTTGGCGATCGTCCAGGCCCCTAATGACTTCCAGGCGACGCTTGACGCGCGCCGCACGCTCAAAATCGAGCGCCTCGGCTGCCTCCGTCATCTCGGACGTGAGCTCGTCGACGACATCCTTGCGATGGCCCGACAAGAAACGTTCGACACGCTTGACGTTCTTGGCATAGTCGGCAGGCGAAATCGCGCCGACGCATGCGCCCGGCCCGCGCCCGACATGGTAGTCAAAGCAGGGGCGCCCGTTTTGCGCGCAAATCATATTGACGATGTCTTCTTCGCCCTTATGAGATTCGACGATGCGGCGGCAGCGGCGCCATTCCGCACAGGATGCCGAGCAAATAGGAATAACCTTGCGTAGCGTATCGATGGTCTCACGCGCCGCGCGGCTATCGGTATAGGGGCCAAAATAGCGCGTTCCCGGTTTATGACGCTCTCGCGTGTATTTAATAGCCGGAAACAAGTCGCTCTTAGTAATGGCGATAAAGGGATAGCTCTTATCGTCCTTAAGGTCGACGTTGAAGTACGGATGGTACTGGCCGATCAGATTGCGCTCGAGCACCAATGCCTCGTGCTCGGTCTCCACCACGATATAGTCGAAGCTCGCCACCAGCTGCATCATGAGCGGGATCTTTTGACGCTCGTCCTGCAGCGTCACGTATTGACGCATACGGGCACGCAAGTTTTTTGCCTTGCCCACATAGATGACATCGCCCTTGGCATCTTTCCAAAGGTAGCAGCCGGGTTGCGTGGGAACGCGCGAAACCTGCTCGGCAAGTGTTGGAATGTTGTCGTGACCTGCCACACGCACCTACTTGCGACGAAGCAGCGCCGAGACCTCGGGCATCTTAAAGACGAAGGCAAGGCCAAAAGTTACAGCGAGCGAGACGACGCCTGCAACACAAACGTAGCCCAGGGTAATGAGGATCGAGCTGCCAAGCAGTCCGACAAAGTGCTCAAGTGCCCACATGACGCCGGCGCCCGCGGCAGCGCCCAAGCCACCGAACAACAGGCCGAAGAAACCGCCGTGCAGGATAGACTTGACCTGAAGGCCATGCAGACGACGGCGCAGCCACCACAGTGAGCATCCGACCAAGACCACGTAGTCAACGACGTACGAAAGCGCAATTGCCGGCATACCGTAGCCCAGCACCACGCCAAACAGCAGCACCGAACCGGCCTGACCGATAGCGGAGTACAGGCAATAGCGGCTATAAGGTTTCATATCGAGCAGGGCCGAGAAGCTCTTCTGCATCAGCACGACCACGCCGTAGAGCGGCAGGGAAAGTGCCAGATAGATAAGGAACTCCGACACCAGCGCCACACCGGATTCATCGAACTTGCCGGCGCAGTAGATCATGTTGAGCGGACGGGCGAAGACGATCAGATACATCGCAAACGGAATCAGGAAGAAGAGCATCTGGGCGACACCGCGCGAAATACCCGTGCGGACGCTGTCGTAATCCTTCTCCTGCGCATCGTGAGAGAGCTCGGTATAGAGTGCCGTCGAAAGCGAGGCGGCGATCAGCGCATAGGGCAATGTGTACCACAGGCGCGCATACGCGATGACGGAAGGGCCGGTCTCGGGCTGCACCACCAGCGCGGCGGCATTGGTAATGGAGGTCGAGACAAACATGCACACCGTGGCGAGCAGCGTCGGGATACCAAGCGCGATCGTCTGTCGCAGCGCGGGATCCTTAAAGTCGATATGGATATGAGGATGCACGCCATGCTTGCCAAGCGCGGGAATCTGACAGGCCATCTGGACAAAGACGCCGAGGGTCGTACCAGCTGCGATCAAGATAATACCGGCCTGCCCGCCAAATTGTGCAGACACAGGAGCAAAGCCCATAAAGCTGGCGATGACGATAACATTGTTGAGAACCGGGGCAAACGTCGACCAGAAGTAGTCGCGGTGTGCGTTGAGAACGCCCGAGAACACCGAGCCCAAGCCATAAAACAGAATTTGAATAGCAAAGAAGCGGAACATAAACGCAGCGGTATCCATGCTGCCGCCATCGCCCGAAAGGAACGACTGCGTCCAAATAAAGCCGGGAGCAAACACGGTGCCCAGCAGCGAGATACCGCCCAGCAGCAGAAGCAGAATACCGAGCAGGTTACCGACATACTCGTTCGATGCCTCGCGGCCCTGCTCGCGCCTCACACCCATATACACCGGCAAAAACGCCGTAACGAGCATGCCGCCCATCACGAGTTCGTAAAGCATGTTGGGCAGGTTGTTGGCAACCTGATAGGAGGACGAGAGCAGCGACATGCCGATGGCGGCCGCCATGGCCCACGTGCGGATAAACCCGGTGACGCGCGACACGATGGTCAGCACGGTCATAAGGCCAGCAGAGCGACCGACCGTGGAGTAGTCCGACGAACCCATATCGTCTACGTCGTCCTGAGAGTCCTCATGAACCTCATCTTGTGGCAGTAAATCGTCCACGACGGCAAAGGAGCCGGTCATCGCAAAGGGATCGTCAACCAAAACGGCGTCATCAGCAGGTGCGACGTCATCGCTGTTCGGCATGTTGTTTCCGGATACAGCATCATCATCGAATATGGCATGGTCGCCAAACACCGTGTCAACTTCTTTGGCGGCGACGGTTCGGGCAGAAAACGACAGAGGGTCCCAGTCGTCATCACCGTCGATGGCCACGCCCTCGACGGGATCGGTCGAACCAAGCGGCGACCATTCGTCATCCGAAAGAAGCGGTTCGCCATCATCGTGAGCCGCGGGCTTGGCGGAACGAGCGGCAGGAGCGCTCTGCGGCGCGCTCTTTCCCTGGGCTGCCATCAAAAACACCGCCGTCTCATCGGGACGCGGCGCACGAGGAGCCTCGGAGGCGATCGGCTTCACGCTGGCGCTCGATTGAGCGGCGGCCAAAAAGACAGCCGTCTCATCGGGACGAGCCGAAGAAAGAACCGTACGGGGAAGCGCCGTGCCGGCACCGGCGGCACGCAAGTACACGGCCGTCTCGCCCGGGTCAGCGGCAGCGGACCAGGCGTTTCGAATCTCGTTATCGAACGAAGCGGCCTCGGGCGCGGGCGCCTGAGGAGCCGTCCCTTTTGCAAAGTGAGCTCCGCGCTTTGATTCTTCCTGCGGCATCGCTCAGTCCTCTCTCGTGATCGGGGCAACCGTCGCCCCGCAAAATGCAACTAAGTCATCGGGAGCAAGCTCAAGCTGATAGCCGCGCTTGCCACCCGAGATAAAAATGGTATCCCAAAGGACGCATGTCTCATCGATCAGCGTCCGAAAGCGTTTTTTCATACCGACCGGGCTGCAACCGCCGCGGACATACCCCGTCGCTGCAAGCAGGTCTTTGACATGCATCATGGTCAGCGACTTTTCGCCTGCGGCGCGCGCGGCGGCCTTGAGGTCGAGCTCGTCGGCAACAGGAATGCAGCACACGACATGGTCGTTGGACGGCGTCGTGCAGACCAGGGTCTTAAATCCCTGACCGGGCTCCTCGCCAAGCTGCTCGGAAATCGCGACGCCCAGCCCCGACGATTCGTCGCCGTCGTCTTCGTACGTATGGAGAACATAGGAGATGCCTGCGCTTTCCAGCTCGCGCATCGCATTGGTTTTTGGCGTCTTAGCAGCCTTTGCCATGGCACATCCTTTCCCTCGCAGAGCGACGCAAGGATTAAGTATAGGGCCAATTCCGCCGTATATGCCATCTCGACACACAGAAGCGCCACCGAATCAGAAGGAATCGGTGGCGCGTCGGTACTACAACGTCTCTTTACTGCGCGTCGAGCTGCGCCTGACGCTCACGGTCACGCTTGAGCAACGGCGCCAAGAACTTGCCCGTATAGCTCTGCGAACATGCCGCGACTTGCTCCGGCGTGCCTGAGACCACGACGGTTCCGCCGCCATTGCCGCCCTCGGGACCCATATCGATCAGGCGGTCGGCAACCTTGATGACATCAAGGTTGTGCTCGATCACCAGAACCGTGTTGCCCGCATCGACCAGGCGCTGCAACACGTCGAGCAGCTGGCGAACATCCTCAAAATGAAGGCCGGTTGTGGGCTCGTCCAAAATGTAGAACGTCTTGCCTGTCTGACGACGATGAAGCTCCTTGGCGAGCTTCACGCGCTGCGCCTCGCCGCCCGAAAGCGTCGTAGCAGGCTGGCCCAAGCTCACGTAGCCCAGACCCACGTCATATAGGGTCTGCAGTTTGCGCTTAATCTGCGGGATATTCCCAAAGAAAGCCAGTGCTTCGGTGACACTCATGTCGAGCACGTCCGAGATTGTCTTGCCGCGGTAGGTAACCTCGAGCGTCTCGCGGTTATAACGCTTGCCGCCACATACCTCACAGGGGACATAGATATCGGGAAGGAAGTGCATCTCGATCTTAATCTGTCCATCGCCCTTGCACGCCTCGCAGCGACCGCCGCTTACGTTAAAGGAGAAACGTCCCGGCGAGTAGCCGCGCGCCTTCGACTCCGGCGTGCTTGCAAATAGCGCACGCAGATCATCCCACAGGCCAATATAGGTCGCAGGGTTCGAGCGCGGCGTGCGACCGATCGGTGACTGGTCGATATCGATTACCTTATCGATGCACTCGATGCCCTCAATCTTCTTGTACGGCCCCACGGGACGCGTCGAACGATGGATGGCATTCGTAAGCGCGGGCGCAATCGTATCGGTGACCAGGGAGCTCTTGCCCGATCCCGAAACACCGGTAACGACCGTAAGCGTACCGAACTCAATCTTGGCGGTAACGTTTTTGAGGTTATTAGCGCGGGCACCCGTGATCTTAAGACAGCCGCGGCCGGGCTTGCGGCGCTCATCGGGCACGCGGATCATCCGCTTGCCGGTCAAATAGGCACCCGTCATGGAATCGGGGCATGCCATGATATCGGCAGGCGTTCCCGCGGCGACCACGTGTCCGCCGTTAACGCCCGCACCGGGACCCATATCGATCACGTAGTCTGCAGCGCGAATTGTATCTTCGTCGTGCTCGACGACGATAACGGTATTACCGATATCGCGTAAGCGCTCGAGCGTCTTGATCAGGCGCTCGTTATCGCGTTGGTGAAGACCGATCGACGGCTCGTCCAGAATGTACAGAACGCCCATGAGGCCGGCGCCGATCTGCGTTGCCAGGCGAATGCGCTGGGCCTCACCGCCGGAAAGCGTCGCCGAGGCGCGATCGAGCGTCAGATAGTCGAGTCCGACATCGACCAGAAAACGCAGGCGCTCCAGGATTTCCTTGACGATGCGCCCGCCGATAAACTGCTGACGCTCGGTAAGCTCCAGGCCCTCAAAAAACTCGAGCGACTCGCGACACGACAGGCAGCAGACATCGTAAATGGACTTGCCGCCCACGGTGACGGCAAGCATCTCGGGACGCAGGCGAGCACCGTGACAGCTCGAGCATGGCTCTTCGCGAATGTATTTCTCCAAGCGAGCCCTGGTGTTCTCGTTCGTCGTCTCGTTGTAGCGCTCGTACAGGATGTTGCGCACACCCGAGAACTTAGTGTCCCACTGGCTGCGACGCCCATCGAGCTTTTGATAGTCGACCGAAATCTTCGTGTCGCCCATGCCATCCAAAAACGCACGACGCACCCGCGGGGGCAGGTCCTCCCATGGCGTATCGGCACTCACCTTAAAGTGTTTGCAGACCGCAGCAAAAATCTGCGGATAATAGTTGGAATTGCCGAACAGGCTGCCAAAGACTCCGTCGGCAATCGACTTTGAGGGGTCTTCAATCAGCGCCTCGGCATCGACTGTCTTTTTAAAGCCCAGGCCATCGCACTCGGGACATGCACCATAGGGCGCATTGAACGAGAAATCGCGCGGCTGCAGGTCGTCGATGGAATGCCCGTGCTCCGGGCACGCCAGTGCCAGCGAATACTCCAGCAGCTCGCCCTCGGTTCCCTCGGGAGCGTCGCGGTCGGGCAGCATGTACACGTTCACGTTACCGTGCGCCAGTGCCGTCGCCTGCTCAACGGACTCGGCAATGCGACCCAGGGAGTTCTCTCGAATCACGATACGGTCGACCACGACCTCAATGTCGTGTTTGAACTTCTTGTCCAGGTCGATGGGGTCGTCAAGCGAGCGCACCTCGCCGTCGACGCGCACACGGCTAAAGCCCTCCGCACGCAGGTCCTCAAACAGCTTGGCATATTCGCCCTTGCGTCCACGAACCACCGGCGCCAACACAAACGCGCGACGGCCCTCCCCCGCCGCCAGCACCTTATCGGCGACCTGATCGGTCGTCTGACGCTCAATGACGCGACCGCACTCAGGACAGTGCGGCGTTCCCACGCGAGCAAACAGCAGACGCAGATAGTCGTAAATCTCGGTTACGGTGCCCACCGTCGAGCGTGGGTTTTTGGACGTCGTCTTCTGATCGATCGACACAGCCGGCGACAGGCCGTCAATCGAGTCCAGATCGGGCTTGTCCATCTGACCCAAAAACTGACGCGCATAGCTCGAAAGGCTCTCGACGTAACGGCGCTGGCCCTCGGCATAGATGGTATCGAACGCCAGTGAGCTCTTGCCCGATCCGGAAAGACCGGTTATGACCACGAGCTGGTCACGCGGAATGGAAACATCGATATCGCGCAGGTTATGCTCGCGCGCGCCGCGAATAACGATAGAAGAATCAGACATGGAAGCTCCTTGCCTCCTACAACTTCAAATCACACTGACGATGAGTTTAGCGCACTCGACGCGCACAGATGTTCGTAATACAAGATTCGCAGACCTTTTGCGTTGTCTAACGCCGCAGGCCGCACGCTCGGTCCGTACTTTCGAATACCGCCGATCGCCTACCACGCATCATAAATGACTCCCGCTCGCAAACGAGGGTACAATGACGCTCGTGTCACACCGCGGGGCTCCGGCCCCAACATATACAAAGGAGCCAAACATGGGTTGCGAGCACGCACAGGCAGCCGGCGGGCAAACGTCGCCGTCGCAATTTGAGGAAAATACGCTGTCCGAGGTCAAGCGCGTTATCGCCGTGCTTTCCGGCAAGGGCGGCGTCGGCAAGTCATTCGTCACCGGCGCCATCGCCACGGAGCTTTCCCGCCACGGTCACAAGGTCGGCGTCCTCGATGCCGATATTACCGGCCCCTCTATTCCTAAGATGTTCGGTATGAGCGGACGTCACGTCCATGCCCTCGGCAACCTTATGCTGCCCGAAATCTCCGAGCACGGCGTCAAGGTTATGAGCTCTAACCTGCTGCTCCAAAACGAAACCGACCCCGTCCTCTGGCGCGGTCCGGTTATCGCGGGTGCCATCAGACAGTTCTGGAGCGAAACCTCATGGGGCCCCATCGACTACCTGCTGGTCGACATGCCTCCGGGAACGGGCGACGTCGCCCTCACCGTCTTCCAGTCGCTGCCCGTCGATGGCATCGTCATCGTCACGAGCCCGCAGGATCTGGTCTCGATGATCGTCGCCAAGGCGGTCAACATGGCCGAGAAGATGAACGTCCCCATTCTGGGAATCGTCGAAAACATGAGCTATATCGAGTGCCCCGATTGCGGCAAGAAGATCGAGGTCTTTGGCAAGAGCAAGCTCCCCGAGGTCGCCGAGCGTTACAACCTCGAGATCCTAGGGCAGCTTCCCATCAATCCGGCACTCGCCGAGGCCTGCGATAAGGGCGAGGTCGAGACCGCGCTGCCCGATGGCATGCTGCCCAAGGCCGTCTCTGCCGTCGAGGCCATTGCCCCGCACGAAACCGCCGAGGCCTAAGTGAACGCAAACGCCTCCTATGACGTCTTGGTAATCGGCGGCGGGGCCTCGGGTCTCGCCGCCGCCATTACGGCCGCACGCGCAGGCAAAAGCGTCTGCATCGTTGAGCGCGATGTTGCCTGCGGCCTTAAACTCCTTGCGACCGGTAACGGCCGCTGCAACCTTTCCAACGAATCAATTGATTTCCAGCGGTACAACCACCCCGCATTCGTCGAATCCGTCATGGGTCGCCAGCCCGAGCAAGAGCTCGGCAGTTTCTTCTCCTCGCTGGGCATCATGACGACCTCCGAGGAGGGCCGGCTGTATCCGCGCTCCCTTCGTGCCGAATCGGTGCGCGATGCGCTTCTCAACGCTTGCAATCACCTGGGTATCACCCTGATCTGTGGAGCAAACGTTGCCTCGGCATTCAAAGCCCCCGAGGGCTGGGCACTCCAAATAGACCGTCCCGCGCGAGCACTCAAGTCAAAAAAGCACGACGACCGAAAAACGGAGGTCCGCTCGCTTCGGAAGGCGCTCGCCGACACCCCTCGCAAGAACGAGACGCTGCAGGCAAAGGTCGTAATTATCGCTACGGGCGGCAGCCCCGCCGACATCGCGAAGACGTTCAATCTTTCCCTCACACCGCAGCACCCCGTCCTCTGCCCCGTGTCGGCATCGGTCTTCGGCAACCAGACTGCGCTCAAGACGCTGGATGGCCTGCGCGTCCGCGCCCGTTTGACGCTCACCCGCAATCACGAGGAGCTCTGGCACGAAGACGGCGAAGTGCTCTTCCGAACCTTTGGCATCTCGGGCGTTGCCGCCTTTAACCTCTCCCGTCGCGTCCAGCGCGGCGACACGATTCTGCTCGACGTTTTCCCCGACCTCTCCAAAGACGAGTTGCTCGATATGCTCAACCAGCGAGTTGAGTTGCTCGGCGGCTTTTCGCCCCGCGACCCCCGCTGGCTCGACGGCATGCTCGCCCCGCAGTTCTCTCACGTTGTCTGCACCGCATTCGAACAGTGCCATCCAGGCTCCACCGATGTCATCCATCTGGTCTCGGTCCTCAAACACTTTAAGTTGCTCGCCGAGGGAACGGCTGAAGAGCGTTCGGCGCAGGTCACGCGCGGCGGCGTGCCCATCGAGAGCGTCTCAGCTCTCAACCTCTGCGTGAGCAACGCGGCAGACGCCCCACTTTACATCTGTGGCGAGGCGCTCGACATCGATGCCGATTGCGGCGGTTTCAACCTTGCATGGGCTTGGATCTCGGGTATTCGCGCTGCAAGCAGCCTATAGCCGCGCAGTCTATAATCAAAACGCATTCGGGCCGTCTGGGACACCGGGCGGCCTCTTTCTTGCATCTAAGGAGACCTCGATGATCGAAATCACCCAAGTCCACGCGTCACTCGATGAGGCCGGCGACGAAACCGCCTGCCTTGCTATTGGTAGACGCACCGTCAAACGAGCCCTGCGATGCGAGGATTCCCAGATTAAAGCCATTGAGCTCCATCGCAAGTCAATCGACGCCCGTAAAAAGCGAGATGTCCATTTTATTTTGAGCTTTCGAGTTGAGCTGACAAGCTCCCGACTCGAGCAAGAGGTGGTCGACCGCGTCGCCGAGCGCGACCGCTCGCGCATCCGCATGGTAGACGGCGAGGCTCCTTCATTCCCCAGCCCTGTCCCGAATGCACCCAAGGGGCATCCCGTCGTTGTCGGCGCCGGTTGCGCTGGCCTCTTCGCCGCCCTGACCCTTGCTAAAGCGGGCCTTAAACCCCTGCTCATCGAGCGCGGCGACCCCGCACTTCGCCGCTCGCAAGCGATTGATCTCTTTCTTAAGGAGCGTATCCTCGACCCCGAAAGCAATATCCAATTTGGCCTGGGCGGCGCAGGGACCTTCTCGGACGGCAAGCTCAACACGGGAACCAAGAATCCTGCCCATCGGCTGATTCTTGAAACCTTCGTCGAAGCGGGCTCACCTCGTGACATCCTGTGGGACGCCAAGCCGCACATTGGCTCCGACATCCTCCCCACCGTCGTCACCAACATTTCTCAGCGCATCGAGCAACTCGGTGGAACCATCCGCTATCGAACAAAGCTCGTCAATATTCGAACCGATGGATCCGGCGCCATCACCGGCGTCGATGTCCAACCGCCCCAAAAAACCACAAGCGAGACAATCGCCACAAAGCACCTCATTCTCGCCTGCGGCCATTCCGCCCGCGACGTATTCGAGCTTCTCAAGGAGCATAACGTTGCCCTCGCGCAAAAGACCTTTGCCATGGGTGTGCGCATCGAGCATCCACAGCGCGACATCGACCGTGCCCAATATGGCCCTTCGGCGGGGCACCCGGCACTCGGAGCAGCCCCCTACAAGCTTGTCGCCCATCTCCCCAACGGCCGCAGCGTGTTCTCGTTTTGCATGTGCCCCGGCGGACAGGTTGTCGCGGCTTCTTCCGAGCAGGGCCATCTGTGCGTCAACGGTGCCAGCCTCAATGCTCGCGACGGGCGCAACGCAAATGCCGCCCTACTCGTTAACGTCACACCTGACGACCTTCCCAGCGATGATCCGCTCGCAGGCATTGAGCTCCAGCGCGCCTGCGAGCGAGCCGCCTATCGTCTGGGTGGCTCCAACTGGAACGCGCCGGCACAGCTCGTCGGGGATTTCCTTGCTAGACGCGCCAGCACGGCATGTGGAAAGGTTAAGCCCACCTATCCGCTCGGTGTGACTTGGACAGCAATTGACGAGGCACTACCGCAGCATATCGTCGAGTCGCTTCGCCTGGGAATTCCCCTGCTCGGGAAAAAGCTGCGGGGCTACGACCGCCCCGATGCCGTGCTCACCGGCGTGGAGACGCGTTCGAGTTCCCCGGTCACCGTCAACCGAGATCACACGTGTCACGCCGTGGCGACCCCAGGCCTTTACCCTTGCGGCGAGGGTGCCGGATATGCCGGCGGCATCATGAGTGCCGCCACCGACGGCATCCGTTGCGCCGAGGCGCTGATAGCAGAACTCTAGCGCACGAACTCCCGCGTTCGAACGATACAGGCCCCGAGCTCCACAGGGAACTCGGGGCCTGTTCGCTACTTCCTGAATCGTGCACCTTGGCGTTTTCTGCCCGAAGCAAAGGTAGAGCCCTTGCGAGCCTGCGAACGCAAACGCTCGATCGTTTCGTCCTCAGATGCGCCCTCAAGCATCGCCCGAATCTGAACGACGGCATCGCGCAGACGCGCCGCCTCCTCAAAGTCCATGGCGGCGGAAGCGTTACGCATGTCTTCCTCCATGGTCTCGACGATCCGCACGAGCTCGTCATGCGGTAGCCCTTCCAGCTGCTCGGCAAGCGTCTGCTCGGGTGCCACCGTCTCCGGCGCGGCGCCCTCGCCGTTTTCGTCGGGTGTATAGAACGCACCGTGACCCAGCGAATCGCCTCTCGAGCGTCCCTTCGATCCCACAGTCTTTTCGGCCTCGGCAATAAAACTCGAAATGTCGTTAATGGCCTTGCGGACCGTCTTGGGCACAATGCCATGCTCTTCGTTATATGCCATCTGAATCTCACGACGGCGCTGCGTCTCCTCGATGGCTTCTTTCATCGAATCGGTCACAACGTCTGCATACATGATGACCTCGCCGTCGGCATTACGGGCCGCACGGCCAATCGTCTGAATCAACGAACGGCGGTTGCGCAAGAAGCCTTCCTTGTCAGCGTCGAGAATTGCCACCAGCGAGACCTCGGGAAGGTCCAGACCCTCGCGAAGCAGGTTAATGCCAACGAGAACATCAATCTTTCCCTCGCGCAGCGTTCGCAGAATCTCGACACGGTCCATCGTCGCCGTATCAGAGTGCATGTAATTGACCTTAATGCCGGCATCAAGCAGATGGTCGGTCAGGTCCTCGGCCATGCGCTTGGTGAGCGTGGTCACCAGCACGCGCTCCTTGCGGGCAACGCGCTCGCGAATCTCGTCCTCAAGATCGTCAATCTGCCCACGAACCGGACGCACATCGATCTTGGGGTCGAGTAGACCAGTCGGACGAATAATCTGCTCAACGTCGTTCTGGCTAACCCGCAGCTCATAGTCGCCCGGCGTGGCCGAAACGTAGATGAACTGGGGAATCCTCGCCTCAAACTCATCGAAACGAAGCGGGCGGTTATCGAGTGCCGAAGGCAGACGAAAACCATGCTCCACCAGCGTCACCTTACGCGAGCGGTCGCCTTCGTGCATGCCGCGGATCTGCGGCACCGTTACATGGCTCTCGTCGATGATGCAGAGCATGTCCTTAGGAAAGTAATCGATCAGGGTAAACGGCGGCTCGCCCGGTTTTCGACCGTCCAGATGACGCGAGTAGTTCTCGATGCCGTTGCAAAACCCCATGGTCTCGAGCATCTCGAGATCATAGTCGGTGCGCTGCTGCAGGCGCTGCGCCTCGAGCAGCTTATCAGTCGCCTTGAGCTCGGCCACACGCTTCTCGCACTCTTCGCTGATTGATTTCAGAGCCGCTTTGACCTTAGGCTTCTCAGTCACGTAGTGCGAGGCCGGCCACACGGGAATGGCCTCGTACTCACGCAGCATCTCGCCGGTGACCTCGTCGATCTCGGCAATCAGCTCGACCTCGTCGCCAAAGAACTCAAACCGCAACGGATGCTCGGCATAGGGCGGATACACGTCGACGACATCGCCGCGCACGCGGAAGGTGCCACGTGCCAAATCATAGTCATTGCGATCGTACTGGATATCGATAAGCGCATGGATAAAGTCATCGCGCTCGAGCGGCACCTTCTTGTCGACGTTCGGAGCTAGGCCCGCATAGTCCTCGGGGGAGCCAATGCCATAGATACACGAGACCGATGCGACGACGATCACATCGCGTCGAGATAGCAGCGATGCCGTCGCCTGATGGCGCAGCATCTCGACCTCTTCGTTAATCGAGGAGTCTTTCTCGATATACGTATCACTCTGCGGTACATATGCCTCGGGCTGATAGTAATCGTAGTACGACACAAAATAGACCACGGCGTTGTTAGGGAAGAATTCCTTGAGCTCGCTGGCGAGCTGAGCGGCAAGCGTTTTATTGGGAGCCATGACCAGCGTCGGCTTCCCCAGGGCCTCAATAGTCTTAGCCATCGTGAAGGTCTTGCCCGAACCAGTCACGCCCAGCAAAACTTGATAGCGATCTCCGTCCCTCACGCCCTGCACAAGCGACTCAATGGCCTTAGGCTGGGAACCAGCGGGCTCGTATGGAGACACGACCTCAAACGGCACCTCAGAGCCCTCAACGCCAAAACGTTTGAGCTCTCCTCCAACACGCTCAACTTCAAATTCCGCCATGGATACTCCTAACTCATATATCTGCAGTATACGCAGGCGGCAGGCATAGTCCTATACGAACCGATCGGGATAGAGGGTCTTGTAGCGAACCCAGGCATTATTGACACGAATCAGATACGCCTGCGTCTCGGGAAAGGTGATTGCATTATGAAGCGACGTGCTCTGCTGCGCCCATCCGTCGACATTGCCCATGCCGGCGTTATAGGCGGCAATGGCACTGTCAGTCGACCCGTTAAAGTACGTTAAAAGATACGAAAGATACGCACAACCGAACTCGATGTTCGTAGCGGGATCGTTAAGGTTATCGGCTGAATACTCGCCACCATCGACAAGACCCTTGGCAATCATATCCTGGGCAGTCTCGGGCATCAGCTGCATCAATCCCTGCGCGCCTTGATTCGACTCAGCCTCGGGATCCCAATTCGATTCCGACTTTATGACAGCACACACCAGATACGGATCAAGATTGTGCGAAATGCTCGATTGCTTTACGTACGCCTCGTAGTCAATTGGATACAAAGGCTTAAAGAAGGCGGCAGGGGCATACGAGTAGACGAGCGAAATAAGGCCGAAGACGAACACGACGGCAAGTGGCGCCACGCGATACCACGTAAAGAAACGTGTCTTAGGCATCGGCCTCATCCTTATCCACTACATCCCCGAAGCCATGGCGCGCAAGCCATGCGTCCAGTTGTTCAAAGAGCGAATTATCGCCTGCCGCATTATCGATTACCGTCGTAGCGAGATTGCAAAGCGAAGCCTCATCAGGTTGGCATGCAGAGCGCGCATCAAAATCAGAGGACTCCATACCACGATGAATGGCACGCTCGCGACGAACTGCTAAAGGAGCGTTGATTACCAGAATTTCATCAGCCAGGCCAAAAGCATCCTCAAAACCAGTCGGGGCAGAAACCTCGACAACCGCAAAGGGATAACGGGGGCACGAAACCGTACAGCAAACCGGATCAAGAATCCTCAGTGACAGCTGTTCGATGAGAACCGGATGAACGATGCCATTGAGCCGCGCAACCGTATCAGGAGAGGCGAAAGCTCGAGCAGCGAGGACATTGCGGCGAATGCCGCCCTCCCCGTCCAGAATGTCCCAACCGAATTCTTCCGCGAGAGCATTGACGATATCGGAGCCTGGCACATACAGCGATTTGGCAAGCTCATCCAGATCGATAAGCAAGGCGCCATGAGATTCGAGATAGCGGCAGGCAGTCGACTTACCCGAAGCAATATTGCCTAAGACAAAAACGGTAAACATCAAGTCCTCCCTAACGCCAATGGGAGTAATTATCGCGCAAATACAAAAGAAGGACTCAAAATACAGCCAAACAGTAAGACAAGCTAAACGAGGGCGAGTTCTTGTATTAAAACTCTCTATCAAACGCAAAAAAGGGGGAGGCCGCGAGGCCTCCCCCTTCTTCAGGTCAATCGACGGCTCGGTGCCGTCCACCGGTCAGCGGCGCCCTGGCCTCCCACGGGCTGACCCCGCAGTACTCTCGGCGCGATGGGGCTTAGCTTCCGGGTTCGGAACGGGACCGGGCGTGCCCCCCATGCTCTGGCCGCTGACCGGTGGGCGGCGCCCACCGTTACGGTGTCCGGTGTCTCTCTCACGTGCCCTGGGGGCCGCATGGCGCATAGGGGAGATGACTCGGGGGCATCCTCGTGCCCGGACCGCGCGTGAGCGCTGGGTCCCGCGGGCCGCGAGGTGCGGTTCCGGAAGAGCTCGGGCGATTAGTGCGGCTCGGCTGAGGACGTCGCCGCCCTTGCACCTGCCGTCTATCGACCAGGTAGTCTACCTGGGCCCTTACCGGAAGGAGAACTAATCCCTGGAACGGCTTCCCGCTTAGATGCCTTCAGCGGTTATCCGCGCCGCACGCGGCTACCCGGCCGTGCCGTTGGTCGACAACCGGTTCACCGGAGGTGCGTCCACCCCGGTCCTCTCGTACTGGGGGCAGCCTCCATCGATTCTCCTGCGCCCACGGAGGATAGGGACCGAACTGTCTCACGACGTTCTGAACCCAGCTCGCGTACCGCTTTAATGGGCGAACAGCCCAACCCTTGGGACCGACTTCAGCCCCAGGATGCGATGAGCCGACATCGAGGTGCCAAACCTTGCCGTCGATGTGGACTCTTGGGCAAGATCAGCCTGTTATCCCCGGAGTACCTTTTATCCGTTGAGCGACGGCCCACCCACTCGGGGCCGCCGGATCACTAGAGCCTGCTTTCGCACCTGCTCGGCTTGTGGGCCTCGCAGTCAAGCCCGCTTGTACTCTTGCATTCAAAAGGACGGTTGCCGACCGTCCCGAGCGGACCTTCGCGCGCCTCCGTTACCCTTTAGGAGGCGACCGCCCCAGTCAAACTGCCCGCCTGGCACGGTCCCCGAGCCGGTTGACGGCCTCGGGTTAGGACGCCGGTCGCGCGAGGGCAGTATTCCAAGGGCGGCTCCCCGGGGGCTGGCGCCTCCGGATCTGCGCCTCCTGCCTATCCTCTACACGCGGGACCAGCGGCCAATGCCAAGCTGCAGTGAAGGTTCACGGGGTCTTTCCGTCCTTCCGCGGGTAAGTCGCATCTTCACGACCAGTGCAATTTCACCGGGTCCATGGTCGAGACAGCGCCCAAGTCGTTGCGCCTTTCGTGCAGGTCGGAACTTACCCGACAAGGAATTTCGCTACCTTAGGACCGTTATAGTTACGGCCGCCGTTTACCGGGGCTTGGCTTCGGGGCTTCGCCTTGACGGCTAACTCCTCCGCGTGACCTTCCGGCACCGGGCAGGCGTCAGACCCTATACGTCGCCTTGCGGCTTCTGCAGAGTCCTGTGTTTTTGGTAAACAGTCGCTTGGGCCTCTCCACTGCGGCCCGCCTCCGCTCCCCGGGCGAGCCGGTTCACGTACGCGCGGGCACCCCTTCTCCCGAAGTTACGGGGCCATTGTGCCGAGTTCCTTGACCATGGTTGACCCGATCGCCTCGGTATGTTCTACCCACCCACCTGTGTCGGTTTGCGGTACGGGCGCGCACGCGCCTGCCTAGGGGTTTTTCTAGGGACCTCGGGCTCACTCGCTTCGCTCAATCGCTTCGTCCGGAGCCTCGCCCTCAATGCGGACCGGATTTCCCTGGTCCGCGGGCCGCGCTCCATCACGGGGACGTCCAGAACCCCGCCGAGCCACCCCCATCCGTCGCCCCGTCGGTCGTAGCGCCGCGTGCGCGGTGCAGGAATGTCTGCCTGCTGCGCGTCGGCTACGCCTACCGGCCTCGCCTTAGCCCCCGACTGACCCTGGGAGGATTAGCCTTGCCCAGGAAACCTCGGGTTCACGGCGGACGAGTTACTCTCTCGTCTCTCGCTACTCATGCCAGCATTCTCACTCCCATGCGCTCCACCGTCGGTCGCCCTCCGGCTTCTCCGCCCATGGGAAGCTCCCCTACCGATTCTATAAATAAAATCCCGCCGCTTCGGTGTCCAGCTTAGCCCCGTGTATTGTCGGCGCATGTCCACTCGACCAGTGAGCTGTTACGCACTCTTTGAATGTATGGCTGCTTCTAAGCCAACATCCTGGTTGTCTGGGCGGACGCACATCCTTTGCCACTCGGCTGGAACTTGGGGACCTTAGCGGGCGGTCCGGGCTGTTTCCCTCTCGAGCACACAGCTTAGCCCACATGCTCTGACTGCCGCGCTCTGGGCCGCCGGCATTCGGAGTTCGGTTGGATTCGGTAGGCGGCGAAGCCCCCTCGTCCATCCGGTGCTCTACCTCCGGCGGTGAACGCGCGACGCTAGCCCTAAAGCTATTTCGGGGAGAACGAGATATCTCCGGGTTTGATTGGCCTTTCACCCCTATCCGCAGGTCATCGCCGCCGTTTTCAACCGACGTGCGTTCGGCCCTCCACGGGGTCTTACCCCCGCTTCAGCCTGCCCACGGATAGCTCACCCGGCTTCGCGTCCGCGGCGCGGGACTCAAGTCGCCCTGTTAAGGCTCGCTTTCGCTCCGGCTCCCTTTCGGTTAACCTCGCCCCGCGCCAGCGACTCGCTGGCTCATTCTACAAAAGGCACGCCGTCACACCATAAAGGTGCTCCGACTGCTCGTGGGCGCACGGTTTCAGGTACTGTTTCACTCCCCTCCCGGGGTGCTTTTCACCTTTCCCTCACGGTACTGGTGCGCTATCGGTCACAGGGTAGTACTCAGGCTTGGATGGTGGTCCACCCAGGTTCGGACCGGGTTTCACGTGCCCGGCCCTACTCAGGGACCGCGTCGCGCCGTCCGGTCTGGGTTCGCGTACGGGGCTGTCACCCGCTGCGGCCGGCCCTCCCATGCCGTTCCGCTCCCCAGCCGGACCTGCGCCCGGGGGCGGCAGCCCCCGGATGCGCGGCCCTGCAACCCCGCCGGCGGAACCCCTGCCGGGTATGCCCGCTCGACGGTTTGGCCATCGGTCCCCTTTCGCTCGCCGCTACTCGGGGAGTCTCGAGATTGATTTCCTCTCCTCCGGGTACTTAGATGTTTCAGTTCCCCGGGTTGTCCTCCCCCCGCCTATGTGTTCAGCGGGGGGATATCCACACCTCTGTGGATGGGTTCGCCCATTCGGAGACCCCCGGGTCGAAGGATGTGTGCTCCTCGCCGGGGATTATCGCAGCTTGCCGCGTCCTTCATCGGCTCCCTGTGCCAAGGCATCCGCCGTGCGCCCGTGGTATCTTGCGGGACCGCATCGGGCCCGCGGGATATCCACGTGTCGCTAAAATTAATTAATCGATATCATGAATAGCGCTCGTATGTCGCAATTCGGGTATCTCATACCGCGGCACAGTGTATCCACTGTGCTCGCGATCAGATGCTCCTCACTCATATATAAGTGAATTCTTCTTGTTTGGATCGGATGAATGATTGCTATCATTCTGTCTGATAAATCGCAGAAAAGAATCGAGTCTGGAAGAAATTGATCTTCCATCTCTCTCCTATCGCTATGCGGCTCTCAAGGTACGCGGGTGCGACCCCGGGGACCGGGTGCTGCGGGGAATCATCGCGGGCGACATCCACCGGACGGGCTCCTGCCCTCTATTCGAGTTAAGTTGATCTCTCTAGAAGATTTATCTCCCTAGAAAGGAGGTGATCCAGCCGCACCTTCCGGTACGGCTACCTTGTTAC
>URKG01000015.1 GCA_900548265.1 uncultured Collinsella sp.
CTTCATAGATTTTGGAATAAAAAGGGCGCCGCGGATGGAATTCCGCGGCGCCAAAGCCACACGCTAACAGCTTTAAGGAGTCAAAGCTGGTTTAGCCAAAGAAGCGCTTGATCTCGATCTCGGCGTTCTCCAGGCAGTCGGAGCCGTGGATCACGTTGGCGTTGACATCGACAGCGAAGTCGCCGCGAATGGTGCCGGGGGCAGCATCAAGCGGGTTGGTAGCGCCCATAAGGGTGCGCATCTTAGCAACAGCGGAGAGACCGGAAACGACCATCTTGACGACCGGACCGCTTGTCATAAAGTCGCAGAGACCGCCAAAGAAGGGCTTGTCGGCCAGATGGGCGTAGTGCTCCTCGACGGTAGCGCGCTCGAGCGTGGTCATCTCCATGCGCTCGATGACAAGGCCGCTGCGCTCAATGCGAGCAACAATCTCGCCGATCTTGCGATCGCGCACGGCGTCGGGCTTAATCATGATGAAGGTCTTCTCGATAGCCATAAGGTAGCCTTTCAAGTAGGTTCGCGCGTGCCCAAGTCCCATTCCGGCACCCGCCTGGACTGCATCGTAACAGAGTTTTAGCTGCAGTTAAACATAAAGCTGTTTATTGAAACGCTGTAATTTATTGAAGCGTTCCATATGTGTCACTTCTGTTTCGAAGCCCGATTAGAGTACCATCCGGCCGCCCATCAACCGCACCGAACAGAGCAGGCGGTCGGTTGCCGCCCGCGAACGTATCCCCTTCACAACCTGCCCAAAGGTCCTACAGAAGTTCTCGACAAGCCCCTCCCCCATAGCAACAAAATACGGACGCCCACATCAGCAGACGCCCGTAAAGCAAAAAACGATTCCTCAATAAATGGCCAAAACGGCTTCAGCCAAATCCCTACTTTACCCCGTGGCCCATCTCGACGACCTTAGTCAGTGACCCAAATACACCCTCGTCAGCCACGAGCTGTGCCTCGGCGCGATCAAGCTGCACGGCAACGGCGGCAGGAGCGGTGCCGCCCTCGGTCGTGCGCGCGGCGACAATTGAGGGGATGTCGAGCGCCTCGGTAATGTCGCGCTCAAAGAGCGGGCTTGCCTCCTGGAACACCTCAAACGGCAGGTCCTCAAGATTGCAGCCGCGCTTCTCGCACATCAGGACCAGATGGCCCACCACGGCATGTGCCTCGCGGAACGGCAGGCCACGCTTGGCCAGGTAATCGGCAACATCGGTGGCGGCAAGGTGCCCCACGCCGCACTCGCGCGCCATGGCATCCTCGTTGACGGTCCAAGTCGAAATCATTCCGGCCATAACGGACAGGCACTGCATGAGCGTGTGAGCGGTATCGAGCGCGCCCTCCTTGTCCTCCTGCAAGTCCTTGTTATAAGCAAGCGGCAAGCCCTTCATGGTTACCAGCAGCTGCACCAGGTTGCCGTACACGCGACCGCTCTTGCCGCGGATAAGCTCGGCAAAGTCGGGGTTCTTCTTCTGCGGCATGATAGACGAGCCGGTGGAGTAGGAGTCTGAAAGCGTGATAAAGCCAAATTCGGAGCTCGACCACAGCACGATCTCCTCGGAAAGACGCGACAGGTGCATCGCCATGACGGATCCGGCGTAATGCAGATCGAGCAGGAAATCACGGTCGGAAACCGCATCGAGCGAGTTGGGAATCACGCCCGCAAAGCCAAGTTCGGCAGCCGTCATCTGGCGATCGAGCGGATAGCTCGTACCGGCAAGCGCGGCAGCACCCAGCGGGCAGTTGTCGGCGGCATCAAAGGCGGCCTTCAGGCGCGTAAAGTCGCGCGCGAACATCCAGGAATACGCCAGCAGATGATGCGAGAGCAGCACGGGCTGAGCGTGCTGCATATGCGTGTAGCCCGGCAGAATCACCTTGTCGTACTTCTTGGCCGCATCCACCAGCACATGGCGCAGCTCTAGATTGGCCTCCATGAGCTCCTTGGCCAGCGCCTTGACGCCCAGGCGCGTATCGGTCGCAACCTGGTCGTTGCGCGAACGCCCAGTATGCAAGCGCTTGCCAGCCTCGCCGATGCGACGCGTCAGCTCGCTCTCGATGGACATATGAATGTCCTCATCGTTGATATCGAAGGTGAAGTTGCCGGCATCGATATCCTGTTCGATTCCGGTAAGGCCCTTGGCAATCGCCTGCTCGTCCTCGGCACTGATGATGCCCTGGGCGGCCAACATCTTGGCATGCGCCTTAGAGCCGGCGATATCCTGCTTATAGAGATGTTTGTCGACCGGCAGCGACGCGCCAAACTCCTGCGTGACCTCGGCCACGCCCGCCTCAAAACGACCGCCCCAAAGAGCCATGGAACCGTCTCCTTTCTCCAAATACCAAAACAAGCGTCCAAAGCAATGTGCCCTGTCGCTAAAGCGATTTATCAACCGCTAGTTTTACACACTCCCTGCCGCGCGCGGGGCCATGTGGCTAATTTGCAAAGAAGTGACGCACCATGCACTTGGTGCCCCAACGTCTCCCTCCGGATGTTGCCCTGCGAACCATCGATCCAGGCCTTCAGGCTCATAGGAACGTCCTCGACCCTTACAGCATCGAACTCGGGCGCGAGGGCAAGCAAAGCATGCGCGATAGCATTGAACATAATGGATACTCCTCATATATATAGGCACAGAGCCGCCAAATTGATAGAAGGAGCCCCGCCGGACAACCCCGGCGGGGCTCGGACTCAGCCGCAGACGCGGCATCATATATGCGGGCGGAACGTAGGGGCCACCGATGTTAAGAAGTGTCAGCAAGCATAACGAAAGGTAGGGACCCCGTGCGCCCGTTATGTATCACGCGGATGGGCCGCGCGGATACCAAGGGAAGGAGGCGCTAGGCCTGGGCGGCAGCAGAGCTGGGGCCCTGGACCTTTGCCCACGTCTTGAGCGACAGCGTATCGATCTCGATAAAGCCGGCGCTGGCCTTCTCGTCAAACGTGGTGTCGCGGTCGTAGGTAGCCAGACCGTAGTCGTAGAGGCTGAAGGGGCTCTTGCGGCCGACGACATGGCAGTTGCCCTTAAAGAACTTCAGACGGACAGTGCCGGTCACGAACTTTTGCGTGTCGGCCATAAAGGCATCGAGCGCGTTTTTGAGCGGGCTGTACCACTGGCCGTTGTACACGGCGGTGGCCCAATCCTGCTCGAGCTTGATCTTGGTCTTGAGCAGGTCGCCCTCGACGCAGATGTCCTCGAGCGCCTTGTGGGCGGTGATGAGCGTCAGGGCGCCGGGAACCTCGTAGCACTCGCGGCTTTTAAGGCCCACCAGGCGATCCTCGACCAGATCGAGACGGCCAAAGCCATTGTCGCCGGAGATCTTGTTGAGGGCGATGACGATCTCAGAGAGCTTCATCTTCTTGCCGTCGACGGCGACGGGCTTGCCGGCCTCAAACTCAATCTCGGTGTAGGTCGGGGTGTCCGGGGTGTCCTCGGGATTCTTGGTCATAACCCAAGCGTCGTCGAGCGGCTCATTCCAGGGATCCTCCAGGTGACCGCACTCAATGGCACGACCCCACAGGTTGTCGTCGATGGAGTAGGGGTTGTCGTTGGCACCCTCGGGAACCGGCACGTTGTGGGCGTGGGCATAGGCGACCTCGTCGGGGCGACACTTCAGGTCCCACTCGCGAACCGGGGCGATAACCTTGAGCTCGGGGTCGAGGGCCTTGACGGCGGCCTCAAAACGGACCTGGTCGTTACCCTTGCCGGTGCAGCCGTGGGCGACGTAGGTCGCGCCAAACTCGTGGGCGACCTCAACAAGCTTCTTGGCAAGCAGCGGGCGAGACAGGGCGGAGAGCAGCGGATACTTGTTCTCGTACATGGAGTTTGCTGCAATGGCTTTGGTCAGGAACTCATCGGAGAACTCGTCGCGCAGGTCGAGCACCTGGCAATCGAGAACGCCCAGGTCGAGCGCCTTCTGCTTCTTGGCATCCAGTCCGGTCTCTTCCTGGCCCACGTTGCCGCAGACACAAACGACATCGAGATTCTTCTCGTCCTGGAGCCACTTGACACATACGGATGTATCAAGACCACCGGAATATGCGAGAACGACTTTTTCCTTGCTCACGGCTGTTTCCTTTCGCCCTTGGTAGCTAGTTAGAACATCGGTCAGTTGCAAGTCATTTCAAGGTCATATACCGTGCAATATCAGGTTAAATAGCAAAAATCAGCACATACATGCCCTAGAAACATGCAGCAATGTCGTGCTAAAACCCAACGACCTCAAAATGACTCTGTTGAGGCAATTCGCCCCATGCGGACAGAGACGATTGTTATCGTCGTCGGGAAATTGCGCGCTGGCGTCGGATGGCATTGTCTGCAGTGGTGATGATCGTTACGAACTGCATCTGCCTCTCCTTTCACCTATCGCCGGGCGCAATTCTAATATCGTAAACGGTACCTTTTCCTCGGTAAGCGGTTGTTTTTCCGTCTCCGTTTTCGATGGTCGCTATATTACGCTAAAGTGCCCGCAGCACAAGCGACAAATTCAAATTTCTGAAAAGTTTTTTCATTACTTTGTGAAGCGTGGTGCAAATACGCTCCGTTCCTGCGAAAATACGCCCGACTACGAATTGATGGTTATAACGTCTGAAACAATCTCGAAACGAAAGGCTCGCTTTTATGCAAACTTACGAATCGGACGCCAATATCGGAAACATTAAGATTCTCGCCGTCGACATGGACAAGACGCTGCTGACCGACGAGCGCGTGCTGCCCCAAGGTCTTGATGAGCGCCTGGACAAGCTCGCCGACGCCGACATCGTATTCTGCCCCGCCAGCGGACGTCCCGCCCCCAAGCTCGAGGAGATGTTCGAGGGCGTCAAGAACCGCCTCGCCTTTTGTCCCGACAACGGAGCGTGCGTGATCTATCGCGGCAGCTATATCTATAAGAGCCCTATTGACGTGGAGCTGTATCAGCAGGTCTTGAGCCGTGCCTCGGAGGATCCGCGCGCTGTCCCCGTCCTTTGCTGCTTCGACGAGTTCTACGTGCTTGCCCGCGACCATCAATACCACGACGAGATCAGCGTCTACTACAACACAATCAACTACGTCGACAGCTTTGAGGGCATTGATTTCGAGTCCAACAAGATCTCGATCTTCTTCCCCGCCTACGACGCCGAGCCCGCTTTCCGCGAGACCTATAGCCCCGAGTTCTCGGACAAGCTCTACGTCACCAATGCCGGCCGCGAGTGGATCGACTTTATGAACCTGGGTGTCGACAAGGGCGCCGGCGTCGCGCATCTGTGCGAGCACCTGGGCATCGATATTGCCGACGCCGCCGCCGTGGGCGATACGTACAATGACATCCCCATGCTGGAGCGCGTCGGGCATAGCTTTATCGTGGACAATGCCGAGGAGCACATGAACGCGCATGCCAAATGGCGCATTCCGAGCAACAACGACGGGGGCGTACTGACGCTCATCGACGCCATCTTGGCGGCTCGGTAACGTGGCTCGTCGGACCTGGCCGGGCGAGGCGGGTAAGTTTTTCGCTCGGTCAGGTCCTGGGCTCGCTCGGAAAGCACATTAAGTGCTTTCCGGCTCGTGCGGAATCTACGAAAAACTTACCCGCCTCGCCCGGCCAGGTCCTTGGGTAACTTGCTTGCCGTCTGGGTGGCGTCTTGGCGCCTAGATACTTTGGCTGAATTTAATTGAACGAAGGACGCTCCTTGTTGATGAGGGGCGTCCTTCTGGTTTTGGTTACTTTGGAATTGTGGGTGCTTCCCTATTTGGCGTCGGCCCAGGTTATGCCGGTGCTGGCTTCGGCGATCAACGGTACGCGGAGGTCCACTACGTGCTCCATGACGTCGCGGACCATGGCGGTGAGGCGCTCGACTTCGTCGACGGGGCACTCAAAGTCCAGTTCGTCGTGTACCTGCAAAATCATGTGGGCGGCAAAGCCCTCTTCTTCCAGGCGGCGGCTTACGCGGGCCATCGCGATCTTGATGATGTCGGCGGCGGTTCCCTGCATGGGGTGGTTCATAGCCGTGCGCTCGCCAAAGCCGCGGAGCTGTGGGTTTTTGGCCTTGAGCTCGGGAATATGGCGACGGCGGCCGTACATGGTCTCGGCGTAGCCCGTCTGCTTGGCGCGCGCCACCACATTGTCGAGGAACGTGCGCACGCCCGGGTAGGCCTCGTAGTAGCGATCGATCATATCGCGCGCCTCGGCCATCGAGATATGCAGCGACTGCGACAGGCCGTAGGCCTGCTGGCCGTACACGATACCAAAGTTCACAGCCTTGGCGCGGCTGCGTAGGTCGGGCGTTACCTCGGACACCGGCACGCCAAATACGCGCGCGGCCGTCTCGGCATGGAAGTCCTCACCCTCATTAAAGGCGCGCACCAGGTGCTCGTCACCCGAAAGATGCGCGAGCAAGCGCAGCTCGATCTGCGAGTAGTCCACCGCCAAAAAGACGCTGCCCTCGCCCGCCGAGAACGCCGTCTTGACGGTACGCCCCAGCTCCGAGCGAGTCGGGATGTTCTGTAGGTTCGGGTCGCTCGAAGACAGACGCCCCGTCGCGGTGATGGTCTGGTTGTACGTGGTGTGCACACGACCGTCACCACGGCGCAACGGACCTAGCGTGTCCAGATAGGTCGACTTAATCTTGGACTTCTCACGCCAGTCCAAAATCAGGCGCACGATCTCGTGGTCGCGGGCAAGGTCGCTCAACACCTTGGCGTTGGTCGAATAATAGCCGCGCTTAGTCTTTTTGAGGCCCTTGGTCGGAAGCCCCATAACGTCAAACAGCACATGCGAGAGCTGCATGGGACTGCCGATGTTAAAGGTCTCGTCACCCGCCAGGTCGCGAATGCTGCGCTCGACCTCGGCAATCTGGGTCGCCAGACCCTCGGACAGACTATGCAGGCGGTCGGGGTCCACGAGCATGCCCGCGCGCTCCATCTTGGCAAGCACCGGAACGAGCGGCATCTCGATGCCATCGAACACGTTGGCGGCATTCTCGCGGGCCATGCGGTCACGCAACGGCGCGATCAGCGCCAGCGTCAAGGCCGCCGTGCGAGCGGCGGGCGAAGGAGCGTCCTCACCGGCACCCTCTGCGCCGCGCGCCGCAGGCAGCGTCATTTGCAGATACGTATCGGCAAGATATGCCTCATCGAACTCGGAGCGGTCGGAATCCAGCAGGTAGGCGGCAACCACGGTATCGAAGATGTGCGTGGAATCGGCAGACAGCGGGTCCATGAGCTCGGGCTTAGAGGAATCGATAGGCGAAAGCTCGTGCAGCAGCGCCTTCATGTCCGGGCTCGCCACGCGGCCCTCCATAAACAGGCGCGCGAGCACACCAGCGATCACGCCGTGGACGAAGTTGAAGCCCTCAACCTCAGCCGCCGCATCGCTGTCGCCCTCCTCGAGCGCGAACAGGCCCTTGGACGTCGCCAACCACAGCGTGCGCGTCAGTCCAAAGAGCGCGCCCTCTTCCTTGTCGTCGTCCACCACGGCGGCGGCCCACTCGCCGGCATCGATCGCGCGGGAGATCTCAGCTGCAACGGCACCAAGCGCGTCAGCATCGCCGGCGGCTGCGCGAACCATCGCAGGCATCTCAAACACACTGGAGGCAGCAGCAGCCCCACCCTCGCCGCCGATCAGCGCCAAGAAACGGTTCTGCATGGCGGTGATACCAAGCGTGCCCAGCGCCGCGGAAACCTCATCGGCAGAAAACGCCGGGAAGGACGTCGCCTCAAAATCGAGCTCAACGGGCGCATCGGTGCGGATGGTCGCGACCTTGCGGCTCAGCAGCGCGTCGTCGATGTGCGCGCGCAGGTTTTCGCCCATTTTGCCCTTGACCTCGTCGGCATGTGCGATGACCTCGTCCAGGCTACCGTACTGCGCAATAAGCGCGCTCGCCTTTTTGGGGCCGATGCCCGGCACGCCGGGGATGTTATCGGACGTGTCGCCCTTCAGACCATAAAAGTCGGGCACGAGCGCCGGCGTGATGCCGTGATACAGATCATCCACGCTCTCGGGCGTCATGATCGCCACGTCGGACAGGCCCTTGCGGGTCGAGACCACGTTGACGTGCTCGGTCACGAGCTGATACATATCGCGATCACCGGTCACCAGCAGCATGTCGCAGCCGGCCTGCTCGCCCAGGCGCGCCATAGTGCCCAGGATATCATCGCCTTCCCAGCCCTCGGACTGCAAAATCGGCACGTTGAGCGCGGCGAGCAGCTCCTTAATCATGGGAAACTGCGCGTGCAGATCGGGGTCCATGGGCGGGCGCTGGGCCTTGTACTGCGGCAGCATCTCCATGCGCACGCGCGGCTTGCCCTTGTCAAACGCCACAACAACGCCGTCGGGGTTAAAGGCGTCAATCATCTTGAGGAACATATTCAAAAAGCCAAAGATCGCGTTGGTGGGACGACCGTCCGGCGCGTTCATGGTGGGCGGCACGGCGTGGAAGGCGCGGTGCATGAGCGAGTTGCCGTCAATAACGGCAAAGGTGCGGCGCTTGTCAGACATATTGAATACCTCGCTTTGGGCTGGGCACGGTTTGCTCACACCAGTTTACACGCTCCCCGCCCCGCGGCCACCGCACATCAAGCTCCCCCGCCACCGTGAGCCCGTGCGTGATACGATGGCTCACGGTACATCAACCAGCACGATCGATCCGAAAGGAGCCTGCGTCATGGAGCGTCCCTGCGCATGGAAAAAGTACACGCCACAGCAAGTCGAGGAGCTCGAGGAGCTTTGCCGCGGCTATAAGCAGTTTTTGAGCGAGAACAAGACCGAGCGCCTGTGCGTCAAGACCGGTATCAAGATGGCCGAGGAGGCGGGCTACGTCAATCTGGATACCGTGATCGCCGAGGGCCGCGCGCTCAAGGCCGGCGACAAGGTGTACGCCGCCAATCACGGCAAGGACCTCATGCTCGTCAACCTGGGCACCGCCCCGCTCGAGCAGGGCTTTAACATCCTGGGCGCCCACGTGGACTCGCCGCGCCTAGACCTTAAGCAGAACCCCGCCTTCGAAGCCGGCGACATGGCCTACCTCGACACGCACTACTACGGTGGCGTCAAGAGCTACCACTGGGTGGCCTCCCCGCTTGCACTCGTGGGCGTCATCTGCAAAAAGGACGGCACCACCGTCGACATCAACATCGGTGACAAGGCCGACGATCCGGTCTTTACCATCTCCGACTTGCTGATCCACCTCTCGAGCGAGCAGATGGCCAAGCCCGCCAAGGACGCCGTCGACGCCGAGATCCTCGACGTGATCGTGGGCGGCCGTCCCGTCAAGTTCGATGAGGACGACAAAGACGCTCCCAAGGAGCCCGTCAAGCAGATGTTCCTGGATATCCTCAAGGAGCAGTACGACGTCGAGGAGGAGGACTTCCTCTCCGCCGAGATCGAGGTCGTGCCCGCCGGACCGGCCCGCGACATGGGCCTCGACCGCTCCATGATTCTGGGCTATGGCCACGACGACCGCGTCTGCGCTTACCCCTCTATGCTTGCCCAGATCGACGTCGCCAACGTGGAGCGCACGAGCATCACGCTCATCGTCGACAAGGAGGAGATCGGTTCCGTGGGTGCCACCGGCATGACGAGCCGCTTCTTCGAGAACACCGTCGCCGAGATCATGACGCTCGCCGGCGAGGATAGCCCGCTGGCCCTGCGCCGCGCACTCGCCCACAGCCGCATGCTCTCCTCTGACGTGTCCGCCGGCTTCGACCCGGGCTACGCCGGCAAGTTCGAAACCAAGAACGCAGCCTTTATGGGTCGTGGCCTGTGCTTTAACAAGTACACGGGCAGCCGCGGCAAGGGCGGATCTAACGACGCCGACGCCGAGTACGTGGCCCTCGTCCGCGACATCATGGACGAGGCCGGCGTGGACTTCCAGACCTGTGAGCTCGGTCGCGTCAACGCAGGCGGCGGCGGCACCATTGCCTACATCATGGCCAAGTACGGCATGAACGTCATCGACTCCGGTGTTGCCGTCCTGTCCATGCACGCCCTGTGGGAGGTCGCTAACAAGGCCGATATCTACGAGGCCTATCGCGGCTACAAGGCCTTCATCGAGCGCGCCTAACCAACCCTTCATCAGTTGCGGTGAAATACGGACTAAACTGGCCCATAAACGGCCAAAACAGACCGTATTCCACCGCAACTTCTTTTTTGGCAGAGGAGAGTCCATGCTGCAGGTCATCATTTCGCCCGCCAAGCAGATGCGCGCGGCCCAAGATGCTTTTGAAGTCCTGGGTATTCCACCTTTTGCGCACGAGACGGCTCGCCTCCACCGCGCACTGCTAGATATCGAGCGGAATGAAGGCAGCGGCGGCCTGCAGGCCCTTTGGAACGTGAGCGACAGGCTGCTTACAACGTGCCAGGATACGCTTCACGAATTTATGCCCGTCCTGAGCGATGCCGACCTCACCGACCCCGATATCGCCCGTCACCTCTCCCCTGCCGTCATGTCCTATCACGGCATTCAATACCAGAGTATGGCGCCCGAGGTGATGGATTCCGCACAGCTCGACTGGCTGCAAAACCATCTCTGGATCCTCTCGGGGCTCTACGGATGCGTACGCCCCTTCCATGCCGTTGAACCGTATCGGCTGGAGATGGGCGCGAAGCTTGTCGTCGACGGTGCCCGAGACCTCTACGCATTTTGGGGCGACAAGCTCGCACGGGCCATCGCTCCGGCAGGCTCAAACACCACGATCGTCAACCTTGCCAGTGTGGAGTACGCCAAGGCCGTTCTGCCCCGCCTCGCGGGCGACGCCACAGCCGTCACGTGCCTCTTTGTCGAAGGCATCCGCAACGGAAAACCCATCCAACGGTCGACCGCCAGCAAAAAGGCGCGCGGCTCCATGGTGCGCTGGATGGCAGAAAACAAGCTCGAGGATGCAAGCGAGCTCACCGCGTTCGACGTTGGTTATCGACACTTTCCCGAGCTTTCAGACAAAAACACCCTAGTATTCATGAACGTTCAGGCACAATAGGCCGGCCGTTTCCAAACACCCCGCTACTCCGCCAAGCCATCAGCCTTAGCGATCTCGCTCGTCGAGCCATCTTGATAAGTAACCTTGACATGCTCCACCTCGGATACCCTGACGCCCGACGGGGGCTCCAGGCGCCATTCCGTCAGCGCGATATCCATCGTCGTGGGCACGTCGCCCTGATTCTCGAGCTTAACCGTGAGTGTTTTGAGCGCCGCATCGAAGGTCACGCGCTCGATCTCTTCACCAGGAATGGATCCGCCACTCAGCTGCAACTGCACAAACTCGTTGCGCGGATACCAATAGTCGCCCGGCGCGGCAACGGTATTGCCGCCCGCGACCTTCACTGTCATGATCGGCAGGGCATCGTCGGCCTCAAACTCCCACGCAGTGCCGCCGCGACCACCAAACGTCCAGATACAAAAGGCAATCACCAGCACGGCAAGCACCGCAAAACCAATCGCGACCAACCCATGGTGCGCGCGGCTCTCCTCGGCCGATACATCCCATTGCGTCTCACGATATAGATGCTTGTCTTCCATGTTCGCCTCCCCACAGGCACGCTCGTTGGCCCAATCGTACCCATTCAGGCTATACTTGAGCCCATGACATAAACGGGGAGCTTGCAGGACAGGACGGCAGGCTGAGATTGGGCGCGCCCGCCCTGACCCGCAAACCTGATATGGGTAATGCCAACGAAGGGAGCCGTGCCAATGAGCACACAGACCGAGCCCAAGCTCGTCACGCAAATCGACTTCGCCCGCGCCGGGCAGATTACGCCGCAGATGAAGGAAGTCGCCGAGCGCGAGCATCGCGACCCCGAGTACATCCGCGAGCGTGTGGCCGACGGCCGCATCGCCATTCCCGCCAACATCGTGCACATCAAAAAGGGCATGCGCGCCTTTGGCGTCGGCGAAGGCCTGTCCACCAAGGTCAACGTCAACCTGGGCATCTCGGGCGACAAGGCCGATGCCGCCGAGGAATGGAAGAAGGTCAAGATTGCCGAGGACTTTGGCGCCGACGCCATCATGGACCTCTCCAACTCGGGCAAGACGCGCCAGTTCCGCCAGCAGCTCATCGACGAGACGCCGCTCATGGTGGGCACCGTCCCCATGTACGACGCCATCGGCTACATGGAAAAGCCGCTGGTCAAGCTGACCAAGGACGACCTGTTCGAGGTCGTGCGCGCGCATGCCGAGGACGGCGTGGACTTTATGACCATCCACTGTGGCATCAACAAGTCGGTCACCAAGACCTTTAAGGAGACCGGCCGCCTGATGAACATCGTCAGCCGCGGCGGTTCGCTGCTGTTTGGCTGGATGGAGGTCACCGGCAACGAAAACCCGTTCTATGAGTTCTACGACGAGTTGCTCGAAATCTGCCACGAGTACGACGTGACGATTTCGCTCGGCGATTCCTGCCGCCCGGGCTGCCTCTACGATTCCAACGACGCCACCGAGACCGCCGAGATGATCGAGCTCGGCAAGTTGTGCAAGCGCGCCTGGGCCGCCGGCGTCCAGGTTATGGTCGAGGGACCGGGCCACATGGCGCTCGACGAGATCGCCGCCAACATGAAGCTGCAGAAGCGCCTGTGCCACAACGCCCCGTTCTATGTGCTGGGGCCGCTGGTGACCGATATCGGCGTGGGTTACGACCACATCACCGCAGCCATCGGCGGCGCCATCTCCGCAAGCTCCGGCGCCGACTTCCTGTGCTACGTGACGCCGGCAGAGCACCTATGCCTGCCTAACGCCCAGGATGTGCTTGACGGCCTCATGGCCACTAAGATCGCCGCACATGCCGCCGATATCGCCAAGAAGGTGCCGCACGCCCGCGACATGGACGACAAGATGGGCCAGGCACGCCGCAAACTCGACTGGGATGCCATGTGGAAGTGTGCTCTCGACCCGGTCACCGGCAAGAAGCGCTACGAGGAATCCCCTGCCGCCACTGAGGGTACTTGTACCATGTGCGGTAAGATGTGCGCCGTCCGTACCGTCAACAAGATCTTCGAGGGCACCACGATCGACCTGGGCATGGAGGGTTAGCCTTTACGAGGCAATCGCCCGCAAGCCTGCTGCAATGCCCATCAATTGTTGACTTGTGAACAATTGCTTACATTTGCGTAAAGATTGCATCGCCCGCCCGGGTTCGGAATACAGCCGACCCGGGCATCTTTATAATGCGGGGTAAAAGACCCATTTGAATCCGACCGGACAAGGGAGCGAACATGGATCGCAGTAAAGTACCCGCCGTTCTATCCATCGCAGGATCCGATTCCAGCGGTGGCGCCGGCATTCAGGCAGACATTAAGACCATCACGGCCCACCGCCTGTATGCCGAGACGGCCATCACCGCCATCACAGCGCAAAACACCCTGGGCGTCACCGCCGTGCAGGATATCTCGCCAGATATCGTAGCCGCGCAAATTGACGCCGTTTTTGACGATATCCGCCCGAGCGCCGTCAAGATCGGCATGGTTTCGTCCACCGAGATTATCGAAGTTATCGCCGACCGCCTGAACGCATGGAACGCAACCAACGTAGTCGTCGACCCCGTTATGGTCGCCACGTCGGGCGCTCGCCTCATTGCCGAGGATGCCGCCGAGGCGCTCACGCGTCGCCTGTTCCCGCTAGCGACCGTCATCACGCCCAACATTCCCGAGGCCATGGCGCTGCTCGACTACGAGGTCGATTCCGAGCGCACGCAGCAAAACGCTGCCATGCTCCTCACCCGCCGCTTTGGCTGCGCGTCCCTCGTTAAGGGCGGGCATTTTGTCAACGAGGCCAACGATGTGCTAGCAGAGCCCGCGCCGCTCGATGACGAGGGTAACCACCTGGTCGATCCACTCACCACGTGGTTCCGCCACAAGCGCATCGAGACCGGCAACACGCATGGCACTGGCTGCACGCTTTCGTCCGCCATCGCCTGCGCGCTGGCCCAGGGCATGGAACTTGCCGACGCCGTCAACGCCGGCAAGGCCTACCTAACCGGCGCTCTCGCCGCCGGCTTTGACATGGGTAAAGGCTCCGGCCCCGTCAACCATATGTGGCAGTATTAAGATTCGCAGCCCAAAACCACCGCAAAGGGGACAGGCACCTTTGCGGTGGCTACCACAAACGTCTCGATCTGTAACAGTTAGAGCCCATTTTGCGGCCCACCTGTTACAGATCGAGATATTCAAATTCTGCTGAGAATATAATCTCAATCTGTAACATCTAGCCCGTTTTCGGCCTTACAACTGTTACAAACCGAGACAAACCAACGAAACAAGCCGCCGCAAAGGACCCCTTTGTGGTGGTTTGGGGTCACGCTACTCACCGAGCATCTCCTGGAGCTTGGTTGCCACGGCGTGCCCCAGGCTCTCGTGGCTTTCGGGCATCATATGCAGATAATCGATATCGCCCGGCTCGGCAAACTCGGCGGCATTCAAAAAGTCGCAGCCAAACTGCTCAGCCACGTGCGCATAGTACTCGCCAAAATGCTTAGATGCCTCAACGGAATGCTCGTCAAAGTCGGTCATATACACATCAGCGATCTGCGGCTTGATCTTGATAGGAGCCATCAGCAGAATGCGCGGACAAGGCGCGGCATCGGTCCACGGAAACGCATGGACGGCGCGAATCAGCGCCATGGCGCCACGGGCGATATCGGAAGCCGTCACGTTAAAGACCGTCTTGCAGTCGTTGGTGCCCAGCATGATCACAATGGCATCCAGCGGCTTATGGGCCTCGAGCAGCATCGGAAGCGCGCGAATACCGTTGAGGTTAGTGTCCAGATGGCACATATCGTCGCGCACCGTCGTGCGGCCGTTGAGCCCTTCCTCAATCACATGCCAGCCCTCGCCCAGGTCACGCTGTGCCACGCCGCACCAGCGCACATCCTGCGCATAGCGCACCGCGGTGCCATCGCGCATACCAGCCGGATCATAGCCATAGGTATTGCTGTCACCAAAGCACAGAACGTTTTTCATCGTAAGCCCTTCCTTTAGTAAAAAGCCGACGGAAGCAGCCCTCCCGCCGGCTCGGCACGTCACATCACGCGCACCGTTTACAGGTATTTGCGCCAGTCGTCGTCATCCTCGTCGTCCTCGGCAGCGGCCTGAGCCTGCTCGGCGGCACGAGCGGCTGCGGCGCGGGCGGCAACCTGGGCATAGGACTCCTCGTTGCGCTCGGGGAACTTTGCCAGCACGTGCTCAAACTTGGCGAAGTCCTCATCCCAGCGCGTAGAAGGCACGGCAAAGAACACCTGCTTGACCTTAAAGTCGCCCGATGCGAGCTCCTCGCGGAAGAGCTCTGCCACGGCCTCGGCGTCAAAGCCGTTGTTGTCGCAGCCCCAAGCACCCAGCACGAGCTTCTCGCGACCCAGCTCATCGCAGATGGCAAGGACAAAGCGGATACGGTCGCGCAGGGCATCCAACAGGGCGTCGTCGCTCACGCGGTACTCCTGGCGGGCACGCCTGACATTGGGTGCGGCGGCAACGATCACATCGGCGTATGCGTGCACGTGGTTGCGGTCGAAGCGCACGGCGGGCACCACCAGCGCACGATTGCGGTACAGCTCGCAGTTGATGTTGCGGCGACGGTTCTCGCCGTACCACTTGCGCTGCTTGTCGAGCACGTTGTACAGGTACGAATCGGCGCAGAGCGTCGCCTCCTGGCCCAGGTAACCCTGGATATAGCCGCCGCCCGGATTGGTAAACGAGGCGAAGGCGAGCACGGCCATATCGCAGAACTGCGCATAGCCGCGGCCGTTATCGAGGATTGCCTGCGTGGCAGAGGCATCGAGCACGGTGACCTCGGGCAGGACCGGAGCAGCCTCCTCCGCGGGCTCGGACTCAGCCTCGTCGGCCGGCTCGGTGGACTCGAGCGCCACCTCGGGCTCGACCGCGGTCTCCACCTCGGCAACCTCAGCCCCGGCAGCGTCAGCCTCGGCAGCCTTGGCAGCCTGCTCCTCAGCAACCGCCGCCTTCTGGGCCTTGGCCTTCATCGCCGCGACAAAACCGGCAGGCATACCATCGAACTCGCGCACGCCGGCAAGCGAACGCTCGATGTCCTTGGCGCAGGCCTCGGACACAGCCGCCACATGGCGCTCGGCGGCCTTGGCACGCGCCTCGCGCTTGGGATTGGGCTGACCCGCTCGGTTAGACCTGCGGTTACGGTTCCTGTTGTCGACATCTGCCATACGTGGCCACCTTTCCTGTCGCTGCCGCTATCGGCTTTTTCCCATCCATCATACCCCGCCGCGCACAAAAAAGACGGCCCCGAAGGACCGCCTTTCGTATCGTTTTACCGTGTCCGGCAGGAAGCGTCGCAATGCCGCGCTTTAATCGCGACGGCCGAGGATGTTCAGAATGCGCAGGAACACGTTGATAATGTCCACGAACAGGTTGGACGCCATGAGCACCGCATTGGGCAGCGTGGGCGGCACCGTCGTGGCAACATAGGTGTCGTAGCCAATAAACCCGGCGAACACAACGATCACGATCAGATCGGTGATGGACTGCGAGACGCCCATGAACATCAGCACGATCTCGACCAGAATCGTGGCGAGCAGAATGCCAAAGCCGATGCCATATACGCGCTGGAAAAACTTGGGGAACGTCACGCCCAAGGCACCAAAGACAAAGGTGATGGCGGCCGTGGCGATAAAGGCAGTGTTGATAGTGGGCAGGTCATAGTTGGCAAGGCCAAACGACGCGGTCAGGCCAAAGGTGCTCGCAAAGATCACGTAACCCACGAGCGACAGGCCCACGGACTGCTTGCCCGCAGCAGCCGACATCATGACGATACCGACAATAGTCAGGATAAACGAGCCAAAGACCAGCGGCAAAGCGGCGCCGCTCATCATCATGCGGGCAAACGCCATGGTGCTCGTAAAGTAAGCACCGGCGCCCATGGCGCAAAAGCCCAAGAAAATGAGAGCAGACATGGCGAGATTGTACGCGCGCGGCGACATCTCCTTGGCGCGACTTGCGCCGGTCTCGATGGGGCCGTTCTGATAGCCCTGGATATCGTTCATACTTCGTCCTTTCAAAAAGCGCACGACAGCGCCGTAGGTGACAAGATTCCTGCCATTGTACCCGAATGCCGCACGTCCTTACCTACGGCGCTCGCCCTCAAGCGTACGATCAAAGGCCCAGACCCACCAACGCATCACGTGCGCCTGCGAGCCGTCCGCCCGCTCGCGCGTCTGGTCCTCCAGATACAACTCGGTCGCGTGCCCACCAAAACGCACCTTATATGTTGCCGTACGGATGCCGTGGACCATCAGGCCTAACCCAGTGGTCGAGATAATTTCGTCGATCGTAAAACAACGGCCGTCGACCCAGCAGACGGTGACCGGCACGACCTGTCCGCCCGCGAGGATGCGAGCCACGACGTCCACATACTGCTTGTGCACGCGCCGAGTTTTGCCGTCTGTCTGTCGATATTCCATGCCCCCTATTATCGAACGCATGTTTGCATGTTGTAAAGCGAACAGACTGTGGTTTTGGAGTGTCGTAGCAATCGCACGTGTCCGCATGGCGTGTTAGCAAAAAGAACACCCGCGGTCAACAGGGCTAATATTCAATTTTAGTGCCAAAAAATTCACTTCTCCCATCAGAACTCGGTAAAGAAACCCACAGGAGGTGATACGATTTATCATGTTTTTGTAACGTGTCTGCAAACTTCGAGAAAGCCCATATATGGACGTAACGTTCTCAACCTTCCTCGGCCAAATTGTGTCGAACCCAGTCCTTGCCGTCACCGTGATTCTCGCGCTCGGCGCCATCTTCGTCAACGGATGGACCGACGCGCCCAACGCCATCGCGACCTGCGTCACTACGCGTTGCATGCCCGCCCGCGCCGCCATTCTCATGAGCGCCGCATTCAACTTCTTGGGCGTGCTCATCATGACGCACTTTAACGCGAGCGTCGCCAACACCATCTCACATATCGTCGACTTTGGCGGAAACAGCACCATGGCGCTTGCGTGCCTCTGCGCTGCTCTGTTCTCCATCGTCGTCTACGGTGCCACGGCATCGCGTTTTGGTATCCCCACCTCGCAAAGCCACAGCCTTATCGCCGGCCTGACCGGTGCCGCTATCGCCCTCGGCGGCGCGAACAGCGTCAACGTCCACGAGTGGATGAAGGTCATCTACGGCCTGGCGCTCTCCATCGGCCTGGGCTTTGTTATGGGCTGGGTCCTGTGCAAGCTCGTCTCGATTCTTTTCGCCGCCGCCAACAGGCGACGTGCCAATGTCTTCTTTAAATACGCTCAGATCGCGAGCGCTGCGGCCATGAGCTTTATGCACGGCGCGCAGGATGGACAGAAGTTCATCGGCGTGCTCTTTTTAGGTGTCGCCTTCGCCAACGGCCAGACGAGCGTCGGCGATGCCGGCATTCCCATCTGGATTATGCTGCTGTGCTCGGCCACCATGGGTATCGGCACCAGCGTGGGCGGCGAGCGCATCATCAAGTCCGTCGGCCAGAGCATGGTCAAGCTCGAGAAGTATCAGGGCTTCTCCGCCGACCTCGCAGGCGCCGCGAATCTGCTGCTTGCCACCCTTACCGGTATCCCCGTGTCCTCCACCCACATCAAGACCTGCGCCATCATGGGCGTCGGTGCCGTCAAGCGCCTTTCGGCCATCAACTTCGGCGTGGTCAAGGACATGATGTTCACCTGGTTCTTCACCTTCCCCGCCTGCGGACTCATCAGCTTTGTCATGGCCAAGCTGTTCATGATGTTCATCTAGTCAAACCGAGCGTCCATCCGGACCGTTATACTTCGCCCACCCGTCTTCGCCTCGAAAGGACCCACCCATGGCAAAGAAACCCGATTCGTTCTACTTTGACAACTACGTCGCCTGCGCCGACCTTGCCGTCCAGGCCGCTGAGCTGCTCACCAAGATTTTCGAGAACTTCGATCCCGCAAGGATTCACGATATGCTCAACAAGATGCACGCGATCGAGCATGCGGCCGATAAGAAGCACCATGAGCTTGAGGACGCTCTGCTCACGGCCTTTATCACCCCGCTTGAGCGCGAGGACCTGGACCTGATGAGCTGCTCGCTCGACACCGTGCTCGACCGTATCGAGGGCGTCGTGCAGCGCGTCTACTTCACCAACATCCAGAGCATCCATCCCGATGCCATCGTGATCGCCCACAAGGTGACCGACGCCTGCCGCGCCATGAAGGACCTGATGGTCGAGCTGCCCAACTACCGCAAGTCCAAGACCCTGCGCGAACTCGTCATCCAGATCAACACGATCGAGTCCGAGGCCGACGAGCTCTACATCAACGCTATGCGCAACCTGCACGTCAACGGCAAGGACCCGCTCGAGGTCATCGCCTGGCGTGACGTTTACGCCTTCCTGGAGTACTGCGCTGACTGCTGTGAGAATGTGGCCGATGTCGTGGATTCGATTGTCATGAAGAACAGTTAATTGGGGGTACGTGTCCCGGCGGCGAAGGGTCGGCCACGGTTTGCTTTCTCACTCCGGCTGCTTTGCAGAGTCGTTCGAAAGCAAACCGTGGCCGGCCCTTCGCCTTACGTACCACCATTGGGAACTTTGGCTGATACTTTGAAAGCAATGAGGCTTTTGTTGGCAGGACCTTTGAGCCCGATTGGGAACTTTGGGACCGCCTTAAACGTTTGGCTGGATGGTGCTTTGGGTACCCTTTGTTTTACTTTGGATTGATTCGCTGACTTTGGAGGGTTTGGTTATGGGGTATTTGGATCTGGCTCGGGGTCGGTATTCTTGTCGCGAGTTTGAGAATCGTTCTGTTGAGCAGGCTGTGGTGGATGCCATTGTTGAGGCTGGGCGTATTGCTCCTTCTGCTTGTAATAATCATCCAACCCGTGTGATGGTGCTTGATACTCCGGAGTTGTTGGAAAAGGCAGCTGCTTGTCAGCCGCGTTTTGCTCGTGATGGGTCTATCTTTGGGGCTCCGCTTATCTTTCTTATCTGCAGCGTTACCGACGATGCTTGGGTGCGCCCTTATGACCAGATGAACTCCAGTGCCATCGACACCTCGATCGTCTGCGATCAGATGATGATGGAGGCCGAGGAGCAGGGCCTGGGTACGTGCTGGGTGTGCCATTTTAAGCCCGAGGTGGCCTGCGAGCAGTTCAGCCTGCCCGAGGGCATCTATCCCTATCACATGCTCGTCTGCGGCTATCCTGCCGACCGCATCGCCGACCCCGAGCAGCGCGAGGCCCGCACCATTCCCCTCCCCGACTTCCTCCTCAAGTAGATTTTAGGACATGCCTTAAAATCTACCTTTGACCGCTCCCCCGTTCGCCGAGTCCTGTGCCCTCAAACGCAGGACTCGGCGTTTTGTTTTGCAGACTGCGTACAGCCACAAAAAAAGGACCCGCAAACTGCGGGCCCTTTCTAGGCGCTACATGATAGCTGGATGTTAGTCCAGGTCGTCGGCGGCGAAATTGTCAATCGGTGCGAAGGGATCGGCAACGGGGATAACCGGCTCGGCGACGGGCAGCGGCTCGGCAGCAGGAACGGTCACAGCCGGAGAAGCGGCGGAACCGACCGGCGTGGAAGCCATGAGATCGGACGGGAAGGAGTTCTGAGCATCGTCCATGAAGTGCTGGATGAGCTTGAGGTACTCGGCCTTGAACTCCTCACGGGAAGCCTTAAGACGGTCGATCTCCTCAAGCTCGGCCTGCTTCTCGGTCAGGGCCTGGCGGATGACCTCGCGGGCCTTGGCGTCGGCCTCGTTGCGGATACGGTCAGCGTTCTCGTTGGCGTCGTTGACAATGCCCTCGGCGGTCTGCTGGGCAGCAATCAGGGCAGCGGAAATCTGACGCTCCTGAGCGGAGAAGTCGGGCGCAGGAGCGGCGACGGGCGCGGCAGGGACGGCCTGAGCGGCAGCATCCTGAGCCTGAGCGAGCTGGGCCTGCGTGTCGGCGAGCTGCTGCTCGGTGGCGGTCAGACGACCCTTAAGATCGACAATCTTGGCGAGCATGGCGTCGACCTCAGAGGACAGGGTCTCCAGGAAGACGTCGACCTCGGCGGGATCGTAGCCGCGCTTGGCCTCAGAGAAGGTCTGAGCCTGAATGTCAGCAGGGGTAATAGCCATAACAAGTTCTCCTTTATCTTCGCCTTGGCGCCGTGCGCCCGACGTGAGTTACTAAGCCAGTTTTATATGAGTATACCTATAAGAAGTTGCAGAACCAGCTTCTGCACCAACTGCAACGCAATAATCGCAACGACCGGTGAAAAATCGACGCCGCCCATGGGCGGGATAAACCGGCGGAACAAATTGAGCCACGGGCCGCACACGCTATCGAGGACGGCGGCGATATCCTGTAGCAATCCACCCTGTTTCATAGGGATCCACGTCATAAGGCAGTAGACCACGATGAGCGTAGAGTAGAAGTTGAACAGCGTATTGACCAACTGGACAATGGTGTAGATGTTGATGAGAATCTCCTCGTCTTGTCTTTACTTAAGGTAGCCCTCGGCACGGAGCTTTTTGAGGTCCGAATCCTTGACCTCGCAACCGGCGGGCAGCACCATAAACACGCGATCGCCCACCTCTTTGACGGTGGCACCCAGGCCGCAGGCAAAGCCGTAAGAGAAGTCCAGGACGCGCTTGGCGACCTCAGTACGAACGCCCACAAAAATCAGCGCGACAGGCTGCTTGGTGCGCACGCGGCGCACGACGGTCTCCACGTCGTCATAGCTCTCGGGGCGCAGGACATAAGCCGGCAGCTGCGGCGTAGCGTTGATGATGTTGCTCGCATACGCCGAGGCATCGCTCGGTGAGGGAGCAGGCGCGGGGGCAGCAGCGCGGGCACGCGTGCTCTCGGCGTAGCTCGACGGCGTGTCGTAGGCACCGGGACGATAACCGCCCGCAACCGTCTCCTGCGAGCGCGATGGCGGGTTGTAGGTCGTAGCATGGCGAGAATCGTCGCCGACCAGCTGACCGGAGCGCGTGTACACGGCCACCGACTCGGCCTCGCCGCGGCGCGTCTGACCCAACAGGCCGTTGCTCGGCTCATCCTGGGTGTAGAAGCCCTCGCCCGAGGCACCGCTGTAACCGTTGTTCTGGTAGCCGTCGTCATAGCCATCATCGTAGCCGTAGTCGTCGTCCTGACCATAACCCTGGTCGTAACCCTGCTGGCCGCCCAGGTGCATCTTATTTTTAATCTCGTCAAGGAAGCCCATGGTTGTGTCCTCTCGCGGTTTAGTGCAGGCGCTCCGATAATCAGTGCGCACTTCAGAGCCTTATTTTACTGCAAACTCCGGGCTAAATACTACCCTGCCCAGGCGAACGAGCGTAGAGCCTTCCTCAAGGGCAGGCTCAAAGTCCTCGCTCATGCCGCAGGAAAGTTCGGGCAGGCTCAGGTCGGAGTGCGTCGCCTCAAGCTCATCCCTTAGCTCGCGAAGTCCGGCAAAAGTGCGGCGCGCCACATCCTTATTCCCCCGGGGCGCCATAGTCATAAGGCCCTGCACACAAATTCCCTCAAGCTCCGCAAGCTCACCCGCGGCGTCTCGAACCTCGTCGGGCGAAAAGCCGCCCTTGGACTCCTCGCCGCTCACATTGACCTCGAGCAGCACGCGCTGGGGGCCGGAGAGCTCGCCCGCCTCAATCTTGCGGACCGCACGGCTCGAGATAGCCTGAGCCAAATGCAGCGAGCTTACCGAATGAATCAGCTCGGCCGAGCCCAGAACCGCATTGATCTTGTTGGTCTGCAGGTTGCCGATCATATCGAAGCGCACCTCGGGTAGCTCCGGATGCTCCGCGAGGCCCGCAAGCTTGCGAACGAGCTCCTGCGGGCGGTTCTCGGCAAAATGGCGATACCCCGCCTGAATAGCGGCAACGGTCTCATCGACGCCAACAGTCTTGGAGACGGCAATCAGGCGCGCGGCATCGTGGGGACGGTCCGCGCGATCGAGCGCCGCATAAAAACGCTCCAGAATCTGCTCGCGGCGAGCGCGCATCAAGTCCAAATAGTTATCCATTGCCAATCGCCTCCGCTAACAGCCATACAAGTAGTCTCATGCTAACGCAAGAGCGCGGCCTCGCATGTGCAAGGCCGCGCTCACTTAGGTATTTACAATCTTTCGACGAACGGAGCTGCCCTACTCCTCATCATCCTCGGTGTCATCCTCGTCCTCGAGGTGCTCGAGCAGGTAGCGAAGACCCTCGCTCACCTCGTTAGCGGGCACTTTGGCAACATAGTGTGCATCGACGGCAGGCCTCATGATGACGCCCTCGCCCGAAGGCACGCGCATGCTCTCGAGCTCATCCTCATCCGTACGGGCGATATCGCCGGCAGTCATACGCTGTCCGGTCAAAAGGAAGGTCAGGCGGCAGGCGGCATCGATCGAAATCGAGGCGATGCGATCGAGGTAGCGCGAGACCATGATGGCGCGACGCAGGTCGTCATAGTTGCTGTCGTCGTCCATAAAATCGCCCGTGTCCATGCGGTTGAAAGTACGGAAGAACTTCTCATAGGCCGCGTGCACCGGCTCGTCCTCGACGGCCAGATTGCAGATGATGGACATGTCGTTGGTGACGAGCGCAGAAAGCGACGAACCCAGCACCTGGTAAACAGCCTCGGCCTCGGCCTCAACCGTACCGACGAGTTCCTGGGGCAGCGAGATGTCGGCCTTGACCATGTGACGCGTGGCGCGGCAGATCTGGCGAACCTTATCGGTCATGCGCTGCAGGTTAAAGTCGACGTAGATGATCGTCTGCAGCAAGCGGAAGTCGGAGGCGACCGGCGACTGCGTAGCGATCAGGTTGTAGCACACGGCCTCCAAGTTGGCGCAGCGCGCGTCAATCGAAAGCGTGCGCTTCTTGGTCTTGGTGGCGAGCTTGCGGTCATCGGTCACATAGGCCTTCACGGCGTCGTGAAAAGCCAGATCGACGGCCTCGTAGATGCTCAGCATCTCGTGACGGGCCTCGATGAGCTGACGGGAAAACAGTTTGCGCATGGTTCACTCCAATCAGTTGGGTGCGGTCATGCCGCCCGCACAGTGAATACGCACCGGACCAGGTCCGATCGGATTGGGACTAGTCGCACCGATCAGCCAAAGCGGCCGGTGATATAGTCTTCCGTTCGCGAATCCACCGGGCTGGTGAAGATCGCGTCGGTTTGACCATACTCGATGAGCGTGGCGGGCTCGCCGGCAACTTCCTGCAAGAAAAATGCGGTGTAGTCGCTAATACGAGCGGCCTGCTGCATAGAATGCGTGACGATGATGATCGTCATCTCGGGCGCCAGCTCGGCCATCAGATCCTCGACCTTAGAGACAGACGTGGGGTCGATGGCGGAGCAGGGCTCGTCCATCAGCAGGACATCGGGCTGAACCGCAAGCACACGCGCGATGCACAGACGCTGCTGCTGACCGCCCGAGAGCGCCAAACCATCCTTGTTGAGCTGATTGGATACCTCTTTCCAGAGGTTGGCACGCTTGAGCGATTCTTCCACGATGTCATCGAGGTCGCTTTTGCTAGTCACGCCCTGCAGACGAGGGCCAAAAGCGACATTCTCGTAGATGGATTTGGGGAACGGGTTGGGCTGCTGAAAGATCATGCCCACGCGGCGGCGAAGGTCGACCGGGTCGACGCCTTCGGCATAGATATCGTTGCCGTCGAGCGTCATGGTGCCCTCGACGCGGGTGCCCTCGATCAGGTCGTTCATACGGTTGATGCAGCGCAAAAACGTCGATTTGCCGCAGCCCGAAGGACCGATAAACGAGGTGATGGCGTTTTTGGCGATGTTGAGGTCGAGCCCCGTCAGCGCATGAAAGTCACCGTACCAAAAGTTGAAATCCTTGGCCGTGATGGCCGCTTGCTCCGGCGTGGGAGCGGACTGATAGACGGACATGGGACTCCTTAACTAGCGGCGTTTGCGCGACAGATAACGCGCAAACAGGTTGAAGGCCAGAATAATCGCCATCAGCAAAAGCGCAGTGCCGTAGGCTGCGTTCATGTTGATGCCGTCATTGGCAAGCAGATAAAGGTGAACGGTCATGGGACGACCGGAATCGAGCGGCGAAATAGGCAGGTTGATGGCCTGACCCATGGTGTAGAGCACCACCGCGGTCTCGCCGATGGCGCGGCCGATGGCAAGCACGATGCCGGTGGCGATGCGGCCAAAAGCCGAAGGAAGCACGATCTTGGAGACGACCTGCCACTTGGTGGCGCCCAGGCCATATGCGCCCCAACGGATATAGCGCGGAACGGCGCGGATTGCCTCCTCGGTGGTACGCATGACGATGGGCAGCATCAGAAGTGCCAGCGCCAGGGCGGCCGAGACCATCGAAAGGCCCAGACCCATGGCCTCGACAAACAAGGCGTAGCCAAAGAGGCCCATAACAATGGAGGGCACCGAGGCCAGGGCATCGGCAGCATAGCGAATAATGTCGACGACCTTGCCCTGCTTGGCGTACTCGGCCAGATAGACCGCAGCCAAGACGGCAACCGGCGTGCAGATGAGCATGGCGAGCGCCGTCACGTAGACGGTTGAGACGATCGTGGGCCAAATGCCGCCTTCGGCGTTTACGCCCTGCGGCCAGCCGAAGATAAAGTCGAGCGAGATATGCGGCAGGCCGTTGATGACCACGTAGGCGATGATGGCGATCAGCACCAGCGTGGTGATATAGGCCGCGGCGCGAAACACGCCGAGCATGATCTTGTTGGAGAGGTCCTTGTTGATGCGGCCCTTCTTGCCATGGGAAAGGGCACGCTTGATGCGCTCGCGCGACGAGGTCGTATCGACCCTCGTGTCAACGGAATCGGACATAGCCTACCCCCTCTTCTTGGAAATCAGGCGGACGATACCCACCAGTGCAGCGGAGATGATAAACAAGACAACGCCCATGCCAAACAGAGCCGAGCGGTGCAGGCCCGAGGAATAACTCATGTCGAGCGCGATCTGACTCGTGAGCGTCGAGATGGGGCTCGAGATGCTATCCGGAATGACCGGGGCGTTGCCCACGACCATGAGCACGGCCATGGTCTCACCGATGGCACGCCCCATACCCAAGACAATTGCATCGACAATGCCCAGCTTGGCTGCAGGAAGCACGACCTTGTAGATGGTCTGCCACTTGGTGGCACCCATGGCATAGGATGCCTCGCGAATGCCCATGGGAATGGAATTGAGGGCATCGATGGTGAGCGTGGTGATGGTGGGAACGATCATGATGGCGAGCACGAACCACGCCGTCAGCGCGCCAAAGCCAAGACCGCCGGTCAGCTGCGCGATAAACGGACGGATGATGACCATGCCAAAGAAGCCGTAGATGATGGAGGGGATGCCCGCCAGCAGGTCGACGGCGGGGCTGATGAGCTTGCGCACGCGCTTGCTGGCAATCTCGACCAGATACACAGCCGTGCCCACACCCAGGGGCACACCCATGGCGAGCGCACCGACAGTCACCAGACCAGAACCCGCCAGCAGCGACATAATGCCGTAGTGGCCCTCAGAGGGTGCCCATGTAAAGCTAAAGAAGTCCGCCAGGCCGATGTCGGTAAAGACCGGCAGCGCCGAGTACGTGGTAAAGACAAAAATCAGGATGACGGTAACGACCGCCAAGAACGCGCAGGCAAAGAAGATCCACTGCAGTGCCTTCTCCTTGAGATAGGTGCTGCGTGACACCAACGCTAACTCACGCTTTTTGGGCACCCGGGTCTCCTGCTCAATCTGGGGGGTTTCCTGTGCTTCCACGCTACTCACTCCCCTTTCCGTCGTTGGTGACGGGAATAAAGCCCGCCTCGCGAATCTGCTTGTCCATCTTTTCGGACGTCACATAGTCGATGTAATCCTGCGCCTGCTGCGAAGGCGTCCCCTTCACAAAGAAGTAAAGGTCACGCGAGATGGGATACCCGCCGCTTGCAACCGTTTTCTCAGACGCCTCGACGTGATTGACCGAGACAGCCCTAACCGTGGTCTTGGCATTGAGGCTATCGACAAAACCCAGCGAGATGTAGCCAATAGCGCCACGCGAGCGGGACACGACATCGCGTACCTGGCCCGTACCCGAAAGAACAGCCGAGCGGCGATCGAACGGCGTGCCGTCCATCACGATAGTGCGGAAGGCCTCGCGCGTACCGGACGCCTCGTCGCGGTTGATAACCTGAATCTTCAGGTCCTCTCCGCCGACTTCTTTCCAGTTAGTGATCTTGCCGGCGTAAATATCGCGGAGCTGCTCGGTCGAGAGATTGTCGACCGGGTTGTCGTCGTTCACGATGACTGCGATGCCATCGTGCGCGATAACGATTGGGGTCAGGCCCAAATCCTGCTCGTCGGCATTGAGGCCACGAGACGAGCTAGCGATGTCGGCCGTACCGTTGCTGACGGCCTCAATACCGGCAGAAGAGCCAAGGCCGGAGACGAGCACGTCAGTGCCGGTCTCTTCCTTAAAGCCCTCGGCCGCGATCTCGGCAATGGGAAGGCAGGTGGTCGAGCCGGCCACGGTAATAGAAGAAGTAGAAGATCCCGAGGAGCAGGCGCACAGCGTGAGCGCGAGCACTGCTGCGCTCAGGACCGATGCGATCTTTCTCATAGCATCACGCCGATCGCAGCATGGCGCCCACAGGTCCCGCCCTCGTTGCGATAGGAATAAAAGCGGTCGTTTTGACGCACGGTGGAAAGTTTGGTGTCCGCAATGCCATTCACATCGACACCGGCATCCACCAGTGCCTCGCGAATGGCGGCGGAAAGATCGAGCATACGGGAAGCGGCAGCATCGATGCACGCGAACTCGGCGGCAAAGCGATCCATAAGTTCTTGGGACACCTCGTACTCGTCGCCCAGGATATGGGGCCCAATATAGGCAGAGATGTCCTCCGGCTTGCAGCCAGCCGCCTCGCAGAGCGCTTGACACGCCTTGGCGGAAATGCGCGCAATCGTGCCCTTCCAGCCAGAATGCACCACGGCAAAACCGTTGGGAGCAACCAGCACCACGGGAACGCAATCGGCAAAGCAGAGCAGCACGGGTACCCCATGGGCCGTGCAGACAAGGGCATCACAGCCCTCGGCAATCTGCTCGCGAATGTTCTCGAGATCATCGGCGCCATTCGAGGTCACCGTCACGACATGGTCACCGTGTACCTGATTGGGGACAAGCAAGTTGTGCTCGCACTCGGCGGCGCCCATGGCCTCGAGTACGCGGCAACGATTTTCTTGAACGGCAAAGGGGTCATCGCCTACATGCGAGCCCAGATTGAGCGAGGAGTACGCGTCTTCGGAAACGCCACCGGTGCGCTCGGTAAAGGCAAAGCGGACATCGTGCGTCGCGCCCTCTACCAACGTAACTCCATCATGGTCGACACGCGAAACGTTGTCCGCACGTGCTGCCATACTAAAGCCTCCTAATAACACAAGTATCGCGGCGTCGCCGCGCAGTCCGTGTTTATACGGCTGTCATACTTCTTTAAAAGGATACCCGCAGCGGTAGGGACCAAACGTAAAGGGAACGTAAGGAAATTGGAGGCTTTCGTTTACAAACGAGAAACAAAAAGGGCGCATCCATACGGACGCGCCCCTGTGCAAAACAATGCGAAGAACGACTTAGAAGCTGCCACGCTTGAGGAAGTCGGGAAGCTCAAACTGGTCGTTACCAAAGTTGGGCAGCTCGGTACCGCCGACGTTGCGAGTCGGGGCAGCCTGGGCAGGGCTAGCAGCCGGAGCGGTGCGCTGCGGCTCGGCAGAAGCAGCGGCCTTGCTCTGGGACTGCTGAGCAGCGAAGAGCTCGTCCTGACGGTTGACGTTGGAATCGGAGAAGCCCGTGGCGATAACGGTGATGCGCACCTGGTCGCCCAGGGACTCGTCGACAACGGTACCAAAGATGATGTTGGCCTCGGGGTCGACGGCATTGGCGACAACGTCGGCGGCGTCGCTGATCTCCTGGATGCCCAGGTCCTTGGAGCCGGCGATGGAAAGCAGGACGCGCGTGGCGCCATCGATGGAGCTCTCGAGCAGCGGACTGGAGATAGCCTGCTGGGCAGCGTCGACGGCACGAGTGTCCCCAGAAGCGGTACCGATACCCATCATGGCGGTACCGGCCTGCTTCATGATGGTCTTAACATCGGCGAAGTCCAGGTTGATGATACCCGGGACGGTGATGAGGTCGGTGATGCCCTGGGTGCCCTGAGAAAGGACGCCATCGGCAATCGCGAACGCCTCGAGCATCGTGGTCTTCTTCTCGGCGATGTCGAGCAGCTTGTCGTTAGGGATAACGATCATGGTGTCGACGCAATCGGAGAGGGTCTTGATGCCCTCCTCGGCGCTCTTCTTGCGCTTGCGACCCTCGAAGGTGAAGGGCTTGGTCACGACGGCGACGGTCAGCGCGCCGACCTCGTTCATCGCGATATCGGCAACGATGGGAGCAGCGCCGGTACCGGTACCACCGCCCTCGCCGCAGGTGATGAACACCATGTCGGCGCCAGCGAGCGCCTCGGCGATATCGTCGCGGGACTCATCGGCAGCCTTGCGGCCAACCTCGGGGTTGGCGCCGGCGCCCAGGCCGCGGGTAAGGTCGGTGCCGATGTGCACCTTGATATCGGCATCAGAGATCGCGAGCGCCTGAGCATCGGTGTTGATGGCAACAAACTCGACGCCGCGGATGCCCTCTTCGATCATTCGATTGACCGCGTTGGTACCGCCGCCACCGACGCCGACCACCTTAATGACGGCAAGGTAGTTGTTGATCTCTGTCTCGTGCATGTCGGTCCTCCGAACAAAGGTTATAGCCATAGCATGGGTTGACCCCTGCGCACATTAACCTTCAGGTTGAAAGTAAATGCAAAGGTAAACCGTATTATGTTTGCACATTATGAACGTATCAGTCAAATAATTGACCGTGAAAACCAAACAAACCAGATAAACGGCGTGGTATGGCCCCTCAACAAAGCCGTTTAGGATACTAGGCGGTCGGTGCGTTCCTAAACGTGTAGTTGCCCGGAGAGCGCACATTGATATAGGTCACGCCCTCTACCTGCGAAAGCAGCTTGGTCACGATGCGTTCTTTCTTGGCGATATCGTCCGAATCGCCCAGCGACACCTCAACGCCGTTGTCGAGATTTGCCGAGATAGCCTCAACGGAAGGTGTGGAAATATCCTTCACCTGGTCCAAGAACTCGCTCGAAAAACCGCGTGCGTAATCCAGGCCGGCCTTGACGGCCTTGGAGCTCACCGCCCGACCCGAAACCGGTGCGACATCGGCCGAGACGTCAGTCAACAGCACGGCGCCGTAGTGCTTGGCAAGCGCCAGGGCCGCATCGATGCCGGTCAGGGTGTTGGCACCCTCCCCCGATGTAATGACGTTCCCCTGGTCGTCCACCTCGACAGACGTCGACAGCGGAGCGATCCAGGTGTCATCGTCTCCGATAGCCCAGGCAAGGTCGTCGGAGCTGATATACGCAATGGCGGTAACTTTACGCTCCGTCGGCGTGATGATAAGCGTATGGGGAAACTGGCGCTGGACATCCACGCCCGAGACCCATGGGTTTTGCTTGAGGCCCTCGGTGATCTGATCGGGATCCACGTTAAAGAGCGACGTGTTCTCGGGAAGACTGATGAGCTGCATGGCGTCGTGCTTGGTCACATGCTCGCTGCCATGAATCTGAATATCGGTGGCGGAGAACAGGCCAGAGTTGATGACGACGATGGCAATAATGGCAAGTACGGCCACGGCTGCCAGGATGCCGCCCGCGATTTTGCCCTTACCCTTCATGGCAGAAGCGGCGTCGGTCGCCTTACCTGCCATGGCACCGAGCGATGACAGAGGATTGATGCCCTTTTTTGCCGAAGACGCCTTGGCGGCGGGTACCGATGTCAGTGAACGCGGCTTAGCGCCAGCCAACGTACGGCCGGCATGCGGCGCACGAGCTCCCAGCGAAGGCTTGGGCGTCGCCATGGATCGGGAGGTCTTGGTGCCCATCGCCGGCTTGGGCGTCACCGAAGGACGCGGAGCCGGACGACTCGTCTTTTTAGAAGCGGGGCGTCCCCCCAGCTGAGAGCCGACGACCGGGCGCTTGGCAGGACGGACGGACCCAACAGACTTGGAGGGCATGGCGGGCTTATGTTGAAGCTGGGCAGGTGCGCCGGAACGCCCTCCGGCGCGGCGGAAGGTTGGTTTCGATGCTCTAGAAGCCGAGGAATTTAACTTCCGGTCTGAGCTCGATGCCATACGCCTCCCTCACCTTTCCGTGCACATGCCTGATAACCGCGGCCACGTCATCGGCCGAGGCGGTTCCGTTATTAACGATAAAATTAGCGTGTACGGGCGAAACTTCCGCACCGCCAACCGAAAAACCCTTTAATCCACAATCCTCAATCAACTTGCCCACGCTTGCGTCGGGCGGATTGCGAAAGACCGATCCGCAGGATGCACGGCCCATGGGCTGCGTGCGCTTGCGGCGCGTCAGGTACCGCTCCATACGCTCGCGAATGTCTACCTTGGGCGCGGGCTTGAGTTTAAGCACGCACTCGAGAATGATCTCATTACGCGGCAAGCTGCACTCGCGATACCCCCAAGCGATCTCGGACCCTGCATAGTGCTTAATACCGGACGCCGGATCAAACGTGACCACGTCCTCGATAAGGGAACCGATCCACTCGTTCCGCGTACCTGCGTTCATGGACACGGCGCCGCCGACCGAACCGGGAATACCGACCGCGAACTCAAGGCCCGAAAGCCCGCGCGACAAGGCGTCGTTGACCAAACGCGCGAACATCACGCCCGCACCAACGGTCAGCGTGCAGCCGTCCTCGGCAACAACCGTGCGCTGAAACTCACGTCCCAGCGAAATAACGGCGCCGCGATAACCGGCATCGGCAACCAACAGGTTGGACCCCTTGCCGATAATCACCCACGGCACCTGCTCGCGGTCAAGCACCGCCACGGCGCGACGCAGGGCATGGTAGCTATGGCACGTCACAAAGAGGTCGGCCTTGCCGCCGATACGATAGCTTGTATGGCGTGCAAGACGTTCGTCCTCGACCACGTCCGTGTCGATCATGCCCGAAAGCGCCATGACGGCGTTAAACAGACCCATGGAGGTTAAGCGTCTTTCTTGGCAGTCAGATACTCGATGAACTCGGGGCCGACGGTCGTAACGTCACCGGCACCCATGGTGAGCAGCAGGTCGCCCTCGCCCACGAGCTTCTCAAGCTCCTGGTTGAGCTCAAGACGGCTGGAGCAGTACACGACCTCCTTGCCGGGGTGCTTGGCGCGAACGGTATCCGCGAGCATCTTGGAGGTAACGCCCGGAATCGGCATCTCGCCGGCGGAGAATACATCGATCAGAAGCAGCTTGTCGGCGTTGGCAAAGGCATCGGCAAAGTCATCGCACAGAGCCTGCAGGCGCGAATAGCGGTGCGGCTGGAACACGACGTCGACATGCTTGTAGCCCAGCGAAGAGGCAGCAGCGAGCGTCGCCTTGATCTCGGTGGGATGATGGCCGTAATCGTCAACCACCGTGATGCCGTCGATATCGCCCACGTGGGTAAAGCGACGGCGGACGCCCTCAAAACTCGAAAGTGCCTTAGCGGCGGCATCGATATCGAGGCCTAGGACATGGGCGACGGTCAAGACGGCCGTGGCGTTGAGCATGTTGTGACGACCGGGGTTGCTCTTAATCTCGACAGCGTGCTCGGTGCCGTCCTCAAAGCGAACGATAAAGTCGCTCTGGATGCCCTTGACATCCGGATGTACGCAGACGATGTCGTTGTTCTCGGCAAAGCCATAGGAAAGCACATGACGGCCCGTCGACTTGGCGAGCTCGACCAGATGCGGATCCTCGCCGCAAACGATGACGGTGCCGTCCTCGCCCACCAGCCCCATAAACTTGGCAAAGGTGGCCTCGATCTCCTCGATGCCCGAGTAGTGATCGAGATGGTCGGCCTCGACGTTGGTCACGATGACCACGTTGGGGTTCAGGAACAGGAACGAGCTGTCAGACTCGTCGGCCTCGGCGACAAAATAGTCGCCCGAGCCGTTCTTGCCGTTGGTGTCGTAGCCCTCGACAATGCCACCAATCAGGAAGCTGGGGTCCAGACCCATGCGGTCGAGCATGGTGGCGCACATCGAAGAGGTCGTGGTCTTGCCGTGAGTACCGGCGACGGCGACGGTGGTGTAGCCGTGGCCCAAGGCCGAGAGCATCTTGGCACGGGGCCACACGGGAATACCGAGCTCGCGGGCACGCACGAGCTCGGGGTTGGACTCGGGAATAGCGGTGGAGACCACAACCACGTCGGGCTTGACCTCGTCGATCGTCGCAGCCTCGTGGCCCACGTGGACCTTCACGCCAGCGCGGGTAAGCTGGCGAATATAGCGCGACGTCTTAAGGTCGGAGCCGGTAACGGTATAACCGCGCTCGTGCAGGACGAGGGCGATGCCGCTCATGCCGGCGCCACCGATACCGATAAAGTGGGCGCTCTTGAACTCGGGCGCGGAGGTTGCAGTCTGGGAATCAGCCATGTGCTCGTGTACTCCTTGCGTAAACACTGCCTGTAACCCGTTAACTGTACCGCACCTACCGCATCCGCGCGAGGGCGACCGGCGATATCCCGTCTAACTAACGCAATCCCTCTACCGCGTCGGCCAAAAGTGCGGCGGCACGGTCCTGGGCCAAGCCGCGCGCCGCCTGACGCATGGCATCACGTGCCGCAGCGTCATCGATCAGGTGCAGCAGCTCGTCGGCAAAGGCAGGGGCATCGATATCGGCATCGGCGCAAAGCACGCCGGCACCGGCATCGACCAGGTAACGGGCATTCGTGGTCTGGTGGTCGGCCGTCGCGTGCGGATACGGCACGAGCACCGAGGGCACGGCAAGCGCGGCAATCTCGGCCACGCTCGAGGCACCGGAACGCGAGAGCACCAGATCGGCCGCAGCCAGCATATCGCCCATGTTGTCGATGTAGGGCTGGACACGATAGCGCTTCGCCTCCTCGGGCGTCAGCGCCAAAGCGCGCTCGGTCTCCTCAAAGCCGTCGGCACCCGTCGAATGCAAAATATAGAGATTCTCACGCGAGAGCAGCTCGTTTTTGAGCGAAGCCACGCGCTCATTAAGATGCTGGGCACCGAGCGAACCACCAAAGACGAGCAGAAGTGTCGCGTCCTCGGGCACCTCGAGCGTCTTGCGACCGCGGGCGCGATCGCCCTCGATCACCGAACGACGCACGGGATTGCCCGTCATGAGCACATGGTCGGGGTCGCCCTCGCGCTCAAAGACCGCGCGGGCCGCAGGTACCGAAATGCACACGCGGGCGGCATGTGAGTTCATCATCTTATTGGCCAGACCCGGAACAGAGTTCTGCTCGTGCAGCAGATACGGAACGCCGGCGCCCTTGCACCAACCCAGCAGAGGGACCTCAACGTAAGCACCAAAGCCGATAGCGGCATCGGGCTTACCGACCTTCGAGAAGTGACGGGCAAGCGCGCGCTTCGCCTTGTTGACGCGCCACAGCGAGGTCAGCGCCGTCCAGGGACGGGAGCGATCGAAGCCCGTGACCGTGATGGGCACAAAATCGAATCCGGCCTCGGGAACCAGACGGCCCTCGAGCTTGCGCGACTGGCCCACGAACACAACGTGATGACCGCGGTCACGCAGCTCCTCGGCCAAGGCGAGCGCGGGGTTGATATGTCCTGCCGTGCCGCCGGCTGCAATAGCAACGGTCATCTTATCGGTCATGGTAATCCCTTCGTACACGCGGCCCCTGGTCATCGGTGCGCAAACGCGCCGACGGGTCCGAATTCAAATCGATTCGATTATATCCGCCGCCCGAGCTTCGGGGGTTCGGGCGTTGGGGACGCCCCTGCGGCGCCGTTCGCTGACGCGGACGGGCTGCCGACTCGGTCGCAGAGCCATCCAGGACGGTAAAGCCGTTACGCGAAGATCGCTCACCGCGCACGTGGGGCACGCCGGCGGTACTCTCATCCATAACGGCAAAGCTCTCGCGGCGACGGTCGTATTCATCGCGACGGGCGCTCTCATACGAAACGCGCAGGATCAGACCGGCGAGCATAAGCGACACAATAATCGACGAGCCGCCGTAGCTAATAAACGGCAGCGGCTTGCCCGTCATGGGAAACACATTGAGAATGCCCAGCGCGTTGATCAAAAACTGCACCGCAAGGATGACCGCGGAACCCGATGCCATAAGTGCTCCGCGACGGTCGGTCGCCTGCTCGGCAATACGAAACGCCGAGTAGATCAGCATCGCGAACACCAAGAAGAACAGCACGGTTCCGATAAAGCCAACTTCCTCGCCGATAATAGCCAAGATGTAGTCGTTATGCGCCTCGGGCAAATACGAGTACTTCATGGTGGAGTTACCGATACCGCGACCGAACAGGCCGCCCGAGGCAAACGCCATAATGGCAAGCGTGGCCTGATAGCCATCACCATATTCGTCTGCCCAAGGATTCCAAGCAACCTCGACACGCGTCATACGATACGGCTCGGCGATAAGGGCGATCGCAATGACGGCGATGCCGGCAACGACCGTCCAAACGATATATTTGGGGTCCAATCCCGCAAACAACGCCATGCACATGAGGGTCAGCAAGATGATCAGAACGGTGCCAAAATCGGGCTGAACAAAAATCAGAAAGAGCGAAATGCCCAGGTAGACACCCATCTTGCGAAGAAACTCGTTGATGTTGCCGCCGGGCGAAAAGATGCGGTCGAGCATGATTGCCGAATACGCGATGGCGAACGGCTTTAAAAACTCAGACGGTTGGAACTGAATACCGGCGATGTTGAGCCAACGCGTGGCGCCACGACTGCCGCTACCCATAAAGAACACCAGAACCAGTAGCCCTATCATGCCCATGAGAAAGATCCTGAGCACGTCTTCCCCAAACCAACTGTCCGGCAAGACGCGCACGATGGCAACCATGGCCAGCACGCCAACTCCAGCAAACGCGGCCTGTCGAAACAGGAAAAACGTCGCCGTACCATTCTCGTGCAGCGCCTCGACCGAAGATGCCGAGTACACCATCAGCAAGCCGAAGCAAACCAAGCTAAACAGGCAAGCCATAAATATCAAACGAGGGCGCATGATGCGAGCGGGGACGCCGGCAATATAGCGCTCACCGAACGTCTGCCCGCCGCGTCCGGAACGCGGCGTGCTACGCAGCGAGGAAGCACGGTCCGAGTCGGGCCTCCTCATATCACTTCGGGGGCTCTCCTCTCTCACCGGCAACCCCTATTCCGTTTGCGATTTCGCTGCCGCGGCAAGCTGGGCAACGTAGTCCTTAAACACGCGACCGCGCTCCTCGTAGCCCGAGAACTCGTCGAACGAAGAGCAAGCGGGCGAAAGCAGGATCACGTCGCCGCGGCTCGAGAGCGAGCGGGCAACGTCAACGGCATCGCGCAGATCATCGGCCTGGGCGATATCCACGTCACCATCGACATCGGCCTCGTCCATAGCGGCGGTAAAGCGCTCGCGCGCATCGCCAAAGCAAACGACCGAGCGCACGTTGTCCATAACGACGCGGGCAAAGTCCGCAAGCGGCGTACCCTTATCGTGACCGCCGAGCAGCAAGATCACGTCGTCATCGGGAAACGCCGTCAGGGCCTTTTCGACCGCATCGGTGTTCGTTGCCTTGGAATCGTTGACGTAGCGCACGCCATCGATCTCGCCGCAGGGTTCAACGCGGTGCTCCAGCGGCTGGAACGATGCCAAACCGCGGCAAATGCCCTCGGGATCGGCACCGACGGCCAGAGCAGCCGTGGCGGCGCATAAGGCATTGATGACATTGTGATGGCCCGAGATCTTGAGCTCAGACGTGGCGACAAGCTGAGTCTCGACGCCCTTCAGGCGCACGACCATCTTGCCGTCGCGCACAAAGGCGGCGTCTGCACCCTCGGGCTCGTCAAAGGCGACCTTGCAGATGCGGCGACCCGGTGTGTAGATGTACTCATCGAACTCATGGATGCCGGCATCCTCGACGTCGATAACCACGAGGTCGTCGTCGACCATATTCTCGAACAACTTGATCTTGGCGAGCGCATAGTTCTTGTGGCTCTTGTGCCAGCCCAGGTGGTCGGGCGTGATGTTGAGCAGCACCGCCACGCGAGGATGAAGCTCGGCTGTCGTAGCAATCTGATAACTCGACAGCTCGGCCACAAACCACTCATTGTGTGCGCGGCCGTCGATCTCGTTCACCGGCGGCTCACCGATATTGCCGACGGCCACGCTGGCTTCACCGGCGGCCTTGAGCAGATAATCGGTCAGCGACGTGGTAGTTGTCTTGCCGTTGGTGCCCGTGATGGCGATCCAATTTTGGGGAGACAGGCGATAGGCAAACTCGGGCTCGCCCATAATCTGAGCGGCATGCTCACGCCCGGCCTTAAAGAAAGTCGAGAACTCCGAGATACCCGGGCATGTCACGCACACGTCATAGGCACCCTCGACCTGCTCGGTGCCGTAGACAAACGACGCGCCCTGCGCCTCAAGCGCACGTGTGGCGTCATTGGGCTCGGAGGTACCGCCGCCATACACGGTCGTGGCGCTCACGCGCTCGGGATGAGCCAACGCCCAACGGGCGACATCGAGACCGGATTTACCCTGCCCCAAAACAAGCAGGCTAAAGACATCAGCAAGAGGCATGAAAGACCACTATCCCAACTGGAAGAACAGGGCGAGGCCAACGGCGCCAAAGGCCGCGGCGATAATCCAAAAACGGATAACGACCTTGGTCTCGGCCCAGCCCTTCTTTTCGAAATGATGATGGATGGGCGCCATAAGGAAGACGCGCTTGTGCGTAAAGTGGAAATAGACGACCTGGATCATGACCGACAGAGTCTCGACGATAAACAGGCCACCGATGATAAGGGAAACGACTTCGGTGTTGGTCATGATGGAGGTGCAGGCAAAAGCGGCACCCAGGGCAAGCGAGCCGGTATCGCCCATAAAGATGCTCGCCGGGTAGCAGTTGAACCACAAAAAGCCCAGGCAGGCACCGGCGCACGCCGTACAGAAGATGGACAGGTTCACGTCACCGTGCAAAAACGCCATGGCGGCCATGGCGAGCATGGCGATCATGGAAGTGCCGCCGGCAAGGCCGTCCAGACCATCGGTCAGGTTCACGGCATTGGAAAGACCAGCGATCATCAGCCAGCAAAATACAATGTAGAGCCACGGGAACGAAAGGCCGCAGATGGTGGTCGAAAGAACACCGAGGTCAATCGTCAGGCCGCCGGGAAAACGAATCTCGGGGGCGACGCCGCACCAATTGACGGCGAGCACGGTAAAGGTGACGCAGATGATGGTCAGACCGATCATCTTGGCGTGAGGCGTCAGGCCGAGCGAGCGACCGTGCGTGACGGAGGTCAGGTCGTCGATGAGACCCAGAACGCCGGTGGCCAGCGTTGCAAGCAGCACGAGCACAAGCTCGGTGGTGAGCTTGCCCATCAGCAGGCAGGTCAGCGAGATCGCGACAAGGATGATGACGCCGCCCATGGTCGGCGTACCCTGTTTAATCAAATGACGCTTGGGGCCGTCGGCTCGGACCTGTTGGCCGATACCCTCGACCTTCAGCAGCTTGATCCACCACGGCATAAGCAGCAACGCAATGGCGGCAGCGATGCCAAGTCCCAAAAAGGCCTGATACGTAGGATACGAGGGATTGCCGAACATGGGCTAGCACACACCTTCCACAAAGCGGTCGAGCTCAACAAAACGGGAACCCTTGACCAGTACAACATCATGATTTTCAAGCGCGCCGCCCATGCGGTCGAGCACCTGCTGATAATCGGAGAACACCTGGATGCGGTCCTCATCCATACCCATCATACGTGCGGCATCGGCCATGAGCTGAGCCAGCTCGCCGCCGACGCACGCGAGCATGTCGAGCTTCTTAGCGGCGGCATAGGCGCCCACGAGCTCATGCATGCGGGGAGCCTCGTCGCCCATCTCGCCCATCTCGCCAAGGATCGCCATGCGCGAACCGTCACAAATAAGCGAGCACAGCAAATCGAGGCCGGCAGCCATAGACTCGGCACTGGCGTTATAGGAGTCGTCGATGATGCGCGCTCCGCTCTTGGCGCGCTTGATCTCCTGACGGTGACCGGTGATCGTAAGGCCCCTAAAGGCAGCATCGATCTGCTCGGGCGTCACGCCCAGACGATAGCCGACAGCGGCGGCCTTGACGGCATTGGGCACGGACTGCACGCCGGGAATGGCCAGCATGGTATCGACCGTGTCGCCCTGACCAAAGTCGAGCGTAAAGACCGGATGGCCCTCGTCGTCGACGCGAATGTCGCGTGCGCGGACCTCGTCGTCGTCCGAGACACCGGCCAGCATCACGTCAATACCCGCAGGCTGGGCGAACGTATCGCGAATGAACGGCGTAAAGTCGTCCTCGCCGCCCAACACCAGCAACGGCGAGAAGTCGCCGGCGGCGCACATGCCCTGGACAATCTCGGACTTGGCGCGGGCGATGTTCTCGCGGCTGCCCAGAATACCGATATGGGAGGTTCCGATCTTGCTCACGATGGCAAGATTGGGGTTGGCAGACTGGGACAGGCGCTCAATCTCATGAAAATGGTTCATGCCCATCTCGAGCACCAGAACCTCGGTATCGGCCGGAGCGGAAAGCACCGTGAGCGGCATGCCGATCAGGTTGTTGAAATTGCCCTTCGTGGCCCAGACGCGATAACGCTTGGCGAGCACGGCGGCGAGCACGTCCTTGGTCGTCGTCTTGCCAATCGAACCGGTAATGCCGACGACCAGGCAGCCAAGCTCCAAGCGATATACATGCGCCAGGCGCAGCAAGAACTCCTCGGGGTCGTCGGTCAGCAAGATGGCGCATCCCTTGTCCTGCGCCAGCGAAACCAGCTCGGCATCGGGTTCGCGCGTCATCACGACGGCACCGGCACCCGACTCAATGGCACGGGAGGCAAAATCATTGCCGTCGACCTTTTCGCCGGGGAAGGCGACAAAGATCGTCCCCTCCTCGACCTGACGCGAGTCGATAACGCACCCGCGGCATACCCGATCGACTTCTTCCGTCACGGTTCGGGCCCCCGTCGAGGCCGCGAGGTTGTTGACGGCGATCTCTATCATTGCAGCTCCCCTGTAAACCTAATAATGCTATCGGCGTATTGTATCCCAGTGCCATGCGCGCGTGGTGCAGGGCATGTGAACACCCTTCAGATCAAACGGCAGACCACGCTCAAGATTGTAACCCCCTACTTCGTGCGCGGGATACCCAGCACGTCGAGCGCGTTGGCCATAATGGACTGGAATGGCACCGCGGCGGCATCCGAGCCGCTCGGCGTTCCATCGAGTGTGATATAGCACAGCACCTTGGGCGATTGTGCCGGCGCAAAGCCCATAAAGGACGACATGTAGTTCTCCTTGAGGTAACCGCCGTTCTCGTCAGCGCGCTCGGCCGTACCGGTCTTGCCCGCCACGTCATAGCCATCGACCGCACCGCCAACGCCCGTGCCTTCGGACACGACCGTCTGCATGCACGATGTCACCTGGGCGGCAGCGTCCTCCGAAATCGCACGATCGCCTTCGCCCCAGTCCTTCTCATCGCCCTTGCTGGACTTATAGAAGTGCGGAGTCATCATCACGCCGCCGTTCGCAATGCCGCCCACGGCACGTGCGACCTCAATCGGCGAGACGGACAGCGCCTGGCCAAAGCTCATCGAGCCCAGCGTGGCGCCGTCGTACTGGTCGCGCTCCTTGACGATACCCAGACTCTCACCCGGAAAATCGACACCGGAGCTATGGCCGATACCCCACTTGTCCACATAGGTGGCAAAATCATCGGCACCGATCTTGCGTCCCACCAGGACAAAGCCCACATTGGACGAACGGCGCATCATCTCGCGCACGTCCATGGTCATGGTGTAGTCGCGCTTATCGGCGTCGGTAACGGTGTCGTCGCCAACCTTAATGCTCGCCGGCACCTCAAACGACGTGCTCGAACGCACGGCACCCAAGTCGAAGCCGGCACCGGCCACGAGCGTCTTAAAGACCGAGCCGGGCTCGTAGGCATCGGTAACCAGGCGCAAGTTCATGTCCTCGGTCTTGGCGTTTTCCAGATCGGTCTGGTCATATGTCGGATACGAGCATGCCGCCAGAATCTCGCCCGTCGTGGGATCGGTGACCAGGGCCGAGCCGTTCTTGGCCTTGGTCTTTTCGACCGCCTCGGCCAGGGCGTCCTCGGCGGCGCGCTGGATATTGACATCGAGCGTCGTCACGATGTCCACGCCGTCCACCGCGGCAACCTTTTTATAGGCGCCGCCCGCGATATAGCTACCGTCCCTCGCCCGCTCGCGCACCAGCGAACCGTTGGTTCCGGTCAAAAGCTTGTTGTACTGTTTTTCGAGGCCCGTCAGACCGTCGTTGTCTACGTTTACCACGCCAAGCACCTGCGATGCCAGGTTGCCGTAGGGGTACACGCGCTTCATGGCCTGCTCAAAGAGCACGCCCGGCAGATTCTTTTTCTCCAGCGCTGTGGCATCGTCCTCGTCCACCTGGCGTTTGATATACACCCAGGTGCCATCCGACTCAACGAGCTCGCGACAGGTCTTTTTATCGATTCCCGTAGCTTTGACCAGCGCCGATACCGTCTTGTCAACGTCCTCGATAAGCTGAGGATTCACGGCGATGTTGCGGCATTCGACCGACGACGTCAGCACGTTGCCGTTACGGTCGTAGATGGTACCGCGCTTGGCATACAGCGTCTGCGCGAGCAAGCGACGTGCATCGGCACGGTCGCGTAGCTTATCGGCTTCCACAATTTGATAGTCGGCAAGGCGAAGAACGCCCAAACCCAAGCCAAACCCGATGAAGCCCATGACGGCTTTGCGACGGGGCAGCGGCGTGCCCGTGAGCCATTCGGTCGACGAGCTCTTGCGCGGTCTGGTGTTATGCATTTGAGGGCCACTCGAGCCACGGAGACGCGACGCGGGGTCGTTGCCATAGGACGGCCTCGCGTTGTAAGATGGCCGACCCGTTCCTTGATAACCAGAACGTCCCCGCGATGAGGGACGTCCAGAACCGCGACCCCCGTCGGAGCCGCGGCGATAGTCATTTGTCATACTCAGCTACCGTCTTGTTACTGAGCGGTCGCGGTCGAGCTAGCGCCCGCGGCTGCATCCTGCGAAAAGTCAAGTGTAACGCTCTCGCTGGGCTCCACCATGCCATAAGCGCCCGCAAGGTCGCGAATGCGCGTGTCGGCACCATAGACCGAATGCATGACCTCCAGGTCGGAGCTCTCATCGGTCGCCTTCTCGAGCGTGTTGGTAAGCGCGGCGTTGCTGTTGAGCACCTGGGCCGTAACGCCGGCGAGCGCCACACGGGCGACACCGATCGTCATGAAGATGGCCGCAATGATGCAAAACGTTTTAAGAACGCTCATGAAAACCGGGCTTACCGCCTGGTTTGCCTGACGGCCCGCGCCCGTGTAGACATCAAAGCGCGGCGTGCGCTGCTCGCGGGGAGCAGCGGGAGCCTGCGGTGCCTCACGATAGGCGGGCATGGCGTTCATATCATAGGCGAGTGCTGCGTTTGAGGTGTTGTAGCCCATGATATGCCGCCTCCCATCCCGAGTACGTTGGTAGTGTGTTTAAGCTTCGTTTGTGGTACGAGCGGGAGGTCCAATATCGCGCGGTCGCGTCTACAGACGCTGTGCAACGCGGATCTTGGCTGATCTCGCCCGAGGGTTGCGCGCAACCTCATCGGGTTGGGCAACCAGGGGTTTGCGGGTGATGACCTTGAGTATCGGCACGTTGCCGCACACGCACACCGGAATCTCCGGCGGGCACGTGCACCCCTGGCTCATCTCCTTAAAGTGGTTCTTTACGATACGGTCCTCGAGCGAGTGATACGAGATGACGCAGATGCGTCCGCCCGGGTTGAGCCACCTTGTGGCGGCGTCAAGCCCTCGCTCGAGCACATCGAGTTCGTGATTGACCTCGATGCGAATGGCCTGGAAACTTTTCTTGGCCGGGTGTCCGCCATGCCGACGGGCGGCAGCGGGGATACCAGCCTTGATGATCTCGACAAACTGACCGGTGGTTTCGATCGGTTCATGCTCGCGGCGGCGCACGATCTCACGTGCGATCTGCGAGGCGAACTTCTCTTCGCCGTAGACGCGTAGAATCCGGGCGAGGTCGTGTTCGTTATAGGTGTTGATGACCTCAGCTGCGTTTAAGGTGTTGTTACCCGGATCCATCCGCATGTCCAATGGGGCGTCCTCGTTGTACGAAAAGCCCCTGCCAGGGATATCGAGTTGCGGCGACGAAACGCCCAAGTCGAACAGGAAGCCATCGACCCCGGGCACCTCGGCCGAGCAAAGCAGCTCGTCCAAGTCGCCGAAGTTGCCCTTCAGCAGCTGGTGCGGTACGCCGGGAACCTCGCGGTCCAGACGGGCGCCAGCGGCCTCGAGGGCCATGTCGTCCTGATCGACGCCGAGCAAAAGGCCGGTCTCCCCCACCTGCGCGGCCATCTTTACCGAATGGCCGGCACCGCCAAGGGTGCAGTCGCAGACGACGGAGCCGCTCTTTAGCTGCAGCGACTCAAGCACTTCGCCGAGCATGACAGGTTCATGCCGATATTCTTGTGTCAAGATCCCACGCTCCATCCGTTACTCGTGCCTTGCCCTTACGAGAAGAAGAGGTCCAGCAGGGCCTCGTCGTCATCGTCCTCATCGGCCGTAGCGCGGTCCCAAACCTCAAGGTGGTCGTAGTTGCCCACAACCGTGACCTCGCGGTCGAGGTTCGCCTGCTTGCGGAGAGACTCAGAAAGACCGATACGACCTGCGCTGTCCACATCCATCGACGTGGTGCGCTTGTTGATCGCCCTCATGAGCTTCTGGTCGTTGATGTCACGCGGGTTAAAACCCTCATGGCCCTCACGACCCGCGAAGAGTCCTTCGACCCACTTATCGAAGGCCTCGGCAGAGAACACGTACAGAGCATCGACATCCAGGGCTTTAAACACGCGAACATGCTCTCCAAGCTCCTCGCGAAGGGGTGCAGGCAGGGATAGACGACCTTTTGCATCGAGATTGCGCTCGTATGCACCCGTCATTCCCATGTGCGCCCTCCCCTCGGTTACTCAGATGGCACGTACGCGGGGAACCACCCCGCCTGTCGACGTCATCAATAATATGGGGAACCGCCCCATTTTTCAACA
>URKG01000016.1 GCA_900548265.1 uncultured Collinsella sp.
CGGCAATACGCTTGAGGATCCTTAAAAGAAAGTCCAGTTTATCCTTCCCACTCCAAACCTCCCATTTCCCGATGTCCAAGAAATGGGAGGCAGTTCACAGGCACCTTTGTGGTGGTTTATGGCAGGTCGGTTAGTTGGCGGGCTGGAAGAAGGCTACGGCTACGGCGCCAGGGCCTACGTGGGTACCGATGGTGGCGCCGATAGTGTGGATGGGCAGCTCACCCTCGGCATGGCCGGCCCACAACGCGGCACTGTCCTCGATATACTTCTTGAGCACCGCATCCGAAAGGCCCGTATAGCCGAGCGCCAGCGGCATGGAAAAGTCGACGCCGCCCGCCTGCTCGACCTTCTGGTTCAACAAGTTTCGACCGTTTTTGGAACCGCGCGCCTTGCCCAACTGCACGATGAGGCCGTCCTCGGCGGCCACGACCGGCTTCACGTTGAGCAGCGTACCCACAGCGCCGGCCGCAGCAGACAGACGGCCGCCGCGCACCAGGTACTCCAACGTCTCGAGCAGGCCGATAACCACCACACGGTCGCGCACGGCCTCGACCGCCGCCGCAATCTGGGCCGCACTACGGCCCTCGTCCACCAAGCGCAGCGCATACTCGACCAGCACGCGCTCGCCCAGGGTGACGTTGTTGCTATCCACCACATACACGTCGCCGCCCGGTGCCTCGGCAAGTGCGGTACGGGCACTCTGGTTGGTGCCCGAAAGCTTGGCGCCCACGGTAATAATCACAGCCTCGTCGCCGGCCTCACGCGCTTCGGCAATCGCCTGCGAAAACGCGTACGGGTTGACCTGACCGGTCTTGGGCAGCTCGTCGCGCTCCACGAGCATCTCGTAAAAGCGCTGGTGATCGATGTCGACGCCATCCATATACACATCGGTGCCAAAGGTGACGGACAGCGGCAGAACGCGCAGAGCGGGGTGCTCAGCCGGCTTCATATCGCTCGCGGAATCGGTAATAATACGAATGGACATAGCGAATCCTTTCTTGCGCGGACCTCGCGCGGGGAATTTTGACAGCAATGCCCCGGCACGGTATACGCGCTCAAACGGGACTATGCAGTTGTTAATGGGAAGCAAATGCCTTGGCGGCCTTAGATCTCGCGCAGAGTGTTGAGGATCGTACGCAGCGACGCGTACATCTGCTCGCGCTGCTCCACGCCCATGGCCTTACCGGTGGTGTCGAGAACTTCGCGAATGATGCGATCGGCCTCGCTCATGCTCTCGCCGCCCAGGGCAGTCAGGCGAACAGGAGCGCGGTACTTGACGGCAGCATCGCCCGAGTCGTCGACCTCGACGTAGCCACCCTCCTCCAGATGTGCCAGCGTGCGCGAAACGGCGGCACGGGTAACGCCGGCCATGCGGGCGAGGTCGGCGCCAGTCAGGCCGTCCTTGCTGCGCTCAAGATAGTACAGGCACATGACGTCGGAGCCCTTAAGGCCGAGCCTTGCACCTTCGGACGTCTTGATACGCTGAATCTCCTTGTAGAGGCCGCTGATCAGTCCGACAAAATCCTCAAAACGTGTCTCGTCGTTCTGCTGCATGGGAGACGACCGCCTTTCGCTTGCATGATGCTAACGGGTAAACATCTTAGCCGCATGTCCGAACCCGCATACCCAAATATCCCATTTGTTAACCCATCAACATAAAAACCACCACAAAGGGGACAGGCACCTTTGTGGTGGTTTGGGGTATCAATAGGTTCTAGGCGCCGCTATAGCTCCACGCAGGGATTGTCGCGGGTCACTAGGGTCTTAACGACGACCGTCGCTCCCAGATAGCGCTCGAGCAGCTCGGCCAAGCGATCGATCGCGGCCTGGCAATCCCCCATCCGCTCGGGCTCCACGCACTCAATCGCCAGAAATGCGTCGGCCGAATCGTCGGACAGCGCCGTGCGAACGCCATCGCGCCAGTTCCAGCAACGGCACACGGCGCCCGCATCATCGATATAGGCAAGCTCACCGGGCAGCGTCGGATCATCCGCCTCCTCGCCAAGTGGCAAGAACGCGTCGCCGCCGTCGGTCACCGCCAGGCGCAGATTGCCCTCAATAGCATGCAAATCTTCGCCGCCAACGGGCAACGCATAAGTCAACGAAATCGTGTTGTAGATATCCACCGCCGGCGTAATGTGGCCGACCGGCTTGCCTTTGAGCACGCGCTTGAGCAGGTTCTCAACTGAGCAACGCGCGCCCTTCTTGGTCTTGAACAGGCGATACGCCTCGCGCCATGCCTTGACCGGCGCGTTTTCGCTGATGGTATCGCTTGTCAGGTGGCGCTCCGCATCGATGTTGGCGCGGTCAAGCAGCGCGGCGATCGCATCCACGTCCTCCTGGGGAATCTGAGCCGCGGGTTTCATGCCCTTTACGACCACGACGCCGACCGCCGCCTGCGGAAACAACTCCCAAAACGAATCCTCGGCAACGAAACTCTTCATATGCTCTCCCTTCATAGCGTGCGCCCGAGCGGGGGCGTCTAAGCAAAAAGCGCCCTCACAGCGGCCACCTTCAAAGTCCTACGGTGCCGCCACAAGAGCGCTTACGCTGCCCCCATCCGGAGAAGGGGGCGATATGTCAGGCGTATTGTAACCTGAGTCATCCGCCCAAGCAAAACCACCACAAAGGTGCCTGTCCCCTTTGTGGTGGTTTTGGGTCTGAGGCGACGCTAGTGGCGGAGTCCCAGCAGGCCACGGCCGCGATGACGGGCCTCGGCGGGCACCTGGGCGTGCGGGCCGGCGGCCTTGACAGACTCGGGCAGGTGCGAGTACTTCTTCTCGAAGTTCTCCTCGAACATCACCGCCAGGTTGTGCGCGGCCTCGTCGTAGCGCGCAGTGCTCTGCCAGTACTGGCGCGGTACCAGGATGCCGTCCGGCACACCGTGACACGTGGTGGGAATGTCGACATTAAAGATGTCGTCGTGCACGAACTCGCTGTCCTCGATGGTACCGTCGAGGGCGCGAGCGACCAGTGAGCGCGTGTAGGCAAGCTCGATGCGATGACCCACGCCGTAGCCGCCGCCAATCCAGCCGGTGTTGACCAGGTAGACGCGCGTGCGGCCGTCGGCGATGCGCTCGCCGAGCATCTTAGCGTAGACCATAGGGTCGAGCGGCATAAACGGCTCGCCAAACAGCGAGGAGAACGTGGGCGCGGGCTCGGTGACGCCGACCTCGGTGCCGGGAATCTTAGCCGTAAAGCCCGTCACAAAGTGGTACATGGCGGCATCGGCCGTCAGACGTGAGATGGGTGGCAGCACGCCAAAAGCGTCGCAAGTCAGGAACAGCACGACACTCGGAGTGGTGCCCATGCCCTTAGTCCACGCGTTAGGAATGTGCTCCACGGGATAGGCCACGCGCGTGTTGTGCGTGATCGAGATGTCGTCGTAGTTGGGCTTGCGGTTCTCGTCGAGCACCACGTTTTCGCAAATGGCGCCAAAACGGACGGCGTTGAAGATCTCGGGCTCGTGGAAGGCGTCCAGGCCCTCGCATTTTGCGTAGCAGCCACCCTCGATGTTGAAGATACCCATGTCGGACCAACCGTGCTCGTCGTCGCCGATCAGCAGGCGCGTGGGATTGGCCGAAAGCGTGGTCTTGCCGGTGCCGGACAGGCCAAAGAACACGGCGGTCTCGTGCGTGACGGGATCCATGCTGGCCGAGCAGTGCATGGGCAGCACGTCGTCCTCGACGGGCAGCAGATAGTTCATGACGCTAAAGATCGACTTTTTAATCTCGCCGGAGTAGCCGGTGCCGGCGACCAGAATCACGCGTTCCTGGAAGTTGATGACCACCGCGGCGCTGGAGTTGAGGCCCTTGATGGCGGGGTCGCACTGGTAACCGGGCGCTGCGAGCACGCAGAAGTCGGGCTCGCCGGTGCGCGCGATTTCGCGAGCGAGCGGGCGGGCGAGCATCTGCTTAATAAAAAGTGCCTGGCTGGCACGCTCGCAGGCAACGAGCAGTCGACGCGTGTGGTTGCGGTCGGCACCTGCCATACCGCGGGTGACGAACACGTCGCGCTCGTTGAGATAGTCGACGATGCCGGCCTTGATGGCCTCATAGCTCTCGACGGACAGCGGGCGGTTGACCGCGCCCCAGGCAATCTTGTCGTGAACATCGGGGGTGTCAACGATAAAGCGGTCATTGGGGGAACGGCCGGTACGCTCCCCCGTCTCGATCACCAGCGCGCCGTTGGATGCCATGCGGCCTTCTTCGCGGCGGATAGCGTGCTCGACGAGCTCCGCGGCGGGCAGATCGACCAGCAGACGGGGTTGATTCTCGGCGGGATCTTCGACCAGCGTAATACCAAAATTGGACAGAACTTCTGCAGGGGTAACACCAGGCATGGGGCCTCCTTTAAAAACGCGGCACGTGGACGCGGCGCGCACTTTACTCACGTAAAGCCCGTTGTACCCGATATGCAAAAACGTTTTTGCGGCAAGGGCGGCAAGCCCGCCCAACGGTCAAAAATCGCAGGCAAGCGGCCCAGTCATTGGGGACGTTCTTAAACGACTAGTCATTGGGGACACTCTTGAACAGGCAACATTCAAGGAGTGTCCCCGGATGCCGGCACTTAGGGACGTTCCCAAAGTGCCTGCACATAAGGAACGTCCCTAAGTGCCGACTACCGAATGGCGCCGCCGAAATTATCGAACAACCTGTTCAAAAACACGAATGGATACCACCGCGACTATACTAGAGCGCAGCAATAGAAAGGACCCCGCTTTGAGCATCACGCCCCTCGATAGCATTCGCCGCGCCATCGCGCACCGCAATGGCGTCGCCGACCCCGCCGTAGCGGGCAGCGGCACCGCAAGGGCCCAGGGCGGACGCATCGAGAACGGCCTGTTCCCCGCCTCGCACACCGCCGAGGAGCTCGCACGCATCCAGGAGCTGAGTCAGCGCAACGCCGGCGGACCCGATAGCTGCCAAGCCACACGTCGCCGGCGCGAACGCGATTGGGAGCCCGGCCCCGTCCGCCGCATGGTCAACGCTTGGTGGAACCGTCTGCTAGGCGCCGTCTACGGCGGCGGGTTCTCCACGCAAGAGGCTGAATACGAAGAGCACGCCACCCGCCGCGATTACCTTTGGAACACTCTCGGCACCGCCGTGTGGGGCTTGGCGTTTCCGCTGCTCACCATCGTGTCCACACAGCTCGTGGGCGCCGAAGAAGCAGGCAAATTCTCCATCGCCTTCGTCACCGGCACGCTCATCATGATCGCATGCAACTACGGCGTGCGCAATTTCCAGGTCTCAGACATCGACGAAAAGACGTCCTTCGCCTCCTACCAGCTCAATCGTTGGATCTGCGGAGCGCTCGCCCTAGGCTGCGGCCTCATGTATAGCAGCGCCCGCGGCTATGACGCGCAGATGGCGACGATCGGCCTGGGCGTCTACCTCTACAAGGTGATCGACGGCGTCGCCGACGTGTACGAAGGCCGCCTGCAGCAGGCCGACAAACTCTACTTGGCTGGAATGAGCCAAACGCTACGCTCCGTCGGCGTCATCGCGGTCTTCAGCGTGGCGCTGTTCCTCACGCGCAGCATGCCCATCGCGGCCATGGCCATGGGCATCGCCGCGATCGCCTCGCTCGTGCTGGTCACCGCGCCGCTCGCCCTGCTCGAGACCGAAAAATCGCGCCGCGTGAGCCTTCGCGAGGTCGGCCACCTGTTTGTCCAGTGCGCTCCACTCTTTGGTGCACTGTTCTTGTTCAACCTCATCGAGAGCATGCCCAAGTTTGTGATGGAAGGCACGCTGGCATACAAATATCAGCTGTACTTTAATGCCCTGTTCTTTCCGGCGCAGGCTATTTTGCTGAGCATTGGATTTATCTATAAACCACAGCTCCTGCGCTTGTCGAGCATTTGGGGTAATCCTCGCAAGCGTCATCGCTTTGACCTGATTATTGTTGCCGTTATGGCGCTGATCGTGGTCATCACCGGCGTGTGCGCCGCATTTATGGCAGGCCCCGGCATCCCCCTCATGAGCTTTATGTACGGCCTCAGCTTTGAGCGCTACCGTACGCTGGCGTTGCTGATGGTCGTCGCCGGCGGCGTCACCGCGGCCATCGACTTTATCTACGCCATCATCACGGTGCTGCGCCACGCTGGAGACGTCACCAAGATCTACCTGATCTGCTTCGCCGTAAGCGTGGTGCTGCCGGTGATCTTGATTAAGCTGCTGGGTCTGATGGGCGCCGTGGTGAGCTACCTAGCCATCATGGCCCTACTCCTGGTGCTACTGATTATCGAGTACGCCCGCATCCGCCAACGCATCGAACGCGACCGCAACCCATACGGCGCCTAATTAGCTGCCCGGTCACCGGAATTTGCGATGGAATCACCCCGTCTGGGGTCTCGTTGCGGACAATATTCATCACGCAAAACTAAGTGAGTAGACTTTTACCGAATCCCCGACCACACCAACAGAGCACAAGTCTGTGACCTGCGGTTTTATTGAGGCAAATATGTTGGGTGCTCGGCATTTCCAAAAAAGTCTACTCACTTAGCCAGCGGGCAGCCAAAAAAGAACCGCCGCGACGTCGTTTGACTCCGTTGCGACGGTTTTTCGAGCATTTTCGCGCTGTCGAGGACGCAGACGCTCCTCATTTCTAGCGCTTACCGAGCAAGAAGGCGCTACTCTCCGAAAGTAGTCAAAAAAGCCCCGTCCCAAATTAGCTACGGTAGATCGGCGGAACAAGGTTATTCGCCCGGGTTGATGTTCGCGTAGAACTCGGCCCCGTCGTCCAGGCGCAGGATGCCCACGCGGCCGAACTCGGAGCCGGTGGCGGCAGCGCAGTCGATGTCGATGCGATCGGGCACACCGGCGGCATCCTCGCCGCCCAGGCGCACGATCTGCCCGCGGCCCGACTCCTCGTCGAGCCCCGCAAGACCACCGACCTCGCAATAACGCCCGAGCGACACCGTTGGCGTGTGACCGCTCACCACGACCGGGCCCTTGCCCTCGGCAGAAAGCAGCCCGGTCGACGCATCCCAATAGCCATGACGAATCCACAGCAGGTCATCGGACGACTGCACCGCAAGCATCTGCTGCAGCAGCTCGCGATCGGCACCCACCGCTCCAACGCCATCGGCACAATCGACGCCATGCTCAAGCAAAAACGCGCGCGCCGCCTTCATCTCGATTCCAGCATGTACCAGCAGATACGGGCGCTCCTCGGTCTCGACCACCGCGTAGAGCGGCAGCGCGGCCATCCATCGCACGAGCTCCTCGTATGCCTCAAATTCCATGTCGTTGAGCTGCTCGCGCGTCGTCCAGCCACCGTTGATATCCCAGGTCTCGGCATCGAGCGGATCCTGACCAATGATGGCATCGAGCATGATCTGCTCGTGATTACCCTTGAGCACGTGGGCGTTGGGCAGCGAGCGCACGAGCTTAATAACGCCGACCGGATCGGGCCCGCGATCGATCATGTCGCCCAGCACGTACAGCGTGTCGTCGGACGTCAACGAGATCTTAGACAGGGCCTCGTCAAGCGCACGCACGTGCCCGTGAGCATCAGATGTCACATAGATCGCCATGGTACGCCTCTCCTTGCATTGCGGCCGAAGCCCGGTGCCGCAACTAAAACTTCAAGTTGAACTTAAACGTTACCCATTGTACTCCGTTGCAATAAAGCTGGAAAGGGTTTCCGAGCAGAGGCAAAGACGGCAGCCGTCTATGACGATATCGCGCACGCGCGCAATCCAACCCCATAAACCCACCATCTTTGGGTACAAATAACCGCAGACAACTGACCGTGCCACGCCAACCACCCAGGAGCGTACACTATCCATGAACCAGATCCTTCTCTTTATCGGCCTCGTCATCATTTTGTGCCTGACCATCAAACCCGTCGGCAAAAAACTCCCCTTCCCCACCCTGCTCATCTTTATCGCGCTGGGCATGCTGTTGGGCGTCAACGGCCCGACGCATATCGACTTTAGCGACTACGCACTCACCGAAACCGTCTGCAGCACGGCGCTGCTGTTCATCATGTTCTACGGCGGCTTTAACACCAATATCGACCGCGCTAAGCCCGTCGCTGCGCCGGCGGTGCTGCTGAGCACGCTCGGCGTCGTCATCACTGCCGGCATCACCGGCATGTTCGCCCACTTCGCGCTGGGGTTCGACTGGATCGGTGGCCTGCTGCTGGGATCGGTCGTGGCATCCACCGACGCGGCCAGCGTCTTTAGCGTGCTGCGCGAGCACAGCCTGTCGCTGAGAGGTGGTACCGATTCGTTGCTCGAGGTCGAATCGGGCTCCAACGACCCCGTCGCCTACATGCTCACCGCCGTGCTCGCGACCCTCGCGGCGGGCGGCAATATCGACATTCCCGTGCTGCTGACCAAGCAGATCATCCTGGGCGTGGGGTTGGGCCTTGCCATCGGCTGGACATCCAGCCGTCTGATTGAGCGCGCACACGCAACGGCCGAGGGCGCGCAGACCATCTTCTTGTTCGCCGTGGCCATCGTCGCCTACGCGCTGCCGAGCTACCTGGGCGGCAACGGCTTTCTGGCTGTATACCTGGCGGGCATCGTGCTGGGTGCGAGCGACATCACCGGCAAGGTCGAGATGGCACACTTTTTTGACACCCTTACCGAGATGGCCGAGATGACCATCTTCTTCTTGCTGGGCTTGCTTGTCACACCCGCACGTCTGCCGCAAATGCTGCTACCAGGCCTGACACTCATGGCGTTTATGCTCTTTGTGAGCCGCCCCATCGCCGTCGGCATGTTGTTGGCGCCCTTTAAGACGAACCCTCGCCAGGTCGCGCTCGTAAGCTGGGCGGGCCTGCGTGGCGCGGCTTCGGTCGTCTTTAGTCTCTTTGCCGTGGTGGCCGGTGTTCCCGGCGGTCACGACCTGTTTGACCTGGTCTTTGTAATTGCCGTGTCGAGCATTGTGGTGCAGGGCTCGCTGCTGCCGGCGGTGGCAAAGAAGCTCGACATGATCGACGCGGAAGGCGACGTGCGCCGCACCTTTAACGATTACCGCGACGAGGACGGCATGTCGTTTGTCAAGCTCAAGGTGGGCGCGGGGCATCCGTTTGCCGGGCGCTCGCTCGCCGATATTGGCAGCGCCACGGACATGCTGGTGGTCTTGGTGCTGCGCGACGGTGCACACCCGGTGCTGCCCAACGGCGATACCGTCATCGAAGAAGGCGACCTGTTGGTTATGGCCGCGCCGACATTTGAGGAACGTGCCGAGGTTACGCTGCGCGAGGTCACCGTAACGCCCCACGGTCGCTTGGCAGGACAGCGTCTACGCGACGTGCCACAAGGCAAGCACCCCTTTATCGTGGTGATGCTCAAGCGCGACGGCCAAACGATCATCCCCGACGGCAACACCCTCATATACGCCGGCGACGAAGCCGTCATCGCCACCCTGGCGTCGTAGCCATCCCCACCCATAAGTTGCGGTGAAATAGGGACTGAATAGGCCTTCTAGCAGCCTAAACAGTCCCTATTTCACCGCAAGTTATTGAGGGCATGGGGTTGAGGGGCGGCTGTGGCTACCAGCCTTCGTCCGCGCCGTAGTCGTCGTCCGCGTCATCGTCGACGGCAAAGTCGCGGAGGTCGATGCCCTCGCGTTCGGCTCGGGCTAGAAGCTCTTGGGGCGACTCGTCCTCGATATCCACTACGTCGAGCGCGGCGGCCGGAAAGTCCACGCCCGCCGCGCTCCCAGCGCAGTCGAGCAGACTCTCGCGTAGCTGGTCTACATCAACGTCGATCTTCATGGTGAAGCCTCCCGCCAAACCAGACCCTTACTCGTCAGTGCCAAGCTCATTCACGGCAGCAACAAAAGCTGCCACTTGCTTGTCGTCCATCTGCGTGGCCAGGCGCCCCACGGGCTCGTCGTAGGCAAACTGCACCTTATCGATAAAGCAATCCCAAGCACGCTCGTCCACACGCACGGCGGCCTCGCAATACTGGCTGAGCTTTTTGAGTCCATACCAAAACGCATTTACATGGCGCGCGGGGTCCTCGTCCAGCACGCCATCGTAGCGGCGCCCGTTAAACTCGCGCATGCGCGCCACGGCAACCTCGAGCGAGTCGCCGCCCTCGGCCAAAGCCTCATCAACAAGCTCGGGAATCGGAACCTCACGTCGAACATCGTGTCTGGTAGCGCCATCGTACTCGCCCACCAACACGTCTTCATCAAGTCGATAATCATAGTCGAAATAGCTCGAGCCCCTACAAACCCCATGCGGCGAGCCAGAGCCAAACGCGCAGAATAACCCGCCGTCGGCAACAACTCGACGGTAGGTCTCAAACGACTTCTTAACCTGAGCGAGCAACTCGGAAAGCTGCCCGGCATCGCACGCCGTCTCGCACGCAATGCACGCAGACTCAGGCAACGATACCGGCTCCACCGTGCTCCCCGCAACGCGGGCGGCGCGCTCGGCCCGATACGCCTGCGCCGCCAAGCGCGCTCGCTGCGCAGCGCCGCGCACGTTGGTGTAAGCTCACGCTCCAACGCCACGTCATCAGCAACATCGCCAGCAACATCGCTCTCAGACCCGCCGGCACCCTGCGACCCCGTCGCACTCAGCTCGGACTCAAACGTCGCCGTGATCATGCCCGCAAGGTCCGTCGCATCGGCGGCACAACGCATCTGCTCCAGCTGCGTACAAAGCAGATCGGCATCCAGAGGCACGGCCTCGGCAATGCGCACATCACTCAAACGCGCCGTGTCCTGCAACACCAAAGCCCCCGCGGCATCGTACGCCGCGCGAACCCTGGCCGCAGTATTGGCCCGCAGCTTTACCTCGACAAACGCAAGTGTCTGCTCCAATCTCGTCAGCAACTCGGCCTTGTCCTCCATGCGCAAAAAGGCAGCATAGCGGCGCTCCATCCGCAGCGGACCAACAATGCCCGCCCGCTTGCGAGCGCGTGCAAGCGCGGCTCCCTCAACACGGCGAACATACCCGTCAACAGCCCGCACGACAGACTCGCGCGCAGCGTGCTCGGAAGCCTCGACGCCCCTAAGCACGCCCAGCAGCTCGCGGGAGCGTGCTTTGCGCACCAGCTCCCCGCGATCGTACTGCTCAAGCGCCGTCTGACGCTTGGCTACCGATTCAAAGCCAAACAGCTCGTCGAGCAGCTCGCCGACAGAACGCTCGCCCGCCATGGCAAGGCCTCCTCACGCACTACGCACCAACACGCCCGCGGACCCACGCGCACGCAAGCCCGCTCGCCCGCACTTCTACAGATCCAGCGCCTTCTTCGCGGCATCAACCGGGTCACCATCCATGTAGAACACCGGACTCAGTCCCGAAATAATCTCGGACGAAACACTCTGCAGGCCCGCGATGGCGCTCAGCGGCAAAATCACGCGCTTGGCGCCGGCGTTTTTGGCCACGCGCATAATGTCCTCGAGCCCTCGGATCTCGTCCATAGAACCCGACATGCGCAAGATTCCCGGAATCGCCAGCGCGGGCATCACCGGGCGGTTGCACGCCGCAGAGCAAAGGCCCACAAACTCGGCGAGCGAAACTTCCTCGGACAGGCCCTTGCTCTGCAGGTCGTTGTAGAACAGCAGATAATCCTTGGAGCCAATGTGCATGCCCGGCGCCACGCGGTTCGCCAGGTTCACAAAGTTGTCGAACGCGGCTTCCAGCGTATCGCGCACCGGCTTGTTAAAGGCCACGCCCTCGTGCTTAAACTTGCACTCGCCGGCAACGGCCTTATTCTCCAGCTTGTACACGGCAACCTCGCCGCCCTGCGACCTGCCCACGCCAAACACGTGGCCGGACAGCAGCGGCCCGTCGGGAATCAGCGTGTCCTCGCTCTGCTCGGGCACGCGCACCACATGCACGTCCTGCGGGTTGTCAGCATCCATATAGCCCAGGTTGACGTCGATAAACTCGACACCTGCCATAATCTTGAGCTGCTCCTTGACGCGACGACGGCCCTCGATGGCGTAGTCCAGCAGCCAGCGCACGTCGTCCTTGTCCATGGCCTCGTCAGGGAACAGCAGCTTGGCAAGGCCGCTAAAGGTCTTGCGCACGGCGATCTCATCACGCTTGTTAAAGTCGCTGTTAAAGCGGAAATACCGGTCGATATGGTGCGTAAAGTCCTTGCGGCGCATCTCCTTGCAAAACTCCGACAGGCAGTCGGTGATCAGGCCATAATGCCCGGTCAGCAGGCTCGAGCGCATCTTGGGAATCTCCCAGCCCGGCAGGTAGTAATGGATACGGTCGAAGAAAGCCGAATCGTTGTTAAACTCCGGCGGGAACGGATCAAACAAGTGCGTGGTCTTAAGGACATTTTGCACGGTGTCGTTGATGTTGCCCTCAAAGACCATGGAGGCATCGGCGTTAATCTGGTCGCGGCCGCGTGCGTAACTGCCACTCGCCATGTAGTCCTTCATGATCTGCACGGCGTTGGTGTCCTTAAACCGCATGCCGGCGACCTCGTCGAACGTCACGCAATCCCAGTGGCCCACTAGGCCCACGCGATCGGCGCGCATGGAGTTCATACGGCCGAACAGGTTGGCCGTGGTGGTCTGACCGCCCGAAAGCAAAATGGCGTAGGGCGAGACCTCTTTGTAAATGTGGCTCTTACCGGTACCGCGGGGACCCAGCTCGCACAGGTTGTAGTTGCGCTCGGTGAGCGGCACCATACGCTCGATAAAGTGCAGGCGCTCTTTCTCGGAAAGCTCGCTGGGCTCATAGCCAGCGGAGCGCAGCAGCATGTTGAGCCACTCGTCGCGCGAGAAATACTGGCGCTCTTCGACCATGGCATCCAGGTCCAGGTTGGGCATCTGGATGGGCGTGAGCGAAGCCACGCTAAACGGAGAATCCTCGGGTCCGCGCTTTTTGCGCTTGGCCTTGGAGCGGCGCGGCGCATCGTCGCCAAAGACCTCCATGCCAAACTCGTCTTCCTCATCCACGGGATGGCGATACTCGATGCTCATAATGCACCAAATACCACCCTGCAGAATCTTGGAATAGTCGCGCACGTACTCGGCCGGCATCACAAAAGGCTCGATGGTCAGATTGGCAAACGACGCCACATAGATGTCTTTGTACTCGTCGAGTTTGGCCGTTACCTTATCGATGATGGTAAAGCGACCCAGTTCGCGAATCTTGGACTTAATGCGCTCGGACTCATCGGGACGCACATAGTTATCGGTGAGGATCCTGCGGATGCGCTCCAGGCCCTCTGCCACGGCATCCTCGTCGTCGGTTGAGCAGTACATGCCCAGCAGGTACTCCAGCACAAAGGTTGGCACGTTGGCGCCGCGCTTCATAAGGGCCGTCAGGTCCTTGCGCACGATCTTGCCAGCAAAGTGCTCGAGCAGTTTGCCGTCCAACCCATCCATGTCGTAGCCGTCGTCCTCGGGAGCCTCGGCCACAGCCTGGTCATAGCCGTCGGTCGAGGCTTCGTCCTCGACAGGCACGTCAGCCTCAACGGGTGCAGCAGCAACCGCCGGCTCCGGGGCAAGCGCAGCGGCCTCAGCCTCCGCAGCAGCCCCAGCCTCCACAGGCGTGGCAGCCTCAACGGGCACATCCACATCAATCGAGGGGACTTCCCACAGATCATCGTCATGGCTATCAAACATAGGGCACACTCCTAAAAACCAAAGTCAGCAACAGGGGCAAACGAGACGGCAATGGTGTACGTCTCGCGCCAAACGATCTTGCCCGTCTCGCGCTCGCGGCAGACCAGATAGTACGGACCCTTTGCCGAGAATCCATCCGCCGCGCGCAGCGCAAACTTGGCATGCACTACGCGCTCCTGCGAATTAACAGAAGTCTTGTTAGCATGCGCCTTGACCGTATCGCTCACCTCGTTGCCGCTTGCATCGGTAAACACCAGCTCGTATTCGCACGGCAAGACCTTGCCTTGGGCTGGTTCTTCCTGGATCAAGTTGAGCGAGAAGAGCGAGTTGGTCACCCGGCGCCCCTCACTTAGCACGCGCAACGTCGCCGCGCGCGTGTCGACAAAGTCCTTGGAACCCGAGCGCGCACGCCAAAATCCAATAACGGGCACGCAAAGCTCCTGCAGGCTCATGCCGCCGTGGACGTAGTTGTTAGTACCACCGGGACGCTTGAAGTGCACGTTCTCGCGCGGGGCAAACCCCTCAAAGCCGGCACCCAAACGTCCCATGTCAACATTAACAAACACCCCGCGTGCCTCGTCCGAAAGCTTGGCCACGGCCTCGTTGGGCACCACCAGATGACGCTTGCCGTGCATGACGGGAGCGTCAAGGAAGGGAAGATCTGGCTTGCCGAGCATCTGACACTCGCTGAGCTCCCGGCGCGTGTAGATAAAGCCGTGATCCGCCGTTATAACAACACGCGCGCCCGGGGCGTCGGTGCACACGCGGCGCGCCAACGTGGCAAGCTCCTCTACGGTGTCCGTACAGGCATCGAAGACGTCATCCTGCGTAGCGGCCTTCTCGCCCGTGGCATCAATCTTGTTGTGATAGAGGTAGACAAGTCTTGAGTCCTTGAGCATCGCCTTGCGCTCGGTTCCCGCCATGTTGAGGTATGCGCTCGAGCGCAAAGCGCGGGCTGTAGGCTCAACGTGGGCAAGCACGGCCTCGCGCTGCGGAGTCGTCGCAGTGGGCATGTCGTCAGCCAACACAAACGCGCCATCCTCTGCAAGCTCAAGCACCTGGTGCGGCAGCAGCGCAGGCATGCCCACCTCGGTAATGGAGGGAAAGACCGCCTGCATGCTAGAGACCTTGACGTTGCCGCCGCGCTCGCGCTCGAGCAGCGCCGCAACGTCGCGGGCAACCTCATAGCGCAGCGCATCGCTCACGATAACGACCGTTGTTTTGGCAGAACCCACAAAGGCGGGTAGCACATGCCAGTAAAACTCATCCTGCCGTGCGGGACCATCGATGTAGCCGCAATCGGCCCACTCCCCTTGCGCAGCAGCCGCCCAGCAGGCATTGGCATCCGCCAAGAACCAGTTGCTGTAGAGATTCTCCGCCCAGTCCGCAACGGCGCGGGCAGGTTCCTCGAGCGCATCGCACTCGACGAAGCGTGCCCGCAGATACGCGGTGCACACATGGCGATAGGCAGCGTCCATGGCATACCATTCGGACGTATAGGCATCCCACACCTGCTGGGACTGCGCCAGATGGAACCCACCCGCGTGCGTCTGCCTAAACGCGCACATATCGGCCACAGCGACAAGCAGGTCAAAGTAGCTCTCGACACGACGGTACCAGCTTAGGTCGCAACGGCGCGCAGCAAAGGCACGCGCATCCTCAACACGGTCTGCACCTTGCGCAAACGAGCAGAACAGCTGCGAGAGCACAGCCTCGTTGACGCACGGGAACACATCAAGCGAAGCCAGCGCATCGATCGGCAGGGTCTCGAACCGCGCAAAGAGCCCGCGGACATCCTCCACCAAACGACAGATCTCAAATAGGTCCTCGCTCGATGCCTGGGTATCGGCGGCCTGGTCCCACGTGCGCACCGCCTCAAGGCAATAGGGACCGTAGGCGGGAGCCATATAGTTTTCGAGCCCCTTGAGCGCTCCCTCGGGAAGTGCGGTGGATGCCGCCGTAAGAAGCACATGGGATGCAAGCATAAGCAGTGAATCACGCTCGTGCAGCGGTCCATCAAACCCATAACAGCGCAGCATAAAGGCAGCGAGAACATCGCGCACACAGTACTTATCCACCAGCGCGGCCAGCGCCTCGGGACCCTCGTGCAGCAGCGTGGCCATGCAGCCGCGCAATACAAACGCGGGCCGCGCGTCGCCCGGTTCCTTGCCGCCAAAGATCACCGTAAGGATTCCGAGCTCGATATCGGATGCACCCGCGGCATGTGGAACGCATGCGACAAACTTAGCGCAGCGGGTCTTGGCATCAAAGAACGTCTTGTGTGCTCGCAGGCTCTCGCGCACGGCGTCGATATTCTCGATGCCCAGCTGATCGGCCAAAAGCGAAAGATAGTCAGCCTGGAACTGATCGGCATACAGCTCAACATCGGCAAGCCAATCACCCTCAAGCCTGCCGCGCGGGCAACGGCGATACAGCAAGATATCGCTCGCAAGGTCATCGCGGTTGATGAGCTTCTTGACGGCAAACATACGGCCCTCGCAGGCCTCAACAAAGCGCACCGGGCGCTCAAAGTCACCGTGAGCAGGCATTACGCCGGCATCGGCCCCCACGCCGTCGAAACCCTCGGCAGCCAATCGCTCAAACTCAGGAGCAAACTCGCCGTCCGCATCGTGCCAAACCACAACACGGCGCGGCGCGCATGAGGACAACGGCTGCAAAAATCGCAGCTTGAGCTGTTCTTCTACATCGATCTTGGGCATGAATATCCTTACCGTATCTGCAGTTACTTAATCTTCGCCAGCACATCCTGAAACTTGGCGTAGTTGACCTTGACGCCGTCATCCAGGTCGATCTTAATCATCTGGTCTGCCAAGTGGTGCAGTTTCTCCTCGTAGGCAATGGTCTCTTTGAGCTGGTCGTTGAGCTTTTTGATGCGCTTATCCAAGCGCACGCGCTCGCCGCGCTCGGCACTGACAAGGGCATCGATGGCATACCCAATCTGGGCACGGTAGCGCTCCTGCTGCTCATGCACATAGTCGGTGCGGATGCGAGCCAACAGGTCAGGCTGGTAGCGATGCATGTAAACAAGGCACTTGAAGCCGTTCTTCTTGCCGCTGTCGAACAGCCAGTAGATGGGGCGTTTCTTATAGGTCTGGCAGTGGTCCTTATAGAAGTCCTTCAAAAAGTAGGTGCGAATCACCTCGCGCGAGGTGCCCTTGCCGCCGAGCGCCTCGGCAATAAAGGCCAGGTTCTGTTCGAGTGTCTCCTCGCCGTACGCGGTGCGCACAAAGTCGATAAAGTAACGCACGATGTCGTCGTCAAAGTACTCGTCGTCGGTGATGGGCAGCACGTTGTCGGCATCGGGCATAAAGGTCACGTGATCGGGATCGGGCACCTTGGCCAGATAGTCGTCGACCGTGGCGCCCTGGTCGGCCAGAACCAGACCGTCCACATCCAGCGAATAGCGACCGAACATGCAGCCCACGGCATAGCTTATGAGCGAGGTGATCTCGTCGCGCTTGGTGCGCACGTACTTGTTGCCCTTGTAGCTCTCAGGGATCTCGTCGGCGGTATCAAAGATGCGCGCCACCGACACGTACTTATCCTCGACCTCGATGGGCACCTCGCCCTCCATGTTGTAGATCTTGGCAAAGATTCGGTTGAGCTCCTCCTCGTTAGCGCGAAGCTGCTCAAAGCGAGCGTTAACCTCGGCTTTGCGAGCCTCGTATTTATCTTGAAGTAAAGTGGCCATAACTACAGACCTTTCAATTTATCAATACAGTAGAAGTTGGAAAACCCGAGCCCACTCCATCAATCAATAAGCACCAAGACTCGTGAGCTGAAAAAACCTCGGAAGACTTCCGATGCTCGACCGATATCTTCAGGACAAGTCTGGCTATCAATAAATCCCATAAGTGAGAGACGACAACTACAATAAAGTCAATAAAAGATGGGACAGAAAAACGAATGCCATGATTAATGACAGAACAGTCAAGCCAGTTGATATTTTCAATCGCTTCCACATTTCATTATGTTTCAAAAGGTAAGCCCGATAGGTAATGTTTAGGGAAGAGCAGTAGGACTTAAGCAAGTCCCGTTCCCTAATTTGCCCGCCCTCGTCGCAAGCCTCTTTGTAAGTAGTCGAATACCTATCAAATTGTTCAGAAGGGGATGCGAGTGCAATATTGCTCCTTAAAAATATTGCACTGACAGCTATAACAAGAGCGCAGCCAAGAAGGCCAAGAAGAATCAAATAGACAAACAATATTTGTCTCGTTGAAATCCCATAAACTTTCTCAAGACCTTGAATATTTGAAATATAGTCGAGAGGCGCCAGGTACGCAACGGACAGAATCGTGATGGTAACCATAAGGTTATCAACATAGCGATTTAAGCTATCCCCCCTCTCTTTTTCAAATTCAAGTGAGGAAAGAGCAATGTCTCTCAAGTAATCGCTAATCTGCCCCTCCTTGGCAAGAGCGCTCTTGTCGATGTCATGTCGCTTGTTCTTTTTGCCCATGAAAGTCACCTTTACTACTTGGTTTTTCGATCAGATAAACCCGCCGGGTTTTCATAAGTAAATTGCGTTAACCTTGTTATGGGTCCAGGAATCGTGACCGGCTTCTTTGCCCCCGTCCCATCATCTTTTCTTTTCTTGTCATCTTTCTTTTTTTCAGACATATTTAATTTCAATCCAATCTATCTAGTGACACTCTTTTGTTAACAGCGAGAAAGCCCCAACAAGACGGCTAAATCAAAGGATGACGTTTGAAATCCCAGGAGGTTTCAAACGAGTCCCAATCAACTTTGGAAATAGCAACATTTTGCCCTGAAATAAAATCAATCTCAGAAGTATTCTCTAACGATCCGCCAAATGGCAGCGACGCAATGCATCCCGGCGGAACATTGAGAGATGGATTGGTCATCGACAAATAAGCCTCAACAACCGGAGAATTCAAAAAAGCGATTAATTGCGCAGTCACAGACTCATCTATTGGATATAGGGCAAGCCCCGCCATATTGGGTATAAAACCGCTTTCAAAGAAGCGAAAACTTGTAATATCCGACGTAATGCGACCCCAGCTAATGCATGGACGACCATAGGTGGCTTCTCCAGTTAAGGAAGCACCTTTGGTATTTTTGAGCTCTTCCCCATCGTTGCGATAGAAAAGTACATCGTATCTGTTGCCATACCAGCGACGGAAAGGGCCTCCTTTGGTATGTTTAACCCAGCACGCAGAAATGTCATGAGAGTAGAGGTTTGATTTCGCTAAAGATATTTCGTGCCAACCCCTTATAAACCTGTCGTTATCTGAAGTTTTGAGTCCTTCGCGAACTATTGCCAAATTGGACAGCCTTTCGCCACCCGCAGAAAAAGCGAGAAAAGCATCGCTGGCCCAGTAGGCTATGGGGGTGCTGGGAATCTGCTTGAAGGCGTCGGCGTCGCGGCGGTAGAACCAGCCGCAGGTGGGGTTTTGGATGGCCTCGACCAGTTTGAGCCTCTTAGCCTCAGAGCCGTTGATGTCAACAAGACGCACGTAGGCACCCTCAGCATCGGAATGCTGGTTGTAAATGACATCGGCCGTTACGTTAACGACCTCGCCACCGATGGCATCGAACGCGCGGGGGCCCAGATGGGCCATGGAAACGATTGTCTTGTTGTCGATGACCTTGGCGCGCATCTTCTCAAAGCTGCCCAGGAACATCCAGCTCTGCATGGTAACCATGGCGGCGTACCCCTTATCCTCGACAAGGTTAAAACCGCGCTCGATAAAGCACGTGCAGAGGTCGCTCTTCACGTCGGGGTAATTCTTCTTGACCCACTTGCTCATGAATGGATTAAAGCTGCTGCTGCCCATATACGGAGGATTCGCAACGGTGCAGGTAAAACGACGGGATAGCTTCTCGCAGATGGCGGCAGCGCTTTCGAGCTTAGTTTTGGCCGTAGCGGCAAAAAGGTCATCGGAACAACTCGCAGCGGCAGCCTTGAGCTCGTCGATCTCGTCCTCTGAGGGATTGAGCAGCGAACCGATCTCGCCCAAATGACTCAACTCCTCGGCGAGCTTCTTGTTACCCGGCAGCTCGTCCTCCCCTAGCGGGATGCTCGAGAGCACGGTAACGTCGGTGCGAACGCCACGCCTAAAGAAGCGACGGTCGTGCTCGCGGGCGCACATGGCAAGCGCCAGCTCCGCAATCTGTGCCGCGCGGGAATCGATTTCCATACCTGCAAGGTTTTTAGTAAGAATGAGCTCGGGAATCTCGCGCTCACGATAGCCGCGCTCCTCGTACATATGGAAGAGCAGCTCAAACGCATAGACCAAGATATGGCCCGAGCCGCATGCGGGGTCGCAGAGGGTCATCTCCTCGGGACTCGAAATGCGGATGAAGTCCTCGTGCTCAGCATCGGGCTCGATGTAATACTCCATGCGCTCGCGTAGCGAACTCCCCGGATTGTTGAGCATCCACAGACGGCCGAGCGAGTTCTCGACCATATAGCGCACGATCCACTCGGGGGTGAAGAGCTGCGTGGCGGGCGCGATGTCCGCCGCCGCTGCCTTGCGCTTGGACTTGAAGAACTCGTCTTTAACGTCGGCATTGTAGTACTGATACATCCAGCCCAGAACGGTCACGCCCTCGCGCCAGTCCTCGTCAGCGAGGACGGCATTGAGTTTGCCCACCACACTGTCAGCCATCATGAGGCCCTGGGGCAACAGCAGCTCCATGGCTCCGCCCACGCGTTCAAAGACGCCCGGCAGGCAATCGGCAAGCTCCTCGCACTGAGCAACAAACAGGTAACGCCACAACGGTTCATCCAAGCCCGCCATCTTGAGCTCGGCTATGCGATCGGTATCGGCCGTCGTTATTTCCACGTCCAGTGCGTTCTCCACGGCCTCGCTGCCATGGCTGCCGTCCGCACGACTTAGCATGCGCATACGGCTGGGAAGCCATCCGCGTGCATCCATGAAGCGAATGGCCACGATGCGGTTGAACCAGGTGTAGGCCGCACGGTCGCGCAGCGCCTCGTGACCCACCTCTGCCTGCATGCGCAGCAGTTCGTCGCGTTGCTCAATCTCAGCCGGACTTAGGGGCAGGCCGTTGACGGTCTCGGACCCAACGGGCGCGGGTGCAGGTTCGGTGATGCCGTAGCGCACCATCTGCGCCTCCACGCCTTTGACGAGCTCCGTACGGGCCCAGGTGCAGAAGCTCTTAAGAGCAGAATCGTTCATGGTTGATGAGCCTTTCTAAACGCCATAAGCCACCGGTGCGCGCTTTGGCACCGGTGGCTCCGCGGGTTAGTTGATACGGATCTCGTCGTTTGCAGCGAGCGCCTGCATAAGGCGGGAGCGCAGGTCGTCCACGTAGCGCTCCACGTCCTCTGCGGACAAGAGACGGCTCGGCTTGGCCAGATCGGCGCGGCGCACAGTCTTGATCTTGCGCTGGGGCTTGGGCGCGGGCACGGGAGCAGACGATGCGGCGCCCTTGTTGGAGACCTTCTTGACCACCTCGCCCGTACTCATGACCTCGGTGGTGCGGCGCTCGTTGTCCATACGCACGCGGGCCTCATCCACAGCGTCGTACATCTCGTTGGCCGCCGCACTGAGCCAGTCGCCCCAGTTAGTTGCAACAACGCTCAGTTCGTTGAGACTTTGAGCGCTGTGGGCACGGTTTTTGAACGACTCGTATTTAGTGCCGGCGTCTGCTATGGCATCCTTGGCCTGATTGACAAAGCCCTTTTGACTCTCGGCCTGCGCCCGCAGGTCTTGCAGATCGCTCTCGATGCGACACAAAAACTCATTGCGGCGGATGCCCAACAGCTTTTTCATGTCATCCTCGACGGGATCCATAAGCGGCTGCAGGTCTTTAATACGGCCGTAGGGCTTGGGATCTTTGAGGATCTCACGAACCGTTGCCACGTTCTCCACCGCACCGGGAATGTCATCGGAGGCATACTCGATACCCTCGGTGCGGTTCAAGAAATCCCTGGCGTGGTCAAACGCTGTTCGTTGATTGGACTCGAAGAACTCAACCACCTTATCAAAGTCTTCCTTGGCATCGAGCAAACGCTCCTCATGCTTGGTGAACGTGGTCAAGAACGCCTCGGCCTCGTTCTGGTCCTTAAGGACGTCGACCACCTCCGAGCGCATCTTCTCGCACTCGTCCTCACCGGGATACGGGTAGGCCGGCTTGATGCCCGTGTAGTAGTCGCGTGCCATGGCGAGGCACGCCTCGCGCAAGCCCTCAAGGCGCTCTTTGAGCTCGGCCACGAGCTTATCCTCGTTGGAGGGCACGGTCTTGAGATCAAACAGGTCACACATGAGTTCGCCCGTGGCGCGTAGCAACCGGTCGCTCATGCGCATGCGCAAGCGCACCTGGGCCTTATCGGCATCCTTGCGCAGGAGCGCCACCATGCGGCTGTCGTTAGCTTGAACCGTCTGACCGCCAAACAGCACCTGCGCGCGCTGCTCCACCACAAGCTGCGCCACCACATTTGCGATGTCGACCTCGCGCCAGCCAAAGGGCCTTTGCTGGTACTGGCGCTGGATATCGCCCATAGCGGTATCCAGGTGGCGCTGGTGCTGCACTTTGAGGTAGTCCTCGACCTCTTTGAGCGCACGCGTGTTACCTGCATCCATGCCAGCGAGCCCCACTTGAACGTTGCCCACCAGAGTAGAGCGAATATCGGAATCGCTCGTGACCGGCGCGCCGATATAGTCGGCCTTTTCAAAGACCACATCGCACAGCTGCGCCAACACCTGCTCAAAGACCTGAGCGGGTTTGGCAGCACGGATCTCAATCATGCGCCCGTTGACGGCGCATCGTGCATGGAGCACCGCCTCAGCCAAAAGGGCGTCAGCCTCTTTCTCGTTAAAGTCCTTCTCGCGCATTTTGGCCTCGACAATCTGGCGGGTACTCGGCGGTAGCTCCTGCAGATTGCGCGTCTGGGCGTACATGCGAATCTTAGCGGCGTTGACGAGTGGGGCCCAATAATCCACCTCGTCGCTCAAGGCCACGATGGCCTTATCCACGGATTTCAATGCCAGCTCGGCATCGTCCGAACGGCCCAGATCGCTGGCCATGGTCACCACGGAAAGTTCCATGCCGCCCATGCTGGTACCGTGGATTGAGCCGTCCACATAGCGGTCAAACGGAAAGTCGTTGGCCCCGCGGTTGAGTTTGCGCGCAGTGTAGATGCTTTCGAACAGGCGCTTCTTGATGTACTCAATCACCTTCGCGTTGTCGATCGGGGTGCGTGCGATCTCCTGCGCTATCTCCTGCTCCTCGTCGGTGAGGAAGCTATAGGTATCGCCCTGGCGTGCCACGTAGCTCTCGCGCTCCAAGCGGGCGAGAGATTCCTTGACGCGGTCCTTAAGGGCGCGCTTGTCCACGTCCAGGCTATCGATCATAAGGATGGAGATGTTCTCGACTGTGGCCTTGACGTAGCCGATGTAGCGGATCAAGTACAGGAGCTTAAGCACCCGGACATCGTAGCTCTCAAGACCCTCTGCGTTTTCAGCCGCGCGCTCCGCACAGACGACGACCTGAATGATGCCGTGCTCCAAATCCTTGGAGATTGTGTCGAAGAAGCGCCAGAACGGCACGAGTGCACCAGTCTGGTCATGCTGGATGGCCTGAGCGCTCTCCTGAAACGCGCTCAGCATGGAGCGCTCGCCCGTGGACATGTGCTTGGCCTTAACACCGTGCTTGCGTACCTCGGTCATCACGTCGGGCAGAAGCTTAAACTGGTAGCCCACAAATGGGTAGCTGGCCACAAAATCCTTGGAGTTGGCGAAGCCGGCAAGGTCTGAGCGCGAGCCACCCTCAAAGGTAAAGTTGTTTTTGAGGACGGCGGCGTCTTGCTCGTAGACCTGTGCAAGCATATCGGCCGCCGGCGCGGTCTTCTCGAGCACACGGCGCTGGATGACCTCGTCCACGCTGGAGCTGGAGAGCGAAAGGCGGGTATTGAAGCGGCCTTGGATCTTTGAAAAGTCGTTGCCCACGGGCAGGCTCAGGTTGTCGATGGCCTCCTGGCTCGTGACCATCACCCACACGCGGCCACCGCAGGCGGCACCCAGCTCCTCGACGATGGTCTGAAGACTCAACATAAGGCTTGAATCCCGGTCGTTTGTAATAAACTGACCCACCTCGTCGACCATAAAGAGCAAACGGTAGTTGCCGCCGTGGGCCGCTGCCTGAGCGTCTACGTAGTCCTTGACCTTTTTGGCAAAGACATCGGGGGCCAAAACCTCGTCCTCAGAACCCTCAAGCCAGTTCCATGCGGCCTTTTCGCTCATGCCGAGCACGCTCTGCAGCACCTCAACGACGTCGTCCTCAAAGTAGCTGTAGGTGTCGCGGGTCTGGAGCCAGGACTCGCCGTTGACGCGCTCAAAGGCCTCGCGGAACTCCTGGGTCTTGCCCAGGGAATCGATGTGTTCCTCGAGCTTTGCAAGCTTTAGGTCCTCGCCGTAGAAGCCGCGCGCCTCGTAGAACATGCGCTCAAAGCCGCGAAGCAGCGCCGTGGGAGCCGTATCGCCCTGCTTCCACTGGCCCGCCTTGCTATCGATGTTAAAGAGGATGGCCTGCGTGGACACCGAGCAGGCGCGCTCCATGGCAGCCTCGACCATGGGGTCGACGATCTTGCCGTCAAAGTAGCGGATGGCGCTCTTGCCGCCGATCTGGCGATTCTCGAGCAGGTAGCTAAGCATCTTGAGGAAGTGCGATTTACCGGAACCGAAGAAACCACTGATCCACACGCCGATCTTGTCGGTGCGCACATCGATGGCATCGCCGTAGGCCTTGAAGAACGTGGCAAAGTGCCTCTGCAACTCGCGCGTCACCACGTACTCGTCAAGCTCCTGGCGGATGGACCCATCTTTTGAATCCTGGACCTTGACCACGCCGTTGATGGAGCGGTTGATGTCTTTAGCAAAGAGGTCGCGAATGATCGTGTTGTCCATGGGTGCTCCTTTGGGTTTGGGAACGTTATGGCAAAGGGTTGTTACCGGCGGCAGGGACTTGTCTGCGGGGTGCCGCGCTTACGAGATATCGATGGCGCGGTAGTAGTTGTCGGCCGGCAGACGATTAAAGAGCTGGAAAGAAGAGCCGTTGAAACTGCCCGGATAGGCGGCGACCACAGGCACCTCATCAAAATCCGCAAGCATGCAGTGGAGAAGCGTGTGTATGCGAAAGAACGGGAAAACCTCGCCCGCGCCGGTGAGGAGAACGACGTCTCCAGGCGCGTGCGGCTCGGTCTGCTCAAGGATGTACGCGGCGACTTTCTCGGGCGAGGCGAACTTGGCCACGTCCTCGAGCACGCGCTGGGTACCGCGGCGCTCCTCTTGGTGCGGGATAGCCTTGAGGACACGGCGCTTTTCGAGAATTGCCAGCACGGCGTCGTAAAGGTTCACGACCTTGAGCGTGCACGGAAGCTTGTCGGCCTCGGCATCGCGTGAAAGGGTGTCAAATAATGCACGCGCCTCAAACTCCAGCGCGGGGTCATAGCAAAAGGTGTGGAAGCCGATCTCATTGCCTATGCCCTTGTTGGCCAAAAAGTCCTCGCTGTACAGGCACTCGCGCAGAAGCTGCGCACGGCGCTCAAATTCCTGACAGGCGCGCTCGGAGCGGACATGCGCCGCCACGACGCTCTTGCGGGAATGGATGCCGATATTGGTGGTGAGATCGGTCGCCGGAGTGATAACAGGGTCGACGGCGCTTTTGACGGGAGCCACGCTACATCACCGCCCCGCCGATAAGGGCCGCGATAAGCGACTGCTCGCCCAGCTGAACCAAGGCTCGCTCGACATCGGAATCGAGGAAGAGTGGTGACAGGCGCTCGGACTCCGGGCCCTGGCCCTCGCCGATAAGGCCGGCATGGCGGAGCGTCTGGCGGAGCGAGCCCTTAATGCGCTTGACCGTGGCCTCAGTCCAGCGGGCCGCGTCCGGATACTCCGTGGTAAAGCGTGTCATAAAGGCGTTGAGGTCAACCGCCGTAAAGGCATAATCGAAGTTTTGCAGGCGCTCCCCTACCTCGACGAGCACGAGCTCGCGCACGATATCGTAGCGGCAGATCATGCTGTAGAAGATGGCCTGGTCCGCCTGCGTGGGAGTGCCGGATGCCATGAGCCTAGTTAGGGATGACGCAGCCTCGACGGCGGTTTTGGGGTCGATGCCGTGCGCGGCGCATACGGCGTCCGTGGGCACCATGGCGTCAAGGCGGCGAAGGCACACGGTTGCGCGGTTGGCGACCATGCGCTCCGTGGGATATTGAAAGAGGTTCTCACTCTTTACGCGTACAATGACCTGCTCGTCGCTTGCGCCCTGCATACGAAGGGCAGCGACGATGCGCATCTCATGCGGGAGGAATTGCTCGCGGGTGAGCACCCCCCCCCCGAACGCTTTTTGTGGTTACATCCACAGTACACGCTCCAAGGGTGTCAAAGGCTGTCACAAGTGCGCCGCAACCCGGCAGGCAGGCGCGGCGCACATGACAATAATCATACCTGTTGGAAAAAAAGTTACCACGCCCAGAGTGTCAAATGTTGAGCAACAAAATTTAATCCGGTTAACGGTCATTTTCGCAGCTTAGAAACTTTAACGAGGTCGCCCCAAATCACACTTGCCAGACAACCGCGCTTACGAATGCAGGCACGCACGCGCCCAACGCCACCCTCCGCTACACTCAACATAGAGTTATACATATGATTCTATGTAAGGAGTTTCATATGCCTGTCGTAAAGCCTATTTCTGATCAGACGCGCGCGCTAACTACCATTCAGGAACGCGAAGATCACATTCAACGTACCATCGCTCATGGTTACGACGACCTCACCAACGGTCGTGTGCGCCCCTGGAAACAAGCGAAGGCCGAGGCGGATCGGATGCGAGCCTCGAGATAAGCCCTCTCCCCCATGTAACCATCCTGTAAATCATAGCGGCGCACTCGAGTTTTACTGTGATGCGGTCGCGCCTGGCGCTCCACTGTGCTAAAGTATCCCGAACGTTCAAACGACTACGAGGGGGAACTAGAAGATGGCACGTGTGCACAACTTCTCAGCTGGCCCGGCCGCACTGCCCACAAGCGTGCTCGCCGAGATCGCCGACGAGATGATGGACTACCGCGGTTGCGGCATGTCCGTGCTCGAGATGAGCCATCGATCTAGCATGTACCAGCAGATCATCGACGACGCCGAAGCAACCCTGCGTCGCCTGCTGAGCATCCCCGACAACTACCGTGTCCTGTTTTTGCAGGGCGGCGCCACACTACAGTTTGCGGGCATCCCGATGAACCTCATGCGCCGCGGCCGCGCCGGCTACGTCGTCACCGGCAACTTTGCCAACAAGGCATACAAGGAGGCCGCCAAGTACGGCGAGGCCGTGCTGCTCGCGAGCTCCGAGGACACCAATTTCGACCGCATTCCCACCATGGCCGACGTCAACGCGCGCATTGCCGCCGAGGCCGCAGGTGACGGGCTCGACTACGTCTACATCTGCCAGAACAACACCATCTTTGGCACCATGTACCACGAGCTGCCCAGTTGTGGCGATGTGCCGCTGGTCGCCGATGTCTCGAGCTGCTTCCTGTCGCAGCCGCTCGACGTTGAGCGCTACGGGCTCATTTACGCCGGAGCGCAGAAAAACGCCGGCGCCGCGGGCGTGACCGTGGCCATCGTGCGCGACGACCTCATCGCAGATGGCCCCGCCTTTGCGCAGACGCCGCAGTACCTGGACCTTAAGACCCAGGCCGCCAAGGGTTCCATGCTCAACACGCCCAACACCTTTGGCATCTACGTGTGCGGCAAGGTGTTCCGTTGGGTGGAGCAGACCGGCGGACTTGCCGCCATGGCCGAGCGCAACTGGGCCAAGGCCAACCTGCTCTACGACTTGCTCGAGAACAGCAAACTATTCCACGGCACCGCGCAGACAGACAGTCGCTCCATCGCCAACGTCACCTTCCGTACCGGCGATGCCGACCTCGACGCGGCCTTTGTCGCAGGTGCGGCCGAGCACCAGATTCAAAACGTCAAGGGCCATCGCCTCGTCGGCGGCATGCGCGCCAGCGTGTACAACGCCGTCACCATGGAGGACGTGCAGGCGCTGGCCACGTACATGAAGGACTTCGAAGCGCAGCATAGTTTGAGTCCGCGATCTAACTAGCCCGCAACCCGCGGGCCGACCAGCCATCTCAGACCACCCTGTTTAGATCAAAACCTGCTAAGGAGTTTTTCCATGCGTAAGATTAAGACCATCGACGACATCACTAAAGACGGCAAAGTCGAGTTTGGCGAGGGCTACGAATTTGTAAGCACCGCCGAGGAGGCCGACGCGATCCTGATGCGCTCGACCGACCTGCACGGCTACGAGCTGCCCGAGGGCATCCGCGCCATCGCCCGCTGCGGCGCCGGCGTCAACAACATCCCCGTCGAGGAGTACGCCAAGAAGGGCGTCGTCGTCTTTAACTCCCCCGGCGCCAACAGCAACGCCGTCAAGGAGCTCGTTTTGGGCATGCTGGTGCTGTCGAGCCGCGGCGTGGTGCAGTCGATGAACTGGGTGCGCGACAACGCTGACGATCCCGAGATTCAGGTCGATGCCGAGAAGGCCAAGAAGGCCTTTGTGGGCCGCGAGCTCAAGGGCAAGCGCATCGGCGTCATCGGTCTGGGCAACGTGGGCTCCAAGGTCGCCAACGCCTGCGTCGATCTGGGCATGGACGTCTACGGCTACGATCCGTTCATTTCCGTCGAGCACGCGTGGGTGCTGAGCCGCGAGGTGCAGCGCGTGGGCACGCTCGAGGACCTCTGCCGCGGCTGCGACTACCTCACCGTGCACGTGCCCAGCAAGGCCGACACCATCGGCATGATCAGCACCGAGCAGATTAACCTGCTGGCACCCGACGCCGTGCTCATCAACTACGCGCGCGAAACCATCATTGACGAGGATGCCGTCGACGCCGCTCTGCGCGCGGGCAAGCTCAGCTGGTTTAGCTGCGACTTTGCCACGCCCAAGACCGTCAAGATGCCCAATACGTTTATCACCACGCACTCGGGCGCTGGCACTGGCGAGGCCGAGGCCAACTGCGCCGATATGGCCATTAGCGAGCTCAAAGATTACCTGGAGAACGGCAACATCGCGCACAGCGTCAACTACCCCGCCTGCAGCATGGGCAAGGCGCGCGCCGCAAGCCGCATCGCCTGCCTGCACGCCAACGTGCCCAACATGATCGGCCAGATCACGGCAATCCTGGCCAAGGACAATGCCAACGTGCAGCGTATGACCAACGAGTCCGCCGGCGAGAACGCCTACACCATGTTCGACACGGACGAGCACCTGGACGGCAGCACCATCGAGGCGCTCAAGCAGATTCCGTCGATGTATCGCGTTCGCGTGATCAAGTAGCGTCGGCTGATCTGACGGGCAGTTCCCCATGTGGCCTGCCCGTCACTGACATCGAATGCCCGCGGGGGCGCCTTTCGCACGAGAGGCGCCCCCGTTTTTGTGAGTACTCCATTAAATGCACTGAGCCGCTTCTTGGCATACAATCTGTATGTTGACCTAACTATCTGTGAGGTGCCTATGGTTGATACAGATTTTGCCTGGCGGCTTACGCAAGGGCTCGTGCGGATCGACAGTTCCGACCCAGGTGCCTATGAGGGCGAGATTGAACGCTATATCAAAGCGTTGGTTGAGGAACGGTTGGCGCAGCTGAGCCATCCGGTACTCGATGCCGTGCAGGTTGAGGAACTCGAGGTGCTGCCCGGGCGCCGCAACCTTATGGTCACCGTGCCGGGACTGAGCGACGAGCCACGGCTCGTCTATATCTGCCATATGGATACCGTTACACTGGGCGATGGCTGGGACGCGGACATTCCGCCGCTCGGAGCGATCGTGCGCAACGATAAACTCTATGGCCGCGGTGCCTGCGATATGAAGGGTGGCCTGGCCTGCGCCATTGCCGCACTGGTCCATACGCTCGAGCGCGTGGCGGCAGAAGGCAAGCTGCCCCGCCGTGGCTTCTCACTCATTTGCTCGGTCGACGAGGAGGACTTTATGCGCGGCTCAGAGGCCACGATCGATGCTGGCTGGGTCGGCTCGCGTGAATGGGTGCTGGACACCGAGCCCACCGACGGACAGATCCAGGTGGCGCACAAGGGGCGTACGTGGTTCGAGATTGAAATGACTGGCGTGACGGCGCATGCGAGCCAGCCCTGGAAGGGCGCGGATGCCGTCGCTGCCATGGCCGAGGTCGTGTGTTCGCTCCGTCGCGCGTTTATGGCGCTGCCCGCGCACGATGAGCTGGGGCCTTCGACCATCACGTTTGGCCAAATCGAGGGCGGATATCGCCCCTACGTCGTACCCGACCGCGCCAAAGTCTGGGTCGACATGCGCCTGACCCCGCCGACCGATACGGCCGCCGCGACGCGCATGGTAGAGCAGGCCATCGCCGTCGCCGAAGCCGCCGTTCCCGGTTGCCATGGCAGCTACACCGTAACGGGCGACCGCCCCGCCATCGAGCGCGACCCGAACTCTCCCCTTCTAGCAGCGCTCAAGCGTGCCGCCGATGACGTGACGGACGCGGACACGACCGTCGGCTTCTTTACCGGCTACACCGACACCGCCGTCATTGCCGGCAAGACAGGTAACCGCAATTGCATGAGCTACGGTCCCGGGTCGCTCGCGCTCGCGCACAAGCCCAACGAATATGTGCCCCACGCCGATATCGTTCGTTGTCAGCAGGTGCTAATCGCGCTCGCCGATAACGTGCTCTGGGACGCGAGCGGCCAAGTTGGGGCATAATAAGCCGCGAACAAACCGACTCGTGCGTTAGGACCGCCCATGAAAGCACTTCCGTTTCCCTGCATCCGCCCGGCTCAGGACCGCGTGCTCGAGGCGCTGCCTGCAATGGGCAGCATCCTGAGCGGCAACGATGCTCTGCGCGGAGCCATTGCCGATGGCCTGATGCTCAAGGACCCGGGTGCGGCGTATTACGTGTACGAATGCTCGGGCGAGCCGGGACGTGTGACGGGTGTCGTGGCGATCTGCCCGACGAGTGTACTTGCGGGCGGCAAGGGCGATGCCAGCGCCGACGTGGCCGCCGCCGCGCGCGCGATCGCCGAGCTCAAGGTGCAGCCGCGCCCCGTATCGCTCGCCTACGAGGCCTCGCCCGTCATGGATATCATCCTGGGCGCCGCCAAAGAGGGCGCGTCGCTCTACGCCGTCACCGACCCCGCGGGCATTACGCACCGCGCGTGGGAGGTCAAGCGCGAGGACGCCGTCGGGGCCATCCGCGCCATGCTCGACCAAGCACCGGAGCCGGCACTGGCCGACGACCCCGCCTACGCCGCCGCTCTGACCGGGGCGTCGCAGCTGCTGGCCGATGAGGCCCGTGTCGCCGGAACGTACACCGGCAAGGAGCCGTTCAACTTTACCGTTGCCGTGCTCTTCCCCGCCGCGCAGGTCAGCGGCGCCACGCCGCAGGTTCCGACAGGTCTGCTCACGCACCAGGTCGCGCGGTTCTAGCAAGACCAGACCGCCCGGCACAAAAATCGGCAGCTCAACAAACAGGGGGCGGAGATGCAGCAGGTACATGCATCTCCGCCCCTTTTGCGTCGAGAAGTTATGCCGGCGACCCGAGCCGCCACGCTCGCGTTATCCGCGCTGCGGACCTGCAGTAGCCACAAGCGGTTCAAGGCCCAGCTCGCATGCGTAATCCTCCTGCGTAAAAATCTCAATCAGCTCAAACGTGTCGGATTCGTCGTCAAACGCAAAGTGCAGCACCGAGCAGTTGCCCGGCACACGGTCGCGCTCGTCTGCCGCCGCGCCCTTGGTATGGTCCATGAACTCCTTGATGGCCGAGCCGTGGCTCACCGCGAGCACGCACTCGTGGTCCGGGCGACGCATAAGATCGGTTATCGTCGCCGCCATGCGCTCGCGCACCTGCATCTGGCCCTCGCCGCCAAACTGACGATAGAAATCTCGCCACGGCCGCTCGGGCATAAGCATCACGCGCTCGGCCTCAAAGTCGCCAAAGAACCACTCACGCAGACCGTCCAGGCGCTCGTACGCCAAGCCCGGCCACAGGTTGGCGATAGTCTGCTCGGTGCGATGAAGTGTGGAGGTGTAGGCATGATCGGGTTCAATGCCGCGCGCACGTAAGAACATGCCGGCACGTGCCGCCTGGTCGCATCCCAGCTGCGTGAGCGGCGAGTCACTCCAACCCTGAATAATGCGCTTAAGGTTGAATATTGTCTGCCCATGACGAACCAGATACAGGTCTTTATTCATAGGGGTCCTTTCGTTCGTTACCAATCAAGGAGCGAAAACGCACCGTCGCAATAGCCAAAATGAAGCACGGCACCGTTGTCGGGTAGCTCTCCCCCGCCAGTCACATACTCAAGAAACTCCTGGCAGGAAGAGCCGTGGGAGACTGCCAGCACACAGTCGTGCTGCGGCCTGGCCATGATGTGGGACAGCGCCGCGACCATGCGCGACTGGAGCTCGCCTTCAGACTCGCCACCAAAGGCCACCGGATAATCGCCCCAGGGCTGCGGCGGCATCTCGCGATTTGATGTACCCTCCAGCGAGCCCAAATGCCACTCGCGCAGGTCATCGACCAGCTCTATCGAGCGGCCCTCACCAGCAATTAGCTCAGCCGTATGCCGCGCCCGGCCCAACGGCGAGGAATACACACGGTCAAAGGTCACGCCACGCGCCTCAAACGCCGCGCGCGTCGCCAGCGCCTGCTCGCGCCCGCGCGCCGTAAGCGGCGAATCGTGCCCACCCTGCAAAATGTTCTGCACATTGAGCTCAGTCTGCCCATGCCGCACCAAATACAAATCTGCCACACGTCCTCCCCTCGCACCACCGCAAAGGGGACAGGTACCTTTGTGGTGGTTTACCGCCGGATCACACCGCGGTGACGCTCAGCTACACCAGTACGTCGGCAAGCGGGCGCTTGGGTACGTGGTGCACCTGCGCCTCGTCGCGCCAGTAATTAATTGAGCCGTCGGGGTTGGAATCGATCGCATCAATCACCTGCGTCTCGGCCAGAACGCCAAACGCCATGATCAGCTTGAGCTCATACTTGTCGCTATCGAGCCCCATGGCATCGATCGCGTGGGGCGTAAAGGCCTTGAACATGCAGGCAGCCACCTCGGGCGTGGCGCTGCGGGCGGCGAGCATCATCGTCTGCGCGGCAATGCCCGTGTCGACCTCGGTAATAGGAGCGGCGGGCTTGCCCGGAACGGCGCGCTTGGCAAGAATCGCGATGTAGCCGGTCGGGCGCTCGCCCTCGGCAGGACCCGACCAGTCCTTAAGCGCGCCGGCCCATGCAAGCTCGTCAAACACGCGAGCGCAGTCCTCGGAACCGCTTACCACATGAAAACGCAGACGCTGAGCATTGGCGCCGCAGGGAGCCAGGTGCGCCAGTTCCGCCAGCTCGAGCAAAAACTCGCGCGGCACGCGCATGGACTCGTCAAAGCGACGGCACGTACGGGCGCGGCGGACCAGCGCGTCAAACGTGTCCAGGCCGAGCTTTTCGCAACCTTGCTTTGCCATCGACTCCGCGCTAGACGGCGCCGCGGGAACTGTTTCGTTCATAGGGACCCCCAATTTCGGGCAATTGTTCTTAGGAAAATCTAACCTAAAACGTAGGCAATAACGAACAGGGCTGCAATGTTCTACACCTGTTGAATAGAAAATCGCGACGTGGGGAACAACGGAAACAATTCGGGGCCTTTGGGTTACGTTTCACCCTCCCCGACCCATACGTCAGCGCCTTTAGGCGATACTGGTCGTAACGATCAAGGCTTACGCCGCACGGAAAGGAGACATTATGGGCATCTTTAAGAATGATGACCAAAAATCGAGCCAGTTTGGATTTGACGAGAAAAGCATGGCAGGCAAGGCCGTCAAGGCCGTGCGCTAGATTTACGCCATCACGGGCGTCTTGGCGCTCGTCGCCAGCATCGCACTGCTGTTTGCGCCCGCCAAGTCCCTCGTCTTCTTAACGACCGTCTTGGGCTTCTACTTTGTGATCACGGCCGCGATCAGGCTGTTTACCGCTGTTTTCGAGCCACTGCTGCCCACCGGCTGGCGCGTGACGAGCATCATCTCCAACCTACTCATTATCTTGGGCGGCGTCATAATCCTGCGCAACCAGGCCTTCTCGACCGCGACGCTCACCACGATGGTGGTTATCGTGGCCGGCTTTGGCTGGATCGTCGAAGGTGTCATGTCCATTCTGGAGTCCGAGCTTTCGTCCAACCGTGCCCTCGCCATCCTGAGCGGCGCGCTCTCCATCATCGCCGGCATGTTCGTGTTTATCTATCCGCTGTGGTCGGCCAAGATGCTCGTCATCTTTAGCGGCGCCGCACTGCTGGTGTTTGGCGTAACGCTGATTGTTCGCGCTATTCAATTTGGCAAACTGGTGCACTAGATGCCGCGAACGCTCTTTATTGATGCAGACGCCTGCCCGGTCACGCGCGAGTCAATTGACTGCGCGCGGCGGGCGGGCGTCGCCGTCGTTATCGCCGGCAACAGCACACAGAACCTGGAACGCCACATTCGCCGCGACGATCCGCGCGACGTCGAGCATGCGCGACGCGGATTTTGGGTCACGACGCTCGATGTGAGCGTGGGCGCCGACAGCGCCGACTTTGCCATTGTCGAACGCCTGCAGGCGGGCGACGTAGTCGTGACGCAGGACATTGGCTTGGCGAGCATGGTGCTCGGGCGCGATGCCGCCGCCATCGGCGTGCGCGGGCGCGTCTACGATAAGGCGACCATCGACATGCAACTGTTTATTCGCCACGAGGAAAAGAAGGTGCGCCGCGCCGGCGGTCGCACTCGCGGTCCGGCGGCATTTACCAGCGAAGACCGGGCCCGCTTTAAGCGCAACCTCACCGAGCTGCTGCGCTAACCAAGGTAGATTTTCGGGACATGCCCGGAAATCTACCTTTTTGTTTTGAGCGGTGTGAGCGCTCGGAATCCATGGCTCAACAAAAAACGGGCTTCAAAATGCCATGCGTCGCCGCATTGCGCAGGCGCCGAGCATGGCTATTTGAAGCCCATTTTTTAGGCCTACTTAGAGGCCGAAGGCGGATAGGATAAGGCCCCAGCCGGCGCCGATGACGTACATCATGACCAGGAACACGGCGTTTTCACGAGCGCTGCGGTTGGTGCGGAACAGGACAAGATAGCCCACGCCGGCGGAAATGAGCGTGCCGGCGAGCATCGGCGCCAGCTGTAGCGCGCCCTCCAGGTACAGCTGCGTAATGACCACGCTGGCCGAGCAGTTGGGGATCAGGCCGACGAGTGCCGAGCCCAAGACGGCGAGCGTCTCGTTGCCACGCAGGAACTGCTCGATCGCGGACTCTCCGAAGGTCTCGAGCACGGCAACTAGAATCAGCGTCACCAGGAAAATAAAAACCGAAACCTGCACGGTGTGCGAGATCGCGCTGCGGATAATCGACAGGACGGGCGCACCTTCGTGGGAGTGACCGTGGTCGTGCCCATGGCCGTGGTGGTGCTCATGCTCGCCTGCGTGACCGTGGTCATGGCTGTGTCCGTGGTCGCGCTCGTGTTCATCTTCATCATCATCGCAACCGCAATGGTCGCGCTCGCACAACTCGTGGATGTGGTCGGCGCTCACGCCCGCCTCGGCCACTTCATCAATGATGTCGCCCCCGGTATGGTCGTCGTGCGCGCAGTTCACATGAGCCGGATTGGCAGCGGTCCCCAGCACGGTACGGCGAATCGCCGCATGCGCGCGGGCATTACGACGAAGGCCGCGGATAGCCGCGTCCACGATAAAGCCCGTGACCAGCGCGATCAGTGCCTTCGAAGCCAAAAGCATCGCCATGGTCTGCACGGGCACCTGCTCGGCGAGCAACAGCGGCAGCATCTCATCGGAGGTCGAAAGGAACACCGCCACCAACGTGCCCAAGGTCACGACACGACCGGCGTACAGCGTTGCTGCCATGGCCGAAAATCCGCACTGCGGCACAATGCCCAGCAGCGAGCCAGCCACGGGACCCGCAGCGCCGGCGCGCTTGATAGCGCCGTTGACGCGGTCGCCCGCAACGTGCTCAAGTGTCTCGAGAGCAAGATACGTCACCAACAAAAACGGCGCCAGCGAGAGCGTGTCCTTGCCGGCGTCGAGCAGAATATCAATCAGCAAATCCATGACGGATGGAACCTTTCATGTCTTTCGGCAGCATTGTAAAAGTCCTAGCGGTCAACTAGGGTATTGTAGTTGTCCTAGGCGCGATGCCAATAGTTGCCCATGGTAAACTATCATCTCGCCACATCTCAATGAACCCGAGCCGCGCGGTGCGGCCCGTCCAAGGAGCAGTTATATGAACGTTTCACAAGCACTCGAATACGAGCGCCAGCCGTTTATTCCCATGTTTATCTATGGCGATCACGGCGCCATGGAGTCCGAGCGCCAGAAGGGCGAGGAGGCCCTTAAGGTGCTCGAAACCGAGTACTTTACCGCCGAGGGCGACCCCAGCTTCGACTTTGCCACCGTGCGCGACCTGGCTGACCGCAACCGCGACCTGTGCGACCAGATTGGCGAGGCACGCCTGCGCAACGTGACGCCCGCGACGCTTTCGCGCGGCCTGTCCGATGCCGACACCTGCGCCGCCATCGGTAAGATGCAAAAGCGCACCGCCGCGTCGGTCATGCGCGAGATCCGCGGCGACCGCGACGCGCTCGGCGTGGCCTACGCCCGCAAGCCCATCCAGGGCACCGTGCTCGGTATCGACATCGAGACCACCGGCCGTGCACCCGAGCGCGGCTATATCATCAACGTGGGCTGGGAGATCATGGATCTCACCAGCGACGCCGTGCCGCATGACGCCGAGGCACACTACTGTGGCCTGCCCGACATCTACCGCGGCGAGGATGTGCCGTTGTCGAATATCCACCACATCACCTGGGACGACATTGACGGCAAAAAGCCGTTCCGCGAGAACAAGGAATTGCAGAAGCAGCTGCTCAAGCTTATGAAGAAATACCCGTACATGGCGCATAACGCCGCGTTCGAGGACAGCTGGTTCAAAATTCATCTGGACGGTTACGCCGAGGCACGCCGCGCCGGCAAGATTATCGTCATCGACTCGCGCCAGATCTGCCGCAGCCTGGATGCCGACGTCCGCTCGCTCCCCCGCGAGTCCGCGCCCGCCGCGCTCGAGAACTGGGCCCGCCGCCGCGGCACCCTCGCCGCCGACGCCAACGAGCAGCACCTGGGCCTCGACGACACCGACCTCATGCTCCGCACCGTCCAAGCCGAGTTCAACCTCAAGAACCTGTTTGCCAAGTAGAAACGTCTACGACAAACTCCGACGTAGATCACGAGCGGCCTCGCAGCGGGAAACCCCGCAGCGGGGCCGCCCTACGTTCCACAGATAGATCTGCCATCACAAATTCTGAACCCTCATTTTGAACGATTTCGACCAATTCCCAACACGCAATTCGTTGTCGGATGGTGATACATCGATATCAAATGTGCAGCAATTGAGTATTTATATGCTATAGCTAAGCTGCGAAAACTTTTATTTAGGGCATACCAACTCATAATTGCGTCAAGCTTTTGGACAGCATTTGGTTAGACCTCTAAAACGGCTTTTCCACTCAGTGCCATCAACACGGCATTAGCTGACACGATATATACCATGAGTATCGTATTGTCACATACCACTGCAAAAGCGGTCTACCAGGCCGCGCATTCGGTGTCTGCGAAAGACATCGAATCCTGTAGTCCTGCCGCGATTTACGGATCATGTCCCACCGGAACGCTCCTTGACGCAGCCACAGAATGGCTCACCAAAAATGATGTTTCCCTCGACGCAAATGATTCCCTCGAGGTGATGGTGTTTGATCGCAGGAATGCGCGCTATGCAATGAACTGTCAATGCCACGTTTCGTCAAAACGATTCTCGAACTCACGCTTTATAGAGCTTGAAGATGGCATCTTCATTGTTGGCGTTGAGCTTTGCGCACTTCAAGCCGCCACCTATCTCCCTTTTCGCGAACTGGTGGAGTACTACTTTGAATTGTGCAGCGCTTACTCCCTTGGAACCGGCTCTTCCACCTCTTATAACGAGCGTTTCGCGCTCACCTCGACCGAGAGGTTAAAGCAGTTCTTTAATTCCATTACCAGATGCGACGGTTTGGCCCTTGCCCGAAAGGCGATCCAATGTGTACGCGACGGATGCCGGTCTCCCATGGAAACGGCATTTGTCATGATGCTAACGCTGCCCAAAAGCGAAGGAGGGCTTGGTATTAAGGGAATTGAGACCGATTACGAGGTGCAGGTCGCCGCCGCCGCAAAGAATCTCACGAGACGCAAAAAGTTCTTTATGGATGCGTATCTAAAGAAATCTCGCACAGACATTGAATACAACGGTTTCTATCATGACGCGGAAGAAGACCGCGCCATCGATGAGGAACGCAAGAATGCGCTTGCGTCCATGGGATACGGAATCATCACCGTCAGCCGTTATTCCTTTATGCATGCCAGCTCTTTCGTTAGGGTCATGGAAGCAATCCAGCGGAAAGAGGGCGTACGCCCCTCGCGTCTGCCAAAAGACTTTCAAATCATGCAAGAGGACCTGAGACAGTTTGTGCTCAGAAGGTTTATAGAAGAGAAAAAGCAAATTCAGAAGCAGCTTCGCCAGGATTCCGAAGAGCGTCAACGAATCGACCTCGAAAAAGCAACGCTCGAAGGCATCACGCTGGATGACCCGACAATTAATGAAGTTCTGGCAATCGATGACATGCAGACTGTCGAATCCGACAGCCCATCATTTGCCCAAACAAGCAGCCTCGCGCCCGAGGGCAGGATCTTCGGGGCCGGAAGCTAGACCGGCTAACAAGGTGGGTACCCTAGCGATGTGCAAAATTGCGAGTATTCAGCAGGGTCGGGTGTCTATCACCCTCGAGTGGATCCAAATGTGGAGCGAAATCACTCTTGCGTGAGAGCGTTAGGCAACATTTGAGGAAGAACTCATCGGATTAACACCCTAAGATAACTCTTGAACTGCATTATATGACCTGCAATAAATTAGCGGACCCCCTATAGTTGCAGAATGCTCCATTTTTTGCACGGCACGAGGGTACCCACCTTGGCATCGACTATCAAAAAACGCTCAGTCCGGGATCTCGTCCACTATTCCCCATCATTTTGTACAACGAATTACCTGAACGTCATTGACATATGAACATGCACTCATATAATCGAAAGTAAATTATATGAGCGCATGTTCATATGAAAGGATATTGCAATGAGCATCCGCGTTGATGAAACGAAACTCGACATCGAGGCCACCGAACCCGCGATCCCGACCACCTGCTCGCCCGAGGACCTTCCCGACGAGGAGCTTCTCTACGACCTCGCCGACCTGTTCAAGGTCTTCAGCGACACCACGCGTATCAAGATCCTCTACGCCCTCATGGGCCGCGAGCTCTGCGTGGCAGACATCGCCGAAGCGACCGAAACCTCGCAGTCGGCAGTATCGCACCAGCTGCGCACACTCAAGCAGTCGCACCTGGTTAAATTCCGGCGCGACGGGCGCAATATCCTCTACTCGCTCGCCGACGACCACGTCTACACCATGCTCAACCAAGGCATGAGCCACATCTGCGAATAGCGACCAACCACGGTACCAGCGCGGCCTGCACCCAAGCCGCAAATACAGAGAAAGGAACCCCCATGAAAAAGCAGTTCAAGCTCGACGAAATCGACTGCGCCAACTGTGCGCGCGAGCTTCAGGACGAGCTGGCCAAGCTCGAGGGCGTCAAATCCGTGTCCGTCAACTTTATGACCCAAAAATTGACGCTCGAAGCCGATGACGCCGAGTTCGACGAGGTACTCAACCGCGTTGTAGAGTTTACGGCCGACGCCGAGCCGGACTGCGAGATCATTCTCTAGCCCGGGTTTACGCCAACCTGCAAGGCCGCGCTTGCCGCGGCCTTTGCTCGCGAAATTATATGAGCGAGTGTTCATTCATTCAAATGGGAGGATACGAGTCATGACCACCGCCGATCCCAAAAAGAAAAAGAAGAAGCGTAAGAAGAAAGAGTCCCTTGAGCATAAGCGCAATCGTATCCTGGTAGCGCTAGGCATTTTTGCCGTGGTGTACGCCCTCGATGAGCTCGGCACCCTCACTGCCGCATTCGGCACCCCGGGCGACATCTACGCCAGCTTCGCACTGTTCCTCGTGCCGTTTTTGATTGCCGGCTACGACGTGCTCCAAAAGGCATACAACAACATCCGCCGCGGCAAGGCATTCGACGAGAGCTTCCTTATGGCCGTCGCGACCATCGGCGCGTTTGCCATGGTGCTCTTCCCCGATACCGACCCGCACATGGCCGAAGGCGCCGCCGTCATGCTGTTCTACCAGGTCGGCGAGCTGTTCCAGGCATACGCCGTGGGCAAGAGCCGTAAATCGATCAGCGCCATGATGGACATCGCACCCGACTACGCCAACGTCGAGCAACCCGACGGCTCACTCGAACAGGTCTTCCCCGATGACATCGCGGTCGGCACCGTGATCGTGGTCAAGCCCGGCGAGCGCGTGCCTATCGACGGCGTCATCGTCGAGGGCGAAACCCAGCTCGACACCGCCGCCCTTACCGGTGAGTCGGTCCCCCGCCCGGCCAAAACCGGAGACGATATCATCAGCGGCTGCATCAACATGACGGGGCTCATCCACGTGCGCACCACCAAGCCCTTTGGCGAGTCCACCGTCGCACGCGTCCTGGAGCTCGTGGAGAATGCCAGCGAAAAGAAGGCACGCACCGAGAACTTCATCACGCGCTTTGCCCGCATCTACACGCCCGCCGTCACCGGCGCTGCCGCGGTGCTCGCGCTCGGCGGTGGCCTGGTCACCGGTGCCTGGTCCGACTGGATTCTGCGCGGCCTGACCTTCTTGGTCGTCAGCTGCCCGTGCGCGTTGGTGATCAGCGTGCCGCTCAGTTTCTTTGGCGGCATCGGCGGCGCATCCAAGCTGGGCGTTCTCATCAAGGGTTCTAACTACCTCGAGACGCTCGCCGACGTGGACACCGTCGTCTTTGACAAGACGGGCACCCTCACCAACGGCACGTTCTCGGTGGTCGCGGTACACCCCGAGGCCGGCTATACCGAGCAGTCGTTGCTTGAAGTCGCAGCCCTCGCCGAGTCATTCTCCGACCATCCCATCGCGCAGTCGGTGCGCGCCGCCTTCCAGGGCGAACTCGACCCCAAGCGCGTAAGCGACTCCACCAACGACGCGGGCCATGGCGTGACGGCGAACATCGACGGCAGGCACGTCGTCGTCGGCAACGCCAAGATGCTCGCAGCGACCGGCGTCGAAGCGCCCAATTGCGAGGTCGTCGGTACGATCCTCCACGTGCTGGTCGATGGCATCTATGCCGGCCACATTGTAATTGCCGACACCGTCAAGGCCGATGCCGAGCAAACGATTCGCGACCTGCACGCCGCCGGCGTCAAGCGCACCGTCATGCTCACGGGCGACCACGAGGAAGTGGCTGCTGCGGTGGCCAAGCAGCTGGGGCTCGACGAGTTCCACGCGCAGCTGCTGCCGGGCGACAAGGTCGAGCGCGTCGAGGCATTGCTGGCAGCCGAATCGGGCAAGGGCAAGCTCGCCTTTGTCGGCGACGGCATCAACGATGCGCCCGTGCTCACCCGCGCAGACGTTGGCATTGCCATGGGCGCTATGGGTTCCGACGCCGCGATTGAGGCCGCCGACGTGGTGCTCATGGACGACAAACCGTCCAACATCTCCCGCGCGATCCGCGTGGCGCGCAAGACCATGTCGATTGTTTGGCAGAACATCATCTTTGCGCTGGGCATTAAGTTGCTGATCCTTGTACTGGCAGCGCTGGGCATCGCCAACATGTGGCTTGCCGTGTTCGGCGACGTAGGCGTGGCGATCATCGCCATCCTGAACGCCATGCGCGCGATGGGTGTCAAGAACTTGTAGCGTTCGTGGGCTGTCCGGCCGGGGCCGGGCTTGGTTTTGAAAACGTCCTCGACCAATGAAGTGCCCCCGTTCTGCTCCTTCGGAGCTACGAACGGGGGCACTTCTGGTCTGACGCTCCTATTTGGCAAGGTGTTTTTTAGAATCCATTTTGCGCTCGGCCTCGAAGGCTTGCCTGTCCCAATCGAGCGGAAGTCCGGCCTCGACCCATGCCTCGTAGGCCCTCCTTATGGGCTTGAGCTCCCTTTGGCCCCTCTCCAGCATCGAGATGTACTTCTCGCTGGTGCCCAGTATGGACGCCGCCCTCACCTGGCTGACCTTCGCCGCGCGCCTGGCCGCCACGAGCTCCGAGGCGTCCTCGGGCCTCCTGACCTCGTGCGGGCGCATCAGCGCCCGGTACGCCTCCCTGGCCACGTAGCGCTTGAGGCACCTCATGACCTCCCTGTCGCTCTTCCCCCGCGCCCTCGCCCTCTCGGCGTACTCGGCGGTCTCGGGGTCGCGCATGACCCTCTGCCTCGCGATCTCGTGCAGCGCGCTGTTCGCCTGCCAGTCGCCGCCCCTGTTGAGCCTGTGCCTCACGGTCTTGCCGCTCGAGGCGGGGACGGGGCAGGCGCCGCATATCGCCGCGAACGACGCCTCGGAGCGCAGCCTGCCCGGGTTGTCCCCGGCCGCGACCGCGAGCTTGGCCGCGCTCACGGGGCCGCACCCGTACATCGCCAGCAGCGCGGGGCAGTTCTCCTCCGGGGACGCCTCGATCGCGTGCTCCATGTCGAGCGCCGCGTCGCGCGCCGCCGCCCACAGGTCCGCCAGCGCTCCGAGCGCGGCGCCCAGCGCGCCCTCGGCGCGCACGGAGGGGAGCTCCTCCATCAGCCTCGGCCCTCCCATGCCGCGGAACCTCGACCTGAGCCCCTCCGGCGCGGTGGTGAGCAGCGACCTCGCGGTGTTGATCGCCGAGGTCCGCGCCTTCACCGCCCCGGAGCGCGCCGCGAGCATGCAGCGCACCCCGTCGACCCACCCGTCCTGGCTCTTGGGGTCCCGAGCCTTGAGCCGGACATCGCCGCGCGGGCGGCCCTCTCCGCGTCCGCCTCGTCGCACTTCCCCTGCCCCGGGCGCCTCCTCTGCATCCCCGCCGGGGAGAGCGCCTCGCGCACGGGCATCCCCAGCGACGCGAGGTGCCTGGTGAGGCCCGCCCCGTAGGACGACGTCTGTTAGCGCTAATCTAAAATTGACCACTTTCGCAAACGCATCTCGCCGAATGCG
>URKG01000017.1 GCA_900548265.1 uncultured Collinsella sp.
CTCATCCGGTTCCACCGGGCCGCGCGGCAAGGAGATATATTGCCAGACCGGAGGGCCCCCGCGGGCGGGAATCTGGCACTCCATATTTTGTACACAAATGAATCAATCCTTCAGTTGTTCCGCTGAAGTCATATCTGAAGCATCGGCTTCTGGTATTGGCGATGACCAGCTGGTTTGTAGGTGTTAAGGCATCGGTCATCTCTGGAGCGCCACTTTACTCCAAAAGCATCAGCTATTTGTTTCCCGTCGGTAAAAGGCAGGTTTTGGCCGCCAGGCGTCCTTATATATAGAGAAGTTCGGGTTCGAACCCGTGCCGCGGCAACAAAAAGCGACCAACCGGAGTCGATCGCTTTCTTTTCTATGCTGGAGCATCCAGAGGGTGCTTCCGAACTCGTTTTCTCGCTGCCATTCATGCTTTCGAAGCATCTTTCGACCTTCGCAGTCTCATGTTTTGAGGATCTGCCGTGTTTATCACTGTTATTAATGAGTGTGTGGAAGTGATCCTCATACAAATTCATGCGATCCGCCAGAGAGCTGAGTAGCATCTTTCTGCAGCCCTCGTTGCCTATCCTCGCATCTCTCAGGTCTTCCGGCAATTCACAAGCAGTCTTAGGGTCAATTTGTTTCTGCTTTCAGAGACTTGTTTGAGAGCTTTTAAAGACAGTTCAATACAATAAGTGAGACACCATAAAGCAGTGCAAGATGTGCCGGATAGAAAATGTAGAAGAAATATTTCAGCTTCAGTCCTCGCTTGCCGTTATAAAGATTAATAAGCAACAACGAAATTATCGCGGCAGCAACATCAGGATTAAAAATATTAGCTGTAGTGAACTCAAATCCGCCGCCAATTATATGGCATGACGAAAGGAGCACTGCACATACTGCAGCAAAGAACATCTTAGCTTTGCTGTCATGGAATAAATAGAATGCAGCCACAAGTAGAATGCCATACACACCGCCATCCAGCTTAGTGTATTCAGCTGCCAGTGCTGTCAAAACAATCAGAGCAATTTCTGCAATGTGCCCCTTCCATTTTGAAAGACTTTGTATCTTTTCCAGAATAATCAAAAAGACCAAGGAAAGCAGGAGCTCATACATAACATTTTGTTGCCGAAGGTCAAATAGCTGCCCGGTTTGAACGAAATCGTATATGGGCTCCGCAATGATTGCGAAGACAAGCATATTTCGCAGGTACTTCTTTATGTCATGAGTATGCAAAAATCCCTCAACTATCAAAAAGCAAAATAAGGGAAATGCAATTCTGCCAAGAACATGAAGCACATCCGCAGCCTCGCTTAGAATCGCCCACTGTTCGTCTGATATCTGATTGTACGATGTGTGAGTCATGATTCCATTGGTCAGGACGATCCTGCTTACATGATCGAGAACCATCGAAATGGCCGCTATTATCTTTAATGTGCTGCCGCTAATTCCGTATCTATCTGTTTTCATTTCGTTTCCCTTTCTTTGGGTGGGCCGTCAGGGGTTCAGCCTGCTCCGCAGGCGGCCGCTGCGGCGCTCCGCGCCCTTTCGGGTTCGAACCCGTGGCGCGGCAACAAAAAAGCGGCCGGCATCCGCCAGTCGCTTTTCTATTCTATGGTGGGCCGTCAGGGGTTCGAACCCTGGACCTTGGGATTAAAAGTCCCCTGCTCTGCCAGCTGAGCTAACGGCCCGCGGGTGGCATTGTACCACGGTCTGGGACTATTCCCAACTCCATTGGCCGTTCTGGAAAATCACAACTTCACGTCCATCAGGCGTAATGCCCGTAATATCGATGTCGTCCGTGCCGATCATAAAATCGACGTGTGTGCTCGAGACGTTAACGCCATGCTCCAGGAGCTCCTCCTTGGACATGTCATACCCACCCTCGATGCATTCGGGGAAACCGACACCTAGCGCGAGATGGCAGCTAGCATTCTCGTCATAGAGCGTATCGTAGAACAGAACACCACTTTCGCGGATCGGCGTGTTCTTGGAAATGAGCGCGACCTCTCCCAGGTGAGCAGCGCCCTCGTCAGTATCGATGATACTTGCGAGCGTTGCCTTGCCCACGCGGGCGTCGTAGTCCACCACGCGGCCGCCCTCGAACTTAATCCAAAAATCTTCGACCTTATTGCCGTGATGGATGAGCGGCATGGCCGAGTACACGATACCGTCGGCGCGCATGCGATCGGGCGAAGTGAAGACTTCCTCGGTGGGAATGTTGGGGAAGAAGGGGTGCCCATCGGGCGTCTTGCCCTTGCCGCCGGCCCACTCGTGACCTTTCGTCATGCCAATCGTCAGATCGGTTCCATTTGCCGCGTTGTAATGCAGGTAGTCGAAACGATTGTCGTTCAGGAAACGCAGGTTCTTTTCGAATGCGGCGTCATGGAGTTCCCAGTCGCTCTCTGGGTCCTGGCCATCGGCGCGCGCGGTGTGCAGAATCGCATTCCACAGCTTATAGATTGCAACCTCATCGGCGTCTCCTGGGAACACCTCGTGCGCCCAAGCCACGACCGGAGCGCCGGCGATGCACCACGGATTGATGTTGTAATCCAGTCCACGGCGGAAAACTTTGCACTGCGTATTCCTCGCCTTTGATGCCGCGGCCGGCTTGGCTGGATCGATGCCCTTGAGGGCCGCAGGATCCGCACCCTCGATAAAGACAAAGCAGGCACCATCCTGGGCCAAGGAATCCAGCTGCATGCGCTTCCACTCGGGCGTCTGCTCAAAATAGCTTTTCTCGACATGCTCGTACGTGAGCCTCGTCACGGCATCATCGGCCCAAATGACCGTCACGTGGCCGGCGCCGGCAGCATAGGCCTCCGCGACCACCACGCGCGCAAACGGCGCGCACTCGACCGGAGACTGAACGACGACCTCCTGGCCGGGCTTGACGTTTACGCCCTTGCGGACGACCAGACGCGCGTAGTTTTTAATCTTGGGCTCCAGGGCCTTCATGCCCTCCAGAGCCTCTTCGACCGTCAGGGCAGCTCGAATCATGTGCCACTCCATCTATCTATAGAACAGTAAAAAGGCGCGCCGCAAAAACGACGCGCCTTATATCTTAGCGATAAGTATGTATGCAAACGCTACTTCTTCTTGGAGTCCTTCTTGTCCTCCTCGGCAGCCGCGCGCTCAATAAGAGCGTTGAGCTTGTTCTCGGACATGCCCTCGGCCTGCGCGCGGTACATGTTGCGCAAGGGACGAATACGAGCGAAGTCGTAGATAAAGTCACCTAGGATGATGACATAGGACAAAACGATGCCGACCATCTGGACAGGGCTGGACACCATGCCAGCGGGAGCGAAGTACAGCGAGGCCCAAATTGCCACGACGAGCACCATGCCAATGGCGAGCACAATCCACCAGATGCGACGGCGCTTGGTGTAGTCCTCGTCCTGCTTGAGGAGGATATTCGACACCGTATAGATGCGGTCCTCCTTGGCGCGCTGCTTGGCCTTGCGGGCGCGCTTCTCCTCTTTAGAGAGGCCCTCGAGGTTCTCGCCCTTCTCGAGCTCTTTGCGGCGTGCCTTAGACGAAGCCGGCACGACGCGAACGGAGCTCGCTGCTTGACGGGCGGGCTTAGCAGATGCGGCAGACTTGCGCGCAACCCCGGTAACTTCGTGGGATTGCGTGCGCTTGTTCGTGGCGCTACGGGTACTCACTTATGCGTTCTCCTTCATGCTTGTGAACTGGGAGCCCGTGATGATCTGGAAGGCCTCGCGATAGCGCTCGGACGTGCCATCGATGACCTCGGCGGGCAGGTGCGGGGTCTCCCCCGTCATATCCCAGTTGGCCTTGAGCCAATTGCGGACGAATTGCTTGTCGTAGCTAGGCTGGATCTTGCCCTCCTCGTAGCTGGCAGCAGGCCAGAAACGGCTGGAGTCGGGCGTGAGGCACTCGTCGATCAGCGTGACCTTGCCATCAATGACACCAAACTCGAACTTGGTGTCGGCAATGATGATGCCACGGGTAGCGGCGTACTCGGCAGCGGCCTTGTAGATCTTGAGGGAAAGGTCACGAATCTGCGTGGCGATGTCCTCGCCCACGATCTCGCAGCAACGCTCGAACGAGATGTTCTCGTCGTGGTCACCGATCTCGGCCTTCGTGGACGGCGTGAACAGCGGCTCAGGAAGCTTGGAAGCCTCGGTCAGGCCCTCAGGCAGCTGGATGCCGCAGACGGTGCCGTTCTCGTCGTAGGTCTTCTTGCCCGAACCGGTCAGATAGCCGCGGACGATACACTCGATAGGAATCGTCTGGGCCTTCTTAACCAGCATGGCGCGGCCAGCGAGGTAGTCACGATACTCAGCAAACTCCTCGGGGAAATCCGCCGAGTCGATGGAAACGAGATGGTTGGGGACGATGTCGGCAAACTTATCGAACCAGAATGCCGAGATGCGATTGAGTACCTCTCCCTTAAACGGAATCTCGTCGGGAAGAATGAAGTCGAACGCAGAAATGCGGTCGGTGGCGACCATCAGCAGGTTTTCACCGACATCGTAAATATCACGAACCTTGCCACGGGAATCCGGACGACGCTCCATCGTTGTCACGTGAGTCACTCCTTACCTAAATACGACAGAAATGCGGGTTCTTTCCCGCATGTTTTCGCAAACTCGGAGCGGCAGGGACGCGGCCCCTCCTTCACCGAATAGCGAAAAGCTAGTGCTCCATTGTAGTAGATGCCGCGTCTGCCGTGTGCTCGCGGGGCAGATGAATTGTAAAAGTCGTACCATTTCCAAGCTCCGACTCCACGGATATGTAGCCATGGTGACGCTCGACGATCTGCTTGGTCACGGCGAGGCCAACGCCCAGGCCGCCAGCTTCGCGGGCGCGGCTGGCATCGGCGCGCCAAAACCGCCCGAAGATGCGCGACAAATCGTCCTTGGCAATACCGATGCCGGTATCAGAAACGGCAATGCTGACGTGCTTGCGGTCACTGAGCACCGACACCACGACCCAACCGCCCTCGGGGGTGTAGCGCATGGCGTTGCTCATGAGGTTGATAACACATTGCGTGATCATGTCGGGATCGGCTTCGACGACATCGTCGTGACCCTGGGTCTCGTCCGCAAAGCGTAGGCGCAGATCGCGGTCGACAAACAGGCGCTCCTGGGCATTGACGATGGAACGCACGAAAGGAACCATGTCCACCGGCTCAAGGTTGAGCGGAGCCGTGCTGTTTTCCATGCGCGACAGGTCGAGCATCTGCTGCACCAGACGAGCCAGGCGACGCGTCTCGGAAGCAACGGTTTCCAAATGCTCATCGTCGGTGGGATACACGCCATCCTGCATGGCCTCGACCGTTGCGAGCATGGCCATAAGCGGCGTGCGAAGCTCGTGTGCAACGTCTGAGGTCAGGCGCTTCTCGTGTTTCATATCCTTCTCGAGCGAAGTGGCCATCTCATCGAAGGTCTCACCCAGCTGATCGATCTCGTCATCACCGCGCAGTCCCGTGCGAGCCGACAGGTCGCCGTCACGGATTTGCTTTGCGGTACTGGTGATGCGATGAATCGGCTTGGTGAGCATGCGCGACACGAGCGATCCGATAACGACCGAAATGCAGATTGCAACAACCGCGGCGAGGGCCATGGCGTTAAAGGTCTTCTCCCTAAACGCAGAGTCCGCCTTGGTGAGCAGAGCGTCGGAGCCGATGGCCCACAGCTTTACCTGTCCGACATGCTCGCCGGAAGACGTTACAATCTCGACGTTAGCAACGCTATCGGAGTCGGTTGGAGCAGACGAGACCGGGCTATGCGATGCCCTCTTGCCGCTCGTGTCGTCGGTCGTAGCCTGGTTTTCGCGTACATCGGCGGTGGCGCTTGCCGAGGGCCAGGAATCGTCATAAACGATCACGCCCTTTTTATTGACGACCTGCATGCCCAGATCGTCGGAAACCAAACTCGACGTTGCGACCGTGCGCAGTTCTCCCGCGGTCCAAGAGCCGTTTTCCTCATATGAGGTTGCCAACTTCTCGGCAGCGGAATTTGCGATTTCGACGATATTGGAGCGTGTGTAATCCGAAAAGACCGTGCCCCACACAACAGAGACAACGCCCACCAGCACCAATACCGTCATGAGCGATGTCAGAGCAAAAGCAAGTGCCATGCGCGAGGGATAGCTCATCGTTGGCCGTGAATCGGAACGAGGCGTGTTCCAACTAGCCTTGGAACCCGCCTCGCTCTCCTGCTTGTGCTTTTGTCCGATTTCAAAGCGCGCAGGTGTCATATGTGATTTCCCTATTTCTCGTCCGACTTATCGGTCTTGGCCGGAGCCTCGAAGCGATAGCCGACACCATGGACGGTGTAGAGCCACTTGGGCTTCTTGGGATCATCGCCCAGCTTGGCGCGAAGATTCTTCACGTGGCTATCGATGGTGCGCTCATAGCCCTCAAAGTCATACCCGAGCACTTTCTCGACCAGCTCCATGCGGTTATACACACGGCCGGGATGGCGGGCAAGCGTGGTGAGCAGCTTAAACTCGGAAGCCGTCAGATCGACTTCCTTGCCCTCGACCAAGATCTTGTGGCCCGAGATATCGATGACCAGATCGCCGAAGTCGAGTACCTCGACGGCGGGCTCGTCGGCCTGATGGGCACGGCGGAACAGAGCGCGAACGCGGGCGACGAGCTCGCGCGGCGAGAACGGCTTAATCAGATAGTCGTCGGCGCCGAGCTCAAGACCGATAATACGGTCCTCGATCTCGCCCTTAGCCGTCAGCATGATGATGGGGACATCCGAGGTATCGCGAATGGTGCGGCAAACGCGCTCGCCGGGGATCTTGGGGAGCATAAGGTCGAGCACGACCAGGTCGAACTGATGCTTCTCGAACTCCTCGATCGCGGACTGGCCGTCGCCGACGCCCACAACCCAGTAGCCTTCGCGCTCGAGATAGGCAGCGACGGCGTCACGGATTGCCTTCTCATCCTCGACCAGCAGAATCTTTTTTGCATCTGAAGCCATAACACGGCCCCCCTGTCTCAATTAGCTAAGAACAAGCCCATTTTAACGCACCTGAGCCCGCCAGATGCCGCTATGACGCGGCAGCTCGGCGGGCGGTACTCACAATTACAACGCGTTTATTCCCCTGTTGGCGCCTTTTTAACCCCTCTAAGCTTAAAGAGAGAATAGGCGTGCAGTGACCGTCTCTGGTATACCCTGGCTGTTGCGCACCGTGGCGTACGTAAGGAATGAGTCCGATTTTCCCGCCGTAGCTGGATAATCGCCATACTCCAAAGCGCGGTCGGGCGACAGCAGCGAGCCATAGGTCTTGGCAGAGGTGTCGATCAGGAAATGCGACGCCTGTACCTTAACAAGGTATTTATTCTTCTTGCCAGCCGCACATGCGAGCGGCTCGCGTGACAGGAAGAGGTACGGCCCTCCCTCATTACCGATATACGTGCCCATATTGCCCAGGCTGCCCACGCCACTATAGGCCGCCTCGATAGAAAACACGAAGGTATCGCCCATATATACGGCCTCGAAAGGCGAAACTGACGAAGGAAGGACCAACTGGGCACGCTTGGTGTTGTTGCCGTCGGTCAGATCGATTGCCGTTATGCCGTAGTAGACGCCCTCGTCGTTGCGGACACGCGGCGAGATGGTCAAAATGCCGTCGCTCGCGCGCGGGGCCGATGCAAAGCGGCCCGTCGATTTCCAAATTGTCTCGGCCTTGGATTCATCAAGCGAGCGACGATAGCAAAACGAATCGCTACTCGTTTTATTGCCACCTGCCGAGGGCATTTTATACCAGATGACTGATGACCCGAACGCCGTAAACAGCGGCGGATCATAGTCCTTGCCACCTCGATCGAGCTCAACCACGTCGCCAGAGAGCGAAGCGCCCGACAGATTTTGACCGTAGAGCTTCCACGATGAATTGGCAAAGTTCATCTCAACCCACGCGAATACGCTGTCGCCGGCACGGACATCGTAGAATGCATATCCCGTGCCCTCGATAGGATCCTCGATTAATGTGGTAAGCGAGCCATCGCCCAGGTTGAGCACACCGAGTGTGTTGGCGTGCAGTGCCGATGCGGGCGCCATCATCGCCGCGGCGTAATCGCCGTCGCAGTAGTACAGCAGCGTACCCAGAGGCAGCGTCCATGACGCCGCCGGCTCAAGATCGATGTCGACTGCCTCGTACTCATCCGTAATCGAGATGATTTTGGAATCATCCTTGATAACCTGCGGCTCGCCGGCGGCATCATCGCTGGTGCCCGTTTTTTTCGAGCATCCGGCAAGCACCGTGGCAGCGCCCGCGGCAGCCCCACCGAGTACAAAGCCGCGACGCGATATTCCGTTCTTGATGTGATCGGCGATACCCATTAGGCGATCTCGGCGCGAGCGGCCTCGATGGCGCGCGTAAGCTGGTCGGCGCAGGAGGTCTTTTTCATACCGCAGGTATTACCGGCGAGAACCTCGATTACGCGATCGGCAGGAGCGCCCTCGACCAGCTTGGAGATTGCCTTGAGATTGCCGTCGCAGCCACCGGTAAACTCAACGCCTATCACCTTGTTGCCGTCATCGGAAAGGTCAAGGTGAATATTGCGAGCACACACGCCCTGAGGCTTGTAATCAAACGAAATCATGCGATCCCCTCTCAGAATGTTATTCGAGACGACTATTATCCCCGTCTTTCCCTAAATGCAACGAGGCGCTTTGCCGGCAACACACATTACCAGCAAAGCGCCCTAAAAAGCTAACGTTATGCCCGAACCTACTCGAAGCTCAGCTGCTCCAGACGATCAAAGACCGTGTCGATACGGGTGAGGAAGTCCCATGGATCAAAGATCTCGTCGAGCTTCTCCTGGCTGACGGTGCAGCGCGGGTCGGCCTCGAGACGCTCCTTAAAGATGGGGCCGGAGACACAATCCTGTACCTCGTGCCAGGTTGCCATGGCGTTCTCCTGCACAATGGCGTACGCGTCCTCGCGGGTGATGCCCGTATCGACGAGGGCGAGCAGCACCTTGGAGGAGAAGATGAGGCCGCGGGTCTTATTGAGGTTGGCCATCATGCGGGCAGGGTACAGCTGCAGGCCGTCGATAACGCGAATGAGGCACTGGAACATGTGGTCGAGGGCGATGAAGCTGTCGGCCTGGGCGACGCGCTCGGCAGAGGAGTGCGAAATGTCACGCTCGTGCCACAGGGCGACGTTGTCGAAGGCAACCTGCGCGTTGGCCTTCACGACGCGCGACAGGCCGCAGACCTTCTCCATGGTGATGGGGTTGCGCTTGTGCGGCATGGCGGAGCTGCCCTTTTGACCCTTACGGAACGGTTCCTCGGCCTCGAGTGTATCGGTCTTCTGCAGATTGCGAACCTCGGTAGCGATGCGCTCACAGGTGGCCGCGGTGGTGGCGAGAACGCCGGCGAGGTAGGCGTGATGATCGCGGCTAATAACCTGCGTGGACAGCGGGTCGTGAACCAGGCCCAGGTGCTCGCAGACATATTCCTCGACAAACGGCTCGATGGAGCTGTACGTGCCGACAGCGCCCGAGATGGCACCAAAGGCAACGTTCTTGCGGGCATCCTCAAGACGGTCCAGATCGCGCTTGAGCTCCCAGGCCCAAGAGCCAAACTTCATGCCAAAGGTCATCGGCTCGGCATGGATGCCATGAGTGCGGCCGGCGCAGAGCGTGTTGCGCTCCTCGAAGGCGCGACGCTTGCAAATCTCGCCGAGCTTCTTGACGTCCTCGATGATCAGGTCGCAGGCCTGGGTGAGCTGGTAGCACAGGGCCGTGTCGCCCAGATCCGAGCTGGTCATGCCATAGTGAACCCAGCGGCTGGGCTTGGGGTCGCCCTCGGGAACATCGGCATCGATGTATTCCTTCATGTTGGTCAGGAAGGCAATGACGTCGTGGCGCGTGACTTCCTCGATCTCATCGACCTTCGCCTTCTCAAAGTTGGCATGGTCGCGGATCCACTGGGCCTCGTCTTTGGAAATACCGATCTTGCCGAGCTCCGCCTGGGCCTCGCAGGCCAGAACCTCGATTTCCTGCCAAATGGCGTACTTGTTCTCGAGGGAGAAGATGTGTCCCATCTCCGGGCGGGTATAGCGATCGATCATAGCGGCTCCTTTTTGGTTATTGGCACGTTGGTCGTAACCCAACCATTGTACCGTGCGCAGGTGCAAGTATGGGCAGCAGGCATTAACCTAACATTTTGGAATTGGAGCGGGCAACGGGACGTCTGCGCATTTGCTTCGCAAAACCGCACCGGCTTCAGTGGCATACCGAGATCCGGGGAAGTGTGGGAGCAAAGCGGGCTGAATCTACCATTCCCGAAATCTTCCTTGCTCCATGGAGCGGGCAACGGGACGTCCGCGTATTTGCTTCGCAAAACCGCACCGGCTTCAGGCGCCTGTCGGCGCCTTCGCCTGCTCGCTACAAACGCTTCGCGTTTGCTTAACGCTCGCACCCTGGCGGGTTCGAGTCCCGGCGCTTGATAGTAAAAAGCACGGCAACGTAACGCTGCCGTGCTTGTGCTTTTTACTGGAGCGGGCAACGGGACTCGAACCCGCGAGTGTCAGCTTGGGAAGCTGATGCCTTACCACTTGGCGATGCCCGCTTGTGTGTTGGCTAGTATAACGCGGTTGTCTTGTTCGATACAAGGGTGGTGATGCTTGTTTTAGCTGTGGAGATTCGTTTGAAAATCACGTCAATTGTGGAGACGAGGATCTTTGACTTCCTGTTCTCCCTATCTTCTACCTGCACTTTTGCTTGATTGTTGTATTTGAGCTCAATTTGTCAGGAATTGGGCAAGCTTTTGGTCAGGCTCCGGTACTTACCCGCATGAACCTCGGGGGTAGCCTCATCCTACGCGTCGCAGCCTCCCCGTGCGGCGCACGAGGGATAAGGAGCAGCCATGTCCAACGCACCCACGCACTCTGTCCACAGCGCAATCGCAACAGGTCCGCTGCTCCTGCTCCTCTTCCTGCTTTTCGGCTGCCTGGCACCGGGAGCCGCATTTGCCGTCGATGGCTACGACCAGCTCGGCTTCCGCACTATTAGCGATGATTGTGGGCCCTTCCTCATCGGCAAGTATGAAGCTCAAGACGCCTCGATTGCCTACTGCATGAACCAGGAGCGCCCCGGCCCCACCAAGCCGGGCGGCCCATGGCTCAACTTTGATCAAGGCTGGGTGTGGCTCGACGACGAGTTCGCGGCAATCGTTTGTCACGGATATCCTACCGCCACGTCGTTTGGCGGTTACCATCTTTCACCCGATCGTGCCCGCGCCGCAACCCAGCTTGCCGTATGGATGCTCAACGGCACTACCCATGTCGACGGTACCTACTCTTACACGACCGCTCAGGGCAAAACCAAGAGTGGGCACTTTACCACTGACAATGAAGTCGTGGCGGCGGCGCGGTGGCTCCACGACAGCGCAAAATCAGGAAGCATCAAAGCCGCTCCGCACCGCGCGCGGCGCTATCTAGGAGCCGTATCGGGCGGCAGCAAACGTCAGGACATGCTCTATGTACTGCCGGCGGTCTCTGTTTCCTTCCAAAAGCAGTCTGCAAACGCTGCCATTACCAGCGGAAACAATACTTATCAGTTTGCCGGGGCAACATTCGATGTTTTTGAGAGCGCCAGCGACGCACGTGTTGGCACCATCCAGATGGACAGCAACGGTCGGGCGCAAGCAACACTTCTGCCCAACACAGCATACTACCTAGTTGAAACGAAGGCGCCGGCCGGCTATGTCCCCCGCCACGATCGCATCGCCTTTACCACGGGGAATGACGGCGGGCGGGTCGCCATTGATGAACAGCCCGGCACCATCAACCTGCGTATCGTAAAACTCGATACCGCGACGAATGCCGGCCCCCAGGTAGGTTCTTCACTCGCAGGAGCAGAGTTCACGTGTGTGTCGCAATCAACCCCTGGATGGGCGCAAATCCTCACGACCGACGAAAGCGGTCAGGCCACCCTCGCCGATGTCCCCTTAGGAACCTTTACCATCTACGAATCAAAAGCCCCCGAGGGCTACCTGCCATCCAACGACAGCTGGACCTATACCGTTGGAGCCGACCAGCTCGGCGATTCAGGCGTGGTCGAGATCGAATCTCGCATTTCCGATATCCCCATTGCGTTTGACCTTGAGATTTCCAAATTCAAGGATTACGGCAATAGCGACCAATCCGGCCTGGAGCAACCGGCGGGTGGTGTTGTCTTTGAGGTTGTCAGCAACAGTTCTCAGCAGGTTGTTGGCACACTGACCACAAACATCTATGGCTTTGCCTCCACCAAAGATCAGCCCGAAGCATGGTTCGGCACAGGCAAGCGACCCGCCGGTGTCCACGGAGCTGCCCCATACGACCGTGCCGGCTACACGATTCGCGAGGTTCCGGAAACCGTCCCCGAGGGTTTTAAACGTGCAGGGGAATGGACCGTCGGGGCCAATCAGATTTCCAACGGCGCCGAGCTTCAATATATCGTGGACAACCACGCGCTGTCGACGCATCTCCAGATTGTAAAACGCGATGCCCAAACAGGCGCTTCTGTTCCACTAGCCGGATTCACCTTCCAACTCCTCGACAGCAATCACGAACCTGTCTCACAAACTTGCTGGTATCCAGCACATAACGTAATGGACACCTTTACGACTGACGCGACCGGGACCGTCACACTGCCCGAATCGCTCGTGCCGGGCACCTATTATGTACGCGAAACCTCGGCCAAAGAGCCCTATCTTGTCGGCGAAGAGATCGAGGTAAACATACCCGCCGACATGAACCTAACGCCCGTTGCAGTCGCCTCGTATTATGACCACGCCGCGACCGGAAACATCAGGATCGTTAAAACCGATGCCATAGACGGCAGCAGCCTCGCGGGCGCCGTCTTTGAGATCCGCGCCTCGGGTGATATCGTGCGCCCCGACGGTAGCATTGCCGCGCTCGACGGTGAGACTGTCACGACCGTCACGACGGATGAAACTGGAGAAGCACGCGCGGACAACCTCCCACTGGGATCTGGCACCGCACGCTACGAGGTTGTCGAGACTCAAGCGCCGGCAGGCTTCTTGCTCGATCAGACAACCCATATTGTTGCCCTTACTTATGCCGACCAGAAAACACCCGTTGTAGAAGCACGGCTTAACGTATCCGACGATTACACCAAGGTTGATATCTCCAAGGTCGATGCAAGCGGTGAGCAAGAAGTGGAAGGCGCACAGCTCACCTTATATGGTCCCGATAAAACCGAAATAGACTCCTGGACCTCATCCGACAAGCCGCACCGCGTCGAACATCTTGCACCTGGCACCTACTCGTTGCGCGAAATGATGTCTCCGCGGACCTATGACCTTGCCGAGGAGATAACGTTTGAAATAAAAGATACGGGAGAAGTCCAATCCGTCGCGATGAAGGATGCGCCCATCGAGATCAAGGGGCAGGTCGACAAGCGTCAGGAACTTGTCCAACCTATCGAAAAGGGCCTGTTGGCTAACGGCGATGGTAAAAACCGCGCCACGACGCAAACCAATAGTGATGGGCTTTTCTCCTATACCATCGATGCTCGAAACGATTCCGCTACTTGGGTTGATGAGTTTACGATTACCGATGATCTTGAGTGCGCCAAAGACGGCACGGCGAGATTCATCTCAATCGAAACCCCCGTCGCCATCGGCGACCTCAACGGTCTGTGCAACGTATGGTACCGCACGACGCCGTTGGACTCGACAGACGTCGATGAGCCGGCAAACGCGACACTTGACGATGGGCACGAAAATCCTTGGCTTGAGTCCGACGAAGTAAAAGAGAGCCTGGGTGAGGACTGTCGCCTCGTCGATTACGACGGTTGGCACCTCTGGAAGGCGGATATCTCGACCACGGAATCCACCACACTCGAGGCGGAAGAGCTCGACCTTGCATCCAATACCGTCGTAACGGGCATTCGAATTGAATACGGTGCGGTAGCCGCCGACTTTACGACTCGAAGCGATGCGGATTCTTGGACCCGCGATGATCTCAAAGATGAGCACGACGACCTTGACGATGCCAAAGCAATCCTTGGTGCAGACGCTCGGGGCGCAGTCGTGCACATGCAGGCAACATCGGCTTATACGCCCCAAACCGCACTCACCAACAGCGCACGCGTCGATCTTTGTCGCAACGGCGGCGGCGATAAACTTGAGTCACATGACGAGGACTGTGTCATTCAACGCTGTACCCTACCGCAGGACCTACCGGCAACAGGACCAGTTCCCATCGCCGCTTGCATCACCGCGCTCCTGACCTCGGGTGCCGCAGCCCTATGGTTCGCTCGCCTTAGGTCGATCCCAAAGAAGCGCTAGCGCGATGAAAAAGCGGGCGAGCCAGTCCCCTGGCTCGCCCGCTTTCAATCATTTAAATCGCCGTATCTACTCTGCAGACGAAGATCCACCATCAACGATTGCCTGCTCGGACTCAGGAATCCCATCGGCACCCGTGCTCTGTTCTTGCTCCACCTCTTCGCTGATTGCGGAGGCGGGGGTCGAGCCCTTCGCACCCACGATGTAGGCAGCCCCAAATCCTAACGCAATGGCAATCAAGGTCAAAATCACGTAGACAGGCCAATGGCGCTTAATATACGAAAACACGTTGACTCCTTAGAGCTCCGTCTACGAACGGCGGATAACCTCGGTCACGACCTCGGATACCGTAGCAATGTTCGTCGGGTTGACATTGTGGGGCAGGTCGTCCTCGGTACGAGCGCAAGCCAGACGCGTGCCGTCCACGCCGGCGATGGTAAGGGCTCGGCGGCTCGCCTCGAGCGCAGCATAGGCATCGGTCTTGGCATAGGGCATCTCGAGCGCGCCACAATCGACATGGAACGACTTGCAGACCTTGCTGACCAGGTTCATGATGCGGCGATCGCCCTTGAGCAGTTGTTGTTCGCCCTCGACCGTCACCACCGAAAGCCTACCGGCGCCGACGGATTCAAGATTGATAAAGAATACGCCGCGGAGCTTATCGCGATGCGAAGCCAAGAAGGCCTTCATGCCAGCGCCATCACAATCCGAGGCGCCCGTTGCCACAAACCAGATATCGTGACCGAGCAGCTCATCATCGCCCATAGAGGCGACAGCCGAGAGCATATCTTCGGAAGAAGCGCCATCGGAAGACGTAGCGCCACCCTTCCAGCCATCGTTATCGTCCTCGAAGTTATCCCACGAACCGATACCACGACCGGACTTCTTGGCATCGTAATCGTCTTCGACGCCCAGCCAGTCACTCATGCTGTCCTGCTCGTTTTTCTTTTTACGGCCGAACAGACCACCCAGGCCGCGCTTACGAGACTTGGGTGCCGCCGGGGCGGGAGCCGAAATGGTCTCGATCGGCTGTGCGCCCGACGCAACGGGCACAGGAGGCGCAACGGGTGCCGATGTGGGTTCGGGGCCCTGGGCAGTAGCAAAGGGATCGTTGACCTGTGCGGAGGGGTCGGGAAGGTCGAACAGCGACGTGCGAGACGCAACGTTTGCCTGCTTCATAGACGGCAGCGACGGATCGGGGACCGAAGCCAGCGGAGACGAGGAAGGTGCAGGCGACGGTGCCGACGCCGGATCGGGAACATTCATCTGCGGGCGCGGCGATGCCTGGGAGGAAATCTGGGCCATAAGGGAATCGACCGTTTCGTCCTGGGTGGGAGCGACATTGGCAACCGTGGCACCGGAACCACTCGGGGTCGGCATGGTGAAAATCTGCGTGGAATAAGGCCTCGACTCATCCGTCTCGGGAGTCTCGGAAACCGCAGGCACTTCCTCCTGCTCGACCTCGGTCGAATCATCTTGCTCGGCTGCCGCGTATTGCTCTTCGTCAGAGTTGGCCTCGACGGGCTCGTCCTCGGCGGCATCTTGGATTTCGGCAGCATCAACAGGCTCGTCATCGTCTGCCGCGTCGCCCTGCTCATCGGAAACAGGAAGGGGCTCGGCAATCGCGGTGCCCTGTTTTTCAAACGTTATCGTGGAATCGAACTGCGCGGCATCAAACGACATGGTGCTATCGACGTGCTGCTGAGCCTCGAAAGACGTCGTCGCTTCAACAACATCCGCGGACGCCGGTTGCTGGGACTCAAAGGACGTTGTAGCTTCGGCGGCTTCGACGGGCGCGGACTGCATAGCCTCGTTCTGCTCGAACTCTTGCGCCGCGAGCTCACGTGCCGCCTCGGCTGCCTGCTGCTGAGCGATAGCCTCCTGCTCGGCAGCCTCGCGTGCGGCAGCGCGCTTCTCCTCGAAATCGTCGACAAATTTCTTGCCCTTTGCAAACGCACCCTTAAAGAAGTTGGAAGCGCTGGCGCCAATCGACGAGAACGCGGATGCAATATCGGCATGGGGCGTTGCCGCGGGAATCTCGGCCGAGAAATCAGTATCGCTCTCGTAAGACACGCGCCTCGGTTGTTCAACGTAATCGTCGTCAGACTCGTCCGCAACGTCTTGCGCCGGTGCGGCGGGAGCCAAAATGTCCAATCCTGCCGCGGGATCGAACGCGGACACCGCCTCGGGATCGGCAACGGCAGCGGTAACCGCGGCAGACTCATCATCCGCAGCGACAACGGGCGCAGGCGCAGCCACGACGGGGGCAGGCTCGGGCTCAAACGTTGGCTCCTCGCCCTCCTCGTAATCGAGCGTGCAGGACTCGGGAAGCATTCCGAGCGCACGGATGGCATCCGAACCAAAGCGGATGTTGCCGGCGGCGTTGCGATAGAGCTTGGGCTCGGGCTCGGCAGACTCCTCCGCCGGCTCGGCAGCGGGAACCTCGTCATTGAACTCTTCGGCCTGGACATCCTGATTCTGATCCTCGGGCACGATGGCGCCAATCAGCGTCTCGTCGGCAGACGCACCCTCAAAGCCCTCGATCTGCTCGTCGAAAGCCTCACCCTGTTCGGGCTCGGTTTGAGCGTCGGGAGCAATCGGCTGACCGAACTCGTCCTCGGCGTAGGTAGGCTCTTCATACTCGATGGTGTTGCCGTAGTCGTTTTGCTGCTGGGCCGCGGCATACTCCGCCGCCGCGCGCGCCATTTCCTCGGCACGACGTTTCTGCTCCCCAAAATAGGTATCGAACGGAACATCGTCGGGAAACTCGTTTTCGCCCTGGAAGGGAGCAACGTTGTCCATAACGCCGAGCATAGCGGCGACAGAAGACTTGTTGCACACCGCGCCGGACGTATAGGGAAGAATGTGGCGGTTAGAGATGATGTTTGCCGCGTTGGCAAGTGCAACGAGGGAAGCGAGGATCGCGACAATCCACAGCAGAACCTTGAGCGCGCCGGGGAGCGGCAGGATACGCAGGATGGCAACGGCAGCAGGGGCAACCGTGGCAACGGGCAGCAGCTTGGCGATGAGCGCACGATACGAAGCATAGGGCTCCCGGGCGAGCAGCTCAGCACGGGGAGAGTCGTAGTGTGCGACAACGACCACCGGGCGGTTACGCGGGGACGCGAGCGGGCCCGAGGCCTTGTGGTAGGCGATGACATTTTGGCTCACGCCCGTCTTGCCCAGGCGCGAAACCACGGGGTGGCCCGTGCGCTCGAGCACGTAAAGAACGGCTCCGACAATGGCCAGCAAGGTGCCGACCAAGCCGATACCGCCGCCGATGCCCATCAGCAGGGCGCCGGAAAACGCAAGAATACCGGTAACGGCAAATGCCAATCTACTGGGCGCCGGGGCATTGAACTCCTGAACCTCGGGATCAAAGCCGTGGTTGCGGAAGATCTGAGCGATATCCTCGGCAGCCAAGCGCTCTTCTTCGCTGCATGCCGGCGTAATGCCGGTGTTCTGCAGCAGGTGGTTAATATAGTTCTGGGTGTTCGCCATGTGCGCTCCACATCCATAATCCGACAAATAGGCCCAATGCATGCACATTAGAACCGTATATAGTCGAAAGTATACCCCGAGCGAGCGCAAACGACCGAATTCGGGCCATCTTAACGCCCTGAGCGGACAAGGATATAGCCTAATCTCCATATCGGACTAAAATCATGGCAGCAAACCACCTTCTCATGCGAGGACTCTATGACGGCAAGCGACGCTACCGCAACAATTAAAAAGGGGAATTCGGAGCCCGGTTTCGATAAAACGGCTCAGCGCATCCTCAATCTTTTCTTTGTGCTCAACAGCTCCCCCGAACCGCTGACGACCGAGCAGATTGTCTTGGATTCTGACCTGGGATATGGCTCGGGCAACATCGACTCGGATAAGCGCAAGTTTCGGCGCGATCGTGACAAACTGCTCGAGCGTGGCATCTTAATCAAGGAGGTTCGCCCCGCCGGTGCGCAGGAGACCGAGGAAAGCTCGTGGACAATCGACCGCGAGCACACGTTTGCTGCAGGCGGCCTCATCACCGCAGACGACGCCGACATCCTACTCAACGCCATCGACCAGACGCTAGCGGCCGGCTCTTCCACTTTTGCCGCGCCACTTGCCGATATTCGCTCCAAAATTGCCTACCTCACCGGCATGTCGGCGGTGGACGAAGCACCGATCCGCCGCTCTCCCACCGTCGATGCGGTATGGAGCGCCTTTGCCGAGCGATGCGCGCTGCGATTTTTATATCAGAACGGACGCGGCGAGCAGAAAGAACGTACCGTCTGTGTCTACGGCATGTTCGAACGCGAGGGCGTGGCGTACTTCTGCGGCCTCGACAATGTCACCGACGACATCAGGACATTCCGCTGCGACCGTATCGTTCGCGCTTGGCGTCCTTCGAAGGCCTACGCCATCCCTGCGGACTTCAATCTCAACGACTATCTGTTCTTTGAATTCGATTTCGCCGACCGACCGCCCGTTGCAGCCACGTTCTCGTTCACTCCTCAGACGCAGATCGATATGATCAACGGCCTCACGCGCGGGCGAGGTGAGCTCGCACACACCGATGCGGGATGGATCTGGACCGTTGACGTGCGCAACCTTGAAGCCGCCGCCTCATTTTGCATGGCCCACGCCATGGACGGCATGAGGCCCATGGCCCCCAAATCGCTCAAGCAGGCGTGGAACCACCTCATTGAAAGGACGGTGCACGAGCATGCCCGTGCGTAAACTCACCAGCGAGCAGAGACTCTCGCGCGCCATCGACATCATGGAGGCCCTCTACGCCGCCGGCGAGAGCGGCATGACACGAACCGAGATTTGCGGCCGCTTTGACATCACGGGAGTATCGCTCGACGAGATTCTCGAGATCGTCTCGACGCTCGCGGACCGAGAATCGGGTGCGCGCATCATCTGCGAATGCCACGGCGAGCGTGTGGTCCTCACCGGTGACGCCGGACGTGTGCTACCGCTGCGCCTGAGTGCCGCCGAAGGCGCTGTGCTCAACCATGAACTTGAATCGTTGGGGATCGAGCCGCAGACGGCAGCTCGGATTCGACATGCCCTTCTACCCGAAGAGCTCGGCTATAACCAGCGCGTCTTTGACACCGTCAACCACGGGTCGCACTGGCAGCAGCTGAGCTGCGCCATTCAGGACGGCGTTCGCTGCCGCATCTCGTATCGCTCGATGGACGATGCACGGCCACGCGAGCGTCTGGTCGACCCCTTGCGCATTACGGCAAACGGCGACCAAACATACCTGATTGCCTGGGACATCGCAGTCGATGAGCAGCGCACCTATCGCATGGATAAAATCGAGGGACTCGCCTTGACGGAAGACTCCGTCGTGCCTCACGCACCGGACGTCGCATCCCTCCACGATTCCCTTGCCCGAACACAGCGTAGCGCAAAGCTCTTGATGCCATTCGATATGGCGGTGCATCTGGACTGGGCCGGCATCACCCTAATCGAGCACAGCGGGGCAGACACGGCAACGGTAACCGTGCATTACGGCTCCGAGCGTTGGCTACTGAGCCAGGTAATCGCAGCGGGCGGAGCCATCCGCATCTTGGATGACCCCGCCCTGTCAAAGCGTCTGTGCGATATGGCAAAAACCCTCGTCTGTCCGCTTTAGCGCCGCCGCTCGTGGCGTGCACGCCACAGTTGCAGATAGTGCCCGATCTGTGCCGATTCGATGCGCTGGTAGGAGCTCGTGGGCAGCGACGTTAAGAACTTCTTTCCGTAGCCCTTCGTCACCAGGCGCGGGTCGGCCAGAATCAGCACGCCGCAATCGGTCGACGAGCGGATAAGGCGGCCGGCCGCCTGCTTGACCTCGAGCACCGCCTCGGGCAGCGAATAGCGCGCCCAAGCGCGGTCTTCGCGCAGGTTGCGCTCGCACGAGAGCGGGTCCGTGGGACTCGAGAACGGCAGCTTGGGAATGATGACGCAGCGCAGCGTCTCGCCGCTGGCGTCGAATCCCTCCCAGAAGGCCTTAAGGGCAAAAAGCGACGAGGTCGGCTCGTTGATAAACCGGTCGCGCAGGCGACGAGGAGATGAGTTGCGCTGCTGGCAGTTGAGCTCCAGACCCGCACGGGCCATCTTAGGCTCAACGCGGGCGTACAGGTCTTCCATGTCGCGCCGATTGGTGAACAGTGTGAGCACCGATCCGCCCATGGCAAGATGGGCGTCGACCAGCACGCGCTCGAGCGCCGTAAGATAGCTCTCACGATCGCGCGGATCGGGAATATCGCCCGCAACGACTACAGCCATGTTCAAATCGAAGTCGTAGCTCGAGTCCAAGTGCAGCGACGAGGATGTTGAAGCACCGATGCGATCGAGACCGACCGCGTGGTTAAAGTGTTCAAAGCTTTTGGACACCGTCATGGTCGCCGAGGCAAAGATAGCCGTGTGAACCTCGGGCAGCCACTCGGTTGCCAAGGCCTCGCCAATGTCGATGCGCTCTGCGGTCATTGACTCTCCGCCGGCACGCAGCCTACGATTGACCTGCAGCGAATACACGTAGTGTTCATCGGTGCCGTCAATGATGAGTTTGAGGTTCTCGGCCAGCTCGTGCAGGCGGCGCGAAATATCACCCAGGTCGACAACAACCTCGGGCTTGTCGGCGGCGACGGCTTGCACCAGCGCGTCGACGCTCTTGTCAGCTTGTTCCAATGCGTCGATGGCAGTGTAGGCCGACTGTAAGAAATCATGCCAGTCGTCAGATTCGCGCAGCTCGGGGCCAATCCATAGATTGGCATTGTCATAACCCCCACGGGCACGGCGGCCGAGCTCGCGAACGCCATCGAACACGTCGGCGATTGCCATGCTCGCGCGCGCAGCCGTCGACGTCGCCTTGGCAGTAAGGCCCAAATAGAGCGTAGAGCCCTCGGAGGTTGCCAAATCACGGGAGACCTGGCTTAGCGCACCGGTGCTCGAGCCACCCAGGCGCTCAAACAGAACGCGTGATTCGTCCGCCGACACCACGCGCGCCCACTGACGGCGCGCCTCGCGCTCGATGGAATGGGCCTCGTCGATTACCCAATGACGAATCGGAGGTAAAATCCTGCCCTCGGCCGCGACATTGCGGAACAGCAGGGAATGGTTGGTGACCACCACGTCGGCATGCGCTGCACGACGGCGAGCGCCGTGGACCAAACATTTATCAGGGAAAAACGGGCAGAGGCGACGAGCACACTCGCGCGAGGCCGTCGTAAAGTCGGGGCGGTTGACGCTGCGCCACCGAATGCCGAGCGAGTCGAGGTCGCCATCGGCTGATTGGCAGACGTACGCCATAATGACCGCGACCGCCGTGAGCGTGTCCGCCGGATCGCGCTTGGTGGTAATCTCGACCTGGCCGCGGCTCATGCGCTCAAGCTTGCGCAGGCACGGATAGTGGTCATAGCCCTTGAGAGCGCAAAATGACAGGCCACCGTCCAGTTGCTCGGCAAGTTTTGGCAGCTCATGGTACATGAGCTGGTCGGCAAGATTGTTCGATTTGGTCGCAATACCAACCGTGATGTTGTTACGGCGTGCTGCCTCGGCAAAAGGCACCAGATAGGCCATCGATTTGCCGACGCCCGTGCCCGCCTCAATTACACGATGAGTGCCCGTGACCAGCGCATCGCGGACCTCGAGCGCCATCGCGATCTGCTCATCACGCGGCTCGTAGGTGGGATACATGCGATTGACCAGGCCACCTGGCGCATAGTCTGCCTCAATCTCCTCACGACTCGGCATCTTGAGTACCGGCAGTTCGTCGGCGTCCACCCGATCGTCGGCGCGATCGGCCTTGAGAACGTCAGCACGAGCGGCGCTGAGAGAGAAGATAGAACCAGGGTTCTGCCCCGCCAAGAATGAGAAGATTGGACGATAGGACCAAGGCACGTCCGGATGCATGTCGGCTAGGCGCGCCATGAGGCCCTGGGGCAAGTCGGTGAGTGCCACGAGCAACACGCGCCATACGCCACACAGGGCGTCGACGTCGGCATTGGCACGGTGTGATACCGAGTCACAGCCAAACAGATCGGCCATAAAAGACAGCTTGTGCGAGGCCAGGCGCGGAAGCGCGATGCGCGACAGCGCCAGCGAATCGATCCAAATATCGCTCACGTTGACGCCGCCTTTGACCGACTCGATAAACGAGCGGTCGAACGTGGCGTTATGTGCGATTACCGGGCAACCACCGACAAAATCGGCGAGAGCGGCGACGGCCTCAACGGCCGACGGGGCATCTGCCACATCGGCATTTGTAATGCTCGTGAGCTCGGTAATCTCGGCGGGAATCAGCTGCTTGGGATGCACGAAGGTATCGAAGCGGTCGACGATCTCGCGGCCCGAAAGACGGGCCGCCGAGATCTCAATCAGCTCGTTGTCCTGCACCGAAAGACCTGTGGTCTCGGTATCGAGGACAATCACATCTTCCTCGATAAGGCCAAAGGACTGCGTTTTGGCGCGTTCGGCTAGCGTGGCATAGGAGTCGATGACAAACTGCGGCGTTCCTGACGAAACCGCGCCCTCGATTAGCATGCAATGCCCGCTCGACGAAGGCCCATACGGATTAGGCTGTCACAGACCTGCGGGAACGTCATGTCGTCGGTGTGGCGGATCTCATCCGGATACAGCGACGTATCGGTCATGCCGGGAATGGTATTGGTCTCGAGGATGACGGGGCCGTCCTCACTCACGATAAAGTCGCTGCGCGAGATACCCAGGCAACCGAGAGCCTTGTGAGCGGCACAGGCAAGCTCCTGAGCACGAGCGTAATTCTCGGGCGAAATCTGCGCCGGAATGCGATGGATGTCTGTAGGGTCGACATACTTCACGTCCAGATCGTAGAACTCGCAGTCCTTGGGCTTACGAATCTCGACAATCGGCAGAGCGCGCACGTCATCTTCGCCGTATACGCCGACGGTGATCTCGGTACCCTCGATACACTTCTCGACCAGCACTTTGTCGCCGTACTCAAACGCCTTGGCGATTGCCGCGGGCAGCTCGGAGGGCTCATGGACCAGGGAAATGCCATAGCTGGAACCGTTGACGGCCGGCTTCACAAAGCAGCGCTCGCCACAAACCTCGACGATATGATCGATATCGACTTCATCGCCCACCTCGAGCGCAAGGCCGGGGGCAATGGGAATGCCCGCCTTGGCGTACAGGAGCTTAGAGACCTCCTTGTCGGCACCGCAAGCGCTGGCAAGCACGCCCGAAGCCGTGTAGGGGATACCCAGGGTCTCCATGGCGCCTTGCATGGCGCCATCCTCGCCGCCGGCACCGTGCATGGCGATAAACGCCACGTCAAAGCCGCCGGTCGCCATGGTTACCATAAAATCATCGGCAGCCGTGTCGAGCAGCTCCACCGAAGTGTAGCCGGCCTCCTTCAAGGCAACCACGACGTTCTTTCCCGAATTGAGCGAGATCTCGCGCTCAGCGGAATGACCGCCCGCCAAGACCGCTACGTGCATGTTCTCTAGGCTTTTACCCGGCATGGGCAGACTCCTCCTCTATAATTTCTGCAGCTGATACCATATTGTAGCGATACCCTCTACGTTTCCCCAAAATCGAAAGGCTTCCATGAATCCCAGGACTAAATCTCAGGACATTCGCGACTTGAGCCAAAACGATATTCGCGAGCTCGTGGCCGAGCTTGGCCAGCCCGCCTTCCGCGCGAAGCAGCTCATCGAATGGGTCTTTGAGAAGAACGTTTGTTCGTTCGACGACATGACCAACCTTCCCAAGGCTTTCCGCGAGCAGCTTAAAGAGGCTTTTGCCTTTGATACGCCGACTGAACTCACCAAGCAGGTTTCCAAAGATGGCTCGCGCAAGTATCTGCTCGAGTACCACGACGGCATTTCCGTCGAAACTGTCGGTATGCCCCGTCGCAACAAGCTTTCCGTCTGCGTTTCCACCCAGGCAGGCTGCGGCATGGGCTGTGCCTTTTGCGCTACCGGTCTCAACGGCCTCAAGCGCTCTCTGACCGCTCAAGAGATCGTCGACCAGGTACTTCATGTATCCAACGACTTTGGCGAGCGCGCCACGAGCGTTGTCTTCATGGGCCAGGGCGAGCCGTTTGCCAACTACGACGAGGTTCTCAAGGCGCTGCGAATCCTCAACGACCCCGATGGCATCGGTATCGGCGCTCGTCACCTCACCGTCTCTACCAGCGGCGTTATTCCCGGTATTCGCAAATTTGCCGACATCCCCGAGCAGTTCACGCTTGCCGTTTCCCTGCATTCCGCCATCCAGTCGACGCGCAATAAGCTCATGCCCGGTGTTAAGAAGTACACGCTGCTTCGCCTTCACGAAGCGCTTCAGCTCTACACCGAGAAGACCGGCCGCCGCCCGACCTATGAGTATGCCATGATCGAAGGCGTCAACGATACGAATCCCGAAATGCAGGCGCTCTGCGAGTTCTGTGAGGGAACGCTGTGCCACGTCAACCTCATTCAGCTTAACGACATCGAGGGTAGCCCGCTCAAGCCGTCGCCGATTCATAAGGTTGAGGATCTTCAGCGTCGTCTTGAGTCCCGTGGCATCGAGACCACGATTCGTAACTCCCGTGGTAACGATATTGACGCCGCTTGCGGACAGCTGAAGCAGCGCTTCAAAGTTCAGAAGAACGCATAGGGGAGTCGCATCCCAAAACGTTTCATGTGAAACATCGAACGACCCCGGTTACAGAATATGCAACCGGGGTCGTTTCATTTATTGACCTTAATTTTGAATCAGCTGCTTCTGTCCCATTTTTTACGGCCAAAATAAGGGGTCCTTGTCTCATGAATCAGACAAGGACCCCTCAAAATATGCTGAGTAATTGTTAGGTACCTAATAACCTACATTTTCCCATTGGTTGCTGACCCAACCTTGATTAATCTTGGGATTCTTCGTTACCTGAGCAGTACGCATGGCAACATCTTCCGTCATAACATCCATTTTCTTTTTGGAAGTATCGACGATATCTTGCGTGCCACGAAGCAAACGACCTCGAAGTTCATCGTCTGTCGCGATCTTATAGCCAGCAAAGGCACCAGCCGCGACAGTCATCACCAATGAAATCGCTGTTAAAATCTTATTCCTCATCTTGGCCTCCTTGATCAAACTGAATCATTTCGCCAAGAATACGAGAGAGCTCTTCCTCGTCTTTAAACTCAATCTCAATCTTATTCTTTCCACGCGAGCTCTTCACACGCACGTTGGTATTAAATACCTGACGAAGCACACGGGCAGCCTTTTTAAAGGACTGAGGCGTTGCAGGCCTTGGCGTCTTTGGTGTCTCTCCGGCAGAAAACAACGGAGCAAGATTTTCTGTCGCTCTTACGGAAAGGCCCTCTGTAACAACTTTCTCTGCAAGTCGTATACGCGCGTCCTCATAGGGAACTGCAAGAATCGCACGTGCATGACCAGCAGTAAGTTTGCCCTCAAAAATCATCTGCTGAACTACTTCGGGGAGATCGAGAAGACGCAGCGAGTTTGTAATTGCAGAGCGTGACTTGCTTACTGCCTTCGACAATACCTCCTGGGTCATCCCGCTGGCATCAATGAGTTTGCGATAGCCCTTAGCCTCTTCGACGGGATTCAGATCAGAACGCTGAAGGTTTTCGATAAGAGCAAGAGCCAGCATCTCTTCATCATTTACCTCTTTAATGATGACTGGCAATTCTTCAAGGCCAGCAAGCTTTGACGCCTGGTAACGACGCTCACCAGCGATGATCTCATAGCCGTTTCCATGCTTGCGAACCAAAAGCGGCTGCAAAACGCCATGTTCTTGGATTGACTCGCTCAACTCGCGAAGTTCAGTTTCGTTAAAGTGAATTCGCGGCTGATTAGGGTTGGGAACGATATCCTCAATAGGTAGTTTTGTTTCAGATGCGGCATTTGAAGCCGATGCGGCCGAACCGCCGGTCTCATACTCGGCCTCTGAGACCAAAGCATTGAGTCCACGTCCCAATCCGCCACGTTTCTTTACACTAGGCACGCTTGATCACCTCTTTTGCAAGGTTCATATATGCTTTTGCACCCTTATTTTGAGGTGCATAGGTAATTACCGGTTCTCCAAAAGACGGGGCTTCGGAGATTTTAACCGTACGGGGGATTAGCGTCTTAAACGCCTTATCACCAAAGTACGATTGAACCTCCTCAACAACCTGATTCGATAGTGAAGTACGCGAGTCATACATGGTCATAAGCACACCATAGGTGTCTAAGCCCTTGTTCAGCCGTGATTTGACCATCTTCATTGACTCAAGCAGCTTCGTAACGCCCTCGAGTGCGTAATATTCGCACTGGATCGGAATCAAAACGCTGTCTGCTGCGGTCAAAGCGTTGATAGTAAGCAGGCCGAGCGAAGGAGGACAGTCAATGAAAATAAAGTCAAACTCGTCCTGAATCGGCTCAAGCAAATCTTTGAGGCGGGTTTCACGAGCAATTGCGCTTACGAGCTCAATTTCCGCGCCTGCAAGTTGAATTGTAGCCGGAATAACGAATACCTTTTTACAATTTGTATCAAGAACAAGCGATTCTGCCGGCACATCATTCAACAATGCATCATAGATGCAGTGATCAAGGTCTTCTTTTTCAATTCCGAATCCACTGGTGCTGTTTCCCTGCGGATCAAAATCGACAATCAGTGTCTTACGACCCTGCTCACCCAGTGCTGCTGCAAGGTTTACAGCCGTCGTTGACTTACCGACGCCGCCTTTTTGATTGATGATTGCAATGATACGCGTGTCTTTTGCGCTCTTAGAACGCTTAACGTCGCGAAATCCCACGGTCCCTCCTGGTGTGTATTAAAGCTGTCAAACGGAGGATGTTTCACGTGAAACATTCCGAATCGATATCAACCGCCATGTTTCACGTGAAACACTACAAGTTGTTAGTATCCATTATGTTTCACGTGAAACATCTAGGCAAGCGGATTCTTCTTTGCCACGCCATTTGCACGAGGCAATGAGACAGATGCTGGATGACTCTTCTTAAGAACAATGAACTCCCTGTGACCCAAGCCTTCAGGCAAATCAATTGCATCATTCAGAAGCAAAGTGAAGCCGCAAATCTTAGCTGCTGACATGCCGGAAGCAAGCTCCTCATCCGAAGGATTGCCCTTGGTTATAACAAATAGCCCTCCATCCTTCAGATACGGAGCCGCATACTCAACAAGAATCGGTAGAGGGGCCAGTGCGCGGGCGGTTACAACAGAGAACTGCTTCTTATGGCTTCGAGCATATTCTTCAAGACGATCATGAACCGCATGAGCATGTTTCAATCCAAGAGCATGGACAAAGGAATTAACCGCATCAACCTTCTTGCCAACAGAGTCAATATAAGTAGCTTTACGATGCGTGGTTATGGTTAATGGAATACCAGGAAAGCCCGCACCTGTTCCCATATCGAGCAAAGCTCCCTCAGGAGCCTTGTTGATATAGGGGAGCAAAACAAGTGAGTCGAGGATATGAAGTACTGCAGCATCTTCTACGTTAAGAATACGGGTGAGATTGGTTGTCTTATTTGTTTCTAGAACCAAATCCAAATGCTGAATACATTTCCTCAGCTCAACATCAGTTACGCTCAAGGAATACTCTTTGCAATAGGAAGTTAGACGACTTAACATCTCGTCAGTCTGCTGATCAGTAAGTACTAACAACGAAAGCTCCTTTCTGACAAAAATCAGTGTATCGAGAACTTTTGACAAAAAAAGGGGACGTGGAAACCACGTCCCCTTAGCATAAGCTCGAGAAGATTATCGAGCAACAATCACCACATGGCGATCAGGGTCAGAACCCTCAGAATGAGTATCGACGGCATCATTGCCACGAAGTGCAATGTGAACCAGTCGACGCTCGTAGGCATTCATGGGCGGAAGCGAAACACTCTTATGAGTGCGAATGGCACGCTCGGCAGCAGACTGAGCCATGGAAGCAACCTTGTCCTGACGGCGACTCTTGTATCCCTCGACGTCCACTACAACCGGATACCTAAAGCCAAGTTTGCGGCTCACCAGCAAAGAGAACATAACCTGAAGGGCATCAAGGGTGCGACCATGACGGCCAATGAGAACAGCAAGGTCGGGAGCCGTTACATCCAAAATCAGCTCACCCTCGTCGCCCTCATACTCATCGATAGGAGAGTTGGCGGCATCGAAGTGCGAAAGGATGGAACGCAGGATGGAAATCGCAACATCGGCAATGGTGTCGAGCTCCTCATCGGTCAGCTCTTCACCAGCCTTGTAGCGCTGTGCAATCTCGGGATAATCGCCCGCGACCTGCGGGGCAACCTCCTCAAGCATATCCTCGATGATCTCTTCAGACATAACGTACTCCAAAAGTTAGGTACCTAAATAAGATTGATATCCCACTACTTCTTCTTGTGCGGGCGCGGCTTCTTCTCTCGACGAGTGACCTCAACCTGCAGCGGAGCGTTCTTAAGACGCTCCTCCTCATCGGCCTTCGCCTTGTCGATGACCTTCTGCGTCACAAAAATCTGCTGGATAACCTGCCAAGCAGACGAGACGTCGTAGTACAGCAGAACACCAACGGGAAGGCTCCAGCCCATCCAAAGCATCATGACCGTCATGACAACGGCCATCATACGCATGCTCTGAGCCTGCTGGCCGGTCTGGTTGCGCGACATATAGAGCTGCGGAATCAGGGTCAGGACGGCGAACAGGATCAGGCAAACCAGCGCAGGCAGTGCAACCATAAAGCCATCGGCAAAGGAAGCGCTCGGCGTGGTGGTCAGGTCGGGCAGGATGTTGAAGAACGAGAACGTGCCGTCGTTAAAGTACTGCGGCAGGTTGCGCAGCAATGTAAACAGGGCGAACAGGATAGGCATCTGAATCAGCAGCGGCAGACAGCCAGCCATGGGGTTGAACTTGTTCTCGCTGTAGAACTTCTGCATCTCCTCGGCCTGACGCTGGGGATCGTCGGCATAGCGCTCCTGGATCTCGAGCATCTTGGGCTGCAGCACCTGCATGCGAGCCGTCGACTTGGTCGACTTGAGCATGAGCGGCGTCAGCAGCAGACGGATGATGACCACCAGGATGATGATGGACAGGCCCCAGTCGACCGCAAAGGTCTGGATGAGCTTGAGCAGCTCGAAAAGGATGTTAACGATCCAATCCCACATGTAAGTTTTCCTCCGATAGCGAGTGCCCGCTAGGGCACAGGGTCATAACCGCCGACGTGCAGGGGATTGCAGCGAGCGATGCGCCTCACGGCAAGCCAGCAGCCTCTCAAAACACCGTGCTTCTCAATCGCCTGGACGGCGTATTGCGAGCACGTTGGGTAATAAATGCAGGCGTCAGGCAATAAGGGCGAAATAACCTGTTGATATATGCGAATAGGAGCGATGGCAACACGTCGCAAAACGTGATTGCTCATCGCTCCTCCCCGGCAACGCCGGCGCGCTTCATAAGCGAACGCAACGCCTTGTCCATCTCCTGCGGCGAGGAAACCCTCGTCTTGGGAGTTGCAAACAAGATGATGTCATAGCCCGCAACGGGAAATCCGCAGCTGCGGGCGGCCTCGCGCATCACACGCTTAGATCGGTTGCGCACGACGGCACAACCGAGTCGCTTAGCACCAACGAAGGCGACCCTTCCGGAGTCGCCTTCGCCAACCGATTCACATATGGTCATTCGAATCAGAGGGTGATTGAAACGACGCCCCTGACTGAACACATGCTCGAAATCTTGCCGAGACTTAATAGTCTTCATGCGAGATGTGTGTATCGCTGCTAGACAGTGAGACGCTTGCGGCCCTTGGCGCGACGACGGGCGAGCACGGCACGACCACCCTTAGTGGCCATACGGGCACGGAAGCCATGGGTCTTGGCACGCTTACGCTTATTAGGCTGATACGTACGCTTCATCTTAAGTTCCTCCTGCTGCATTTCGAGTGTCCGCGGGGACGCGGACGCAGATATAGACACGTGAGCTTGAAGATTGTAGGGAAATCAATGTTCAAATGTCAAGAAATCAAAGGTAAAAGGTTGCGCAGTTCACACGGTTCCCCCATAAGCACAACCGAAATTTGCGCCTCATGGCAACCTTTCACGATATTTCATCGAGTTTTCAACAGCTCATGTTGGCAATGTTGAGAACTTTTCGCCCGTTTTCCAAAGTTTTCAACAAGTTTTGAAAAGTTGTCGAAAGATGAGAAACGTTGCACGGTGAGCTACTATTTGTTCGAAACCTTTTGAAAGATTGCGAGCGGCATGTCTGACGACTTTTACACCATGGTCGATTCCGGAGACCCGGCACCCGACAACGAGCACATCACCGGCGTGCGCGAAGAGCGTGCGGAAGGCGAGCAGACGACCACGCAGGCGCCAAAAGCCATGTACGCCGCGCGCATCGCCGTCTATGACGACATGCTGTCGACACCGCGGGTGATCGTCATTGATCCGCAAGATGTCCGCACGTATTTGGAAGAGACGACCAACACCGTCTACCAGTGCATGAAAGAACAAGGTGGCCATATCTCGCTCATGGTCATCCGCGAGATTGTCGAAAACTTTATCCACGCACACTTTGCCGAGCCCATCATCTCGATTCTGGACGGCGGAGACACCATCCGCTTTGCTGACCAAGGACCCGGCATCGACGACAAGGAACGTGCTTTCGACTTTGGCGTTACCAGCGCAAACAGCAAGATGAAGCGCTATATCCGTGGAACCGGAGCAGGGTTTCCCATGGTGCAGGAGTATTTGGAAAACGCCGGCGGTGCCGTATCCATCGAGGACAACATGGGCAACGGCACCGTGGTTACGGTAAGCCTGAACCCTAAACGCGTGCAGGAAATCGAGCGTGCCGGCGGACGCGGCGCTGCCGTGCGGCCCGAGACGGAGCAGCCCACATATCCCCTGCCGGGAGCTTTTGCGCAGCAGCCCATGGCAGCGCAGCAGATGCAGCCCACCGTGGGACAGATGCAGCAGCCCGGAATGCCTCCTACACAAGAACCCCAAGCGGCATCGATGTCGATGCCGCCAAGCATGCCAGAGGCCATGTCGCTGGCGGATCAGGATACAGCAGCAATGCAGCAGGCGACAGGGGCACCGGGTGGCCAGCAAATGGGCTATCAGCCGTACCAACAGGGATATCCATATCAGCAGATGCCGCCACTGGGGTACGGCCAACCGTTCCCGCAGCAGTACCAGCAGGGATATCAGCAGCCGTACCAGCAGATGCCGCAGCAGCAGTACAACCCCTGGGCCCAGCAGATGCCTCCGCAGTCTTACCAACAGTGGCCTCAAAGTTTTCAACAGCAAATGCCGCCAATGCAGAGTTCTCAACAACCAGCAGCTCAAATGATGTATCCTAATGCAGCAAATCAGTATGCGCAGCCACAACCGGACGTGTTCGTAAGCGATCGCGGCAACGCCGCGCTAGGCTATCTGGCGCAAAATCAAGCGTGCGGTGCAACCGATCTGGCGAGGGCGTTTGGAAACTCGGCCCCCACTTGGTCACGCACGCTCAATGACTTGGCGCAGGCCGGCTTGGTCATCAAGCATGGCCAGAAATACCATCTGACCGAACTCGGCGCCGCTCGCGTGCGAGCTCAGAGCTAAAGAACGGGAGAGACAGTGGACGAGGAAGCAAGCATCATCCTGGGGGATGCCATCGCCTTTTGTCAGCGCGACGGCCAAGATGCACGCCTCATCAACATGCTGGGGCAATCGCGCGCCATAAGCCTGACCGAAGATACGCTCACGATCGAGGCCCCCTCGCGCTTTGCCATCGCGCAGCTCAAAAAGCATCAGCCGACTATTGAGGCCTATCTGGAAGAAATCGCCTTTGCACCGATTGCGCTCGACATCGTGGCACCGCAAGGCGCCGCGACGGAATCCGCTGCCGCGACGGCGGCCGCCGCGGCTCCCGCTGCTTCCCCGGCGGTGTCGGCCTCCGCAGGCGACGTGCCGACAATCGAGCACCAGCACAGCGATGTTTCCCGTGAAACCATGGCACCGTTGCCGACCGCGGCGGCGACGCCAGCGAACGCACCCGTCACGCACATGCCAATCGCTCACGACGCAGCGGCGAGCGCGGATTCGGGCATTGCAATCAAGAACACACTCTCGGCCGATGATTTTCGTCGCATGATGAACCAGATGAAGGGCGGAGCGCCGGCTAAATCCACGCAAGCTGCGGCCCCCGCTTCACCCGTGCCAGCACCGACCGTGCCGGCCGAGCAGAATACGGATGGAGCCCCGCTCGCCGCGAACTCAAAATTTACCTTTGAGAACTTTGTCTACGGCCCCGAGAACAGCCATGCCTATCGCTCGGCACTCAAGTTTGCCGCCCTCGCGGACGAGCGCGGCACATGCACATCGCTGTTCATCTACGGCAAATCGGGCCTGGGCAAGACGCACCTACTGCTTGCCATCAAAAACGAGCTCGCCGAGAAGTCGCCCGAGATCAAGGTCAAGTATGCCAACTCCCAGGCATATCTGGACGACCTGATGACCGAGTTCGACCGCCAAAAGAAGAGCAACGCCCCCATCATGCAGGCGTACCACGGCGTGGACGTGCTCATCATCGATGACATCCAAAACATCATCGGCAAGCGCGCGAGCGTGGACTACTTTTTCCAGCTCATGGACGAGTTCATCCGCAACAACAAGAAGGTCGTCATCGCGGCAGACCGTGCCCCCAAGGACCTGAGCATGGACGAGCGTCTGACCAGCCGCTTCAACGCCGGCATGCTCTGCCTGGTCGCAGAGCCCAGCTACGAGATGAAATACAAGATCTTGCAGCGCTATTACGAGAACACCATCGTCGCCGCTCCCGAGGCAGGCGACGACTCGCTGCTGGCGGCCTATGGGGGCGACGGCGGACACCTGACCGACGAGCACTTTAAACACATGGCCGAGGTCTCGGGCACCAACATCCGCGAACTCGAGAGCTTTTGCGAGCGCTGCGCCGGCGAGGCGGGCGACCGCGAGCGCGAGGGCGGGGAGCTCACCTTTGACGATATCGACGCCATCGCCAGCCAGTACTTCGACACATCGGCCAAAAAGATCAACGTGCAAACGGTTCAGTCCGTCATTGAAGAGCAGTACGGCGTGACGCACGAGGAGCTCATCGGCCCGCGACGCAACGCCAATATCGCCAAGGCACGCCACATTGCCATCTATCTGGCCATCGAGATGTGCGAGATGACGACCACGGCGGTGGGCGCCGAATTTGGCAACCGCAACCACTCGACCGTCAGCACGAGTTACAAAAAGGTTCAGAAGATGATCCAGGAAGACCGCACCGTCACCGAAGATCTCAAATCGTTGCGCGATAAAATTACACTGCGCTCGTAGGGAAATAGAGACACCTGTTGAAAACTTGTCAAAACCACGGGCATAAGGTGTCTAAAACCCAACCCGCGGTGATGAAAAGTTTTGCGCAGGTTTTGAACGTGGAAAACCACCCCTGTTGCACACAGGTTGCTGTCGATTCTCTTTCTGGGTCTGACCTGCGTCTTTGGGAGTAATCAACAGTTTCGTCAGTGCTATTACTATTATTAAGATATTTATATCTATAGAAAGGTATTAAAAGATGAAGTTCACCGTCAGCCAGAGCTCGCTTACACAAGCCATCGGCGTCGTTATGAAGGGTGTCGCTTCGGCATCCACCCTTCCCATCCTGTCGGGCGTGCTCGTCAAGGCGCAAGACGGCATCTTGGAATTCCAGACCTCTAACTACACCATCTCGATCCGTCATCGCATCGCGGCGCATGTCGAAGAAGAGGGCGAGATGGTTATCCCCTGTAAGATGCTCTCCAATATCACCAAGACCCTCCCCGATGCCCCGGTCACCTTTGAGCTGTCCGAGCGCCAGGTGCTGATTGGTTGCGAGAAGAGCTCGTTCCGTCTGAACACGCTCGATGCCAATGACTTCCCCGAGTTTCCAGCCTATGCCATCGAGAGCGCCGTGGAACTGCCGACCGATATCTTGTCCGAGATGGTCGGCCGTGTGTGGCGCGTTACCTCGACCGACAAGGCCCGCCCCATCCTGGGTGGCGTGCACATGAAGGTCGAGAACAACACCGTGCGCCTGGTGGCGACCGATTCCTTCCGCTTGGCCGTGTGCGATACACAGGTCGAGACCTCGACTCTCGAGGGTTCCTTTGAACTCAACGTTCCGGCCGATGCCTTTAACGACGCGCTGAACATCATGGCCAGCCAGGCGACCATCATGATCGGGGCTACCGACACCCAGGTCGTCTTTGAGGCCGGCAACACCACCTACGTGTCGCGCCGCATCGAGGGCGTGTACCCCAACTACAAGCAGCTCATCCCCGATTCGTGCGTGACGAGCGTCAAGATCGACGTCGCCGCCTTTAACGCCGCCCTCAAGCGCGTGGCCGTTATCGCGAGCGCCAACCCCGCTGTCAAGTTCGAGATCGATGTCGAGAACGGGCAGATGGGCCTGTCCTCCATTTCCAATGACCAGGACCTTGCGCAGGAGACGATCGATGTCGAGGCCGAGGGCGAGTCGGGTACCATCGCCTTCAACTACCACTACATCTTCGGCTGCCTCAATGCCCTGTCCAAGGAGAAGGAGATCACGCTGGAGCTCAAGAGCTACTCGCAGGCGGGCATCTTCAAGTCCTACGACAAGATCAACTACCTGTACCTGGTCATGCCGGTCCGCATCTAGCAACTGCCCTATGACCATGTTCGCCCGCGATCTTTCCGTCGCGCACTACCGCAGCTTCGATAGCTATCGCCTTGCCCTGGACGAGGGCGTGACGATACTTGCGGGACCCAACGCGGCGGGAAAGACCAATCTCATAGAGGCGCTGCAGCTGCTGACGAGCGGCGCCTCGTTTAGGCATCCGACCGCAGCCGAGCTCATCCATGATGGCGTGGGCTCGTGCAAGGTCGAGCTGAGGCTCGAGGGCGACGGCCGCGTGCTTGATATGGGATTGAGCGCGGAGGACGGTAAGCGCTCGTTTAGCCGCAACGGCAAGAGATGCTCTGCCGCCGGTGTGCGCGGGGTTCTGCCGAGCGTGCTGTTTTGCCCCGACCATCTGGACATGGTTAAGCGCGGCGCCAGTGTGCGCCGCGCCGCCCTCGATGACTTTGGCATGCAACTGAGCGCACGCTATGCCGATCTTGCGAGCACCTATGGGCGCTGCGTGACCCAGCGTAACGCCTTGCTCAAGGAGACCTGGTGCTGCCGTGAGATGCTCGGCGCGTGGAACGATTCGATTGCCCGCGCGGGCTCGGCCCTGCTCGTGCACCGGTTGGCCCTACTCGACCGGCTGGCGGGCCATGTGCGCACTGCCTACGGGCAAGTGGCGTCCGGTGAGGCTGCCAACGTGACCTATACGTCCACGCTGGGGGATTTGCCCCAGGTCGAGGATCGCGAAGAGCTGAAGGGCTGGGCGTACGAGCGCATGCTGGCCGCCCTTGATGAGCACGCCGACGAGGAAATTCGCCGCGGCGTGACGTTGGTGGGACCGCATCGCGACGAGATTGAATTTACCGTGGCGGGTCGCTCCGCTCGTTCATTTGCCAGCCAAGGACAGCAGCGAACGTTGGTACTGTCCTGGAAGGTGGCCGAGGTGGCCGTGGCTCGCGATGTTCTGGGTACTGCTCCGCTGTTGCTTCTGGACGACGTGATGAGCGAGCTCGACGGCGAGCGCCGCGGTGCTTTTCTGCGGCTGATCGGCGATGATATCCAGACGGTCATAACCACGACCAACCTGGGGTATTTTACCGATGACCTGCTTGATCGAGCCAAGGTGGTGAGCATGGGTGAGACGTGCTAATTACGAGCGCGAGAGCGAAACGGTCGCCTTCAGTGGGTTTTTAAACGCAGAGCGCCAGCGCATTCTGGCGGCTGCAACACCTGAGCGCCGCGCGCAGATGGAGGCTGCCGAGGAGTCGCGCGCGGTCTATCGCGCGTGGAACGCGGTGTGCTCGGGCACGCGCGAGGGGCGGCATGTGACGGGCCTGCGCTACCTGCCCGAGTCCAATGAGCTGCTGGTATATCTCGATTCGCCCTCGTGGACGCAGGAAATGACGCTGTTGCGCGAGATCATCCGCGCGCGCATGGAGCGCGCCGGTGCGCATGTGGATGGCCTGGTGTTCAAAACCACCGCGCCCGGTCACACGCCGCCCGCTGCCAAAGAGCGTCTGCGTCCTGCCGTGGCCGAGCGCCCGCCGGCTCCGCATGCTGACCTAAGTGAGGCCGAGCGCACCGAGATTGAGCGCCAAGTGGCGCCCATCGAAGACCAAAAACTGCGCGAGGCCCTCGAGAACGCCATGAGAGCCAGTGCCGAGTGGGCCAAGGGCGTGCAAAGCAAAAAAGAGCCTTAAATCGCATCTGGTGGCCTTGTAGAGCCAAATACCCTCGTTCCCGAGGGTATTTTTTTACGATAAACTAGTAAGGCTGTACACATTTTCTTGACTGAAGGAGGACGTGTGGCAAACGAAAACGATTACGATGGCGGCGAGATTAAGATTCTCGAAGGTCTCGAGGCCGTTCGTAAGCGCCCGGGCATGTATATCGGCTCGACGAGCGCCAGCGGTCTGCATCACCTGGTGTGGGAGATCGTTGACAACTCCGTCGACGAGGCCATGGCCGGTTTCTGCACCGAGATCCAGGTGACGGTCCACGCCGACAACTCCATCACGGTCGTCGACAACGGGCGCGGTATCCCCGTCGACGAGCACCCTGTTAAAAAGATCCCGACGCTCGAGGTCGTCATGACGATTTTGCACGCCGGCGGTAAGTTCGATAATTCGGCCTATAAGGTCTCGGGCGGCCTGCACGGCGTTGGCATCTCCGTCGTCAACGCACTGTCCAAGCGCGTGGTCGTTCAGGTTCGTCGCGACGGCAACACCTACGAGATGGAGTTCTCGCGCGGCAAGACCGTCAAGAAGATGGAGGTCGTGGGCACCTCGGATTCGACGGGCACCACCGTCACCTTCTGGCCCGACGACGAGATCTTCGAGACCTGCATTTACGATTTCGATACGCTGCACAACCGTCTGCAGGAGACGGCGTTCCTCAATAAGAACCTCAAAATCGTGCTGACTGACGAGCGCGAGTCTACTCCCCACGTGGAGGAGTTTTGCTACGAGGGCGGCATCATCGACTTCGTCAAGTTCCTCAACGAGGGCAAGGACGTCCCCGAGGCCTTTAAGGAGCCTATCTACATCGAGGGCAAATCGGACCCGGACGCACCTGTGGCCAAGATGGGCGAGGTTGAGGTTTCCCTGCAGTGGAATAGCGGCTACGGCGAGAACGTCATGTCGTTTGCCAACGACATCTACACCCCCGAGGGCGGCATGCACCTTGAGGGCTTCCGCACCGCGCTCACCCGCGTGATCAACGACTATGCGCGCAAGCAGAACCTGCTCAAGGAAAAAGACGCCAATCTGACCGGCGACGATGTGCGCGAGGGCCTTTCGGCCGTTATCTCGGTCAAGCTGCCCGATCCGCAGTTTGAGGGCCAGACCAAGGCCAAGCTCGGCAGCTCCTATATGCGCGCGCTGACGCTCAAGATCGTGACCGACGGCCTTGCCGATTACCTCGAGGAGCACCCTAAGCCCGCTCGCGAGATCGTCAAGAAGGCGCAGCAGGCCTGCAAGGCGCGCAATGCCGCCCGCAAGGCGCGCGAGGCGACCCGCCGCAAGAGCCTGCTCGAGACGGCGTCCCTGCCCGGTAAGCTCGCCGACTGCTCGGTGCGCGATGCCGAGCTGACCGAGCTCTTCATCGTAGAGGGCGACTCGGCAGGCGGTTCGGCCAAGGACGGCCGTCGCCGAGACATCCAGGCGATTCTGCCCCTGCGCGGCAAGATTTTGAACGTCGAACGCGTTGGTGACCATCGCGCGTTCTCGAGTGACACCATCCAGTCGCTGATTACCGCGATCGGCTGCGGCGTCACGACGAGTGCCGGCGACGGCGGCGACTTCGATATCACCAAGGCGCGCTACCACAAGATCATCATCATGACCGATGCAGACGTCGACGGTGCGCATATCCGCATCCTGCTGCTGACGTTCTTCTACAAGTACATGCGTCCGCTGATCGATGCCGGTTACGTCTATGTTGCCTGCCCGCCCATCTTTGGCATTAAGGTGCGCAACAAGATCCACTACGTGTATCCCAACGGCCGCCAGCCCGAAGACGAGATCCTGCGCGACACCATCCAGAGCCTGGGCCTGAACCCCGACGATAACGACGAGGACGGCAAGGCCAAGGACGGCAAGATCACCAAAAAGCGCAAGGGCTATACCGTCCAGCGCTACAAGGGCCTGGGCGAGATGGACCCCAAGCAGCTTGCCTCGACGACGATGGACCCCAAGACCCGCATCCTGCAGCGCGTGTCGATCGAGGACGCCGTGGTGGCGGACCGCGCCGTGCGAGAGCTCATGGGTTCCGAGGTCGGCTATCGCCGCGAGTACATTGAAAAACACGCCCACGACGCACGATTCTTAGACGCCTAATCCCTGCGGCTTTCCCAGCCACCGCACCTTCGCCCTCAATCGTCGGTCGCGTACCCAAGTACGCTTCCCTCCTCTTTCGGGCGAATCTGCGGCACCTGGAAAAGCCGTCTCCGTGGTAGGGAACTAATGGACCACGCAAACCATGAGGAGGTAACGTGGCAGACGATATCAACAATAGCGAGGGTATGGACGAGGCCGGCGATGCCGGTATGCCCGACGATCTGAAGCGCCTGCTTGCCCGTGCTGAGCAGGGCGAGGACGGCGACCCGGACGCCTATAACCCCGATGCCGATGATGATGAGGAAGAAGACGACGCCGAGCTCGAGGAGAGCTTTGGCGAAGTCGACCGTGGCGCCTCGGCCGGCGAGGATATCAACGGCGGCCAGCTCCAGATTTCGGAGTTTGGCCGCGAGATGAAGCAGTCGTTCATCGAGTATTCGATGTCGGTCATCACGGCGCGCGCCCTGCCGGACGTGCGCGACGGCTTAAAGCCGGTGCACCGCCGCATCCTGTACGCGATGAACGAGAGCGGCATCTACCCCAACCGCCCGCACAAGAAGTCAGCTTGGACGGTCGGCGAAGTTATCGGTAAGTACCACCCGCATGGCGATTTCGCGGTCTACGAGGCCATGGTCCGCCTGGCACAGTGGTTCTCCATGCGCACGCCGCTCATCGACGGCCACGGCAACTTCGGCAACATCGACGGCGACGGCGCGGCGGCCATGCGTTACACCGAGAGCCGCCTGGCAAAGCCCGCCATGGAACTGCTGCGTGACTTGCAGAAGGATACCGTCGACTGGCAGCCCAACTACGACGAATCGCTCGCCGAGCCCGTGGCGCTGCCTGCGCGCTTCCCCAACCTGCTGGTCAACGGCAGTCAGGGCATCGCCGTCGGCATGGCCACCAACATCGCCCCGCATAACCTCACCGAGGCGATCGAGGCCACCTGCTACCTGATTGACAACCCCGACGCCACCGTCGACGAGCTCATGCAGATCATGCCCGGTCCGGACTTCCCCACCGGCGCCATCATCATGGGCAGCGCCGGCATTAAGCAGAGCTACGAGACCGGCCGCGGCTCTATTACCGTGCGTGCCAAGGCACATGTGGAGTCCACCAAGACCGGCCGCAGCCGCCTGGTCTTTACCGAGATTCCCTACATGGTCAACAAGGGCACCCTGCAGGAGAAGATCGCCCAGCTCGTCAACGACAAGCGCATCGAGGGCATCTCGGATATGCGCGATGAGTCCAACCAGAAGGGCATCCGTCTGGTCATCGAGCTCAAGAAGGGCGTCATTCCGCAGGTCGTGCTCAACAACCTGTATAAGTACACCTCGCTGCAGACGACCTTTGGCGCCAACAACCTGGCGCTCGTCAACGGCGTTCCCAAATGCCTGAGTCTGCGCGAGATGCTGCAGCACTATATCGACCACCAGGTCGACGTCGTCACCCGCCGCACTCGTTTTGACCTCAAGAAGGCCCAGGCGCGTGCGCATATCCTCGAGGGCTACCTGATGGCCCTTGACCATATCGACGAGGTCATCAGCATCATCCGCTCCTCGCAGACCGACTCCGAGGCCAGCGGCCGCCTGATCGAGCGCTTTGGCTTTACGCCCGAGCAGACCACGGCCATCCTCGAGATGAAGCTGCGCCGCCTGACCGGCCTGGAGCGCGACAAGATCCAAGAAGAGTTGGACGGCCTGCGCCGCGCCATCGCTTACTACGAGGACCTGCTGGCGCATGAGGAGAAGATCCTGGGCGTCATCAAGGAAGAGATGCGCGAGATCTCCAAGAAGTTTGGCGACAAGCGCCGTACCGAAATCAGCCAGGTTGAGAAGGACCTGGATGTCGAGGACCTCATCGCCGACGAGGATATGGTCGTGACCATCACCCACACCGGCTACGTTAAGCGTATCCCGGTGGCTGCCTACCGTGCCCAGAAGCGCGGTGGCAAGGGCGTGTCTGGCGTCAATCTCAAAGAGGACGACGTTATCGATGAGATGTTCATCGCGTCCACGCACGAGTACGTGCTGTTCTTCTCGAGCAAGGGCAAGGTCTATCGCCTGAAGGTGCACGAGCTGCCGGTGGGTACGCGCCAGGCGCGCGGTACCGCGATCGTCAACCTGCTGCCCTTCGAGGAGGGCGAGAAGATCGCGAGCGTCATCAGCTGCCGCGAGTTCCCGGCCGACGAGTACCTGATGTTTGCCACCAAGAGCGGCATGGTCAAGAAGACCGTGATGAGCGCATATGACCGCAGCCGTCGCGACGGCCTGATCGCTATCAACCTGCGTGACGACGACGCGCTGCTGAACGTGCGCCGCGTGCGCGAGGGCGACAAGATTATCCTGGCCACCACCGCGGGCAAGGCGATCATGTTCTCCGAGGAGCAGGTGCGCGCCACCGGCCGCGATACCAGCGGCGTTCGCGGTATCGGTCTGAAGGACGGCGTGAGCGTTCTGGGCATGGAAGTCACTAACGGCAACGGCGATCTATTCGTCATCACCGAGCGCGGCTACGGCAAGCGCACGCCGGTCGCGGACTACCCGGAGCAGAATCGCGGCGGTCAGGGCGTCTACACCATCCAAATGACCGAGCGTAAGGGTAACCTCGCGGCCATGAAGACGGTGGGCCCGCAGCACGAGCTGTTCATCGTGACGGAGGGCGCGACGGTCATTCGCGTCAAGACCGACGAGATCAGCCAGACCGGCCGCGCCACCCAGGGCGTCAAGATGATGACCGTCGACGACAACGACCGCGTATGCGCCGTAGCCCGCATGACGGCAGCCAAAGAGAAGCCCGAAGGCGAAGCAACAGAAGACGGTTCTGCCCCCGAAGAAGCCCCAGTCGATCTAGGCGATGGCAACGACATGCCAGAAGATCTCCTAGACGAGTAAGAGGCTCTAGCTGGTAAAAATCATCAGACCCCATATATCGGCGGTCGGCGCACTGCGCGCCGACCGCTTTTTTGAAAACCTTTGAACCCCACGTCGCCCCCGGCTGCCCGGCGGCATGCGAAGTCGCCTGCTCGGACAGTCCTGCTCGCACGGAGAGCACATTAAGTGCTCTCCTGCTCGTGCGGAACTCGCGATCGACTT
>URKG01000018.1 GCA_900548265.1 uncultured Collinsella sp.
AGCATTACCTGCTCGCCGGGCGCCTTGGTTAGAAGGCTCTGAAGTTGAGCGTCTCAGCTTCCTTAGGACAGGTCCTCGCCGTTGGTGGCGATTACCTTCTTGTACCAGTCAAAGCTCTTCTTCTTGGAACGCTTGAGGGTACCGTTGCCGGCGTCGTCGCGGTCCACATAGATAAAGCCGTAGCGCTTGGACATCTCGCCCGTGCCGGCAGACACCAGGTCGATCGGGCCCCAGGTGGTGTAGCCCAGCAGGTCAACGCCGTCCTCGGTCACCGCATCGCGCATCGCGGCAATATGCTGGCGCAGATAGTCGATACGGTAGTCGTCGTTGATGGAGCCGTCCTCCTCGACAACATCCTTGGCGCCCAGACCGTTCTCGACCACAAACAGCGGCTTCTGATAACGGTCGTACAGGTCGTTGAGCGTAATACGGAAGCCCAGCGGATCGATGGCCCAGCCCCACTGGCTCTCCTGCAGGTAGGGGTTCTTGGCGCCGGCGAAGGCATTGCCCTGGGTGCGCTCGACATCGGGGTTATCGGCACCGGCGGAGCAACGGGTGCTGTAATAGCTAAAGCTGATGAAATCGACGGTGTTGGCGGCCAGGATCTCGCGGTCCTCGTCCGTCATGCCCACATCGATGCCCAGACGCTCGAGCTTCTTGACGGCATAGGCCGGGTAGTAGCCGCGGCTCTGGACGTCGACGAAGAAATAGTTGCTCTGGTTGTCAAGCTGCGCCTGGCGCACATCGCCCGGACGGCAGCTGTAGGGGTAGTAGCTACCTGCGGCGAGCATGCAGCCGATCTTGACCTCGGGGTCGATCTCGTGGGCGATCTTGGTTGCCCAAGCGCTGGCGACGAGCTCGTTGTGGGCGGCCAGGTACTCGACGGCCTCCTTGTTCTCGCCCTCCTCAAAGACCAGACCGGCACCCATAAACGGCAGGTGCAGAATCATATTGATCTCGTTAAAGGTGAGCCAGTACTTCACCAGACCCTTGTAGCGGGTGAAGATCGTGGCCGCGAGGTTCTTGTAGAAGTCGATGAGCTTGCGGTTGCGCCAGCCGCCATACTCCTTGATGAGGTGAATCGGGCAGTCAAAATGCGTGATGGTCACGAGCGGCTCGATGCCGTGCGCCTGACACTCGCGGAATACGTCCTCGTAGAAGGCCAGGCCAGCCTCGTTGGGCTCGGTCTCGTCGCCGTCGGGGAAGATGCGGGTCCACGCCAGGCTCATGCGGAAGGTCTTAAAGCCCATCTCGGCAAAGAGGGCGATGTCCTCCTTGTAGTGGTGGTAGAAATCGATGCCGGTCTGCGCAGGATAGTAATAGCCGTCCTCGAAGTCGAGCATCTTGCGCTGGCCGGAGACCACCGCATAGCGCTCGGGGCCGTGCGGAGCCACGTCCACGTTGGCCAAGCCGCGGCCGTCCACGTTGTAGGCGCCCTCGCACTGGTTGGCAGCCGTCGCGCCGCCCCACAGGAAGTCTTTACGGAAAGCCATGCATCGATCCTTTCATACGCTGCTTGTCGTGGTTTCAGTATCCCCGCAAATAGGGCCTCGCTCAACGACAGCGGCGCAGGTCGATACTTCTTTTCGCACGCGGCGGCCCGGCGACCGCCCGCAGCTGACACTTTCTGATACCTGCCTGTCCAAACCACCACAAAGGGGACAGGCACCTTTGTGGTGGTTTGGGGCGGTTTGTCTAAATCTGTAACAGGTAGAGACGATTTAGCCCGCTAGATGTTACAGATCGAGACAGAAGATTCTAGTCGCAGGCGATATCGAGGTTCTTGCCGATGAGGCCTACGTAGCCGCCTTCGCCGGCGGGATATTTGACTGAATAGGAAAAAAAGGAAAAAATAGGAAAAAAAGGAAAGGAGACTCATGACTGAAACCATCTTCTCCCCCTCATTTGGAAATCGCCCGTCCTATCTGGTGGGGCGCGGGAACGTGATTTCGACATTCATCTCCGGCCTTGAGCAGGAGCCGGGCAATCGAGACCGGGCTATGCTCATGCTCGGCCAGCGAGGCAGCGGCAAAACGGTTCTGCTGTGGGAACTTGCCGATCGCGCACGCAAGCTCGGCTTTGTTGTCGCCACGCCCACCGTAGCCTCCGAGGATATGCTCGAGCGCATTGTTGAGAAGATCCAGGAAGCGGGCGAGCCCTACGCCAACAAGCATCGTCTCCCCAAACTTGCGGGCGGCAGCCTGAGCGTCTTCGGCTTCTCAGCCGGCCTTGAGTTCACGCGCGATGTGCAGGAAACCAAAAGCTTCCAGTTCAAGCTCACGCAGCTGGCGCGCAAGCTGACCGAGCAGGGACACGGCATCCTCATCCTCATCGATGAGCTCCAGGCCAATTCGCCCGAGATCAGACAGCTCGTCACCGCCTATCAAGAGCTGGTCGGCGAGGGGCTCAACGTCGCGCTCGTCATGGCGGGCCTCCCGGGAGCAGTCTCCGCGACACTCAACGACCGCGTACTGACATTTCTCAACCGCGCACGCAAGGTCACGCTCGAACCGCTTTCAGTTGGAGATGTGGATGCCTACTATCAGCGGGCTTTCGAAGAGCTCGACCTTGATATTCCAGGCAATCTTCGGCTGGACGCTGCTCGCGCAACTCAGGGCTCGCCCTACATGCTGCAGCTCATCGGCTACAACATCGCCAATCGTTGCCAGGCAGGAGAACACGTAACGCCAGAGCAAGTCGACGGAGCAATCGAAGCGTCAAAGGCCGATTTCGAAAACGATGTGTGCGAAACGACACTCGCCGCGCTATCGGACCAAGATGTTGCGTTTCTCGCCGCAATGGCCGATGACGAAGACGCCGTTTCGCGCATTTCCGATGTAGCGAAGCGCATGTCGGTCACACCCGACTATGCGCAAAAGTATCGCCGGCGCCTCATCGACGCCGGCGTAATCGAACAGGCGCGCCGCGGTTACGTGCGTTTCGCTGTTCCATATATGGCTGACTATCTGCGCAGCCAGCTCTAGACAACCACCGCAATGGGGACAGGCACCTTTGTGGTGGATTGGGGGCGGTTTGTCTCGATCTGTAACAGGTAGAGACGATTTAGCCCGCTAGATGTTACAGATTGAGACAGAAGATTCTAGTCCACGGTGATGTCGAGATTTTTGCCAATGAGGCCTACGTAGCCGCCCTCGGCAGCCTTGGGGCTGTCGGCGTGGCAGAGGACCCACTTGTCAGCCTTCCAGTAGCAGTAGCTGTCGCCGGCAGCAGGCATGTCGGCCGCGGTCTCGGGACGCGGCCCGTTGGTGCCGGCGGGAAGCGCTACCATCACCTGGAAGCCGCCTTCGTCGACCATGCAGGGCGTGTAGTGGAGCGTGGTGTTGAAGACCTCGACGACCGTACCCGCCGGCACGCGGAACGCCTTGACGCACGCAGTGTCGAGCTTGCCGCCCTCGATCTCCCAGCGATGCGCCACGAGCAGGATAAAGTCGCGTGCACCCAGGTTGAACTCGCTCGCGCGATGATACTCCAAGCAGTTGAGCTGCGTGTTGTGGCCGTTGCACCAGCCGAGCTGGAAGGGACGACCGCCAAACATGAGAAAGCCCAGCTTATCGGCATCCTTGACGCCCTCGAGCTCCGGCGCGCTTGCTACGTACTTGCTGCCCTCGGGGATGGGCGTAGCGGAAAGCGCCCCGACGAGCGGAGCGGTCAGGTTGGACGGAACGTCGTTCCACACGCGGCCATAAGATTTGAACTCGGGATCTGATACAGAGTAGATATGCATGCTCGCTCCTGTTCGTTTATGTGACAGTATGAACATTCTAGAACTATCTCGTTCCGTTTTGAGCGCCCAGCATGAAAAAGCGCCCACAAAGAGCGGGAGCGCTTCTGGCGCAAACGCTATTCCTGCCAGCAGCCTTACGCCTGCTGATAGTGCAGGTGCTTCTCGTCGATATCGGCCAGGTCGCGGTCGAGGTAGCGACGCGCGAGCCAGTTAGCCATGGGAAGGTTCTGGTCTAGGTAGTTGCCGCACTCCTCGGGAGCGGCACCGGGAACATCGCCCTCAAAGCCGGCGACAAACTCGAACAGCTCACGTACGAGCGGCAGAATCTCCTCGCTCGTCACCTCACCAAACACGACGAGGTAAAAGCCCGTGCGGCAGCCCATGGGGCCAAAGTAGACGATACGGCTCGACCACTCGGCATGATTGCGGAGGAACGTCGCGCCCAGGTGCTCGATGGTGTGGCACTCGGCGGTGTTCATGACCGGCTCCTTGTTGGGCGTGGTCAGGCGCAGGTCAAACGTGGTGACGGCAGCACCGGTCGCCGGATCGCGATCGATGCGGCTCACATACACGCCGGGCTCAAGCAGCAGATGGTCAACGGAAAAACTCGCGATGCGCTCCATGGCAGATCCTCTCGGTAGTCAATTTGGGACGGGGCTCTTTTAGCTGGTTCGAATGGTCGCACCAATCATACCAGTCAAAAAAGCCCCGTCCCAAATAAGCTACCTGGGACGAGGATCAATGAGCTTTTAATCCCCGTCCCAGAAAAATCATGCTAGGCAGTGTAGGCAATCGTTGATTTGACAGCGTGGCGCCAGCCGGCGATCTTTTTGACGCGTTCGTCGGCGGTCATGGCAGGCTCCACGATACCGCGGGCGCCGTAGACGTCGACGACATCGCGCGTGTACATGCCCAGCGCAATGCCGCAGGCCCAGGCCGCACCCAGGCCGCTCATCTCGTCGTTGCTCGCGATGCGGATGGGCGAGCCAACCAAGTCACTCTCAAACTGCATCAGGTACGCGTCGCGCGTGGGACCGCCGTCAACACGAAGCTCGGCCAATGCCGCGCCCGAGTCCTCGACCATCGCATCGATCACGTCAAAGATCTGATAGGCAATCGACTCGTCGGCGGCCTTCACGAACTCCGCGCGACCCGTGGTGCGCGTCATGCCAAAGACGCAGCCCTCGGCGTCACTCGCCCAGTGCGGCGCGCCCAAACCGGTAAACGCCGGTACAAAGTAGACACGGCTCGCCGGATTGGCGGCGTAGCACAGGTCGGTAACTTCCTCGGGGTTATTGATGAGCTCCAGATCATCGCGCAGCCACGTCTTAACGGCGCCGGCGTAGCTCACGTTGCCCTCGAGTACATACTCGGTCACGCCGTCCATACGCCATGCGAGCGAGCTCGAAAGCCCGTGCGAGCTGGCAACGAACTCGTCGCCGACGTTCATCATGACCGAGCTGCCGGTGCCATAGGTCGCCTTGGCCATACCGCGGCTGTGGCAACCCTGCGCGAACAAGGCCGCATGGCTGTCGCCGAGCACGCCGTGAATGGGCACGGGTGCCGGCAAAAAGCCGCCCAGGTCCGTCGTGCCGAACAGGCCATCGGAATCGGTCACCTGCGGCAGGCAGGCCACGTCGACGCCAAAGGCCTCGCACACCGGCTCGCTCCAGCAGCCACGGCGCAGGTCAAAGAGCTGCGTGCGGCCGGCGTTAGACCAGTCGCAGCGGAACTCCGCGCCGCCCGTGAGCGTCCAGACCACCCAGGCATCGATGGTGCCCAGACACAGCTCACCCGCCGCCTCGGCCTCGGCAGCCGCGGGAACGTTCGCGAGAATCCAGGCCATCTTGCCCGCCGGATAGTAGGGCGAGAGTACCAGACCCGTCGTGTCGCGCACCAGGTCGGCCACACCCTCGCGTGCGGCCAGCTCGTCGCACAGCTCGCGGGCGCGGGCGCACTGCCACACCACGGCGTCGCACAGCGGATCGCCCGTCGTGCGGTTCCAGGCAACGGTGGTCTCGCGCTGGTTGGAGATGCCGATGCCGGCGACGTCGGCCGGGTCGACCCCAGTCTCCTCCACCACGGCACGCGCCACGGCCAGCACATTGGCGGCAATCTCGGCCGGATCATGGCTCACCCAGCCGGCCTCGTTGACAATCTGGCGATGCGAGCGATCGGCACGATGAATCAGATGGCCGCCCTCGTCCACCAGCAGCGCCTTGGCGCCCTGCGTGGATTGATCGATTCCGATGATGTAGCGGCCCATGGCCACCCCTTTCAAAACGAATGTGACAAAGGGACGGCCCCTTTGTCACATTCCAGTTACTCTGTGGGCAGGAAGTCGGCGACCGTCTGCGCGATTCCGGCACCCGTCAGGCCGTAGTGCGCAAAGACCTCGGGGCTCGTACCGGTGATGACCGGCGCGTCGGGCAGGGAGAGGCACTTGACCGGACGCGGGCAATGCTCACCCACCACCTGCGCGACCATAGAGCCCAGGCCTCCGAAGGGGCTGTGCTCCTCGACGGTCACGACGGCGCGCGTGGCGCCGGCTGCCTCAATCACGGCCTCGGTGTCGAGCGGCTTGACGCAGTACATGTCGAGCACCGTTGCCGAGATGCCCTGCTCGGCCAGCAGGTCGGCGGCATCCACGGCATGGCGGACCATCTCGCCGGTGGCGACGAGCGTCACATCGGTGCCGCGGCGCACCCAGGTGGCGCGATCCATCTGGAACGGGCACTCGTCCTCGGTGTACACGTCCTCGACCGGATTGCGCCCCACGCGGATGTAAGCCGGCTTGTTATCGGCTATCAGGGCGCGCACGAGCTCGGCGGTCTGGAAGCGGTCGCTCGGCAGATACACGCGCATGTTGGGAATCGCGCTCATGGCGGCGATATCCTGCGCGGAGTGGTGGCTCATGCCCAAGGCGCCGTAGGACACGCCTCCCGAAATGCCGATGAGCTTGACGTTGGTGTTGGAGTATGAGACGTCGACTTTGCACTGCTCATACGAGCGCGTGGTCACAAAGGACGCCGGCGAGGCGGCCCAGGCCTTCTTGCCGCATGAAGCCATACCGGCGGCGATGCTCACCAGGTCCTGCTCGGCAATGCCGACCTCGACGGACTGCTGGGGATACTGATCAAAGAACGGCGTGAGCGACGCGGAGCCGCGGGAGTCGGAGCACAGGACGACGATATCCTTATCGTTCTTCGCAGCCTCGAGCAGCGTGTCGCAGATAACCTTGCGATTGGCGATCTTGTTAGCCATTGATGGCCTCCTTATGGGCAGCGAAATCGGCGATGATCTGGGCATATTCCTCATCGTTGGGCAGGTGGTGATGCCAGCTGGCCTTGTCCTCCATGACGGGCGAGCCATAGCCCTTCACCGTGTTGAGGATGATGACCGTGGGCTTGCCCTTGGTCTCGGCGGCCAACGTCAGCGCAGCGTCAATAGCCTGGACGTCGTTGCCCGGAATGGACAGCACGTTCCACCCAAAGGCAGCCCAGCGCTCCTCCTGGCTGTCCTGCTTCATAACGTCCTCGGTGCTGCCGCTGATCTGCAGGCGGTTGCGGTCCACGAGCGCGCACAGGTTATCGAGCTGGTAGTTGCCACCGCTCATGGCGCCCTCCCAGACCGAGCCCTCGGCAAGCTCGCCATCGCCCATGATGGTGTAGACGCGGTAGTCGCGACCGTCCATCTTGCCGGCGAGCGCCATGCCCACGGCCACGGGCAGGCCGTGACCCAGCGAGCCCGAGTTCATCTCGATGCCCTTGAGTTTGTTGTTGGGGTGGCCGATGTAGGGGCTGCCGAACTTGGAGAAGCGAGCCTTGACGTCGTCGAGATCAAGATAGCCCTCGTGGCAGAGCACCGCGTAGTAGGCCTCCATGGCGTGACCTTTAGAGAGCACGAAGCGGTCGCGGTTGGGATCGTCGACGGTCTCGGGCGAAATGTTGAGGTGGTTGGCGTAGAGGGTCATGAGCGCGTCGATCACCGACATGTCGCCGCCGATGTGGCCGCCAGCGCCAGCCATGATGATATCGACGCAATCGCGGCGAAGGTCCCAACGCAGGGACTCAAGCTCTTCGATAGTTGCCATTTCTACTCTCCTCGCAGGTAGGCTTTAACGTCTTCTTCGATGGGGTCGTACAGGTCGGGCTGGATGCCGAGGTACTTGCACGCCTCGTAGAGCACCGGCACCACGTTGGCGTGAATAGCGACGCAGTGGTGGATGTAGGGGCCCTCGACGATCTTGGCCTCGAGGCGCTTGAGGTTCTCGACCTCGACCCACAGATAGGTGCCCATGCCGGCCGGGCCGTCGATGCCGCGGGCGTTGCCCAGCAGCAGCGAGTACTCGCCGTTGTCACCATCAAAGCGGGCAAGGGTGAGGTCGCCGTGCTTGGCCTCGGCCGTCAGCGCACCGGGGTGATCGAAAGCCAGCGGGTAGGTGAGCTTGGGCTTGACGGCCGCGCAGCTGCAGGGCCAGGGGCCGCAGTGCTGCAGCAGCTCGCCGTTCTCGTTATCGGGATGGCGCACGGTCCAGTCGGCGAACATGCCACGGTGACGGCCCAGGTCGGCGGCCTCGACCATCAGTGCGGTGATGGCGCCATGGATATCGGTCTCGCATACGATAGGAATGCCCATCTCGTTGAGGATGGTGTTGGCGGCGCAGGGCATAATGCCCAGCTCGTCCTGCAGAGCGTTCCAGCACTGAATGGCACCGGCGTTACAGCCGTACTTCTCGACCAAGCGCTTCATGGCGATGGCAAGACCGGCGACCGTGGGGACCTTGTCCTCGGGAATGCAAATCTCAAAGCTGTCGTTGATGTGGGCAAGCATGGCAGCCATGGCCTGCTCGTCGGTCTGGGCGTCGCGCACGGCCTGGACAAGCTCGGTCATGGGGATGGGCGAAAGCTGGATGTTGAACTTCTCGAGCAGCTCGCCCTCGTTGCACATGGTCGACCAGAAGTCGAACGGACGGGTGGCCATCTGCAGGATGCGGGTATGCTTGAAGGTCTTGACCACGTTGCACACGGCCAAGAAGTCCCAAACGCCGCGCCCGAACTCGGGGTCGGTCAGGCGGCAGTTTGTCATGTAGGTGAAGGGAACCTGGAAGCGACGCAGGACCTTGCCGGTGGCGAACAGGCCGCACTGGCTATCGCGCAGGCGCGTGCCGTCGGGCTCGGGGCGCTCGTCGCGCGGGCCCCACAGTAGCACGGGCAGGCCGAGCTCGCGGGCAAGGCGAGCGCAAACGTACTCGGTGCCAAAGTTGGCATGGCACAGCATGATGCCATCGACGCCCTCGGCGCGGAACTTCTTGACGATAGGCTCGATATGGCTGTCGTCAAACAGCAGGCCCTCGTCATTGATGTCATCGATATCCACGATGTCGACGCCGATCTCGCGCAGGCGATCAGCCGCCAGACCGCGATACTTGATCGCGTCTGGCGCGCTAAAGATGCTGCGGCGCGTGGGCACAAAGCCGAGCTTGATCTTGTCCATGTACGTCCTCCCCTATTCACATGTTCAGTAAACAGACGTGTGTTTCGTTTTGTTCTGTTTACTAAATGTTTTACTCTTCTGTTTAGAAGTTTAGCGCGAAAGTCCCGTAAACGGTAGAGAAATCAGCCTAAACGGTATGTAAACAAACTGAACATACAAGGGCATCAAAAAGAGGGCCCAAAGGACCCTCTCTTAGTAGCGTTATGTATGGCTGCCTTAGCGAGCTTTGCCTCCCTACGGCCCAGCGTTGCCTTTGCCTAGATCTCACGCACGCTTTGGCGCTCGACAAAATAGGTCGACACGGCCGTCTTGCAGGTATAGCTCTTGGGATTGCGGATGTTGCCCACCAGGCGGCGCACCGCGATCTCGCCCACCTCGTGCTTGGGAACGTGCACCGTGGTGAGCGGCGGATTGGAGAAGGCGCCCAAAGACAGATCGTCAAAGCCGATGATTGAGACATCCTCGGGGACACGTATGCCGTGCTCGTTCAGCGCGCGCATGGCGCCTACGGCGAGCACGTCGTTTTCGGCAAAGAAAGCCGTCGGCAGGTCGTCGCGCGAGACGCTGTCGAGCCATGCGCCCATGTCGCGATAAGCACCTTCGAGCGTGGTGCCCAGTGTGACGCGCCATGTCGGGTTGGCCTCAAGGTCCGCATCCTCAAGCGCTTGGCGATAGCCGCGCTCGCGATCCTTAAAGTTGCGGATGCGAAGGTCGCCTGCTAGATAGCCGATTTGCTTGTGACCCTTCTCGATAAGGTAGTCCACGGCGCGCAGCACCGAGTCGGTGTTGGCAATGACTACGGCATCGAAGTACTGACGATCGCTCCAGCCATCGAGCACGATCAAGTGGGCGGCAGCGTTGGCGAACAAGGCATAGTCTTCCTCACCCAGCTCGGTACCCATCAGCACGATAGCGGCGGATGGATCGGCGATCAGGCCCTCGACCTGCGGACGCACGGCGTCCAAGTCGCTAAAGTCGAGCGAGACAAAGCTCGTGCTCATACCGTGACGGCGCGCCTGGCGCTCCACGCCCTCAATGACCGCAGGATGGAAGGTGCTCTCGTCCAGAATGGCGCCCGTCTTGCGCGCAAGCACGAACTGAATGCTCTCGAGCTGCGTCGACTGCTGATAGCCCAGCGACTGTGCGCACTCCAGGATGACCTTGGCGGTCTCCTCACTCACGCTGCGCTTGCGGTTGAGCGCGTTGGACACGGTCGCAGGCGAAAAACCGGTGATGCGGCTGATCTCGCGAACACTTGCTTTGGCCATTGTTCCCCCTAGCAACGGCCGTGGCGGAGCATCGCAACTCGATAGCTCGGCAACTAAACGACCGCAAATTCAATCTAAACAGAATAGTAAATGTTTAATAGCTAGTTTAGCCTGTTGTCAAGCGAAGTGGCACGACTATTCCCCCAACGGGCGCATTTGTCCATCTTAACGTTATTACGCAAGGTCTTCGCCATTGCTTGCTATTACGCGTCGGTACCATTCGAAGCTTTTCTTTTTACGTCTCTCAAACGAGCCCGCACCGCTATCGTCTCGATCGACATAGATAAACCCGTAGCGCTTACGCATCTGTCCTGTGGCGACCGAAACCAAATCGATCGGGCCCCAACAGGTATATCCCATGAGTTCCACCCCGTCGAGCTCGACGGTCTCCCTCATCGCCTCGATGTGGGCCCGCAGGTATTCAACTCGATAGTCGTCTTCTATTTCACCCGAATCTTCCGGCACATCAGGAGCACCCAAACCGTTTTCGACGATGAACAGCGGCTTTTGATAGCGATCCCAGATTTCATTCATGGTGACGCGCAGCCCTTTGGGGTCGATAAACCTCCCCCAAGGCTCCTGTTTTAGATACGGATTAGGCGCCGAGCGAAGAAGGTTCGAATCGAACTGACCTTCCGCATGCGCTTTTGCGACGCGCGTCGAGTAATACGAAAACGAGACGAAATCGACCAGGTTTGCAGCCAGTACTTCGCGGTCATCATCCCGATAGGGCACCTCAAAACCATGGCGGGCGTATTCCTTGAGAACATAGCTCGGGTACGCACCGCGCACCTGGACGTCGGTAAACATGTAATGGCTGCGATTCTCAGCCTGCGCAGCCAGCACATCGTCCGGATCACATGTAGCCGGATAGAAGACACCTGCGTTGAGCATGCAACCGATCTTCGCCCCAGGGCACAGTTCATGACACGCCCCGACCGCACGGGCGCTCGCAACCAATACATGGTGCACGGCCGTGTGAACCGTTGCATAGCGATTCTCCCCTTGCTCGAAGATGATCCCCGCCGCCATAAAGCACGCCTGCGTCATGATGTTGATCTCGTTAAAGGTCAGCCAATAATTGACCAATCCCCGATAGCGCTCGAACACGGTACGCGAATATCGCTCGAACAGGTCGACCAACCTGCGATCGCGCCATCCGCCATACGCATCGACGAGATGCATGGGGACATCATAGTGGTTGAGCGTCACCAAAGGCTCAATGTCATGCGCGCGACACGTCCTAAAAACATCCTCGTAAAAGGCAAGGCCTTCTTCATTGGGCTCGGCTTCGTCTCCTTTGGGAAAAATGCGGCTCCAGGCGATTGATAAGCGCAGGCATTTAAAACCCATCTGGGCAAACAGTTCAATATCCTGCTTGTACCTATGGTAAAAATCAATGCCCTTGCGAGCGGGATAGAAGCTGTCGGGTGCCAACGCACGCGGATCAAGGTCTCCCCGCATGACGTCCATGCGTTGATCGCCAAACGGCAGCATGTCGGAATTGGCTAAACCGCGACCGCCTTCGTTCCATCCTCCCTCGCACTGGTTTGCAGCCAGAGCCCCGCCCCATAAAAAATCTTCTCTAAACATTATGGTGTCGTCCTTTCTATCAAATTCCCGGCCCACACTGTCGAACGCAACGGACTCGGCAAGTGCCGCGCAACAGCACAGTACCGTTGCGCGGCCAAGGGGTCGGACCGCGCAACGGCTGGGGAGCATATTTGTGTAGTAGCCTCTTATGCCTCGACGGATTCAACGGCCTCAGAATCGCCGCTCTTGGACTTCAACGGCATCTTCTCCTGTCCTTCAAATCCAAAAATCATCGCCAACGCAAACGTCACGGCACCGCCAGCAAGACACCCGATGGTGCCAGGGATGATATCCTGAGCAAACATGAGCACGTTCATCCATGGGAAACCAACGCCAGTGAAGATATAGACGTTGGCATGAAGAAGGCTTACCAGCAGACCACCGACAGCACCACCAATCATGTTCCAGGCAAGAGCCTTCTTGTCGCGAAACAGGATGCCGTAGATGATGGGCTCACTCACGCGACCGAAGGCATAGGTGATGAACAAGTTCCAGCCCGTGGCTCGACTCTCCTTGCCCTTAGCGCGCAGGCCATAGGCGAGCGCGATGGCAAGCGTGGTGTAGGCTACAACCGCGGTGCCGGGGTATAAGATGGCGTCGTAACCGTTCTGGAGCGCGGCGGGCAATATGGCGGTATAGATCGGCACGTGCATGCCGGTGGCGATGATCAGATTCCAGAATGCGCCGATAACCGCGGTCGCAGCGGGACCGGCAACAGAGGCGAGCCAAATGATGAAATCGGCCACAAGGCCCATGACAAATTGGACGGCAGGGCCGCAGAGGCACAGCGCGACCGGCAACATCACGAGCACCGTACCCACGGGTACGATCAGAATGCGCAACATATCAGGCGAGATCTTCTTAAAGAAGCGCTCAACATAGGACTGGGCCCAGGTGATCAAGATGACCGGAAGAACAGCCTGGGTGTAGTTGACGAGCTGCATGGGGATGCCGAAGACGCTGAAAGGCTTTCCGTCCTCAACAATAGCGAGCATGTCGGGATAAATCATCACAACAGCGATGAGCAGTGCCAGCACAGGACTCGTTTTGAACTTCTTAGCCGAGCTATAGGCGGCAAACATCGGGAAGTAGTAATACGCCGCATCGCCCACCAGGGAAAGGATCCGATACAGGTCGCTCGTTTCGGACATAAAACCGGCGCCTTCGGGCCCAAACAGAATAACGAGCATCTTGAAGATACCGGCGACACAAAAGATCGGAAGGATCGGGGTGATAGCGCCGCTCACGGCATCGAGCAGCTGATTGAAGAGGTGCTTGGGCGCCAAGCGCTCCTTCCAGCTAAGCTGAGGGCCATCGAGTTCCTCGTCAATCGATACCGTGACCTCGAATCCGCCCTGCTTACAAACCTCGTCGTAGACCTTGTCGACCGTGGGCCCGACCACCAGCTGCACCTGCCCTCCGGCGTGCACGACGCTGATGATAGACGAGATGTCCTCAAGCTTCTCATCATTCGAGAGGCTTTCATCCTTGAGGTTGAAGCGCAGGCGCGTCATGCAATGCGTAACCGAAGCCACGTTTTCCGCCCCGCCCACAGTGGAGAGAATCTGCTCTGCCACCTTTTTGTAATTTGCCATCATTGGCTCCTTTGCACAATCTTGGCTTACTGTTCGAATCGGCAAAGGTCATGCCCCGAATGGCTACGGGTTACAATCCTTTTTTGGAGATGATCCGGTTGAGATGGATCATCAGATAGAGTTCCTCCTCCTCGGAGAGCGTGGCGTCCCACGTTTCACGACAATAGGAACCGATATGCTTCACGCACTCTGCCAACTGCGGAAACTCCTCACGAAAGTTCTTGTACATCTGCATGTTGGCGCTGTTCAGCGACTCGCCGGCTTGAATGCGCTTGAACAGGTACCGCAGATGCGTGGCGAAGCGGGTGAAATCAAAGGAATCGCGGTCGACAATAATGCGGAAATCGCTTTCGAGAATCTCGATAACGTCCTCGAGCATATCGTCGAACTGCTTTGCGGGCTCGGCCGTGGCTTTGACGGCTTCAACAACCCGTGCGTTCACGAGATTCATCGCAATACTGGCAATCTCATCCTTGGGAAGCCGCTCTCCGAGCTCCTTCTCGAGTCGCATGACGATAAACTGGGCAGCCTTGTATTCCTTCGGATACGTCTCCCGCACTTCATAGGCAAGAGGCATCGCGATGCGGACCCCCTTTTGGGCTCGCGCAACGGCAAACGACAGGTGATCAGCCATGAACAGCGTCGCATTGGTCGAGAGGTCGTAGGGCAGTTCGTTGGCAACGATGTCCATAACTTTCGCCGCAAACATCACGATATCCGAGGGAAGATCCCTCATGACATCTTGTCCTTTAGGATCAATGTCGTAAAACGTATGCTCGATTTTAGAAAGAGGGAGCTCTCGAGGAAAATCTCCGCCGAAACCGACGCCCCTGCCCATGGCGATGACATCTCGCCCCTGTCCGTCACGGCAAAGAACCGCGTTGTTGTTAAGCTTTTTAATTGCAAGCATGGTGAACCTCCTTTCAAGAACACTCACAGAAAAAGGCATGATAGCCAATAGCAGTGCTATTGCGGTCATGCCTTACGTAACAATCCGTGTTGTATTGCTCTTGGGCATGCCTCCACACAGGAGTAACAATCCAAGATGCAGAATGCATTATAGCGCTCTCCCCGCCCCGGGGACCATCGGGCTGGCGAACGGTAGATGTCGGCCCGCCAGCGGCCACATCGAGCAGATGGGCGTGCTTCGATCCCGAGCCTAGCCTAGGATGCGGGCCATGCGCGCCTTGAACTCGGACAGAAAGCGCGGGGCGTCCACGGTGAGTGCCACAAGCGCGCTCTTGTCGGGGTCGGACAGGCGATGCTCGTCGCAGATAGTGCGGCCGCGATACTCGCCGAGCAGGTCGACGCGCAAGTTGCAACCAAGTGCGCCCACGAGCGTGGGGTCGATCGCCACGGCAACGGCTAGCGGATCGTGCAGTGCACAGCCACCCAGGTAGGGTGCGTTCATCTCGTACGAACCAATGTAGTGCTCGACCATGCTCGCAAACGCACAGCCCGCCATGGTGCCCGAGCCCGTCCAGCCGGCAATGTCGCGGCGCGTGAGCACCACGCGATGCGTCACATCCAGGCCCACCATAGTGAGCTTGCGGCCCGAACGCAGCACGGCATCGGCCGCCTCAGGATCGCTTGCTATGTTGGCCTCGGCGCCCGCGCTCACGTTTCCGGGCACGGTCAGGGCGCCGCCCATCACGACCACGCGACCGATAGACATCATCGCCGCCGCATCGCGCTCCAAGGCAAGTGCCAGGTTGGAGAGCGGGCCGGTCGCTACGTAGACCAGATCGGGGCCATAGGTGCGCGCGACATCGATCAGATAATCGACCGCCGCGTTACCGTCGGCCGACGTCGCCCCCACCGGCTCGTACGGCGACGCGGGCACGCTCGCCCCGCCAATACCGTTCTTGCCGTGGATGAGCGTGGTGGACGCCGGCGGTGTATAGGGCTCAGTCGCCTTAATGGGACGATCGGCGCCTAGGTACACCGGAACCTCGGGGCGACCCAGCAGATCGAGCACCGCCAGGCAGTTGTGCGCCGATTGCTCGACGCGCACGTTGCCAAAGCACGTGGTGATGCCCACCAGCTCCACCTCGGGGCTCGCGATGGCATAGGCAAGCGCCATCGCATCGTCCACACCCATATCCAGATCAAGGATCAGCTTCTTGGTTGCCATTGTTCTACTCCGCTTCTCCGTCTTGTACTAAATCGTCTAAATCAAACACGCGTTCAACTTCGGCACGCGTGGGAATCGACTGCTGAGCGCCCAGACGCGACACCGTCACTGCCGAGGCGCGAGCACCCGCGGCCATGCACTCAAAGAGCGGCAAGCCCTCTAGACGAGCCACCGCCAACGCGCCGATAAACGTATCGCCGGCGGCCGTGGTATCGACTACCGTGCTCGAAAGTGCCGGCATGCGCAGCAGCTCACCGCCATCGCCGAGCGTAACCGACCCGGCGCCGCCCAGCGTGATGACCGCAGCTCCGGCACCCTTGGCGAGCAGGGCATTGAGCGCCGCGACGCAGCTCGCATCATCCGCGGGCAAGATGCCCGTCAGCACCTGGCATTCGGTCTCGTTGGGACAAACCAGGTCGACCGCAGGCCAGGCCTCCGCAGGCAACTCGCAGGCAGGCGCTGGATTAAAGACCGTATAGAATCCCAGCTCGTGAGCGCAAACAAGTGCCTCGGCCGTCGCTGCAAGGTCACATTCGCCCTGGGCGATAAAGACGCTTCCGGCAGCCGGGGCAATATCGCTGGCGTCGCCGTCGAGCTCATCGGCCACCAGACAACGCAGGGCGCAGGCCACATCCTCACCCGTAAGCGCGCGGTTGGCGCCCGGCGACAGCACGATGCGGTTGTCGCTCTCGCAGCGAATGATAGTCGCGGTACCGGTCTCCACGTCATCGCGACGCGCCACGAACTCAACGCCCACGCCGGCATCCTGAAGCCCCGCCACGAGCACATCGCCAAACGCATCGCACCCGACCGCGCCAATCATGCACGTGCGCGCGCCCATGCGCGCAGCTGCCACGACCTGGTTGGCACCCTTACCACCGGCGTTGGTGATAAAACCGCTGCCGCCGACGGTCTCGCCCGCGCGCGGCATGCGCTCGCACGCCACCGAAAGGTCCATGTTCATGCTGCCGAACACCGCAACAATGCCGTTGTCTGCCATGGAAACCTCCTCGTCTGCGGGCCTTGCACCCACCGTCGACCGTCGATTGCGCGCCTTCGCACCTCTATAACTTTAGTTCACTTTGATGTGAACGCGCCCTTGAGGTTGCGCCAGCAGCAAGCATTCACAGGAGCAGGCAGCTACAATGAATATGTGCTGATTATTCTCGTCATTGGATGATGTTTTATGGAACAATTCCCACAATCGAGCCCGCGCGGCCCGCGCCGCGCGCCCGATAACCAGGCGCCGCACGAACGCCCGCGCGCCGACCGTCGCACCGGCGAGTCGCGCCACGCCGCAGGCTCCCATCGCGCGCCCGCCAATAAGGGCACCCGCACCAACAGCGCCGCAAAAGAACAGGCACCCGCTCGCCCCAAGTCCCGCTACATTCCTGCGCTCGACGGTCTGCGTACGCTCGCCGTCGTCGCGGTGGTGCTCTATCACCTCAACCTCACGTGGGCTCAGGGCGGCCTGCTCGGCGTCACGATCTTCTTTGTGCTTTCGGGCTATCTGATCACGCGCCTGCTGCTCAACGAAGTCGCTAAGACCGGCCGCATCGATCTTAAGAGCTTCTGGATTCGCCGCATCCGTCGCCTGGTCCCCGCCGTGGTAACGGTAGTGTTCGTGACCTGCGCGCTGTGCACCATCTTTAACCACGTGATGCTCACCAAGATGCGCCCCGACATCCTGCCGTCGCTGCTGTTCTTCAACAACTGGTGGCAGATTGCCCAAAACGTCTCGTACTTCAATGCTCTGGGCGACCCCTCGCCGCTCACGCACTTTTGGTCACTTGCCATCGAGGAACAGTTCTACCTGATTTGGCCGCCACTGCTGTTTGCCATGGTATCCATGCATGTGAGCAAGCCCAACACGCGCCGCGTGGTTCTGGGCCTTGCCGCGGTATCTGCCCTCGCCATGATGGTGCTTTACAACCCTGCCGCCGACCCCAGCCGCGTGTACTACGGCACCGACACCCGCGTGTTCTCGCTGCTACTGGGTGCCTGGATGGCCTTTATCCCCGATCGCGACCTGGCGCCGGTGCGTCTCGCTCATCGTTTGGGGCTCAATCGCCTGGCTGGCGCCGCCAAGCACGGCAAGAACGCCGTGGGCAAACCTGGCGAGAAGGCCGACGAATCAGCCGAGACTGCCCCGGCACAGCCGAGCGCCCTCGTGCGCTTTTGGTCCTCGCCCGCATCCATCGATGTGTTGGGCGTCGTGGGCCTGGTTGGCCTTGCCGCCATGGTCGCGCTCACCAACGGCTACACCGCGTTCCAGTATCGCGGCGGCACGCTGTTATGCTCCATCCTCACGCTCATGGTCATCGCGGCCTGTGTGCAGCCCCAGGGAATGGTTGCCCGCGCGCTGTCCGCCGAGCCGCTCGTGTGGGTTGGCAAGCGCTCGTACAGCATCTACCTGTGGCACTATCCGCTGCTGCTGCTCATGAACCCGGTCGCCAACATCAACGATACGCCCTGGTGGCAGTACATTTTGCAGGTGCTGCTGGTGGTCGCCGTAGCCGAGTGCTCCTATCGCTTTATCGAAACGCCGTTTAGGAAGGGTGCCTTCGGCCGCACCGTCGCCGAATTCCGCGATGGCACCACCACGCCCGCCAACTGGGTGCGCGCGCACGTCCCTGTCTGCGCAGCCTGCGCCGTCGTGTTAGTCGTTGCGCTGGGCGGCCTGATCTTTGTGCCCGAGACGTCTGCGCTGAGCGGCGAGGGCGCCGAAGTTCTGAACAAGGAAGCCAAAAACACCGCGCCCACCGACCAGCAGGCGGCCGACGACACCGACAGGGACAACGACGGCTTCCCCGATGGCTCCTACGACCTGTTGATGATCGGTGACTCCGTGTCGCTGCGCGCCGTTGATTCCTTTGACGGAGTGTTCCCGCACAGCCATATCGATGCCGAAAAGGGCCGCCAGTTTGATGCGGGCCGCGCGACATTTGAGGGCTATATCCAGCAGAACCTTGCCGGCAAGATCGTGGTCTTTGCCCTGGGCACCAACGGTTTGGTAACGGACGCCCAGGTCGACGCAATCATGGCCGACGCCGGCGAGCAGCGTATTGTCGTGTTTGTAAACACGCGTAGCCCGCAGCCGTGGGTCGGGTCCACGAACCAGGCCATCGCCAACGCCGCAACGCGCTACAAGAATGTACGCGTTATCGACTGGTACGGGTACAGCGCCAACCGCAACGACCTGTTTGACGGCGACGGCACGCACCTGTCGGCCACCGGCGTGGCCGAGTACCTCAATCTCATCCACGATGCGGTCAAGAAGGACCTGCCCGTGCACCCCGAGGACCACGTCAACGATCCGCAGCCGGCAGCCGTCAAGTCCGCCGCCGATGCGCTCGTCAGTGCCCTCGCCTACAAGCCACACAAGCTGGGCACCGACAAGTAACGCACAGCCAAATCTGCTTACATCCGCAGGGGGCGTCGGCCACGGCCGACGCCCCCTGCGGCAGTTAGGGACACTCCTTTTGCACCGGCACCTAGGGATACTCCTGGCGCAGCCAATGAAGACCTCTACGGATGAATTCCAAGCCGCTCCGGGCATCGTTTCCGCGCCTCGCGCCTGCTCCAAACAATCAAAACAAGCCCTTTTCGCCGCAACCCCAAAGGTCTGTGGGCAAAAAAGGCCAAATATGAGTACTGTTACCATTTTAGTAGCAGGTAAAATCACCCAAAATGACATCCGGGCGACCCCTACAGCCCCCTAAAGCAGCCAACCTGACTGCTTTAGGGCGTATTGGGGGCCAATTTTAATGGACATACTATAGGTTATGTTCATTATCTTCTTGGATGTAAATGCTATTCACTTAGCAACAGTACTCATATTTGGCATTTTTTGCCCACTGCCATATAACTAGCACCCTATAGCAGACAAAAAACAGGCCGCAACCCATCGCTGCAGCCTGTTCGGAGGCAAAAGTGGGCGCTAAGCGCTGTAGCCCATTGCCTGTAGGACAAACATGACGACCGTCAACACCGTAATCACGCCGATAGTCGCCCACGTGAGCACGTTCCATACGCGGCCGTTGCGGTTGGCGCCCATAATGTGGCGATCCGCCGCGATAACCACCTGGAATACCAAGACTACGGGCAGCAGCACGCCGTTGATGACCTGCGAGGTCATCATAATCTGGAACAAATCGACGCCGGGCATGAGCACCAACACGGCAGAAATGCCGATGATGGCCGTAATGATGCCGCGGTAAACCGGGGCCTCGTCCCAGCTGCGATCGGCACCGCGCTCCCAACCAAAAGCCTCGCAGATGGCACTCGACGTAACGCCCGGCAGCACGCAGGCAGCCAAAAAGCTCGCTGCGACCAGGCCCGAGGCGAACAACACCGTGGACCACTGGCCCGCGATGGGCTCCAGCGCGCGGGCGGCATCGGCGGCATCGCTAATCTGAATACCCGCCGGGAACAGCACCGTACCGGTCGTGATGATAATGAAGCCCGCGATGATATCAGCAGCGATCGAGCCGCTCACGGTATCAATACGCTGCAGCACGATGTCGTCCTCGCCCGCATTCTTATCGACCACGTTGTTCTGAGCCAAGAAGATCATCCACGGCGCGATGGTGGTACCGATCGTTGCGACCACGAGCGACACGTAGCTGGGGTCGTTTTGAATATTGGGGACGACCAAGTCGACCGCGACCTCGCCCCAGTTGGGGCCGGCCATAAACGCAGCGACGATGTAGGTCACGAACACGCAGCTTACCAGCAGCAAAATCTTCTCGATGCGTTGGAAACTGCCCGACATGGTAAGCATCCACACCAGCAGCGCCACGAGCGGCACCGAGATGCTCGCCGGAACGCCAAACAGAGCAAGGCCGCTCGCGATACCCGCGAACTCCGAGATGGTCACCGCCGTGTTGGCGATCAACAGTGCCGCCATGGCCAGCACGCTCTTGCGCACGCCAAAGCGCTCGCGAATGAGCGACGCCAGGCCCTTACCCGTGACGCATCCGCAGCGCGCCGCGGTCTCCTGCGTCACGATAAGCAGCACGGTCATGACGGGAAGCATCCAGAGCATCTTATAGCCATAGCTGGCGCCCGCGCTGGAATACGTGGCGATGCCGCCGGCGTCATTGCCCGAAAGCGCCGCCAGAAGACCGGGGCCCATGGCGCCAAAGACGGCCGCGATGGTCAGCTTTTGCTTGGTGCTCGGCTTTTGCTTCGTATTTTGCACGCGACCACCTACCCCATGACCGACATGGTGAGCAGCACCGCAGCAGCACAGTACGCCACACACGAGATCATGACGGCAATGACGTTCATGGCGGTGCCCGACGTATTGAGGTCGTGCTCGTCACGCCAGAACAGCACCATCAGGTAAATCACGGCGCTCATGTTGCCAATCAGACAAATGATGGCCGCGATGTTAAAGCAGCCGGTAAAGAGCTGCTCCTCAAACATAGGGGCATCGAGGAACGCGGCGGTGCGCACCAGCTGCGCGCACAGGTAGGTCACGAGCGAAAGGATCAGACCCATACCCGTGCTCTGGAAGAAGAATCCCAGGTACGGTTTGGGCTCGTCGTCGTGGCCGTCGTACTCCAAGAAGTAGTTCTTGACGAACGACACCATGCGCGAGGCAGCAAGCAGCACGAGCGGCATGGCGCACATGGGGAACACCACCAGATGCGCGGAGCCCAGCGCCGCCCCCAACACCGTCGCCATAATGCACGAGGCGATGCCCCACACGACGACCCAGTACTGACGATGCACGAACCAGCTGAGCACGTTCGTCGAGTCGTCCGACGCGCTATCGCCCGAGCCGACACCGGCGATCTGCAGGTCCTCCTGATGCTCCTCGGCGATAACGTCCATGGCGTCGTCGAAGGTCACGATACCCAGGATATGACGGTTCTCGTCGCAGACAGGGATGGCAACCAGGTCGTACTTGGTCATCTCGTCCGTCACGTCTTCCTGGTCTTCGTCGGGCGACACGTAGACCAGATCGCGATAGGCAAGCTGGCCCAGCGTGGCGTCGCGGTCGGCCACGATCAGCGTGCGCAGCGAAAGCACGCCCGTCAGCATGCCACTCGGATCCTCGGTATAGACGTAATAGACGCTCTCGAAGTCCTCATCGAGTTTGCGAATCGCCTCGATGGCATCGCCGACCGTCGCCGTGGCGGGCAGGGAGACAAACTCCGAGGTCATGATGCGGCCGGCGGTGTTGTCCTCATAGCCCAGCAAGTTACGAATCGCCTTCTCCTCCTTGACGCCCATCAGGCGCAGGAGCTTCTCGGCCTTCTCGTAATCGAGCTCGTCGATCAGGTCGGCGGCGTCGTCCGGGTCCATCATGGCTAGCATCGACGATGCGTCCGTATCGGACAGGCCCTCGAGCATCTCGGTCATGAGCTCGTCGTCATCGAACTCCGAGATGGCCTCGGCGGCCTGTGCCGTGTCGAGCTGCGCGAACACCTGCGCACGCAGGCGCGGGTCGAGCTGCTCGATGATGTCGGCAATGTCGGCAGGATGCAGCTCGCCAAGCGTCTTGTGCGACACCGAGAGCTGGATGTTCTTAGTCGAACGGTCGAGCAGGTCCATGTAAGACCAGGCGATAATGTCCTCGCTGAGCGGCTTGCCCAGGTGTTTCATAAAGCCCTCGACGACATGCTCAAGTGTGGGGCTGATCGCGCGCAGCAGACCGCGGGCACCAACTTCGGCACCCAGCAGGCGCAGCTGATTTTCGCCCGACATGGAAAACTTGATGTCGTTTACGCGCACGACCTTCATGCCCTGCGTGTCGACGATCTGCTTATTGAGAACGTCACGCGCCAGCAACAGCTCGGTCGGCTGCAGGTACGAAAAACGGATTTCGGTGGCCGATGTCTTAAGGTGTACACCCGTCTCGTCGATACGGTCGACCCATTTGCGCCAGCTGATCATAAACGGCGTCTTGCCGGGGCCACGGAACGCGAGCGACGTCACGTGCGGAAAAACTTCGCCGGTTGCAATGCCAAAATCGTTAACCACGCCGAGCTTTTCGCCGTCGACGTCCAAGACCGGCAATTTGAGCATCTCACTCAGATAATTCAATGGTGCTCCCCATCATTATTCCTGCGGACCGCGCGACCATGCCGGCACGCAATCCGTGGACTTTTAGATATGTATACGCATGCGCGGGCGGCACGCCGCTCGGCGCTCACACCCCGTGCACGCGCAGAAAGCACCTGCATGGGGTCATCGACTGTATGGTCGAGGTTTGGATTTCACCTGTAACCTTTCTCTTGACCCTCATTAACCGCAGTAACTATAGCATCAGCATCGCGCTGCGGCACCGAATTTATGCGCTGCACATTGCAGGCATACCAAACGCTGACGTATCCGTGACATAGCCATTGGGGACGTTCTTCAACGACTAGTCGCCAGGGACACTCTTTGCGAGCGGCAGAACAGGACTGTCCCTAACTGCTGACAGAAAAGGAACGTCCCCAGATGCCGGCAGTTGGGGACAGTCCCCAAGTGCCGGGTTTTCGCAAGAGTGTCCCAAATAGCTAGTCGTTTAAGAACGTCCCCGATGACTACTCTGTGGTGTCGTCGTCCTCGGGGAGTTGGGGGAACACGGCGTTTTTGGGCATGGAAACCTTGGTGAGCGAGGTGAGCTTTTTGCTCAATGCCGTGTCCGTCTTGACCAGGTCGCTGAGCGTCACGATCTTGTAGCCATCGGCGACTAGGCCATCGATAATCTGCGGCAGCGCCTCGAGCGTCTGCTCGGCGCACTCATCGCTATCGGTGAGCAGCACAATATTGCCCGGCGTCATCGAGTCGAGCACGGTCGATACTTGCTCGTCAGCGCCGTTGAGCAGCCAGTCGCCCGAATCGATATTCCACGAAACCACGGCGGATACCAGGTCCATCGAGTCGATCCAGTTTTGCTCGTCAAACGCGGCGTAGGGGGCACGCAGCAACATCGTCTCGACGCCGGTCGCCGACTTAATCGCCTCGGTGCCCTTCGTGATCTGCTTGCGCACCGTCTCGCGATCCTCGCCCTTGAGCGAATCATCGCTGTAGGTGTTGGAGCCAATCTCGCACCCGGCATCGACAATCGCTTTGGCAGTAGCGGGCGAGGCTTCCGCGGCATCGCCCGAAAGGAAAAACGTCGCCGTGACGCCCTTTTCCTTGAGCACCTGCAAGATCTGCTTGGTCGCGCCGCTCGGACCCTCGTCAAATGTCAGGGCCACGTACTTTTCGTTGCCCTTGGGCGCCACGCTTGCGCACTCGACTACGCAGTCGGTGGCGGGCACGACTTCGCCGCGGTCCTGCGTCTTGCCCGACTGCTCGCCGACCCATACCTCGGAGCGGCCCTGAACGCCCCAGGTTTTGACATACTCAATGGCGCCCGTGCCCTCGACCTTAAGCTTTGGCTCGATAGTCGCGGCCTGGACCTCGTGCTTTTCGTACACGTTGCGGCCATCCTTGACCGTCACCTTCTCGCCACCCGTAAGCTCGCGACTGTCCCATTTGCCTTGCTTCACGCGCTTGCCGTCGACCTTCACCGACAGCTTTTCGCCGCCATGGCGCTTGAGCACGCTGTCGTCGACGGCCAGCAGATCGCCGGCGCCGTACGTTTCGGTCAGGCTTTGATCGTCGATAAGATTCTGCAACGTAGAGCCCACGCGCACCGCGGTCTTTTGCCCGTTGAGTTCCACGTCCACGCTGCGGTTGACGTAGCCCACGACGGCAGCGATAAACAGCACGAGCGCGCAACCCACGGCGATGAGCGCATAGGGCAGGCGGGACGGTCGACGCGGCGAGCGCCCGTTGCCGATGCGCGCGCTGCGATCGCTAAACCCACGGCTATGGTTGAGGTACATCGCGCCGGGCTTACGGCGGCGTCGACGCTGACCGCTGGGCAGCTGCCCCAGGTCGCGGCGCGTCGTCGGACGCGCACCCGAGGGCCCGTTTAAGTTAGATCCGTTTTGGCGCATGTGCCCTCCCCCATAAACACAGCGAGCCGGAGCAACATGTCTCCGGCTCGCCTCCCATCATTTGGTACGTCGCTATTTGCTAGCTTTTGACGAGCCCCCGCTCGCCTTTTGATATTCGTCCTTAAAGGCCTTGAACATACCGCGCGTCTTGCCGAGCTGCTTGCCCAGTGCGCGGCTGCCCTTGTCCACGGCGACCGATCCCTTGTCATCGAGCACCTTGGCGCCCTTCTTGACCTTATCTCCCACCACGACGCTGGCCTCGGCAGCCTTGGCGGCCGCGCCGCCCGAATACCCGAGCGTCTTGACCTCGTCCGAGACAATCATCGCGCCGTTCTCGTAGCCGCGCAGCATCGTCGGCGGCACCTGCGTGTCGCCCACCAGCACGCTCGAAGCGGCACCGGCGGTCACGTAGAACGTCTGCACAATACCCGAGCGCGGCTTGAACTCAACGTCCGAGCAGTAGCCCACGGCATCGCCCGATTCCGTGCGCACGTCCATGCCAATCCAGATGATGCAATCGTCCAGGTTGATATCGAGGCGCTTGGCCGCGGCGGCATCGTAGGTGCCCTTGACGTCGTCGACCGCGACGGCACCCTCATAGACGCCGATGGCATCGAGCGCCACAAAGCGGTCGGGGCGCTCGATCATACCCGCGATATCGGACTGGCGGACCATAAAGCCCACCACGCGCGTGCCGCCCGGGGTAAAGACCGGAAAGTGAATCTTGCCGAGCTTTTTGGGGCTGCGCGGCGTGCCGTCCTTTTTGGTGCGCTTGTCTTCGGCAGGCTTACGATAAACCTTGACGCCGACAAAATCCCCTGCGCGCATTATGCCTCGGTCGAGGGCTCCGTGGCCTCGGCGCCGGCCTCGGTGACGTTCTCGACCACGACGTCGGCAGCGGGCGTCACGTTGCCGCCCGATATGGCGTCGTTGAGCTGCTCGCGAAGCTGGTCCATGCGCTCGCGGGCCAGGTCGACCTTGGCGCGCAGGTCATCGGTCTTGGCATCGACCATCGGACCAAAGTCGTTGACCGCGGCACGAGCCTCCTCGGCACTGTGCTCGTAGGTGTCACGCATGTTGTCCCAGGCGTCATTGGCGATATCGGCGGCCATGGCGCGGGTCTCGGCACCCGAGCGCGGGGCCAGAGCAACGCCGATGATAGCGCCGGCGGCAGCACCAAAGAGCGCACCGGAGACAAAGCTGAAAGTCTTTCCCATGATCATTCCCCTCCTGCGGGCACCTCGATGCCCACCGTTTGAATGCTGTCCATTATACCCGCAGCGCAACACTTGCCGTCGCGCTCATCTGCGTACGGTAAAAGCGCAGGTACATGATGGTGATAAGCGAGCGAACCTACTCCTGCGGCATGGCAGGCATGGCCACAGTGGCGGCCGGGTCCTCGCCGGCGCCATCGACGAGCGGCAGGTTGCCCTCGTGCGCCGAGCCAGACGGAGCCGTTGCCGCACCGCCAAAGACGGCCGCGGGGGCCTCGTGGTTCTCGGCGACCGCACCCTCGGTATCGATTGGCATCTGCGGCTCGTCGTCAAAGCTCGGGACGCCTTGGGGCTCCGCAGACTCGGGCTCAGCAGGCGCCTCGGCAACGGGCTCAGTGTCGGCGTCGGCAGGAGCATCGCCCTCGGGCGCATCCTCGGCCACGTCCTCGCCGTTCGCAGCGGCAACGGCCTCGTGCGGGTCCTTGCCCTCGGCCTCGGCGCGCATGCCCAGCACCAGGTTGCGCAGGCCAGCGACCGTGCCTTCCACGTCGGGGGCCGGCTGGTCGGCGTGCAGGTACGCCCAGTCCATCATAAAGGTCGCCGACGACAGCGCGCCAATGGCCAATGCGTCATCGGGACACGAAAGCTCAACCTCAAAGACACGCTCGTCATGCTCGCTCACGCGCGTGCGACCGCACGAGATGCTGCCGGCAAGACCGGTCTCGTTCATGAGCTCGACCGTCACGTGCTCCAGCAGGTGGCAAAGCTCGGTCTGGCCCATGCAGTCCTGGAACTCGCGACCCGAATCGCCCAGGCACAGGTGCTTGGCAATCGCGGGCACCAGGTAGTACACGCGCGCCGTAGCCTCGATATCCTCCGAGGTCATGAGCGGCATGCCGGGGTTCACCAGCACATGCGCGCAAATCTTGTCCTCGCTGACGGTGACCTTAAGGATGTTGAACAGGCCTGCCATAACTCTCCCCTACTCTTCCTTGCCCTACTCGTCGCCGTCGTGCGGATCCGCAGAGCCCGCGCCCGACGCCGCCGGCTTCTCTGCCGAGGACTCGGAATCCTTCTTATCGGTTTCGGCCGGAGCGATCACGCGAATGAGCGAGATGCGCTGGCCACGCATCGACTGTACCTTGAATTTGTACCCTGCGACCTCAAACACCTCTCCGATATCGGGCACCGAGTCACAAAGCTCCAAAATCCAGCCGGCGATGGTCTCATAATCATCGCTTTCCTCGAGCGGCCAACCAAGCTCAATCGCGTCATCGCACGAAAAACGCCCATCGACGAGCCACTCGCGGCGCGAAAGGCGCGTGAGGTACTTGTTGTCGGGGTCGAACTCGTCCTCGATCTCGCCCACGATCTCCTCGACGATGTCCTCGATGGTGATGATGCCGGCCGTGCCGCCGTACTCGTCCACGACGACCACGATCTGGTCGTGCGAGGTCTGCATCTCGGACAGCAGCGGCAGGATGTCCTTGGTATCGGGCACAAAGGTGGCGTCGCGCAAAAAGCCGGCGATGGGCTGGTCGCCCTTGCCGTCGAGCGCGGGCTGGATCAGGTCCTTGATGTGCGCGATGCCCGCGACGTTGTCGGGATCCTCGTGATACACCGGGATGCGGCTGAAGCCGGTCTGGCGCATGGTGGACAGCACGTCGGCGACCGTCTCGTCGTCCTCGCACATGGTGGTGTCCACGCGCGGAACCATGACCTCGCGGGCAACGGTGTCGCCCAGGTCAAAGATCTCGTGGATCATGCGCTTTTCCTCATCGAGCAGGTCGTCCTGCTCCGAGACCATGTACTTGATCTCTTCCTCCGAAACGTTCTGGCGGTCGTCGGCGCTCTTGATGCGCAGGATGCGGGCCAGACCATCGGAGCAAGCGCCGGTCAGCCACACGAGCGGACGGGCGATCTTTTGGAACACGGAAAGCGGTCCCACGACCTGCTTGGATACGCCCTCGGCGTTAGCGAGGCCGATGCGCTTGGGCACGAGTTCGCCAATCACGATGGACACAAAGGCGACGGCGACGGTGATGATGACCGGCGCCAGGCCGCGCGCGATGGCGGAAAGCGGCGCGATGCCAAAGCTCATGAGCCACGTGGCAAGCGGGTCGGACAGGCTCGTCGAGGCGACGGCGGACGAGGCAAAGCCCACGAGCGTGATGGCGACCTGGATGGTGGCCAACAGCTGATCGGAGTCGGCGGCAAGCTGGACGGCGCGCTCGGCGCGCTTATCGCCCTCCTCGGCATCGTGCTCCAACACGGCGCGCTTAGCCGTGGTGAGAGCCATCTCGGACATGGAGAAGTAGCCGTTGATAAGCGTCAGGACGAGGGTAGTGATAAGGGAGATGGTTATGTCCATCGGGAGTTTCTCGAACCTCCAAGATTCGGGACGTTAGGTAGTAAGCGTAGGTGGCGGATAGGGCAGTTGCGCCCGACGGCCGCTTGGATGGGTCCGCGGGCGCGCAGGCATGGTCGCTAGATTACGAAGAGGATCACCGCCATGAACTGGAAGATGCTGCCGGCGAGCACCCACAGGTGAAACACGCTGTGCAGATAGCGCACGTTTTTGGCGATATAGAACGGCACGCCCACGGTATAGCACACGCCGCCGACGGCGAGCAGGGCAAGCGCGACGGGGTTCAGCAGTGCCACGAGCTCGGGCAGCTTAAAGACGACAAGCCAGCCCATCAGCAGGTAGACCAGGCCGCTTACCCAGTGCGGTTGACGCTCACGCATAAAGCACTCGAGGGCGATGCCGATAATGGCGATGGCCCATACGGCAAAGAACAGCGCAGGACCGCCGTCGTTTGCGAGCGTGATGAGGCAAAACGGCGTATAGCTGCCGGCTATGAGCAGGTAGATGCAGCCGTGGTCGATGATGCGAAACACGCGCTTGGCGCGCGCGGGTTGAATCGCGTGGTAGAGCGTGGAGGCCAGATATTCGAGAATAATGCTGACGCCATAGACAATCGCCGCGGCCATGTGGGCCGGGCCTCCGCCGCGCAGGGCAGCGAATACGATCAGGAGCACCAGGCCCGCGATACCCAGCAGGCAGCCGACACCATGGGTGACGGAGTTCATGATCTCCTCGCCCACCGTGTAGTGTGGAACGGCCGCGGTCTTGGGTCGCGGCTTAGAACTGTCGCTCGAATCGGGCATGCCGGTTACATCCTCCAACGTAAAGAGTTCTCAACACTATATCAAAGCGTCTAGGTACGTGCGAAATTTGCACCATACGTGACCCTTTGTTTACCCATTCTTTGTCTGTTGACGCATCAACGGCGAACGTCCATAATGCGCTTGCATTAAATGTTGATGTATTAACATCTTATAGGAGAATACCGCATGGCTCAAAACGCACGTTCCCATCGAAAGCTCAAGATAGCCGGCATCGTTGCACTGGTGGTTGTCGTTGCGCTGCTCGGATTTGCCGGCAACTTTCTGTTTGACTTCGCGCTGAATCCCCAAGCGCCGTACACCATGAAGATGATGCAGGATAGCAAGAACGACAAAGAAGGCGAGCAGCCGGATGCCGAGGAAACCGAGGCGCGGGCGTGGTTTAAAGAGAATCGCGAGAGCAGCAGCCTCACCGCAGATGACGGAACCGAGCTCGCCGCTTGGTATTTTGCCGCCTCGGAGAACACCCACGATTACGCCGTCTGCCTGCATGGATATACCAATGAGCCCATCGGCATGGCCCGATACGCCAAGCGCTTCCACGACCGCGGCATGAACGTGCTCGCGCCTGCCGCCCGCGCCCACGAGCGCTCCGGCGGCGACTATATCGGCATGGGCTGGCCCGAGCGCCTCGACATCGTTGCATGGATTGGGCGAATCGTTCAGGCTGACCCCGAGGCGCGTATCCTGGTCTTTGGCGAGTCGATGGGTGCGGCAACCGCCATGAACGTCGCGGGGGAATCTCTGCCCGCAAACGTGAAATGCATTATCGAGGACTGCGGTTATACGAGTGTTTGGGACGAGTTTTCCCTACAGCTCAAGGACGTATTCGGCCTGCCCAGCTTTCCCTTGCTCGATGTAGCAAACTTGGTGTGCAACGTGCGCGCGGGCTACGACTTTCATAAGGCGAGCAGCGTGGAGCAACTCAAACACGCGACGGTTCCCATGCTGTTTATCCACGGTGACCAGGACACCTTTGTGCCGTACAGTATGCTCGACCAAAACTACGACGCGTGCGCCAGCAAGGTCAAGCAAAAGCTCACTATCCATGGCGCCACCCACGCCAAGAGTGCGCAAGTTGACCCCGAGCTCTACTGGAACACGGTCAACAACTTCCTCGACGAGTATTTTTAGGCAAAAAGCAACGTCTGGAGCTTTATCTGACCCCCTATTTTCGGAAGTATGCGGCAAAATCTGGAACTGCCGACCAGACCGCAGTTTTACCAACAATTTATCAGGGGTTTTGTTGCCAAAAAATGTCGTGTGCTCGGCGATCTCGAAATTTGCCGCATACTTCCGAAAAGCCGCCCGTGGACACTGTGCTCACGGGCGGCTTTTGCTAACGTTGCGCTACAAAAGCGCTTGATATGTCCAATAGACAGGTGCTACTTGACCTCAATGAGCTCGTACTCGCTCGTGCCCAGGCCGATCTTCTCGGCATGCGCGATGCACGCACGCCAGTCGGTGTCGGGATGCGTGATGCAGAAGGGATCCTTGGCCTGCTCGCCCTCCAGATGCTCGTGATTGTGCTCCATCTTGGCCGCGCTATCGGTGAGCTCGGTGTTGGGCAGCGGCTCGGATGCCATGACGGCATCGGCGCAGGCCTGATCGATAGCGACCGGGTCGAAGCTCGCGAACATGCCGATGTCGTTGACGATAGGCGTATCGTTTTCGGGATGGCAATCGCAGTTGGGGCTGATATCCATGGCAAGCGAGATATGGAAGCTGGGGCGATCCTGGACAACAGCCTTGGTGTACTCGGCGATCTTGCAGTTGAGCACGTCGGCCGCGGCTTCATAGCCGGGCTTGATGGCGTCCTGGTTGCACACGCCGATGCAGCGGCCGCAGCCCACGCAGCGATCGTGGTCGATGGCAGCCACGTGCACCGTGCGAGTAGCGCCGTTGGCAAGCTCGCGCTCGCGGGTGTCGTCGAACGAGATGGCGCTGTGCGCGCAGATCTTTTCGCAGGCACGGCAGCCAATGCAGTGCTCGGCCGCGACGTTCGGCTTGCCGGCGGCGTGCTGCTCCATCTTGCCGGCACGGCTGCCGCCTCCCATACCCAGGTTCTTCATGGCACCGCCAAAGCCGGCCTGCTCATGGCCCTTAAAGTGGGTGAGGCTGATCACGATATCGGCATCCATGAGTGCCTGGCCGATCTTGGCTTCGTGTACGTACTCGCCGCCCTCGACCGGGACGAGCGCCTCGTCGGTGCCCTTGAGGCCATCGGCGATGATGATCTGGCAGCCCGTGGCATACGGGGTAAAGCCGTTCTGGTAGGCGGTGTCGATGTGCTCGAGCGCGTTTTTACGGCTACCGACGTAGAGCGTGTTGCAGTCGGTGAGGAAGGGCTTGCCGCCCAGCTCCTTGACGACATCCGCGACGGCGCGGGCGTAGTTGGGGCGCAAAAAGCTCAGGTTGCCCAGCTCGCCAAAGTGAATCTTGATAGCGACGAACTTGTTCTCAAAGTCGATCTGCTCAATTCCGGCGTGACGGATGAGGCGCTTGAGTTTGTCGAGCTGGCTCTCGCGAGCATGCGTGCGCAGGTTGGTGAAGTACACCTTAGCGGGTGCTGCGGGTGCAGTTGCGGTCATAGATCTATCCCCTCGGTCTATATGGCGTTACAGACATAGGAGATGGTACCAGTTAAAGCAGAGTTAAAGTCAAGTACGGCACCTAGTCATTGGGGACGTTCTTAAATGACTATTCCTGCACCTTGAGGGCTTCGGCCAGGCTGACGCGCTTGATAGAGCGCGTGTGTAGCAGCGCCACGACCAGGTAGGTCGCAAAGCCAATGCCGACGCATGCAGCCATGGACCAAGCGGGCACATAGATCTCGATATTGCCGTTGTAGGCGAGCAGCATGGAGCGGAAGATGGCCGTGAGCGAGCCAATAATGACCGGCAGGCTCAGCACAAGCGACGCCGCCACGCACAGCGTAATCGAGCGGATGTACAGATGCGAGATCTCGCCATCGCGATAGCCAAAGACTTTCATGTAGCTAATCGACCGGGCGCTATGGTCGATCACGGCCTTGGTCAGCAGGTACATAAACAGCAGGAAGATAAACACCGCAAGCCCAACCATCATGCCGATCATTTTGCTCATCATGCCGATGAACTGGTCGCCCACGGCGCGCATGTCGTCGGGCGTGGTGTCGCCGGCAAAGTAACGAGCATCGAGGTCGAGCTTCTCGTCGCTCACATAGCCGTTAAAGTAGGCGGCGTCGTTGTCGAACAGCTCGTTAAAGTCGTCGATACTCATATAGATATTCATGTCCGACTTGGAGCCCCAGGCACAGTTCTTGCCCGCGTACTCAAAGGAATAATGCTCGCCCTCGTACTTGTCGCCGAGCGCGACCTTCTGGCCCTCGCTCCAGCCAAACTTATCGAGCAGACCGCCGCCAAAGACGACGCGTCCGTCGCCGACGTTGAGGTCTTTCCAATAGCGCGAATCGGATGAAATGCCGTAGACGGAAATCGTCTCCTCGCCATTTCCATCGCCGCGGTCGTATTGCAGCTGGTAGACGGCATATTTCTCGGCCTGTGCGATTGTGCTCGCGCCGTTGTCGGTCGTATTGACCGGGTGGATATCGTCGTTGTCAGTGTCGATCTTAGAGGCCTTGTCGATCAGGTCGATAGCCTCGTCGCGGTCGCAGCCGAGGGCATCGGCAAGATCATCAAGGCGCGCGTAGAGCGCATCCTTCTTGTCCTGGACCTTGGCGAGCGCGTCCCGCGCCGCGGCCAGGCTCTCGGCAGACGGAGATGCGGTTGCAGCATCGGCTGCCGCCTGCGCCGCATCGGCCGCATCGTCAAGCTCGTCATCGGCATCCTGGGCGGCGGAAAGCAGCGCGCCGTCAACCGACTGCAAGCGCTCGAGTGCCGACCACTGCTCGCGCTCCTCGGCGGTGCCCTCGAGTTCCAGCGGAGCCTTGAGCGTGTACTGGTGCTCGGCGACCAGGCTCGTCTCGAGGTTGTCCGCGTAGTGCGTCATCGTGGGCAGAATCGCCAGGCCAAAGAGCAGCAACAGCGAAGCAAACGCAATGCCTACGAAGAGCGTGGCGAAGTTGCCCAGGTTGCGCAGGAAGATGCGCAGGCGGAAGCGCGAGACAAAGCCCATGCGCTCCGGCAGCTGCAGGCCACGCTTGGTGCCCGATTTGCCGCTCGCCTCGTGACGAAGGAACTGCAACGGCGTCTTGCCCATCTTGCGAAGCAGGCCCACCAGCGTGATGAGGATGAGCGCGGCGGCGGGAACCACGGCGCACTTCACAAAAATCTCCCAGCTCCAGTACACCTGGAAGGGCGGTAGGCTGTACGAACCGTAATAGAGGCTGCGCATGGGCTCAGTAAAGAACACAACGCCGAGTGCAGTGCCCAACAGCGCCGCGACCACGCCCACGATAGCGGGAAGCGCGAGGTAGTGCAGCACGATCTCGCGTCGACGATAGCCGCTGGCGAGCAGCGTGCCGATAATGGCGCTCTCCTCCTCGATGGTGGCGTCGGTAAGGACCACAAAGACAAACGCCATGATCACGATGATGATGTCGAGCAACGTCATCCACATCGTGGAGTCGCCGTCTACGTCGTCGCGCGCGTAGCCAATGCCCTGGTTGGAATCGGCATCGATAAGATCGTCAACGCGCGCATCGGCATCGGTCAGCGCCTCGACCATATCTTGCTCGGCGTCAATGCGGTCTGCAGTGGAGAGATCGCGATCAGCAAAGGTGAAGGAGTAGGTGTAGGCAGGTGCGCCACCGACATCCTCGAGCGCGGCAAAGCCGGCGTCGGTGACCTCGGCAACACCATAGGTGATGGTGTTCACCGTAAAGTCCGAATTGTTGAGGAACAGCGCCTGGCTATCGGGCTGGGTCATGATGCCGCAGATGGTGTAGGTGCGGCCCTCAAGCTCGACCTTATCGCCCACGGCGAGATCGTTGTTGGTGGCGAAGACACGGTCGATTGCCACCTCATCGTCCGTCTTGGGCTGCCTGCCCTCACAGTAGGACGCGATATCGACCTTGGTGCGGTGCGCATAGGTGCGCAGTGTGCGCTTGGTGCCGTCGTCGCCGGCGGACTTTTTGATGATGGCGTCGATGGAGAAATTCTTGTAGAGCGTGACACCGCCGACGTCGCCGGCTGCATCCTCGGCGGCCTTGAGCTGGTCTTTGGTGGCCTCGAAGGAGGTGGTCACGCGGCCGTCCTCAATCGTGTACGCATCGCGCATGTCGTCGATAAGGCAACCGATGGAATGCGCCGCGAGCAAAAAGCCCGAGGTAAGGGCGATGCTTCCGCACATAAGCAAAAAGATGCCCAGGTACTTGCCGATATTGCGGCGCAGCTCGCGCGGGAGACGTTTTGCGAGAGGTGTCATGGCGCCGCCTACCAATCGAGCTCGGCGGCCGCGACGGGCGACTCGTTGAGTTCATCCTCGACAATGCGACCGTCGCGCAGGCGCAGCACGCGATTGGCCATGCGCGCGATGGCGGCATTGTGGGTGACGATGATGATGGTGCAGCCGTACTCGTGATTGACATCCTCCATGAGCTGCAAGATTTCCTTGGACGTCTTGTAGTCGAGCGCGCCCGTGGGCTCGTCGCACAGCAGTAGACCCGGGTTTTTGACGAGTGCGCGGCCGATGGCACAGCGCTGCTGCTGGCCGCCCGAGACCTGGCGCGGGAACTTGTTGCGGTGCTCGTAGAGGCCCAGCGAGCGTAGCAGGTCGTCAATGTTGAGCGGGTTTTTGGACAGGTGCGCCGTGACCTCGATGTTCTCCTTGATGGTGAGATCGGGCACCAGGTTGTAGAACTGGAAGACAAAGCCCAGCTCGCGGCGGCGGTACTCACCCAGGTCGACGGGCTTGAGCACCGTGAGGTCGCAGCCGTCCACCATGATGGAGCCGCCGTCGGCATCCTCCAGGCCGCCGATCAGGTTAAGAAACGTAGACTTGCCCGAACCCGAAGGCCCCAGCATGACGCAGATCTCGCCGCGATTGATGGACGTGTCGATGCCGTCGAGCACCGTCAGGCGCGCGTCACCGTCGCCGTAGTGCTTCTTGAGCCCCTTGACCTGGACGTAGGCTTTCTGCGTTGCCATGGTATCCCCCATTGTTAGCCTCGTACTACTTTATGAACGTAATAGTAAACCTTGGCGAACTATTTTGAAGCGAGGCCTGGGATTTATTTCAGACTAGTCATTGGGGACGTTCTTAAATGACTAGTCGCAAGGGACACTCTTTCGCCACCCGACAGCTGGGGACAGTCCTTGGCAACCCGACCGGCAAGCCGGCGGTTCGGCAAAGACTGTCCCCGATGACTAGTCGTTTAAGTCTGTCCCCAATGACCACTCTTGGTCGTTTAAGTCTGTCCCCAATGAGTACCCAATGACTAGGTGGCTAGGCATGGGATTTGGTGCGCGAGAGTGCTAGGCCTACGGCGGCGATGGCCACGGCAAAGAGTGCCGTGACGCCCAGATCGCAGGCGATGTCGCCCAGCACGGTGGACGTCAGGTCCGCGGCGAGTGCCTTGCTGATCGCGTCGTTCACCCAATATGTCGGCACAAAATGCGCCACCGTCTGCACGGCCGGGCCCATCAGCGACAGGGGCATCCAGGCGCCGCCCAAAAACGTCATGAGCATGCCGAGCAGGTTGCCCACGCCGTTGAGCAGCTCCTCGCGCGCACCCAGGCTCGAAAGGGCAAAGCCAACGGCCAGCGGCGTGCACGCCAGGGCAAACGTCGCCGCCAGCGCCAGACACACACGACCCACGCCGACCTCGGCGACCGCACCGGCAAAGCCCACGACGCCCATCATGCTCGATACAAACCAGATACAGACGGTGAGCACGGCGGCGGCTGTCGAGTCAACCTTGACCTGCTCGATCTCGACCTTGGCGCGCTTTGCAGCCGCATGCTCGGCGGCCTTGGCGACATCGCCGTCGGAGGCAGCGGGTTCAAGTGCCGCCGCAGCACCCGCGAGTGAGACCCACCGCGAGGCCTCGGCAGATGAAAGCGCCGCCGCCATGGTACCGGCGCCGTAGGTCACATCGAGCTTGGGCAGAGACTCCCCCGCGCGGGCAGCTGCAATGAGGTCGCCCTCAAACCCCTCCGGGATAAAGAATACGCAGTCGGCGCTGCCCTTGGCGCTGTTGCTCTTGGCGAGCGCATCCGCAAGGTCGTAGGTGTCGCCGCCGACGCCCGTGACCAGCTCAAAACGAGAACCCAGATGCTTGGTAAGCGCCCGCGAAAGGTCGCTATTGTCGCGGTCGACCACGATCACGTTGGTGTCGTAGGGCTTGTACTCGGTAAGCTGCGACGAGTTCCAGCTCACCGAGGCCGCGATGAACACGCCCATGAGCGAGATGAACACCGTATAGATGAGCAGGTAGAACGGGTGCGCCAGCGCCATGCGAAGCGCGGTCTTAAAGGTGCTCATAGCGGCTCCTTCCAAAGATCAGCGTAGCGGCGGCGACAAACACCAGGGCCATCAGGACGAGCGCGCCGGCGCGGACGGCGAAGGGCCCCAGGTCCTCAAAGAAATACAGGCGATTGAACATGTCGCAGATGAGCTTGACGGGGTTGAGCCAGCACTCGGCCGGGCAGGCGCGGGCGACATCGTCGGCAAGCGCCATCGCCGGCTCGCCGTAGAGGCCGGCGAACAGGGCGCACGTGGTGGCAAAGCCCGTTAGGATGCCCGACTTGGACGCCTTGCCGCCCTTAACGGGAAGCGTGCCCACAAAGAGTCCCAAGCCCGTGGCGGCAAGCGCGGAAGCGGCACCGCCCACCAGACACAGCCCCTCGCGCCCGCCAAAGTCGACGCCCACGACCAGGCGCACGTAGCCAATCGCGATCGTCATCGAGGCAAAGGAGACCAGCCACGAGCCCACAAAGATGCCAGCCAGCGACGCCGTCTTGGAAAGACCGCCCACGCAGCGACGTGCGCCGAGGCCCGACAGATTGGGCTGCAGATCGACGACGCTCAAGGCGGCAAACTCGGCAGACATCATCGCGACCAGGCCAAAGAGCGCGTAGTAGTAGATAACCGTGCCATCGGGCGTTGTGCGTGTCAGGCTTACGCGGCGGGTGCCGCCCTCGAGCGACAGGGCGCGCGCAACAGCCTCCGGGTCGGCGAGCGCCGCCGGGTTGTCTTGGGCAATCTGGGACATGAGCTCGGCATTTTGCGTATACGAGCTTGCCACCGTCTCCAGAATGCTGCGGTCGGTGAGCACCGACGACGCACGTGAGTTGTCATAGCTCGAAAGCAGCGTGAGCCTGGGCGTGCCCGCGTCGTCGACCGTATAGATGCCCGCGACCTCGCCGGCCTTGAGCGCACGGCTCGCATCGGCTGCGTCGTCGCACTCGTGGATCTCGAGCAGCTGGTCGTCGCTCTCCTTGGCAAGCGACGTCGCCACGTCCTTAAAGGTCGAGGCGTCCCAGGCCTCGTCCGCCACGACGGCAACCGGCACCGGATCGACCGTGCCGTCGGAGCTGAGGTTCGCAAACATAAACATGAACATCGTGGAAAGCGCGACGGGAAAGACCGCGCCCCAAACCCATGTGCTCGGCCGGCGCAGCAGCGCCTTAACCGTGGTGATGATGGTGTTGAACATGACTGCCCCCTAGTCGCGCAGCTCGCGGCCGGTGATCTCGAGGAACACGTCGTTGAGGGTCGGTGGCTCGCTCCACACGCGGCCGAGCGCAACGTCGGCAGCGCGCAGCGTGTCGAGAATGTCGACCAGGTTGTGCGGGCTCGCCTCGCAGGTGCAGACGAGCTCGCCGCCGGACAGCTCGACGCTGAGCACGTGCTCGAGGGCGCGCAGTCGCTCGACCGTGGCGGGCTCGACGGCGCCCACCTCGACGGTCACGCGCTCGCCCATCTGAATCATTCGCTTGAGCTCGTCGTTGGTACCCTGCGCCAGCACGCGCCCGCCGTCCATAATCATGATGCGGCTGCAGATCTGCTCGACTTCCTCCATGTAATGGCTGGTATACACCACCGTGGCGCCCTCGTCGCGCAGGCGGCAGATGCCCTCCAGGATGGCGTTGCGGCTCTGCGGGTCGACCGCCACCGTGGGCTCGTCAAAAAAGATAAGCTCGGGCTTGTGCGCGATACCGCAGGCAATGTTGAGGCGACGCGCCAGGCCACCCGAGAGCTTGCCGGGGCGGAACTTGGTAAAGTCGCCCAGCCCGACAAAGTCGATCGCCTCGTCCACCAGCGCGCGGCGGCGCTTGCGGTCGTTGACGTAGAGGCTGCAGAAATAGTCAATGTTCTCGCGCACCGTGAGCTCGTCGAATACCGCCACCTGCTGCGGCACCACGCCGATGCGGCGCTTGAGGTCGTAGCGGGCGGGTGTCATGGGCTCGCCGAACAGCTCGATGGTGCCCTTGTCGTAAGCGAGCAGCTGCAAAATGCAGTTGATGGACGTGGTCTTGCCCGAGCCGTTGGGTCCGAGCAGGCCAAAGATCTCGCCGGGGGCGATGCTCAGGTTAAAGTGGTCGAGCGCGATAAGATCGTCGTAGCGCTTGACGAGGTTTTCGACGTGGACGATGTCTGTCATGAGGCGGCCCTTCTGTTGATTGCGGCCCGGTACGATTGCATCATCGCAGGAGCCGCCGGCGCGCGCCAGTGAGCTTTGTCACGAGTGCGAGGGGGCGGAGGCGAAACCCCCGCTCGCGCGAGCGATCGTCCCCGCTTTGCCGCGCGGGAGGAATGTCACAGTTGCGCAGGCAGCCCCTCCACCACGCGCGGCTTCGCGTACAATACCCGTATGAACAGGCTTTTCGACAAATCGATCGTGCTGGCGTGCTGTATTGCGGCCGCCACGGGCCTTGCTGTGGACGCTTGCCTGGTCGCGGCGTTTTGCCTTGGAGTTATCGCCACCTCGCTGGCCGAGGTCGCACAGGGAGAACGCACGCGCCGCACAAGCAAGGCCGCGAGTTACGTTTACATCATCGCGGCCGTCTTCATACCGCCGTTTGTGCCGTTTGCACCTCTCGCCCTCTATGACATCGCGCGACGCGTGCGCCGCGAGCACGCCTGGATCGCACTGAGCATTGGCTCCGTCTTTACCTTTGCGCTTGTCGCGGACCTTCGCGCCGACGAGCTCACCGCCCGAACGCTCCTGCTGACCGCCATCCTTTCGGTTGCCGCCACCTTGTTATCGCTACGTACCGCCCAGTTGGAACGCGAACAGCAGCGCATGCGCCGTATCCGCGACGAGCTGCAAGAACGAGCTCTGGCGCTCGAGGCGCGCAACCGTGACCTCGCCGATCGCCAGGACTACGAAGTCGAACTCGCGACGCTCGCCGAACGCGCCCGCATCGCGCGCGAGATCCACGATAACGTCGGGCACCAACTGACGCGCGCCTCACTGCAGACCGAAGCCCTGCGCGTGGTCCACGCCGACGAGCCCGGCGTCGCCGCCGATTTCGCCGACGTCAAACGCACGGTTGACGAGGCGCTTCAGCTTGTGCGCACCAGCGTCCACGCACTCAACGACAACGCCGTCGACCTTTCCGTGCAGCTCGAACGCATTGTTGAAGGCGCGCGCTCGGACGGCGGCCCGCAGATTGAGCTTGAAGTTATGACCGAACATGCGCCCGCAAATGTCGCGAACTGCTTTGCGGCGGTCCTGCGCGAGGCGCTCTCCAACACCATGCGCCACGCTTGCGCCCATGCTGTCACCGTACGATGCATGGAGCATCCGTCGTTTTACCAGCTCATCGTTACCGACGATGGCGTGGGCGGGGTCCAAGCAATCGGCCGTGGCGCCGCGGAGGGCATGGGGCTCGCCTCCATGCGCGAGCGCATCGAGGCGCTTGGCGGCACCTTCACCGCCGGTCCGCGCGCCGGCGTCGGCGGCTGGCGCGTGTTTGCCACCGTTCCCAAACAGCAAGGAGATGAGGACCGATGAGGCTCATCGTTGTCGACGACGACCGCTCGGTGGTCGATTCGCTCAAGATTATCCTGGGCGCCCAGCCGCAGATCGAGGTGGTGGGCACCGGCGCCAACGGCAACGATGCGGTGGCGCTCTACGCCGAGCACGCACCCGATATCGCACTGCTCGACATTCAGATGCCGGAGCGCGACGGCCTTTCGGCGGCACGCGAGATCCTCGAGCGCGACCCTGCGGCGCGCGTGGTGTTCCTGACGACATTCTCGGATGACGAGTACATTGTGTCGGCGCTCAAACTGGGTGCCCGCGGCTATCTGATCAAAACCGATGTCGCCGCCATTCCGCCAGCGTTGGCACAGGTCATGGACGGCAAACGCGTGCTCGAGGGTAAGGCGATCGAGGATATCAACTTTGATGGGGCGGACGTCGAGGCCGCCGCGACCCGCCGGCCCGCGGCATTTGTCAGCCTAACCGACCGCGAGTTCGAAGTCGCCGAGCTCATCGCCCGCGGCCTCGACAACAAGGAGATTGCCGCCACCGCCTATATGGGCGAAGGCACCGTGCGCAACCACATCAGCTCGATCCTTGCCAAAATGGGTCTGCGCAACCGCACGCAGATCGCCATCGCCTACCTGCGGGGGTAATTGCCCGAAGACCGACCGCCCCGGCAAAGAAAAATAGCTGCTACCGATTTAATGCCATTTCAAAACTATGCCGGATTACGGGGCAAAAGTCGGAGCCCTCATCCATACCTTCATTTTTTCAAAAACAGCAAGCAGTCTACCTGCGGTTTTGGTTTTGCAATTTACCGTATGGTCGGAGGTTCGCTATCCAGCCCCGTAATCCGGCATAGTTTTGTTCGTGGCAGCCTAACCGCGCGCTCATGCGCGGGGCCGGCGGGGCATTTTTGC
>URKG01000019.1 GCA_900548265.1 uncultured Collinsella sp.
GCGGACTCCGTTCCGGACCTCAACGGTCCAACTTTTTGTCCGCAGTCCCGCGCTCGAACTGGGATGCACTTTCCCGATCGAGCCCAATGGGAAACTGGGTCCCACTTTGAGGGAAGCGCTCTTTAACGCCTAGTCACCCCTGTGGAAGAGGTTTTTGATAACGGAGGGAATGCTCTTGGCGCCCTTGGCCGTCACATCGATGAAGTCGGGCGAGCGCACGAGCTTGTCCTCGTCGACGTACTTGCGGACCGCACGAAGCGTCTCTTTGTCGTCGCGCGTCGAAAACGTAAAGTGACCGTTGTCCTTGGTGAAGATGGCAAAACGCGTAATCTTCTTGGTGCCGCGTAAAACCTCGGCGGCAATATAGTCGACCTCGTCCCACGGGATTTGAATATAATCCTCGGGATTGCGCTCGTTATAGTACTCAAACGCCTTATTGCCCACCATTACGTTACCGTGACTGGTAAGCCCCATCAGGCAGGTTGCCGGCGTTGCCAGATCGACCATGCTGTTCTGAGATTGCGCCATACGCGCCTCGCCCTCCAATAAAAACAATCGGACCGCATCCAGTGTACCCACCGGGTGCGGTCCGTTTCAATGGCTCAAAAGCCCTTGCCTAGCAATTCTCGGTCTTAAGCCGAAACGTGCTTACATGAAGCCGCAGAAGCGACCGATGATGCCGACGGCGAAGAGAGCCAGGATGATGACGATCGGGCTGACCTTCTTCTTGAGGAGCTTGCAGACCAGCAGGGTCAGGCACACGGCGGCAAGGCCGGGGATGAGCTGATCGAGGTTGGCCTGAAGCGTGGTGACCTTCATCTGATCAAGGGCGGTAGCACCGACGGAGTTGTACATCGTCAGCGCTTCCTTGATACCCTCGGAACCGGAGGGCAGGCTAGCCCAGTCGATAAAGGCGCCAGCAGACTGCTTGACCGTGGAGACGATCGGGGTGAAGGAAATGGACACCCAGCGCTCGACCAGGGCGCCGATGATGAACATACCCAGGATGGAAGCGCCCTCGGTGACCTTGCCCATCAGACCACCGGAGAGGTCCTTGGCGATGGAGGAGCCGACCTTGTAGCCAAACTCCTGCGTGTACCACAGGAAAGCGTAACGGATGATGTTCCACGCGAAGAAGAACAGCAGCGGACCGACGATGCTGCCGGACATGGCCAGGGAAGCGCCCAGAGCGCCCAGAATCGGGCGAAGGGTGAACCAGAAGACGGGGTCACCGACGCCGGCGAGCGGGCCCATCATACCGACCTTGACGCCCTGGATGGCGACGTCATCGATCGGAGCACCGTTGGCGCGCTCCTCCTCGAGGGCGAGGGTAACGCCAATGACGGGGGCGGAAACATAGGGGTGGGTGTTATAGAACTCCAGGTGGCGCTTAAGAGCGGCAATCTGGTCATCCTTGCTGGTGTAGAGCTTCTTGATCGCAGGGATCATTGCGAAGCACCAGCCGCCGTTCTGCATACGCTCGTAGTTCCACGAGCCCTGAAGGAACTGATGACGGAAGCAAACCTTCTTGCGGTCAGCCTTGGTGAGCTGAATCTTGTTCTCTGCCATATGTATCACTCCCCTCCTACTCGTAATCGTTCAGAATGTCGCCGAGCGGGTCGCCGGAGCCACCGCCCATGCCGCCACTCTGCTTGGCCAGATCCTTAAGGCCAAGGTAGATGAGGGCAAGGGAGATGCCGATGAGACCAAGGGCGATCAGCGTGAGCTGAGGGATGGCAGCAAGGACAAAGCCGAGGACGAAGAACGGCCAGGTCTCCTTGGTGGCCATCATGTTGATGACCATGGCGTAACCGACGGAAGCGACCATGCCGCCGCCGACAGCCATGCCGCCGGACAGCCAGTCGGGCATAGCGTTAAGCGCGTTGGTAACGGCCTCGGCCGGGATGACGCACAGAAGCACTGCCGGGATGGCGATACGAAGGCCCTGCATGAGGATGGCAGCATACTGCCAGCGCTCGATGCCGGAGAAGTCGCCCTTCTCGGCGCAACCGTCCATGGCGTGAGCGATAGCGGTAGCAATGGTACGGCAGATCATGGTCAGGAACAGACCAGCGACCGACAGCGGGACGGCGACGGCGATAGCGGTGGTAACGGCCTTGGCCGAATCAGTGGCGCCACCGTTGAGGGCGAGCACCATGATGATCGAAGAAGCGACCGAGGCCAGAGCGGCGTCAGGCGCGACAGCGGCGCCGACGTTAGCCCAGCCAAGGGCCATCATCTGGAGCGAACCGCCCAGGAGGATACCCTCCTGAAGGTGACCGGTTACGAGACCGATAAGCGTGCATGCCACGAGCGGCTGATGGAACTGGAACTCATCCAGAATGCCTTCCATACCGGCAAGCAACGCGACAATCGCAACAAGCAGAATAGTGATTGCAGACATGTATCGGACCCTCCTTTACTATGCTTGAGCGGCCAGTTCGGCCTTAGCTTTCTTCAACATGGCGTCGAGATCCTCGGAGGAATCCGAAGGAACCTTGCGGACCTCGAACTTGACGCCCTTGGCCTTGAGGGCCTCGAGAGTCTTGACATCGTCATCGCCCATAGCGACGGCGTTGGTGACGACGACCTTGCCCTTGGAGTGAGCCATGGAGCCGATGTTGACTTCCTTGATGTCGACGCCGGCCTCGATGGCCTTGAGCAGATCCTGCGGGTTCTCGAAGAGCAGCATGGCCTTGGTGTCACCAAAGCGCGTGTCCTTGACGACCTCGGCCATCTTCTTGATGGGCACGACGTTGGCATGGACTCCCGGAGGGGCAGCCTGCTCGATCATGGTCTTGCGGAGCTCGTCGTGAGCAACGCCGTCGGAAACCACGATGATGCGGTTGGGGTTGATCTGCTTGGTCCACGTGGTGGCCACCTGACCATGCAGCAGACGGGTGTCGATACGGACGTGGGCAATCTTGATGTGCCCGTCGCCGATGACCGTTCCCGGAGGAATGGCGCCTGCAGGAGCAGCGGCGGCCGTAGCCGGCTTCTTCTCCTCGGGCTCCAGAGACTCGGGCTTGACGCGCACGCCAGCCTTAGCCTCAGTCACGAGATGTTTTGCGATCGCATGTGCAGTGTTCTTTGCGTCAAAGCGCTGCGAATATGCCTCGATGAGCATAGGCAGGTTGACACCGGTGACGATAGCCCAGGAATCGTGGCCCTCGATGAGCCCGCTGATCTGGTTGAACGGCGTGCCGCCCCACAGATCAACGAGGAAGAGCACCTGCTCCTGGTCTTCGAAGGAAGCGATTGCTTCCTCGACCTTGGCACGGAAATCGTCGGGGCCCATGCTCGGCTCGAGCGAGACCACGGCAACAGACGGCTGATCGCCAAAGACCATCGAGCCCGTCTGCTTGATTCCAGCAGCCAAGTCCCCGTGGCTAGCAAGAACAATACTTACCATCACATAACCTCCTTTTTGTCTACGTATTCCCTACACGACATTAAGGAAGTATACCTGTTTAGTTTGTGGAATTATCGCTAAATTTGCAAAAGGTTGCATTATTTGTTTAAACGTCTAGGTTTGTTACAAGTTGATTACGTTACTGGTTTTTCACTCATTACCCGCAAGGCGCCGCTCATCAAGCCGTGCATTTTACAGATACAAGCAGGCTGTTCATTAATATCGATTTTAGGCAAGCGCGAATGCGCTTGTACTGCCGCTATTTTGTTTAAACAGACATAACTTGACTATTAGCGTGACTTATGCTCTAGCGCAAGTAGTCATTGGGGACGTTCTTAAACGACTAGTCGTTGGGGACGTTCTTGTTTGACTAGTTGTTTAAGAACGTCCCCAACGACCAAGTTAGGCGATGTGGAGGGGGTTGGCGGCGTCGACGGCGTCGGGGGCCTCAGAAGGGCCGTCGGAGACAGCGTCTGCCGGGTCCTCGTCGGGGGTCTCGATCTGCTTGATCATGACCTCCTGGCCCTGTAGCAGATATGTTTCGCCGCTGCCGCAATGGGGGCAGGTCTTGCCGTACTCGACCGTCGCATAGTCGCGGCCGCACGCCTCGCAATGTGTCACGGCCTCGATGGGCTCCACGATAAGCTCCGCACCCTCGGTGATGGGTTTTTTATCTGCCGCCCAGCGCCAAGCGTCGAGCAGCAAGTCGGGAACGACGCCCGAAACCTCGCCAAGCAGCAACGTCACGCTCGAAACGCGACGCACGCCATGAGCGCGCGCCACGTTCTCAACATCGCGAATGATGTGATAAACGATTCCCAATTCGTGCACTTTTTCTTCCGCCGTTCTAACGAACGGCGGTCGATTTGACGCTGCGCGAGCCCCAGACGGGCGATCTGCCTTTCAATCGTCGGGCATGGGCAAAAGCCCTATGCCCTCCTCTTTCAAGGCACCTCGCCACGCCTGGGACTCGCTCGCTGTCCAACCGCCCCCTGCGCCGTTCGCTTTCTTGTTAGGTTCTTTTACTTCTTCCCGAATTTGATTTTGATTGCGCGTTTCAAAGCGTACTTACCCAGACTGGGGAGCTTTTGCTCGTATTTGACCATCGTGGAGCACTCGGGGCGGTCGCGATCCAGATGGATGGCGTCGAACGCGCACTTGGCGGTGCACAGGCCGCAGCCGATGCACTTGTTGGGGTCGACGATCGAGGCACCGCAACCCAAGCAGCGGGCGGTCTCGGCGCGCACCTGCTCTTCGGTAAAGGTCTCGACGTACTCGCTAAACGGCGCGGCCTTCTCGCGCTCGCGGTCCACGTGGGCAACCTCGCGGTTCGCGTTGTCGTAGCTCTCGATCACGACATCGTCGCGGTCGAGCGCGGTGTAGCGGCGCTGGTTGCGGCCGATGGTGAGCGTGGAGCCCGGCTGCACAAAGCGATGGATGGACACGGCGGCCTCGTGGCCGGCGGCGATGGCGTCGATGGCAAAGCTCGGACCGGTGTAGACGTCGCCGCCCACAAAGATGTCGGGTTCGGCGGTCTGGTAAGTCTGGGGATCGGCAAGGGCACCCTGGCCGCGGCCGAGCTCCACCTTGGAGCCAGCCAGCAGGTCGCCCCACACGATGGACTGGCCAATCGACATGACGACACGGTCGGCATCGACACGGCGCAGATCGTTCTCGTCGTACTCGGGCGCAAAACGGCCCTCGTCGTCAAAGACGCGCGTGCAGCGCTTGAAGGTGATACCGCACACACGACCGGCCTCGTCCAGGTGAATCTCCTTGGGGCCCCAGCCGCAGCTGATGTGAGCGCCGTCCTCAACGGCCTCGCGACGCTCCTCCTCGCTGGCGGGCATCTGGGCCTCGCTCTCCAGGCAGAACATCTCAACATGCTCAGAGCCCAGACGGCAGGCGTTGCGGGCAACGTCGATGGCCACGTTGCCGCCGCCCACTACAATGGTGCGGCCGGACAGGGTATCGATCTTGCCGCTGTTAACCTCGCGAAGGAAGTCGACGGCCACGGTCACGTCCTCGGCATCCTCGCCCGGAACGCCGGCAAGGCGGCCGCCCTGGCAGCCAATGGCAACGTAGAAGGCCTTAAAGCCCTGCGCGCGCAGCTCGTCGAGCGTCACGTCGCGACCGACTTCCACGCCATAGCGGAACTCGGCACCCATCAGGCGAATGATCTCGACCTCGGCCTCGATAACATCCTTCTGCAGCTTAAAGCTGGGAATGCCGTAGGTGAGCATGCCGCCCGGGCGCTCGTTCTTCTCGAACACGACGGGCTTGTAGCCCTTCTCGGCCAGATAGAAAGCGCAGGACAGGCCGGCCGGACCGGCACCGACGATGGCGATCTTCTGGTCGAAGCCGCCGGCACGCGTTGGGGTCACCACGGGCGGGACGTAGCGGGTCGCGGCATCCAGATCGCGCTGGGCGATGAACTTCTTGACCTCGTCGATAGCCACGGCGGCATCCACACGGCCGCGGGTGCAGGCATCCTCACAGCGGCGGTTGCACACACGGCCGCAGATAGCGGGCAGCGGGTTCTCGCGCTTAATGAGTGCTAGGGCCTCGTCATAGCGACCCTGAGCCGCGAGCTTCAAATAGCCCTGAACGGCAACGTGCGCGGGGCAGGCCGTCTTGCAGGGAGCGGTGCCGGACTCATGCGTCTCGATACGGTTGTCGTTGCGGTAGTTGGGCGACCACTTGGTGTGATCCCATTTGGTGGCGTCGGGCAGCTCCTGGCGCGGATACTCAGGCACCTGTCCGCCGGCCTTTTTGCTGCAGAGCTTCTGGCCGAGCTTGACGGCGCCGGCCGGGCACACCTCAACGCAGCGACCGCAGGCAACGCACTTGTCCTTCTCGACCTTGGCGACATAGGCCGAGCGCGACAGGTTGGGCGTGTTGAACAGCTGAGAGGTGCGCAGGGCATAACACACGTTGACGTTGCAGTTGCAGATAGCGAAGATCTTGTTCTCGCCGTCGATATTGGTGATCTGGTGCACAAAGCCGTTGTCCTCGGCCTGGCGCAGGATGTCGTAGACCTCGTCGCGCGTCACGTAATGGCCGCGGTCGGTCTCAACCACATAGTCGGCCATATCGCCCACGGCAATGCACCAGTCGGCGGGGTCGTCGGCGCAGCCCTCACCCATCACGCGACGGCTCGCGCGGCAGCTGCAGGTGCTAGCGGCATATTTGCCATCGTATTTGTCGAGCCAGTGCTCGATATGCTCGATCGGCACCGAGGTGCTCGCGGCGTCGATGGCCTTCTCGACCGGAATGACGTGCATGCCGATGCCGGCGCCTCCGGGCGGCACCATCGGCGTGGCCTTGGACAGCGGTCCCTTGGACGCCTGCTCAAAGAACTTGGCATAGACCGGGTGCTCCTCGAGCTGGCTCACGCGCATGTTGAGGAACTCGGCAGAACCCGGCACCAGCATGGGCAACACCCATTGCTTGGCGCGCTCGGGGTTTTCCCAGTTGTACTCGAGCAGACCCGTGTAGCTCATGTCGTCGAGCATCTTCTCGATCTGGGTCTCGGGCATGCCGGTGAGCTTGGCCATCTCGGGCAGCGTATAGGGACGGCGCATCTTCATCTTGCAGAGCACTTCGGCCTGCTCGTCGGTCGCGGCCTCGGCAAACGACCAGTACTCGTAGCCCAACAGCTCGTCGCGATGCAGCAGACGGTTGGTGCAGTGCTCGCACAGCTTGACGATGGCCTCGCGCGGATGCTCCGGCAGCGGCGGCACGAACTCCGAACCGATGTCGGGCTCGGTGTAGCTAATCCCCGGTCCGTTGAGAATCATGGTTGTCCCTTCTCTTGCCACAGCCCGACGAGGCCGCAGCGCCCCTCTTTTTTTGCAGGCCGGGCATGCCCCATGCCGTTCACCCGCCATTGTTGACATTGTGTCAAAAATAGTATTGACGAACCGTCAACAATATTCAAGACTGTTAGGCGAACGGTCAGGCAAAAGAGGATGAAAGGCGGCAAAACATGGGCAACAACACAGCAGGTACCCCTGTGGTCGATGCCGTCCCCGCATCCGATAGCGCGGCAAAGCGCCTGACGGGCGACGAGCGCCGTCGCGAGATCCTCGATGCCGTGCGCACCGTAAGCTCCGAGCTGGGCGTGTCCCACCTATCGGTATCGGCCGTGACCAAGCGAGCCGGCTGCACGCGTTCATTGTTCTACCATTACTTCGCCGACATGGACGCCGCCGTCACCGCTGTTATGGACGAGGCGATCGACGGCTTTATCTCCGAACTCGAGCGGTGGAACGCCGACCGCACCGTCGGTGATATCGAGGGCGCGCTCGACACCGTCGCCCCGCTCTTTAAGCGCCTTGTCGCCAGCGGCCACGAGCTGCCGAGCACGCTTACCTCGAGCAGCGGCGCGCTCTACGGCGGCTTTTTGCACAACGTGGTCCAGCGCGTGGCGCAGTATATCTGCGACACCACCGTAGTGGATTTTGTCGCCCATCATGAGCTACGCATCGACCATGTCTACGAGACGTTCTACACCCTCATCATGGGTCTTTTGATGTATATCCGCACGCACCCCGATGTGCCCGACGAAACGGTCAAGGAAATCATCGCCTCGACGCTCCACATCGAGGGCTACACCGCCAAGTACCCGGAGCGCAAGCCCCAGAACTGACGACATTTGGCCAAACTGCCCGCGATCAGAAGAGGGGCCGCGGGCGTGTGAAAGGAGAGCAGCATGCTGTTCGATGTTTGGGGTAGCGATACCCTTATCCACTGGGCCGGCTGGGCCATGGTCTTTATTGGCCTGATCGTGCTCAACGAGGTCGGCCGCCGCACCAAGCTGGGCGCGGCCATCATCTTTGGCGTGGCTCCGCTGGCCATGACCATCTACTGCGTCGCCATCGCCATCGGCGTCTCGCAGGGCGCCGAGTGGGCGCTCACCAACCCCACCCATGTGTACCAGAACAGCTGGTTCCACTATGCGAAGGTGTACGCGGCGCTGGCCGGTTGCTGGGGCTTCATTGCCATTAAGTACCAGTGGGGCAAGATCGGCAAGGCGCATTGGTTCCGCGCGTGGCCGTTTGTGATCGTCGCCATCAACATCATGATCGCCGTCGTGTCCGACTTCGAGAGCGCCTATCACTTCTTTGTCCTGGGCCAGTCCACCTGGGTCACCTCCGAAGGCGCTACGCAGCTGGCCGGCTGGAACAACGTGTTCAACGGCATCGCCGGTATCATCAACATCTTCTGCATGACCGGTTGGTGGAGCGTCTACGCCTCCGAGGATCAGACCGACATGCTGTGGCCCGACATGACCTGGGTCTACATCATCGCCTACGATATCTGGAACTTCTGCTACACCTACAACTGCCTGCCCACCCACTCCTGGTTCTGCGGCTTTGCGCTGCTGCTGGCGCCCACCGTCGCCGCCTTTATCTGGAACAAGGGCGGCTGGATTCAGAACCGCGCCTTTACGCTGGCCATTTGGTGCATGTTTGCCCAGGTGTTCCCGTACTTCCAGGAGGAGTCCATCTTTGTGACGCACTCCACGCTCGATCCCGGCGCCGCCACCGCGGTCTCGGTCGCCGCGCTAATCGCCAACATCGCCGCGATCATCTACGTCGCCTACCGTGCCAAGAAGCTCGGCCGCAATCCCTACAAGCAGGATGTCTTTGAGGGCACCAGCGATTGGGAGAAGGCCACTGCCCGCCGCGCCAAGGTTGATTACGCGCACGCCGAGTAACGTGCCTGGCGCAGACATCGCTTGAGCGCGAAGCAGCATAGCCGGCTCCGCGCAACTCAACGCATTGCAGAGCCCCCGGAATGTGATTCGTTCGCGTTCCGGGGGCCTTTTGCTGCCGCGAGGATGCGGCCGAACGATGCGCTCAGGTTAAATCAAATCTTATATTTCATACGCGCTTTATATGGCTCCATTTTTGGGTACAGTGTTGAGCCGATATTGAGCTTGGGGGATATATGAAAGATGAGACGATGGGCCAAGAGGATGCGGCCCAAGATGCAGAAGCGTGTGCCGAGGCCCTGGAGAGCCTAGACCAGATCGCACTGGCCGAGATTGCGTTTGACGATTCGAGCGTTGATGTGCGGGATGAGCCGGAAATCGAGGCGCAGCCCGATGATCAGGATGCAAAAGACGATGGCGCCGCGCCCACCGAGGACGAGGCGGGGCACGAGGAATCCGAATGCGAGGCCGACGACCAGCCCGAATCCGACACGAGCGAGGAAACCATCTTGCTCGACAGCTTGCCGGCCGAAGATTCGCTGACCCGCGAGCTTCCCGGCCTGGGCTCCGCGCCTGCCGTGGACGAGACCATCGCCATGGGCGATATTCCCCTACCGTCCGTTCCTTCGGCACGCGAAGCCGAGGTTCGTCATCGCAAGATGTCGCCCAAGCGCCGCAACCTGATGGCTGCCGGCGTTGTGGCCGTCGCGCTCGTCGCCGGCGGCGCAGGCTATGCCGCCTGGAACGGATATCAGCAAGAGCAGGCTGCCGCTGTCGCCGCCAGCGCGCACACGATGATGTCGGTGCAGATTGGCGTGCATGCCGCGGACCTCGACTGCTCAACCGGCTCCAAGATTCCCGTACAGGTGAGCGGGCAGGATTCCGACGGTTCTTCCGTGAGCGAAACACTCTACGTTGACGAGCATGGTCGTGGCATTAAGCTGCTGCCCGGCGACTATACGCTCTCCATCGCTGGGTCCCCCATCGCAGCCGACGGTACCATTTACACCGTGCCGACCACCAAGGCGCAGGTCACCATTAAGAGCGATGGGCAGGATTTGAGTGCCCAGGCCACCTTTAAGCTCAAGGTGCCTTCGGCCGACACGGTGACTGACGACCAGATCGATGCCGCCGCCAAGTATGCCGAGGAAGGCGGGGTGAACTCCGCCGCGGTCGCAAAGGTGCTCCAGCAGGCGGCAACCGCGCGCCGTGATGCCGCCGTCAACGCCGTGAGCTCCCGCGAGGCACAGGCGACCCGCGACGCCGATGCTCGACATAAGTCAACGGACCTGTATCAGCTCGATATTCCCGTTGAGTGGTACGGTAAAGTCGCGACTTGGCAAAACGGCAGCACGCTGTGCATCTATCTTGCCGGCGACACGAACACGCCGCTTGTGACGCTTGTCACGGTGCGCGACGGCGAGAGCTTTACGCCCGATGAGGGCGATGCGGTTTTGGGTGCGGCAAACCTCGGCAACGGCTACACCGTCTACGCCAGCGGCCCCGTCTATCCGTACGTGGTGCCCCAGACCATCAACGGGCGCACGCAAGACCCCGTGTCGACCTACCCCATGGACACGGCCATTGAGCTTGTCGAGCTTACGACCGGCAACCGCTATACGTATAGCCAGATCAAGAACGACCTGGTGGGTAAAGACGGCAAGGCCGATGGTGCCACTAAGCTCGAAACCGACTACCTCGCGCAGATCCTGCTGCCGAGTATCAAAGCCCAGGACTAGTCTGGCGCAGCAAGGTGCTCCCCAACCGTGATGAAGGAGCCAGGAGGTCCTGACCCCACAGGCCCATAGATGATTAGGCAAGGAGCCACTTCCATGCGGGCATAACGTGTACCACACCGTGCTCGCATGGAATATCGGTCTGTTCATCCATGGTAACGATTGCCGACTCGCCAAGATCAAACTGGGCCATCGAGGCATCAAGCGCGGCGATTTCGCGCTCGCGCGTTTTCTCACTTGCCATATCCGCACTCACCTGAATCAGGCTATAAGCCCGCATGAGAAGCGCATCCCCAGCCACAAAGTCCACCTCACGGCTTTTGCTCTTCTCTTTGATTAGCAGGCGGCAGACCGAGCCGGTCCTCACCGCGGGAGTCCTTCTTCTTAGCGCATTGAACACTGCGGTCTCGAGCCTCTGGCCCTGGTCCAATGCCGATGCGGGAGAGAATGCTCCAAACATCGCAGGGTCGACAGCGTAGACCTTAGACGCAGACCGCATGTTATTTGCCAGTGAACGCGTGAACTCCGGCACAGAAAATAACAGGTAGGCGTCCTCATAATACTCAAGTAAGTCGCTGAGCGAATTACGACTGACGGGTATCTGTCTGCTCTTGAACTCGTTGTACACTTTGTTCACTGACAGCTCTCGTCCCGAAGATGCCATACACCGCGTCAAGAACAGCGATGCCAGGCGAGGGTTCTTGACGTCGTAACGTTCAACGACGTCCATGGCGACCGTTCGCGAAGCATATTCCTGTAGCAGCTGAATCGCGTCTGCAGGCGTCTGCTCAAGTGTCGCGATGAATCCCCCTCGTTCAAGATACCCGATCAGATGATGTCGAAGCAGCGCTGCATCGCTCGGGGAAAAGGTCGCATCTGACTCGAGAACGCTCCCCGTCTTATATCGAACGTATTCCGAAAAACTCAACGGAAAAAGCTCTCGCACAAGAGAACGACCCCTGAACTCGCTCTTAAGTTCTGAGGACAGCATCTTAGAAGAAGATCCCGTCACATAGACGGTCGCTTTCTCCGTATCGACTACACGCCGCAGAAACGCACCCCATTCGGGAATTTCCTGGATCTCGTCAAAGAAAATGTAAGCGCCCTCGGTTCGAGCAACAGGATACAGCGCATAGAACGTGTCGAGCACGTCCGCCAGCAGCGATGGCTCATACGGGCGCAAGCGCTCATCCTCAAAATTGAAGTAAAGCATCCGGTCAAGCTCGACGCCCCGGTTCTGAAGCCGCCACATCTCCTGATACAGGCGATACGTCTTTCCACAACGGCGGGCCCCCACAATCACATTTACGATGTTGTCGCGCTTTGGCTCCTGTGGGTTTCCTAGATCAAGGTCTCGCTCAAAGACCTGCGGAACCCCCTGCTGTTCAAAGTCCTTTATTTTCTGGGCGATCAAGTCGTTGAATGCCATGATTCTCCAATCTTGCTCTCTAGCTAATCAAAATTATACTGATTCTTGATTAGTTAGAGAGCAAGATTGTGTGTAGTTTGATTAGCACTTAAGCAAGTTTTATCACCGTTATTGCTCCGAAGGATATCGAGTGGCTAAGAGGACAACCGAGCTCGAATGCGACTCCCCGAGCAGTCAATTTGGGACGGGGCTTTTTTGACTACCCTCCCCCTGCAGAAAAATCCCTAACGCAGTTGCGGTGAAATAGGGACTGTTTTTGCTGGTCAAACCGCAAAACAGTCCCTATTTCACCGCAACTTATTGGTGGCCTTTTGGGTGGCACTCAGCGCCACGGATCGGCTTCGAACATCGGCTCGCGCTCGGGGCGGCGATCGCTGTAGGGATCGTAGCCGTCGTCGTCCTCGTTCTCGGCACGGATGTAGGGGTCGCGCGGCTTGGGCGCCGGCTTGGGCGCAGGCTTGGGCGCGGCGGGTGCGGCATCGGTCGCCGGCGCGCTTGTCTTGATCTCGTCTTTCATCTGCATATCTCCTTGCCATGCAATCGTGTTCAACATCATCGATTGTCGCACGAAAAAGGGCGGCGGACCCAATTGGATCCGCCGCCCTTGGCGTTTAGAGACGACTGACAGATTTTAAGGCATGGCCCAAAATCTACTCGGCGTCGGGAACCTCGTAGGTGGCCGCCGGCGTGTTGTCGCACACGACGGTAAAGCCGCCGTCCTTGTCGACATCGACCGTCACCTGATCGCCCTCGCGCACCGTGCCGTCGATGATGGCGGCCGCGATGGCGTCCACGACCTCGCGCTGGACCAGACGCTTGAGCGGACGGGCACCGAACACGGGGTCCAGGCCGCCCACGGCGAGCATCTGCTTGGCCGCCGGGGTGATGCCAAGCGTCATGCGCTCCTTGGCCAGACGCGCGCGGACGTCGGCGAGCTGGATGTCGACGATCTTCTCGATCTGCGCCATGCCAAGCGGATGGAACACCACGATATCGTCGATACGGTTGAGGAACTCGGGGCGGAAGGTCTGAGCCATGGCGGCGTCGACCTGATGGCGCATCTCCTCCTCGTCCTTGCCGGACAGATCGGCGATGGCCTTGGAGCCCACGTTGGACGTCATGATGATAATCGTGTTCTTGAAGGACACCTGGCGACCCTGGCCATCGGTCAGACGACCGTCATCAAGTACCTGCAGCAGCACGTTAAAGACATCCGGATGGGCCTTCTCCATCTCGTCGAGCAAGATCACGGAGTACGGACGACGGCGCACGGCCTCGGTGAGCTGGCCGCCCTCGTCGTAACCCACGTATCCCGGGGGCGCACCGATCAGACGCTGGACGCTGAACTTCTCCATGTACTCGGACATGTCGATACGCACGAGTGCGCGCTCGTCATCGAACAGGCACTCGGCTAGAGCCTTGGCGAGCTCGGTCTTACCCACGCCGGTGGGGCCCAGGAAGAAGAAGCTGCCGATGGGCTTGTCCGGATCGGAGAGGCCCGCACGGCTGCGGCGCACAGCTGCGGCGACGGCGGAGACGGCCTCGTCCTGGCCGATGACGCGCTTATGCAGCTCGCCCTCCAGGCCCTTCAACTTGTCGAGCTCGCCCTGCATCATCTTGGACACGGGCACGCCGGTCCAGGCGCTCACGACCTCGGCGATCTCATCGGAGGTCACCTGTTCGTTGAGGCCCTCGCCGTCCTGCTGCTTTTGTGCCTCGAGCGCGGCCTCGGAATCCTGAATCTGCTGCTGCAGGCCCGGAATCACGGAGAAGCGCAGCTCGGACGCACGGCCCAGGTCGCCGTTGCGCGTCGCGCGCTCCTCTTCGCTCTTGGCCTCGTCGAGCTGGCCCTTGAGCTCCTGCACGTGGTCGATGGCGTTCTTTTGGTTGAGCCAGCCGGCCTTTTGCACGTTGAGCTTTTCCTGGACCTCGGCAATCTCTTGGCGCAGGGCCTCCAGACGCTCCTTGGAGGCGTCGTCGGTCTCCTTCATGAGCGCCTGCTCCTCGATCTGCAGCTGGGTGAGCTGACGCGTGGTGGCGTCAATCTCGACCGGCATGCTGTCGAGCTCCATGCGCAAACGGCTTGCGGCCTCATCGACCAAGTCGATGGCCTTGTCGGGCAGGAAGCGGTCGGCGATGTAGCGATCGGAGAGGTCGGCAGCCGCCACGAGCGCGCTATCGGTGATATGCACGCCGTGGAAGATCTCGTACTTCTCCTTGAGGCCACGAAGGATCGAGATGGTGTCCTCGACGGTAGGCTCGGAGACCATCACAGTCTGGAAACGACGCGCGAGCGCCGCGTCCTTCTCGATGTACTTGCGGTATTCGTCGAGCGTAGTCGCGCCAATCGCGTGCAAGTCGCCACGGGCAAGCGCAGGCTTGAGGATGTTGCCGGCGTCCATGGAGCCCTCGGTTGCACCCGCGCCCACGATGGTATGGAGCTCATCGATGAACAAGATGACCTTGCCCTCGGACTTCTGTACCTCCTTGAGCACGGCCTTCAAGCGGTCCTCGAACTCGCCGCGGTACTTGGCGCCGGCGACCAGCGCGCTCATGTCGAGCTCGATCAGGTCGCGGTCGCGCAGGGTGCTCGGTACGTCGCCGGCCACGATACGCTGGGCGATGCCCTCGACGATGGCCGTCTTGCCGACGCCCGGCTCACCGATGAGCACGGGGTTGTTCTTGGTGCGACGGGACAGGACCTGGATGGTGCGGCGAATCTCATCGGTACGGCCGATGACCGGGTCGAGTTTGCCGGCGCGAGCGAGGTCGCAGATGTTGCGACCGTACTGCTCCAGCGCCTCAAACTGCGTCTTATCCTCGGCAGACGTCACGCGGTCATCGCCGCGCAGTTCCTCGTAGACTTGCTCGATGCGCTCCTTGGTGACGCCTGCGTCGCGCAGCACGCGGCCCGCCTCGCCCTTGTCCTCGGCAAGTGCCATCAGTAGATGCTCGGTCACTACAAAGCTGTCGCCCATCTTGGTGGCCTTCTTCTCGGCCTTTTCGATGACGCGGACGAGCTCGTTGGACAGGCCCATCTGCTGACCCTCGCCCGAAACCTTGGGCGCGTGGTCGATGGCATCCTGTGTGGAGCGCGCGAGCTGAGCCGGGTCGGCACCGATGCGCTCTATGATCACGGAGATATTGCGCTCGCCGGCACCGAGCAGGGCGGACAGCAGGTGAATCGGCTCCACAGCGCCGGCCTGTGCATCGGCAGCCGTGCTCATGGCGGTCTGCAACGCCTCGCGCGACGTCATTGCTAGCTTATCGATTCTCATGGAATCACCTCTCTTGGGGCGGCCGCCCTACGGGGCGGCTTCACGTTGTTCGAGAAGTATTGTTGCCAGCTTTGCGCGATCTTATACACAAATCTAAGTCTCTATATATAAGATTTTCTGAGTGTTCCCACGACATACAAACCACCACAAAGGGGACAGGCACCTTTGTGGTGGTTGCAGTCTCTATTTACTTGCCGAACCCGTGCTTCCCGATTCGCCGCTCCAGGGCATCTCATCCTCGAAGAGCCATATACGGGCAGACCCACTATCGCGTGCAGTCTGCGGGTCGGGCAAGCAGGTCTGTTCATAGGCATCTTGGATACACTGACCCATAAAATCGTTGAGCTCGGCCTGGTCGCCCTCCATGACATAGGCTGCATCGCCGGCCATGATGTAAATACCCGGACCCTCATTGCCCTCGTAACCCGGATCGTACGAGACATCACATAACTTTGCGCCGTTTGCAGTGTCCAGCTCGATGGAAGAGTGGCATCCGCCAACCATGTCGTTCGCTTTTGCCCGATAGGACGCATATCCGTACCAACGCTTAAATGTTTTGCCCTTGAGTAGCTCGGACGCCCTATCGATCAGGCTTGTATCCGTGGTATAGCGCATGGCCCCAAGCTGAATACTCGGATAATTGCTAATACCCAGCACAGCCGGCTGCTCATCAAAATCAACGGTAATGGTCTCGGGCTTGTCGTCGCCGGTCAGAAGTTCGACAGATTGAGCCACAGGCTTGACCAACGGCTCCGTCACCACAGCAGGTAGAAATGCCATACCGACAGCGCCCGCGCCAACCACAGCGATCGCAAGCGCCAAGACAATCAATCCAATACGGGCAGAACGGCTCACGGCAAAACACCCCACAATGCAAACCTTCGCCACCTGCACTAATGATACCGCCAGCTAACACTATTACCAAAAGAAGCCGCGCGCTCCTCACCACCACAAAGGGGACAGGCACCTTTGTGGTGGTTTTCGACGCTAACGGTCGACCATCTCGCGCCATGAGATTAAACTTGAATTGTTCTCTGAACATATCCATTTCTGCCTATCCTCAACAGATCTTTGTCTCGAGGAGCGCATATGAAGCCGTCTCATTCCACCGGCCGCAACGTCATCGCCATTCTCGCCATACCCATCGTGATGCTCTTCCTTATCGTCATCACGCCCTTTTCTTTTGGTATCGCCTCGCCCTTCGATCTTTGCGGGATGATCGACGCCGGCTCGCGTGCCACCTCGCTCTCCTTTGTCTGCCGTGGCGTGTTCTACGAATATGCAATTCCCACCGGAAGTTGGCAGTCCAAGTTACCGTTGCTCGGCAAGGTCGACGGATGCTCCCCCTATTTCTGCCTTGAACCTCAGGCGCTAAACTATCTGATCGACGACCAGCCACTCGACTCCATCACCCTCGCCTACGACTACGCACCAAACACCGATGAGCGCCACATGAACCAAGTCCTCGACAAGCTGCTTGGACAGTGCGGGCTCACCGCGGAAGCCGGTCGAACCATCTATAGCAACCGGAAATTAAAGCGAACAGAACTCCGCCGTGTCGAAAAAATCAAAGGGCGAAACGGGGCCGCCTACTGGGATGCCTGGGCAACACGCGACAAGGGCGAATTCGGACACAGCACCTATATGGTCACTGTCTACACCAAAGACGGAATTAAGGACAATGTTGACGATTTCGCGTCATCCAAACTCGGCATCCCCAAAACAACCAAACCCGCCAGCCCGGATGAAATCCTGTAGGGACGCTCATTAGAATGTCGTTCAACGAGCACGGCAGCATCGAGCTCGCCCCCCCACCACCACGAAAGGGACAGGCCCCTTTGTGGTGGTTTTCGACTCTGGCACTCGACTGTCTCGATCTGTAACATCTAGCGGCTCTTTTCGATCTTAGATGTTACAGATTGAGATGAAATGATCAGCGGCGATCGTTTGTCTCAATCTGTAACAACCGCTCGTCAAATAGGGGCCCAGATGTTACAGGTCGAGACAAACGGGACCGCCACAAAGGTGCCTGTCCCCTTCGTGGTGGTTTTCGACAAAAAGAAGCCGCCCCATTAACAGAGGCAGCATCAAGCAAGTCTATTTATTAGCGTCCCTCAAGACCCAACGAGAACGTCGCGGTAGCCCCGGCCATACCTTTCCCTCGGGCGACCCTCGCGAAGCGCGTGAGCACGAGGGAAAGGTGTGGCAGGGGCGTACAGCAGAGTTACTCGGCAGCGGCCTTGAACTTGTTGTAGTTGATCAGGCAGCCGGCCCTGACGATGGCACGCTCCTCGGCCGTCATGTCGGCAATGTAAAGCTCAATCTGCTCGACCGCACCGTCGGCGCGCACTACGTAGGCGGCGATGTCCTTCAGGTCGCCATCGAGCGCGGCACGGATACCCGGCACAAAGACGTAGTCGCCCACCTCAAAGTTAGGCTCGGCCTCCATCTGGAAGGGCACCATGCCCCAGTTCATCACGTTGGAGCGATAGCGCTTGGTGGCATACTCGTGGACGATGTTGGCCAGGCCGCCAATCACGCGCTGGCAGCTCGCGGCCTGCTCGCGGGCAGAACCGTCACCGGGCTTCTTGGCATAGAGCATGGAGCCGTACTCGGTCGCCTTGGCGTCGGCAGCGACACCCGCGCCGGCCAGTGCCTCAAACACGCCCGCAAGCTCGGCATCAAGCGCCGCCAGGTCACCCGCGGCCTCGCCGGCCACGCGACGCTTTTCCACCGCGTCAACCTCCTTGGAACGACCCACGTAGGCCGGATCGCGGCGGCTGAGAGTAAACTCGGCCAGGCCCAGCGGGTTGGAGCGGAAGGAACTCGTCTCACCCGAGGGAATGAGCTCGTCAGTCGTGGTGACCGGGTCCATGATCTTGGAGCACACCTTGAGCAGGATATCGTCGCTGAGAGGTTCCATCGCGGGCCACGGCTTGATGTTGGGGCCTTCGACCAGCTCGTCGGCAGGCTCCGCCTTGCCAAAGCCCCAGTACACGCGCTTTTTGTACGGCGCGTCGTCAAAGGTGTACTCGCAGGCCTCGTCCCAAGTCTCCTCGGGCAGATCGGTCGCCGGCGTCAGGACGCCGCCGTTGGCAGCCGTCGCCGCAATGGAGCGAGCGTCCATCAGGGCCACGGCGCTCAGCTGGCCATTGCCCGGCTTGGAACCCTCGCGGTTGGGGAAGTTGCGCGTGGTGTGGCGGATGGACAGGCCGTTGTTGGCGGGTGTGTCGCCGGCGCCGAAGCACGGGCCGCAGAATGCCGTGCGCACGATCGCGCCGGCCTCCATAAGGTCGTAGATGTAGCCGCGGCGTGTAAGCTCGAGTGCCACGGGCTGGCTCGTGGGGTAGACCGACAGCGAGAACTCGCCGCAGCCGGTGTTGGCGCCCTTGAGCACGCGGGCGGCCTGAACCACGGAGTCGTAGTTACCGCCCGAGCAGCCGGCGATAACGCCCTGCTGCACGTGCAGCTTGCCGTCGACGATCTTGTCGAGCAGGCTAAAGTGCGTCTTGCCCTCGCCGATCTTGGCGGCCTCGAGCTCCACCTCGTGCAGGATGTCCTCGAGGTTCTCGTTGAGCTCGTCAATCTCGAAGCCGTTGGAAGGATGGAACGGCAGCGCGATCATGGGCTTGATGCTCGACAGATCGACCTCGACGCAGCCGTCGTAGTAGGCAACATCGGCGGGCTTGAGCTCGCGGTAGTCGTCGCCGCGGCCGTGCATGGTCAGAAACGTGTGCGTGTCCTCGTCGGTGGCCCAGATGCTCGACAGGCAGGTGGTCTCGGTGGTCATGACATCGACGCCGTTACGGTAGTCGGTCGTCATGCTCGCGATGCCGGGGCCCACAAACTCCATGACCTTGTTCTTGACGTAGCCCTTGGCAAAGACGGCGCGGATGATGGCGAGCGCCACGTCGTGCGGGCCGACGCCGGGGCGCGGGGCGCCCGTGAGGTAGATGGCGACAACGCCGGGATAGGCGACGTCGTAGGTGTCACGCAGCAGCTGCTTGGCCAACTCGCCGCCGCCCTCACCCACGGCCATGGTGCCCAAGGCGCCGTAGCGGGTGTGCGAGTCGGAGCCCAAGATCATCTTGCCGCAACCGGCGAAGTTCTCACGCATAAAGGAATGGATGACGGCGATGTGCGGCGGGACGAAGATGCCGCCGTACTTCTTGGCCGCTGAAAGGCCAAAGACGTGGTCGTCCTCGTTGATGGTGCCGCCCACGGCGCACAGCGAGTTATGGCAGTTGGTGAGCACGTAGGGCAGCGGGAACTGCTCCATGCCCGAGGCGCGTGCCGTCTGGATGATGCCGACGAAGGTGATGTCGTGGCTCGCCATGGCATCGAAGCGAATCTTGAGCGCCTCGGGATCTCCGGACGTATTGTGTGCCTGGAGGATCGAATACGCGATGGTGCCACGCTTGGCATCCTCGGGTGTCTGCGTAATACCGTGCTCGGCAGCCTCGGCCGCAGGCACAATCTCGCTGCCGCCGCGCAGGTAGATGCCGTCCTCGTACAGCTTAACCATACTGTCTCCCACTCTGCCCGAAAGGCTCGGGCGCATAGCATACATTCGTTCAATATCGTGCCATAGAACGGTTGCGAGTGGGTTGCGAATCTACACGTTCACTTTATCTCGGTAAAGTAAAGGACGAGCCGGGCGAGGGCTGGCAGATTTAGTGCAAGGTAGTCATTGGGGACGTTCTTAAACGACTAGTCAAACAAGAACGTCCCCAATGACTACCGCCGGAGCGAGGCAACGCCGCAGGTAGAGGACGGACAGCGAGCGACGTCCAGAGCGAACAAGTTGGCATGAAAAAGGCGAGGCATAGACCTTCTGGTCATGCCTTGCCTTTTGAATGACAAATTGTCGCTCTGGGCGGCACGCAGCGTCGAGCCGTTACGCGGTTTGGCAAAACCGCGTAACTACAAATCTCCGCCGGCGCCCAAAAGCTTGCGCATGACTTGCTCGGGGTTGACTGAGCCGTCGCGCGGGGCCAGGGCGGTGATCTTCTTTTGCATCTTGTACTCGTGCAGCTCGTCCTCGAGCTGGCGCACGCGGGCGCGGAGCTTCTCGTTCTCGCGATCGCGCTCCTCGGCACGCTCCTTCATATCGAGGATGCGCACCACGCCGGCGAGGTTGATGCCCTCGTCGGTCAGTTGGTTGATGAGCTCCAGACGCTCAATATCGGCACGCGAGTACAGGCGCGTGTTACCGCCCGAGCGCTGGGGGTTCACCAGGCCCTTGGACTCGTAGACGCGCAGAGTCTGCGGATGCATGCCGGTCAGCTCGGCCGCCACGCTGATCATGTACAGCGGTTTGTTCCTATTGTCCTCGGCCATGCTACCTGACCCCTTTCCGTCTCGTTATCGTCCATCATAAGCCCGCGGGCGCGGGCGCGCGCCACGACCGCCCTAGAACGTCGCCTTGTAACGGTTGACCTTCTCGCGATAATCGCGCGTGTCGGCCTCGCGCAGCCTGGTCATGGCATCGCGCTCGTCGTCGGACAGGTTCGTGGGGACCTGCACCTTGATCTCGACGAGCAGCGCACCCGTGCGGCCGCGATGCTTAACGTCGGGCGCACCCATCTCCTTAAAGCGGAACTTCTTGCCCGTCTGGGTGCCAGCGGGCACCTTCAGACGAACCGTCGCGCCGCCGGGCGTGGGCACGTCCACCGTGCAGCCGAGCGCCGCCTCATAGACCGAGATCGGCACCTCCATGGTCACGTCGGCACCTTTACGCTTAAACAGCGGATGCTCCTCCACATGCGTGGTCACGACCAGGTCGCCGCGCTCGCCGCCGGCAACGCCGTACTCGCCACGGCGCTTGTAACGCAATTTGCCGCCGTCGACCGCGCCCGCAGGCACCGAGACCGTGATGGTCTGCTGCTCGCCCGTCGAGGGAATGCGGTAGGTGACCTTGTGCGTCACGCCGCGAAACGCGTCCTCGGCCGTCACATCGACGGTCAGCGACAGGTCGCCGCCCTTGCGCGCGCGGTTGCGGCCCGCGCCCGCACCGGCAGCGCCCGCGGTCCCGGCAAAACCCGAGCCCCAATCGCTGCCCCAGGCTCCGTTACCGCTAAAGATGCTGTCGAAGATGTCGCCCCAGCCGCTCGCGCCGGCACCGGCGCCGTAGCCACCGCTATACGCGCCGCCCGCGCCCGGCATGCCGCCGAACATGAGCATCTGGTCGTACTCTTTGCGCTTCTTCTCGTCCGAAAGCGTCTCGTAGGCCTCGCTAATCTCCTTAAACTTGGCCTCGTCGCCGCCGGCATCGGGGTGATATTTTTGCGCGAGCTTGCGAAACGCGCTCTTGATCTCTTTGTCGGAGGCGCTCTTGGATACGCCCAGGATGTCATAGAAGGTTTTGCCTGCAGCCATCGTAGCTCCTCTCCTGTTACGTCCGCCGTCACTGCTGACGACGGCTCATGCTTTCATATGGCACTAGGCCAGAAAGGGCCCCGGGTGTTGCCCCGGGGCCCTTCTCAATTACTCCTCGGTGCTCTCGGCCGTATCGGCCGCGGCATCCTCGGGCGCCGCTTCGGGCTCCGGTGCGGGGCGCTTCTCGCCACCGTAGGTCACCGTCACCATCGCGGAGCGCAGGATGCGGTCCGCCATGCGGTAGCCCTTCTGGTACACGTCGTTGACGGTCTCGTCGTACTGCGATGCGTCCTCGACACGCCCCACGGCCTGGTGCTCGAGCGGATCGAACGCCTCGCCCTTGGGGTCGATGGGCTCAACGCCCTCGTGCGCAAACACATCGAGCAGCTTGGCATGCACCGCGTCAACGCCATCGACGAACTGCTTAAAATCGTCGGAAAGCTCCTGGCTACGGGCATGGTCGATTGCACGCTCGATATCGTCAACCACCGGCAGCAGCGCAGTGACGAGCTTCTCGGTCGCGCGCTCGCGCTCGGCGATGCGCTCGTTGGCGGTGCGGCGACGGAAGTTCTCCCAGTCGGCCTGTAGACGGGCGGTGCGCTCGGTGGCGTCCTTTGCCTTGTCCTCGGCGGCCTTCTGAGCCTCTGCCGCAGCATCGAGCTCATTGCGCACGTCGGCAAGCTCCTTTTGGGCCTGTTCGAACTTGAGCTTAAAGTCGTTGTCGGCGGCTTCCTCACCGGCGCGGATAGCAGCTTCCACCATCTCGTCCTCGGTCATCGTCGCCTCCTTGTTGGAATCCTCTACCTGGTTCTCGGCAGCCTCGGCGGCCTCGGCCTCGTTGGCCTCGGTATCGTCGACGGCCTCTACGGGAATCTTCACGTCCTTCTCCTCAGAGTCAACGGGGGCGGCGCCAGCGGCAGCCGCCTCCGTGCGAGCTTTACGGGCGGACATGATTACTTGTCCTCGTCGTCCACAACCTCGTAGTCGGCGTCGACAACGTCATCGTCGGCAGGCTGGGCACCGGCGGCACCGTCAGTCTGCTGCTGAGCGTCGGCGTAGACAACCTGAGCCAGCTCGTAGGCCACGGACTGCAGGGACTCGCCAGCGGCCTTGATGGCCTCGACGTCAGAGCCCTCGAGTGCCTTCTTGGCGTCGGCGATAGCGGCCTCGGCCTTGGACTTCACGTCGGCGGAAACCTTGTCGCCCAGCTCGTTGAGGGTCTGCTCGGTGGAGTAGCACAGGCTATCGGTCTGGTTGCGGACCTCGACCTCTTCCTTCTGCTTCTTGTCCTCCTCGGCATGAGCCTCGGCGTCCTTGACCATACGATCGACTTCGTCGTCGGACAGAGCGGTGGAGCCGGAGATGGTGATCTGCTGCTCCTTGCCGGTGCCCTTGTCCTTAGCGGAGACCTTGACGATGCCGTTGGCGTCGATGTCGAAGGTAACCTCGATCTGCGGCACGCCGCGGCGGGCAGCCGGGATGCCGGTCAGCTGGAACTTACCGAGCGACTTGTTGTCGCGGGCAAGCTCGCGCTCGCCCTGGAGCACGTTGATCTCGACGCTGGTCTGGTTGTCGGCAGCGGTGGAGTAGACCTCGGTCTTGGAGGTCGGGATCGTGGTGTTGCGGTCGATCATCTTGGTCATGATGCCGCCCATGGTCTCGACGCCCAGCGACAGCGGGGTAACGTCGAGCAGCAGGATGCCCTCGACGTCGCCGGTGAGCACGCCGCCCTGGACGGCAGCGCCGTCGGCAACGACCTCATCGGGGTTCACGGACATGTTGGGCTGCTTGCCGGTCATGGTCTTGACGAGCTCCTGGACGGCGGGCATACGGGTGGAGCCGCCGACGAGGATGACCTCGGTCAGATCGGAGAGCTTAAGCTTGGCGTCGCGCAGGGCGTTGGTGACAGGCTGCTTGCAGCGCTCGAGCAGGTCGCGGGTGATCTTCTCGAACTCGGCGCGGGTCAGCGTGTAGTTGAGGTGCAGCGGGCCGGACTGGTTCATGGTAATGAACGGCAGGTTGATGGTGGTCTGCTGGGCGGCGGAGAGCTCCTTCTTGGCGTTCTCGGCAGCCTCCTTCAGACGCTGCAGGGCCATGGGGTCCTGACGCAGATCGACGCCGTTCTCCTGCTGGAACTTGTCGGCCATCCAGTCGATGACGCGCTGATCCCAGTCGTCGCCGCCCAGGTGGTTGTCGCCGGAGGTGGACAGAACCTCAAACACGCCGTCGGCGAGGTCGAGGATGGAGACGTCGAAGGTGCCGCCGCCCAGGTCGAAGACCAGGATGCGCTGATCGGTGCCCTGCTTATCCAGGCCATAGGCCAGGGCAGCAGCGGTCGGCTCGTTGACGATACGCTTGACGTTGAGGCCGGCGATCTTACCGGCATCCTTGGTGGCCTGACGCTGAGCGTCGTTGAAGTAGGCCGGGACGGTGATGACGGCGTCGGTGACGGTCTCGCCCAGATACTTCTCGGCGTCGGCCTTCATCTTTGCGAGCGTCATGGCGCTCACCTGCTCGGCGGTGTAATCCTTGCCCTCGATGTCGACAACGGCACGGCCGCCCTGGCCCTCCTTGACCTCGTACGGCACGGTCTTAATCTCGGAGGTGCACTCGGAGTACTTGCGGCCCATGAAGCGCTTGATGGAGAACACGGTGTTCTTGGGGTTGGTGACGGCCTGGTTCTTAGCGGCCTTACCCACGACGCGGTCGCCGTCAGCACGGAAGCCAACAACGGACGGGGTGGTGCGGTCGCCCTCGGCGTTCACGATGATGGTCGGAGAACCGCCCTCGAGGACGGCCATAGCGGAGTTAGTAGTACCAAGGTCGATACCAAGAATCTTACTCATTAGAAATTCCCTCTCTCTTGTGCGTTCGCGCCGCCTCGACGGTCTGTCACGCGGCGCTTCGGCTTGTCTTTCAGGATGTAGTGTATCCCCTTATGGGCCGGAATATACAAAATCTAAGTCAATTCATATAAGATTTCTTATTGCCGAGAGTTTAGGTTCTTAAATGCGCAGGTAGATACGCTGATTGAGTTCTCGGCACATCTATCGAGATCTATGTAGAGATGGCTGAGGTTTGCGTCCGGGGGTGCCTAGGGCCGCCTTGCGGAAAGCTCGTCCCGGTTTGAACGCCAATTCTGGGTTGCGCTTTCCGCAAGTACGCTCAATTGCTCAATATTTCAAGTCACCTTTAGCTAACATTTGCGCAGCTCAACAGCCCCACCTGCGCGTTTTTTAGTAAACCTTGGCATACTCGGCGAACGGTATGAAGATGCCGGCCAGAGGGTATTGCAAACGGTCGCTCCCGTGGTATGTTTTTGCCCGAATCAAACCGGCGCGCATCGCCTGTAGCGTCGGTCAACAGAGAGGAAACTACCATGGCTCATCCCGTAATTGATGCCGACGAGTGCATCGCTTGTGGCGTTTGCGTCGACTCCTGCCCCGCTGGCGTTCTGGAGCTCCAGGACGTCGCTACCGTCGCTGACGAGGACTCCTGCGTCGCCTGTGGCGCTTGCCAGGACGCTTGCCCCGCTGGCGCGATCACCGAGATCGTCGAGGAGTAACAACTCCCCCACCTGCACACTCAAAAGTACACCGTGCACAAAAAAGGAGGCCTCTGCATCGCCGCGGAGGCCTCCTTTTGCATTCGTTACTAGGACAAATCATCCTCGTAGGGCATTAAATCGGCAAGGTAGCCCTTCTCCTTGAGCATGGCCTCGATCTCGTCGAGGGTTTGCTCATCCTCCGCCGCAATGCGATGGAAGTGATAGCCGCTCGTCACCGTTAGGAGCGGAAAGCTCTTGCCGCTCTCGATATCGTGCAGGTAGCGCTCAACATCTCGACGATTGCGAATGTCCAGGTCGGCCGTGATCTTACCGTACACGCGGTGATTGACGATCACGTTGAGCACGGCGCCGCCGGCGTCGACGATACTCGTGAGCTCATCGCCTGCCTGCTCCACGCTGTGGCGAACCTTGACCAAGCGCGTGGGCACGGCGGGGCTGCTGGGGGCCTCCTGCAGCACATAACCACGGTTGGTTGCCACGACATCGTGCCCATCGGCACGCAGCAGGGCAATATCCTGAACCACGATCTGACGGCTCACGCCAACCTCGCGGGCAAGTGCGCTGCCCGAAACGGGCTCCTTGGCCACCTCGAGCACGTCCATGATGGCACGGCGACGCTCGCGGGCGTTCATTATTTACCGTCCAGCAGACGCAGGTGCTTAAGCGAGAGGTCGAGGATCGGGGCGGAGTGTGTCAATGCCCCCGAGCTAATAAAGTCAACGCCCAGGTCGGCGAGCGCGCGGATATTGCTGACATCCACATTACCCGAGCACTCGGTCTTGGCGCGGCCGGCGATAAGCTCAATCGCGGCAGCCATGTCGTCGTGGGTCATGTTGTCGAACATGATGATATCGGCACCGGCCTCCACGGCCTCGCGTACCATGCCCAAGTTCTCGCACTCAATCTCGACCGTCGTGGTAAACGATGCGTGGGCACGTGCCATCTCGATCGCACGCGTCACACCACCGGCGGCGTCGATATGGTTGTCCTTAAGCATGACGGCTGTCGACAGGTTGTAGCGGTGGTTGCTGCCGCCACCGATCTCGACCGCGGCCTTCTCGAAGACGCGCATGCCCGGCGTGGTCTTGCGTGTGTCAACAAGCACGGTCTTGGTACCCTCGAGCGCCGCTGCCATGTTGTGCGTGTAGGTAGCGATACCGCTCATACGCTGTAGATAGTTGAGCGCCACGCGCTCGCCCGAAAGCAGCACGCGCGCGTCGCCGCGCACCTGGCCCACGTGGTCGCCGGCGTGCACCTCGTCACCGTCGGCAACATCAAACAGCACCGAGCTCTGCGAATCCAGCAGCTCAAAGGTGCGAGCGAACACGTCCAGGCCCGCGATGATGCCGTCGGCCTTGGCGATGAGCTCCACCGTGGCGGGACGCGCCGTGGGGCACACGCTCGCCGTGCTCACGTCCTCAAACGTAATGTCCTCGCGCAGGGCCTGCAGAATCAGATCATCGACGACGAGTTTCATGGTAATGGGATTCATGGTCTACTCCTCCACGGCCTGCGTGCCGGCGGCACGGGCCAGATCATCGATTGCAAGGGTATCGGAACTCAAGGCGCGATGGCGTCCATCGAGCGCGGGCTCGCCTGCCTGTTCCACGGCCAGCGACTCGCCGGTGCGCATACGCCAAGCAGCACGGCGACCCCAGACTAGGGACTCGAGCAGGCTGTTGGAAGCCAGGCGATTCTTGCCGTGAACGCCATTGCAGGCCGTCTCGCCAGCGGCGTAGAGCTCGGGCATCGAGGTGCGACCGTCCTTGTCGACCCACACGCCGCCCATAAAGTAGTGCTGCGTGGGCGTGACGGGGATGGGCTCATCCAGGATGTCGCGACCGTCCTCAAGGCAGCGCGCGCGGATGTTGGCGAAGTGCCCGGCCACCACGTCGCGCTCGACGGGGGCAAAGCTCAGCCACTCGTGCTCGGTGCCGTCCTGCTTCATCTGCTCGCGAATAGCAGCGGCGACCACGTCGCGCGGCTGCAACTCGTCGGTAAAGCGCTCGCCGGCGGCGTTGAGCAGAATCGCGCCCTCGCCGCGGCAGCTCTCGCTGATCAGGAAGGTGCGGCCCGGCTGCGGCGAGAACAGTCCCGTGGGGTGAATCTGCACATAGTCCAGATGCTCCATCGTAATGCCGTGCTCCCGCGCGATGTAGCAGGCGTCGCCGGTGAGCTGCGGGTAGTTGGTGGAGTGATCGTACACGCCACCGATACCACCCGTCGCCCACAGCGTATGGCGAGCATGAATCTCAAACGGCCCGCCGGTATGCACGCCCTCGGCGGCATTTGCGAGCTCGTCGGCGGGACGGACCGAATCGCCCTCGTCCACGGCAACAGCGACGACACCAGTGCACACCGTGGCCCCATCGCGCTCGGCCGTGAGGATGTCAGTCATGGCCACGTGCTCAAGAATCTGTACGTTGTCCAGCTTGCGGACGGCCTGGAGCAGCTTGGTCGTGATCTCCTTGCCCGTAATATCGGCATGGAAGGCGATGCGCGGGCGGCTGTGCGCGCCCTCGCGGGTAAAGTCGAGGCCGCCATCGGCCTTGCGCTCAAAGTCCACGCCCATCGCCAGCAGGTCGTTGATGACCGAGCGGCTCGAGCGGATCATGATGTCTACGCTCTCGCGGCGGTTCTCGTAGTGGCCGGCGTGCATGGTGTCCTCAAAGAAGGCATCGTAGTCCGAGCCCTCGGGCAGCACGCAGATGCCGCCCTGCGCGAGCATCGAATCGCACTCGTCGACCGCGCCCTTGGAGAGCATGATCACGCGCGTGCTCGTCGGCAGATTGAGGGCAGCGTACAGGCCCGCCACGCCGCAGCCGGCAATGACGACATCGCACTCCATGTCGGGGTATTGCTTAGTTTCCACAGGAATCCTCTCCCTTGTAATGTGGCATAAGGGATGGTCCCTCATGTCATATTGGCTTAGCGCGCCGCGTACTCGAGCATGCGGTCGAGTGTGAGCTTAGCCTGGTCGGCGGCCTCGTCCGACACGCCAATCTGCACCTCGCCCTCTCCCGTCTCCAGGCAGCGCACGAGCTTTTCGAGCGTGATGAGATCCATGTTGACGCAGGTGGGCTGCACCGCGGGGAAGTAGAACTTTTTGCCGGTGCCCTGGCAGCGGCGCTCGAGCTCGTAGAGCACGCCGCGGACCGTCACGATGATGAACTCGCTGGCGTCCGACTCCTCGGCATACTTGATGATGCCGGCGGTGGAGCCGATGTAGTCGGCCTCGGCCAACACGTCGGCCTTGCACTCGGGGTGCGCCAGTACGAGCGCGTCGGGATGTGCCTCCTGCGCATCGACGATCTGCTCGACGGTGATGATGTGGTGGCGCGGGCAGTAGCCCTTGTTAAGCAGGACGTGCTTTTGCGGCACCTGCTCGGCTACGAAGCGACCGAGGTTTTGGTCGGGAATGAACAGGACGTGCTGCTGCGGCAGCTCGGACACGATCTTGACAGCGTTGGAGCTGGTGACGCACACATCACTCCAGCTCTTGATCTCGACCGTCGAGTTGACGTAGCAGACGACAGCCAGGTCGTCGCCGTACTCGGCGCGGGCGGCGTCGACCGTCTCGCGCTTGACCATGTGCGCCATGGGGCAGTCCGCGCCCGGCTCGGGCAGCAGCACGGTCTTGGTGGGGTTGAGCAGCTTGGCGCTCTCGCCCATAAACTCCACGCCGCACAGCACGATAGTCTGCTGCGGCAGGCTCTTGGCGAGCTTTGCCAGGTAGAAGCTGTCGCCGACGTAATCGGCCACAGCCTGGACCTCGGGTGCCACGTAATAGTGTGCCAGGATCACCGCGTCGCGTTTGGTTTTAAGTTGTTGAATGGCCTCGACGAGCTCTGCGGGCACCAATGCCGCGCGCTCCGTTGCCGTCGTTGCCGATGCCAGGCCGGCCGCAATGTCGCGTGCAAGCTCCGATGCATCCATGTTCGCGCTCTGTGCCATCAAGGCCCCTCTCTTTTGGCGAATCTTGGGGCTTTAGTATGACACCTAGGTTTACAGCTGACAAGACAGCTGTAAACCTAGGTGTAAAGTTGAAATAAAGATTCAATCTTGGGGCGGGTCCATTTTCGAACTGGCAAGCTAAGGATAGTCGAGCCCTCGATAGCGCAGGAGGCATCTTTCGCCACCGCAATGCCGCTCGGCGCGAGTTGCGCACCGTGGGGCGCAAACGGGGTGTTCCTCCGCGGGTGGCGCGAACCCAATGTGGCAAAATCGAACTACTAAGGGGGCCCGAATGCTCAAGATTATCGCCTGCGACGACGACGTCGCTTTTCTAGATAGACTGCACCGGATGATCGACCGCTGGTCGACCGAGACGGGCACGGCAGTCGATGTTGCGCTCGTCACGCGCGGCGAGGACCTGCTGGCACGCCATGCCTCATCGCGCGCCGACATTATCATGCTCGACATGATCATGCCGCTCGTCAACGGCATGGACACCGCCCGCGAGCTGCGCCAATCCGATACTGCCGTGCGCTTGGTGTTTCTGACCTCATCGCCCGAGTTCGCGCTTGAGTCCTACGAGGTCCGCGCCTTCGACTACCTGCTCAAACCCGTGACCTACGAGCGCTTGGCACAACTGCTCGACGAGCTATCGAGCCTGCGTCCGGCAGCGACCGACGAACTCGTCATCAAGACGTCCTTTGGCTACCATGCCCTGCGCCTATCCGATATCGAATATGCCGAGGCCCGCAACAAGCACGTGGTCTTCCACCTGCGCGACGGCCGCGATATCGAGGCGCTCGAGCCGTTCCGCAGCATCGAGGACCGATTGGCCCAAAACGCGACCTTCTTTAAGTGCCACCGCAGCTACCAGGTCAATCTGCGCAACATCGACCACTTTAACCGCACGGAAATCGTCATGCGCTCGGGCGCGTGCATACCGCTCGCGCGCAGCTGCAAGCAGGGATTCCAAGACGCCTACTTTGCGGTACGGTTCGAGGGCGGGAGACGCTGATGCTTTCCTCGGCAGAACTGGTACTTTGGGCAATCCACCATGCGACGACGTTGCTCTTTGGCGTCTTTGCCTCGGCGGCGCTGTGCGGTGTCGAGATCAACCGCCGCCATTCGCTCGAGCTGGTGGGGGTCGGCGCCGTAACCGGCACCGCTTTTGCGATTGCCAACCTCGTCGGTGGTGAGCTGCTTGCCCGACAGGCCTATCCACTCGTCGTGCATCTGCCGCTTGTCGTCTACTTGTGCGTACGCTATCGCCTGAGTCCGCTGCTCGCCATCCTGGGCGTTACCAGTGCCTACCTGAGCTGCCAGTTTAGCAACTGGATGGGCATCGCCGCATTCGCCGCCACCGATTCACAAGTCGCGTACTACGTGGCACGCATCATCACCACGCTCGGCGTCTTTGCCATCTTGTTGCATTGGGCAAGCGAGATTGGCCCCCGCCTGGCAATCAAAAGCCCCACCGAGCTGGAGATTCTGCTCATCCTGCCGCTCGTCTACTACATCTTCGACTACGCCACCAACGTCTATACCACGCTCTTCCACTCGGGCTCGGTGGTAACCGTTGAGTTTTTGGCGTTCGCCCTCTGCGCCTTCTACCTTATGTTTCTTGCCGTCTACCTTCGCGAATACGAGGCAAAGGAAATCGCCGAGCGCGAGCGCTGGATGCTCGCGACCCGCGACAGCGCGGCCATCAAAGAGCTCGAAGCCTGGCGCCAGTCCGGACGCGAGCTCTCGGTTCTCCGTCACGACATGCGCCACTACCTGCGCGGTCTAGCGACCCTGATCGAAGAGGGTCACACCGATGAGGCGCTCGAGCGCATCGACGCGCTCTGCGAGGCCAACGACCGCACCGCCGTGCGTCGCTACTGCGCCAACGAAACGGTCAACATTGCGCTCTCGTCGCTTTCCGCGGACATCAACGCGCACGGCATCACCGCCGACCTGCGCGCCGCCGTGCCCGAAACCGTCCACGTGGGCGATGTCGATCTGTTCAGTGTGGTATCGAACGCCCTGGACAATGCCATCGCCGCAGCGAACGCCGCCCCCGAAGGCAAGCGGTTTGTCGACCTGGACCTTCGCTACGAAGACGGTCAGCTTCTATTGCTGCTTTCCAACACGTTTGGCCGTGCGCCGCACATGGTCGACGGCATGCCCGTGGCTCAGCACACTGGGCACGGCTTTGGCACCAAGAGCATTAAGCTTGCCGTCGAGCGTATGAACGGCAACTGCCAGTTCCGCATTAACGGCGACCGGTTTGAGCTGCGCGCCGTGATGTAGGGGCTGCCGCCAGCCTCGCTACAGCGGTGCGGCCGCCGGGGTCAGCTGCTTAATGTAGGCCCACATGCGCTGCTTGGCGGCCTTGTCGGTGAGCGCCGCCTCAAAACCGTCGAGCGCCAGCACGCGGCGCCCCTGCACATGGGCGACTAGGCCGGGCTTGAGCATGGCGGTGTCAAAGTCATCAATTGCCACAAGCATATCGGCATAGGTCTCGCGCATGACATCGGCCGCACTGTTGTCCAGCAGCAGCACCGCCTCGGGGTCCAAGGTCTCCAGCGCCTCGCGGAACAGGTCGCTCGTCAGGGCCTCGCCCTCCGCGACCGCTCCGTCGCCCGCGCCGGAGACGCTTGCCAGCACGCAAAAATCCTCGGGGGCATATCCGATAGCGCCGAGCGCCTTGCGCAACGCGGCGCCATCCGCGCCGGCAGCCAGCTCACCGCCCGAGCACTCGGCTTCATCCAAATCGCCTTTGACCAGCACAATCGGCGAGCACGCGTTGCCCGAGATACGTACACCGCGGTCTGCAAGCGACGCGAGCTCCTGCTCGGTCGCCTGAGCGATGGCTTCTTTTTTCTGGCTTTGTGACGTGGGCATGCGCTCTCCAATCGTTTGCGTGCCCACCATTATATAAAAGAGCCGCCCGCGAGTGGTTGCTTTGCGAGCCGCTGGGTATAAGCACGGTCGTACTGAGTTTTACGCGGCCGAGCCGCGTCGCATTATGGAGGTCACCATGGCTGACATTAAGCAGATTACCCCCGAGAACTTCGACGCTGTCGTCAACGATAGCCTGCCCGTACTGGTTGATTTTTGGGCCCCGTGGTGCGGCCCCTGCCGCTCGCTCTCGCCCATCGTAGACGAGGTTGCCGACGAACTGGCCGGCAAGCTGGCCGTGGCCAAGTGCAACGTCGACGACAACCAGGACCTGGCCATGAAGTTTGGCGTCATGAGCATCCCCACGCTGATCGTCTTTAAGAACGGCGAGGAGATCGACCGCTCGGTCGGCGCCTTACCCAAGGCAAGACTTCAGGCACTGCTGGAGAAGCATCTGTAATACGCTTGTTACTTGTCTGCCGTCCATGAGCGGTTTTGCACCGCTCGCCGGAGTGCCAAACGCAAGGCATGCGACCACGGATAGTATGGTAGACACAAACAGCCCCCAGTGAACGGGTGCGAGTCAGACGGACTCGCACCCGTTTTCTTATGCGGCGGCGCCCAAGGCGGGCGTAGTAGAATCTGAACCACCATATCGCCCCGCACAAAAGGAGATTCCCATGCATGACGTCGGAATGAACATGAGCCAGCTTGCCATGAGCGTCAAGCAGGTCGACGACACCATTGAGCTCGCTCACGAGTGGAGCCATCAGCTGCTGCATGCGACCGAGAACTTTGACATGGAGCGCATTGGCGCCAAGCTCGAGGCCGCCATGTCTGCGCTGCACGAGGCGCACGATGCGCTCGAGGGCTACGAGGAGGCCATCGAGGCAGATCATAACTCCGTCGGCTCTGTGAAACTGGTGTAACGTGGCCGAGCACGAGCACGCGCACGCGCACGCTTACGGTGCGGACGACGATGCGAGCTGCCGTTGCAGCGGCTCCAGCTCCGAGCTGGTCCGCTTTTCGGTCACCGCGCCCGACGACCTGCTGCGCCGCTTTGACGAGCAGATCGCGCGCCGCGGTGACGTGGCCAACCGTTCCGAGGCCGTACGCGATCTGATTCGCGCCTCGATCGCCAAGGAGCAGATGCGCACGCCCGACGAGCAGGTCATCGGTTCGCTCACCATGATCTATGACCACCATACCGGCGATCTGACGCGCCGTCTGGACGAGGTGCAGCACGACTACACCGACGAGATTGTCTCGACCATGCACGTGCATCTGGACCACCACAACTGCCTGGAGATTCTTGCGCTCAAGGGTCGCGGCAAACGCGTCTACGAGCTGGCGGACCGGTTGCTGGGGCTGCGCGGCGTTAAGCACGGCGAGCTCACCTGCGCCGCCACCAAGCAAAGCCTGGGGCTGTAACGGGATTTCCCGCAGCGCACCTGCCATAAAGGGACAGGTTTTAATGAAGGAGGGTCGCATGCGGCATGTGCATATTCACGTGACGGGCATTGTGCAGGGCGTTGGCATGCGGCCATTTGTGTATCGCGAGGCTATGGCGCATGGCATTTGCGGCTGGGTGCTCAACGCGGGCGATGGCGTGCACATCGAGGCGCATGCTTCGGTCGAGGCACTCGACGGCTTTGTCGCCGCGCTGTCGAAGCACGCGCCTGCCGCGGCCCGCGTTGAGCATGTCGCTGTTGCAGACCTGAAGCCCGACACTTGGGATGCCGACGATGAGCAGGCCTTTCGTATCGTAGCGTCGCAGGATCAGACCGTGCACACGACGCTCATCTCCCCCGATATCGCCACCTGTGACGACTGCCTGCGCGAACTGTTCGACCCCGCCGACCGACGCTATCACTACCCCTTTATCAACTGCACCAACTGCGGGCCGCGCTTTACCATCATTCGGTCGCTGCCTTATGACCGAGCGGCCACGTCGATGGATTGCTTTCCCATGTGCCCCGAGTGCGCCGCAGAGTATGGCGACCCGCTTGACCGGCGCTTTCATGCGCAGCCCGATGCCTGCTTTGACTGCGGGCCACATATTACCTGGCGCGAGGCGGCGGGCGACATGGAGCTCGGGGGCTCGGGGGCGACTCCAGCCGTCGGCAGCACGCGCGAAACCAGCGATGCCATTATTGACCGCTGTGTCGAGCTGCTGGCCAGCGGCGGTATTGTCGCCATCAAGGGCCTGGGCGGATTCCATCTGGCCTGCAACGCCGCCAATGAGCAGGCGGTGGTCGAGCTGCGCCGTCGCAAGCGCCGCAGCAACAAACCGCTTGCCGTTATGGTGCGCAGCCTTGCCGATACTGAACGCCTGTGCCACGTCGATGATGCCGAGCGCGGAGTGCTGGCCGGCAGCATCCGCCCCATCGTGCTGTTGCGCCGGTGTGCTGTTGGCGAGGGAGATTCCCCCGACGCCCTTACACTCGCGCCATCCGTCGCGCACGATCTACCCGAGCTCGGCGTCATGCTCCCCTATACGCCGCTTCAGCATCTGCTGCTTGCCGCGGCAGAAGTCCGCGGTTTGCACGCACTCGTCATGACCAGCGGAAACCTGAGCGAGGAACCTATCGAAACTGATGACGGCCTTGCTTGGGAACACCTCGTTGCCGCCGGCATTGCCGACGCCCTGCTCGGCAACGACCGTGCGATTCTCTCACGCTACGACGACTCCGTGGTACGCGTGGTCGGTGGGGTCGTTATGCCCGTGCGCCGCGCTCGCGGATATGCGCCGCAGCCGCTGACGTTGCCGACGCTCGACGCCGTCGCGCCGTGCGTGCTCGCCTGCGGCCCACAGCAAAAGGCAACGATCGCGCTCACGCGTGAAGGGACGAACGGTGAGGCAACCTGTTTTGTGTCACAGCATATTGGCGATGTCGAAAACGGCGAGACCTTCGATGCCTGGAACGCCGCGCGCACGCGCTTGGAAGATCTCTTTGATTTGGCGCCCGCCGCCTTGGCCTGCGATGTACACCCCAGCTATCTATCGGGCCAGTGGGCGCGCGAGCAGGCGCGAAAATGCAATCTGCCGCTCGTCGAGGTGCAGCACCATCATGCGCATATCGCGAGCGTAATGGCCGAGGCCATCGCCGCGGGTCAGCTTACAACCGACGCGCGCGTCCTTGGCATCGCCTTTGACGGCACCGGCGCCGGCACCGATGGGACCATTTGGGGCGGCGAGTTTCTTGTTGCCAGCCTTGGCGGCTTTGAGCGCGCCGCGCATTTGCGCACCTGGGCGCTCCCCGGTGGGGCGGCCTCCGTGCGCGACGCCCGCCGCAACGCCTTTGCCCTGCTCAGTGAGCTCGGCCTGCTCGAGCACCCAGGCGCCGCTCGGCTTTTGGACAGCCTCGACGAGCAAACGCGCAGCGTGACAGCCACCATGATCGAGCGCGGCATCAACAGCCCGCGTACCAGCAGCATGGGGCGTCTCTTTGATGCCGCGGCAGCAATTCTGGGCATCTGCGACAAGGCAACCTACGAGGGCGAACCCGCCATCGAGCTTGAGGCTGCCGCCTGGCGCGCGCTCGACAGCAAAGGCACCCATTTTCCCGACGACAATGCCGGCTATTCCACATCTGACCCATCGCGGCTGGACGGCCCCGATGTTCTGGACCAGAAAGCGCTCTTTGAGGAACTTTTGGGAGGAATTGAAGCCGGAGCGCCCGCCGACAGGCTCGCACTCGATTTCCATGTCGCCGTCGCGCGCTCCTCGGCGCGCATCGCCAGCGATATCTGCGTGCACGAGGGCATCGACACCGTCGCGCTCTCGGGCGGCGTGTTCATGAACCAACTTTTGCTTCAGCTCCTCACCCGCGAGCTTAAAGACGCAGGCCTTACGGTCTTGGTTCCCCAAACCGTGCCCGTTAACGACGGCTGCATCGCCTACGGTCAGGCGGCAGTCGCACGCACTCGCCTCGCACAGGTTGCACCGCAATAGGCTGTTTGGCCAACCCGCAAGCCGCCGTCTCACAGGTGTAGCGCGTTTGCCCGCAGCCCCCGCGAGCGCTACCATCAAACGATGGATTATCCAGCGCCCATCCAGCGCAAAGCGTATAAAAGAGGAACATTATGTGCCTTGCCGTTCCCGGTAAAGTAGTCAAACGCGACGATGACCTCAAGGCCACCGTCGACATGATGGGCATCGAGCGCCCTGTTTCGCTGAGACTCGTGCCGACGGCGCAGGTAGGCGACTATGTTCTCGTGCACGCCGGCTTTGGCATCCAGATTGTCAACGAGCAGGAAGCGCAGGAAACGCTCGAGCTTGTTAATGCCATGTCCGAGCTGGTCGAAGAAGACCAGCTTGCCACCAACCCGGCGGAGGCTTACTAGTGGCGCCCGAACAACCGGCGCGCTCCGGTATCGACTTCTCGGCATTCCGCGATCCCAAGCTGGCTCGCGAGCTCATCGAGCGCATTCACGAGCTTGTCGGCGACCGCGCCATCAACCTTATGGAAGTCTGCGGCACGCATACCGTGAGCATCGGGCGCTATGGCTTTCGCTCCATTATGCCGGCCGGGCTCAAGCTGCTGAGCGGCCCGGGCTGCCCCGTCTGCGTCACCGCCAACCGCGACATCGACCACGCAATCGCGCTCGCCAATATAGACGGCGCCATCATCACCACCTTTGGCGACATGATGCGCGTGCCCGGATCATCCACCTCGCTCGCTGCGCAAAAGGCGGCAGGGCGTGACATTCGCATTGTGTACTCCCCGCTCGATGCACTCGACATTGCCGAGCAAAACCCCGATCGCCCGGTTATTTTTATGGGCGTGGGCTTTGAGACCACAACGCCCACCATCGCCGCCGCCATCTTGGAGGCCGAAGCGCGCGGGCTTTTGAACTTCTCGGTCTATTGCGCCCACAAGACCACGCCGCCGGCGTTGCGCGCCATCGCCAACGATCCCGAGACCGCCATCGACGGCTTTATCCTGCCGGGCCACGTCGCCACCATCACGGGCTTGGCGCCCTTTAGCTTTTTGGTCGACGAATTCAATACCCCGGGCGTGGTCACGGGATTTGAACCGGTCGATATCCTGCAGGGTATCTGCATGCTGGTCCAAATGGTTGTTGAGGGGCAGCCCGCAATCGACAACGCCTACCGTCGTGGCGTCAATGCCGACGGCAATCCCGTGGCGCGCCAGCTGGTCGAGCAGGTATTTGAGCCGTGCGATACCACATGGCGTGGATTGGGGCTGATTGCCAACTCGGGCCTTTCCATCCGCCCCGAGTTCTCGCGCTTTGATGCCCGCGTTCGCTTTGACGTGCCCGTTGAGGCGACGGTCGAGCCGCGCGGATGCCGCTGCGGCGACGTGCTGCGCGGGGCCATTACGCCGAGCGACTGCCCCCTGTTCGGCCACGCTTGTACGCCCGAACATCCCGTCGGCCCCTGCATGGTGAGCTCCGAGGGCAGCTGCGCGGCGTACTACCGCTACCGCAACTAGCCCGGACACACCCGCACACCGGCACCACCCACGATTGGAGTTTTCGATATGTCCCATAGCGTTACCGATAGCACCGTCCTGCTGGGCCACGGCTCCGGCGGCCAGATGATGAAACGCATCATCGATGAGGTCTTTTTGGATGCCTTTGGGTCGCCCGAGCTGCTCGAAGGCAACGACGCCGGCGTCGCCACGCTGCCCGCGAGCGGGCGCATCGCCATGTCGACCGACAGCTTTGTAGTCTCGCCGCAGTTCTTCCCCGGTGGCAACATCGGCCGCCTCGCCGTGTGCGGAACCGTCAACGACGTCGCGACCTCGGGCGCCAACGTGCGCTACCTATCGTGCGGCTTCATCCTCGAAGAGGGCTATCCCATGGATAAGCTCCACCAGATTGTGCAGACGATGGCCGAAACGGCGCACGAAGCGGGCGTGTCCATAATCACGGGCGACACTAAGGTGGTCGAGCGCGGCGGGGCCGACGGCGTCTATATCAATACCGCCGGTGTGGGCGAGGTACCCGCGGGCGTGGCACTCAGTGGCGCCAACTGCCAGCCCGGCGATGCCATCCTGGTGTCGGGCACACTCGGCGACCACGGTATCGCCATCATGAGCCAGCGCGAGGGCTTGGCGTTTTCAAGCACGATCAAAAGCGATGCCGCACCGCTCAACCACCTGATTGCCGACGTTTTGGCCGCAGCGCCCGGCACGCGTTGCTTTCGCGACCCCACGCGTGGTGGCCTGGCGTCCACACTCAACGAGTTTGCCCAGGCCAGCAATGTTGCCATGGAGGTCGACGAGGATGCCGTGCCCGTGCGCCCCGACGTGCAGGCAGCCTGCGAGATGCTCGGCTACGATGTGCTGCAGGTGGCAAACGAGGGCAAGATGGTCGCCGTCGTGCCGGCCGAGCAGGCCGATGCCGCGCTGGCTGCCATGCGCGCCGCCCGCTACGGCGAGAATGCCGCCGTCATCGGTCGCGTGCTGCCACTTGCCGAGGGCACCCGCCCCGCCGTGCGCGTACGTACCGGTTGGGGCTCGACCCGCATCCTCGACATGCTCGTGGGAGAGCAGCTGCCGAGAATTTGCTAACGACAAAGGCTCAGGGCTATTAAAGATATTCAGATTCCAAACATGCCCGGCACGCATGCCCAGTATTATGGGGTGCGTTTTACAACTCAAGCGGCAGGAGCACCCATGGCAGCGAATTATTCCCATGTGATTTTTGATTTAGACGGCACCCTTCTCAACACGATTGAGGACCTGGCGGCCGCCGGCAACCACACCTGCGAGATGCACGGCTGGCCCACGTTTGCCGTGGACGAGTACCGCTACAAAGTGGGAAACGGCATGCTTAAGCTGGTCGAGCGCTTTATGCCCGCCGAGTATGCAGGCGACAGCCGTATGTTTGAGCAGACGCTTGCCGAGTTTAGGGCTTACTACGGCGAGCACAAGGAGGACCACACCGCTCCCTACGCCGGCACGATTGAGATGCTCGACCGTCTGCGCGCAGCGGGCGTTCAGCTTGCCGTGCTCACCAACAAGGATCATATCTCGGCAGCCCCGCTTATCGAGAAATACTTTGGCTCTGAGCGCTTTGCGCTGGTGCAGGGCCGTGTCGATGCGTTTCCGCCCAAGCCCGAAGCACCCGTCACGCTGCATGTGATGGAGGAGCTGGGCGCCGATCCGGCGACCACGCTCTATGTGGGCGATTCCAATGTCGATATCCTGACCGGCCACAACGCCGGCCTTAAGAGCGCGGGCGTCAGCTGGGGCTTCCGCGGCCGCGCAGAGCTGGAAGCCGCCGGCGCCGACTACGTGGTGGACACCCAGGACGAACTCGCCGAGCTGGTGCTGGGCGAGTAACGAGAGACACCGCTTAACGCAGCTGCGACAATTCTTCCACGCGGAAAGCGCATCCCGTTTTGGAGCTCCGAAATGGGATGCGCTTTCCGTTTGAGGCGCGTCGGGGAAACGGCATCCCGTTTCGGAGCAATATTCCGGGTCGCACTTTCCGCAACCCATCCCATCCGGAAACCGCAACCCATTATTCGCCCAAAAACCGGCTCGCATTTTCCCGAGCATTCGATGCAGCGCTGGTGCAAGGAGTGCCCCAAACTGCCGGCAGAGACGATATGAGCAGGACATAAAAACATTGAGAGCCCCTGCTGCATGAAAGGCCGCGGATTAGGCCGACAATGGTGAGTGTCTAATCCAACCGTGGCGGCCACGCCG
>URKG01000020.1 GCA_900548265.1 uncultured Collinsella sp.
GACGCCCATCAGGAACACGGCGTCGTAGCCCTCGTCGGCGACCTTGTCGGCGAGCGCGGTCATCTTCTTGCCGGTCTCGTAGAGCGCCTTGCCGTCCTCGAGATAGCCCTCCTGGTCGAAATGCATGATCTCGATCTTCTCGGTTTCCTTCATTTGTCTCTCCTTTCTGGGGTTGTTTCCACATCCCCCATGCCAACGGGCATCAAAACCCGCTTACATTCCGTAACACTCGGCCGCTTTGGCCTTAAGCGCATTGACTGACTCTTCGTAGCCCTCTGCCTTGACCTCCATTTGCTTGGAGACGGCATCAAGATACGGGTGCACGTCCCATGACTTCAGACGCTCGGCTATCATGGCCGCAATCGTCTGGAAGAACACAAGATTGGGAATTGCGCTGAGCAGCGGAGCCACCTGAGGCACCGCAACCTCGTGAGCCCTACCCTTGGGATGGGCCGTGAGCAGCACCGTTTTTGTCGTAACGTTCGATAGCGCATCGGCGATATTCGCAAGACGCTCCGACCCCTGCGGATCGTCGACGATAAACACCAGATAGCCCGGAACGATCTGCATCTCGGGACCGTGGACGAACTCCTCGCCTTCGTGATGCATGGCAGGAATCTTGATGGTCTCGCTCAGCTTGAGGGCCGCCTCTTCGGCAACGCCATAGTTGGGGCCGTTGCCGACGACCATGGCGGGCGTGTGCTCAGAAAGCTCGAGCATGTGGTCTTGGACATATGCCTCGGCGGTCTTGCACATCACGGCATTGGCCTGGATGGCCTCGCGCAGGTCGTCAAGACGCTGGGCAACGCCCTTGGCGTCAATCGTTCCGCGCGCCTGACCGCCGTAAATACCAAAGAGCACCAGGTACTCAACGAGCACCTCGACGCCCAGAGTCACAAAGTCCACCGACTCGACGCCCACACCGTAGTCAAGAACGATGTCAGCGTGTTCCTTGATGGGAGCCTCGACATTTGCCGTGAGCGCAACCGCAGGCATATCGTGCGCGCGCATGTAATCGAGCGCCGCAATCGTATTGGTCGAATAGCCGCTCTGAGAGACGGCGATGTTGAGCGCATGCTGCGGATAGGTGTGTTCAAAATCAACGAAGGCCTCGGGCGTCACAACGGACACCTGCATTTGCAGGGCATCCTGCAGGTAATCGCGGGCGCAATCGGCGGCATGGCGCGACGAACCCGAAGCAACGATGCGCAGCGCGTCAAAAGAACCGGACTGGAAAATATCAACGAGCTGCGCTACCAGCTCAGACGAACGCTCGAGGTTCTCCCCCATACGCACATGGGCAAGCTGAACGTAATCGAGCATCTTCATCGTCTCACCTCGTAACCAATCATTAGTATTTGATACCAATTACAGTTACAGGTTACGGCTTTTTGGTACCTCTTTGTCGATTAATTTATCCCCATCGGCGAACGGTCGATTTTGGGCCCTGTAAGGTTGTATATACAGCTGACCCAACGATCAAAACTGGTTAGTTTCCCAGCCGTTATTCACAAAATACCAGCTAGTACGTATAGGTGTAGCCGCCCGTATCGCCACGATTGAAGGACTTTACATACTCGATAGCCTGACCGCTCGCGTCATAGCTCACGCATTCCAAAAGCAAAACAAGATCGCCCTGTTCCAGTCCAAGGAGGCCGGCATCTCGTGCGCCCAGCGCTTCGATATCGAGCTTTTCCTGTGCCATGACTGGCTTTCGGCCCAGCATCTCATAGGTCTCGTACAAACTGAAGACCGACACGTCAATATCTTCGATGGTTGGGAACAGCAGGCAGGGAATCAGCGCCGTCTCAATCGATACGGGGCTACCGTTTATGCAGTTCAGGCGTCGAACGGAATAGAGCAGGTCGTCCTCGGCGATGCCAAACAGGTCGGCGTAATATGGCCCCGCATAACGCTTGGAACGCGCGAGAATACGGACGGACGGCTCGCCGCCCGAAGCACGGACCGATTCACGGAAACCGACCGTGCGTTCAAAAAAAGCAGGTACTTTCTGCGCCACAAAGGCACCTTTTCCCCGAACACGGCGAATCTGCCCGCGCCGAACCAGCTCATCGACAGCGCTTCGGATGGTCAAGCGTGTCGTACCAAATTCCTCGGCGAGGTCTTTTTCGGACGGAATCATGGAACCCGTGGGATATATACCGCGCTCGATACGTTCCTCGATGCGGCGTCGAATGCGCATATAAACCGGGGTGGCATCTACTGTTTCAGCCATTGTTCACCTGCCACGCTCCTCATGCCGTTCTCTTCGCCGTTATCGGCAAAGCGGAACTTTGTGGGCAAAATCACCGATTTGCAATGCTCCACAAAACGCATGTCCTTATCAAATTCGATCGAGCTCTCATAGAACACCGGCGTTCCCTCTTCTTGCTGGAGCAGCTCGGCCTCTTCGACGTTCAAACGCGAGATGGAGATATGCTCACGTCCATGCTCAACACGCACGCCACCTTCTTTGAGCAAGACATCGTAAAGGCTCTCACACTCAAAATCGTGTTCGGGAAGCGATGGGCACAGGGACAGGTTAACGTGAGCGGTCTCGATTGACGCCGGCTCGCCCTCAATAAGTCGAACGCGCTGCATGCGGAGCAAGGGAGCGCCTACAGCCACCCCAAGCTTGTCGGCAAGCGCCTCATCCGCCTCGATGGTCCCGGTGGAAACCAGACGAGAAGAGGGGTGCAGGCCGGCAGTCCGTACAGCATCGGAAAAGTTATACGTTTCCTGGAAGATGTTCAACGGCTTGGGAGGACACACATACGTACCCGATCCGCGACGGCTCTCGAGCGTTCCACACGAGATAAGCCGCGTGATACCGGCACGCAACGCCGTACGCGAAACGCCAATCTCTTCGCACAGCACGCGCTCGGCCGGCAAGCGATCGCCGCCGGCAAGCTGATGGTGCTGGATATACCAAAGAATTCCCTCAACAGCACGATCTTTGGGGGGAATTGCATAAGATTCGCCTGCCATTGCACAGACTCCTCATTCAGAAACGTATGCCGCCAAAATTAGGCCAGCCCTCCCATGGCATCAAATTCGGCCTTGATCTTCTCGGCGACATTCCGATACGACTTATATAGACTTGAATCGCGTTTGACTTCGTCGGTCATAACGGGAATCTCTAATTTGGAAACCTCGTCTTTTCCCGTCTGAACCGCCACAACAACGCCCATACCAAGACACATATTACGCTTGGCAGCGTTTATTTTCGCCGCCTTGGCAGGATTTGCCAGGATACGCTGGGCAAATTCCTGTTTAGAGACCGCTTCTTCGGCCTCCGGATCGCCCGCCTCGGCCACTTCGCACTGCAACACGTCCGCATAGTCAAAAATCTTCGGCTCGCCGCCGCGCTGATGTACGGCCCACTTGCGATGCGTGGCATCCTGGTAGATAGCCGGCAAAAACGTAAACCGCGGCGGGTCCAAAATCGTATCCGTGATGGTAAACACATCGGGATCAAAGGCATCCTGCGGGTTTTTCTTCTTGAACAGCCCCATATCAGCCTCCCGTACTAGTATTAAACAACTCAAGCTGAATATAGCACCAATTTCAAGCCGCCGCCTTACCCTATCGGTGCGCGGCGTCTATGGCTCGCCCAGCGGAAGAGTTCACGGACGAGGGCCGGGGTGCCTGCCGGCAAATAGCGGACACTCCGCATGCAATCTATGCAAACAAGCAAGTACGCTTAGCTACATTCGGTAAGCTCGAGCACGCTGTCCTTAACGATAAGCGCCGGCTCCAGAACGACCTCTTCGGCACGTCTACCGCCCCTACCGGCAAGACGCTTGGACATGCAGCCAAAAGCATGCTCCGCGAGGACACCAGGATCCTGCTCAATCGCGGTCAGCGCCGGCTCAAAGAGAACGTCGGCCGCCGAGTTGTCATAGCTTACGACCGAGATATCGCCTGGGATGCTCTTCCCCATCTCGTGCAGGCGCTTGAGCAGACCCAGCGCAATGTTATCCGAGCTTGCGAACACGGCGGTGGCGTCAGTTGCGAGCACCGCCTCCGAGGCCTCATATGCGCTCGGAATGTAGTACTCGCTCTCAAACTCCAAACGCGCGTCAATAGGCAGGCCAACCTCGCGCAGTGCACGCTCGTAGCCGGCAAGACGTTTACGACCCGTATTGGAACGGCGCGCATTAACCAAGCAGGCAATGCGACGGTGGCCCTGCTCGATTAGATAGCGGGTGGCCATATAGCCGCCCATCTCGTGGTCGAACATCACCTTGTCGCACTCGAGTCCCTCAATGGCACGGTCGACCATCACGGCCGGAATGGGGAGATGGCTGACTTCTTCGCGCAAAGCGCGGTCGTCCGAGAACTCGTCGCCCACGACCAAGAACACACCATCGACGCCGCGCGTCACCAGCTGGCGCAGGAGCTCCAGATCGTCCTCGGCGCTTCCACCCGAGCTGGTAATAAAGAGCGCGTAGCCGTCCTCGCGGCAGCGCTTTTCCAGGCTGCCGGCGAGCGAGGCAAAAAAGCGGCTCTCGATATTGGGAACGATAAGGCCCAGTGTGCGCGACTCGCGCATGACCAGGCTGCGCGCGATCTGGTTAGGAACATAGTGGTTGCGCGCCGCAACCTCCTTGATGAGCTTGCGGTTTTCTTCCGAGATGCGACAAGGCCGGTTGTTAAGGACAAGCGAGACCGACGAAGGGGAAAGCCCCACCTCCTGGGCAATCTGCTTGAGAGTAACTTTGTTGCCCATCTCGCTCCTTCCGAGTATTCGCGCAATCTCTTGAAAGTATAGCGACCGTCCCTCTACCTTAATGATAAACACTTTACCAATCCGGTAGACGGCTGTTTTATCGCCGCGATTGGCGCAAAGTAACCTGACCCCTTTGCACCATGTGATGCATTGGGGTCAGGTTACTTTGCGCCAAATCCATCCGGGTGGGGTATATTGCATTCGATTAATGAAAACGACCACCATAAGGCGGATATTCGTATGCACGAGAACGACTTTTTTAACGAGGACCTGCTCTGCGCGCTCGCCGGTGTTGCCGGCGAGGACAACGTGCTCATGAGCGAGCCCATGCGCGAGCACACCACGTTTAAGATCGGCGGCCCGGCCGATGTCTTTGTCACGCCCGATACCGAGCAGGGCCTCGTCGCCACGCTCGATACCTGCTATCGCTGCGATCTGCCACTCACCATCGTGGGCAACGGCTCCGACTTACTCGTCGGTGACAAGGGCATCCGCGGCGTCGTCGTGGCGCTGGGCGAGGGCCTCTCCGACATCACCGTCGACGGCACGCACGTCACGGCGGCAGCCGGCGCCTTGCTTTCCGATGTCGCCGCGGCTGCCGCCGAAGCCTGCCTCACCGGCATGGAGCCCCTCTCGGGCATCCCCGGATCGGTCGGCGGCGCCTGCTATATGAACGCCGGTGCCTACGGCGCCTGCATGGCCGATGTTTTGGAGTCTGTGCGCGTCTATAAGCCCGCCCGCGTGCTCGACGACGGCACCCGCGGCAGCGGCAATATCATTGAGTTCGATGTCGACGAGCTTAACCTGGGCTATCGCAAGAGCCGCATCGCCGACGACGGCTTTATCGTGCTCTCTGCCACCTTTCACCTTGCCCCGGGCAACGCCGCGATGATCAAGGCCGACATGGACGACTACCGCCAACGCCGCGAGGACAAGCAGCCGCTCGACATGCCGAGCGCCGGTTCCACTTTCAAGCGCCCCGAGGGCCACTTTGCCGGCAAGCTCATCATGGATGCCGGTCTGCGCGGCCATGCTGTCGGCGGCGCGCAGGTGAGCGAAAAACACTGCGGCTTCATCGTCAACGCCAACCACGCCACCGCCGCCGACGTCGACGAACTCATCCGCGACATCCAAGCCAAAGTCAAAGAGCAGTTCGGCGTAGACCTACAACCCGAAGTCCACCGAGTAGGCGAATTCCTCTAAAAAGAAGGCCCCAAAAGGGGCCTTCGCCATATTTATTCAGATAAACCAGTCCGGTGTGTGACGCATTGGACCCGAGAGGTCCGTGGCTGCCCGAAAGGCATTAGGTTGATCGCGAGTTCCGCACGAGCCGGAGAGCACTTAACGTGCTCTCCGTGCGAGCAGGACTGTCCGAGCAGGCAACCTAATGCCTTTCGGGCAGCCACGGACCAACTTACTTCAAACCACCGTTACGACAGCGCGATACCGCCGAGCCAGCCCCAGCGCACGCCAGAGCCAGTGCCGTAGAACCCAATGAACGAGTCAAGCGACTTAGACGTGATGGCGCCCTCGTTGCTCATAACGATGCCGCCGCCAACATAGATGCCCACGTGTCCGTACAGCAGACCCGGCGTACCGGTGCCACTGTGCGACGAGTCGGCCACGATCATGCCCACCTGCAGCGCCGAACGATCGGAGCTGTAGCACCAGGCGTTAAACATGTCGCACGCGTTGCCGCCAAAGTAGCCCACGCCGGCGTTGCGGAACACGTTGGTAACCCAGGCAGCGCACCAGTTCAGGCCAGGCGAAGGCGTGGAGTAGCACGCGTTGACGACGGCCTGTTGCTTGCCCGAGCCGGCATTCTGCTGCGGAGTTCCGGGCGCATACGATCCGCCACCCGAGCTTGAACCCCCCGAGTAGGAATTGTTCTTGTTTGCGGCAGCCGCGGCAGCAGCAGCCTTCTTGGCAGCCTCCTCGGCCTGAGCGGCAGCAAGAATCTCGGAATCGCGCTGGGCCATGAGCTCCTTGACATCGTCGGAGAGGCCATTCAGCACGGTCTGGACCTCCTGCTGCTTGGCCTGCATGTCCTGCATCTGAGCAGTCTGCTGGTCCTTGAGCTTCTCCAAGTCTGCTTTTTGCGACTCGAGCTCGGACTTCTGCGTATCGAGCTCTTTCTGGATGGTCTGGATGTCCTCGATGGCGTCACGGTCGCTCTTGTTGATCTTCTCGACGTAATGCGCGTTGGCGACGAGCTCCTCAAACGAGCCAGAAGCGAGCAGCAACGACAGGATATTGGTACCGCCCGACTTGTAGCTTGCCGCCACGCGATCGGAAAGGTCGTTACGCTTCTTCTTGAGCTCCGACTTCTTGGTGTCGATCTGCTCCTGAGTGTCGTCGATCTGACCCTGAACGCCTTCGATATCGTTGAGGGTCTGGGCATTCTTGTTGGCGAGCGCCGCGTACTCATTAGCGATGCTGTCGAGCTGAGCCTGGACCTCGTCGAGCTGGGCCTGGGCGGCATTCAGTTTGTCGGTGGTTTCTTTGCTGGCCTCAGCCGCATGGGCGCGAGCAGGCAGGCCAAAAAGAACAGCCGCGGAAGCAGCGCCGAAAAGAGCCTTAAGGGCAGTGCGACGCGAAAGCTCCTGCGTAAAGATGGAATCGTTGTTTGGTGACATATGTACTCCGTTACATGCTTATTTATATGTCGCTCAACTCAAACATATTAACGCACATCGCGCTTGTCCCAACTATTTCCACGAACGGCTGGAAAAGCATGGTCAGCGGCTCGCAAATACGTCCCACATCAAAGGTAAGAATTATGCAAATAACACCCTATGAGTACGTTAACATCATTCCTCTGGTTTTCCTGACCCGCGTGTTTTGGGCGCGCCCAGCTGCGCTATACTCCCCTCAAGAAGTGTTCCTGATTCGATAGGAGACTACATGTCCAAAGCACTCGACCCCAAAGACACCTGCGTCCTCGTTACCGGCGGCGCCGGCTTTATCGGCTCGCACACCGTCGTTCAGCTGCTCGAGGGTGGCTACCAGGTTGTCGTCGTCGATGACCTCTCCAACTCCAGCGCCGTTGCCATCGACCGCGTCAAGACCATCGTGGGCGACGAGGCCGCCAAGAACCTCACCTTCTACGAGGCCAACGTGCTCGACCGCGATGCGATGAACAAGATCTTCGATACCCACCAGATCGACCGCGTCATCCACTTCGCCGGCTTTAAGGCCGTTGGCGAGTCGGTGAGCAAGCCCGTCGAGTACTACCACAACAATATCGAGAACACCCTGGTGCTCATTGACGTCATGCGCAACCATGGCTGCAAGTCCATCATCTTCTCGAGCTCCTCGACCGTCTACGGTGATCCGGACAATCCGCCTGTCACCGAGGAAGACCCCAAGAAGCCCGCGACCAACCCCTACGGTTGGACCAAGTGGATGATTGAGCAGATCCTCATGGATGTCCACACCGCCGACCCCGAGTGGGACGTCGTGCTGCTCCGTTACTTCAACCCCATCGGCGCCCATCCGTCAGGCTTGATCGGCGAGGACCCCAAGGGCATCCCCAACAACCTGGTTCCCTATGTCGCCCAGGTCGCTGTGGGCAAGCTCGAGGCCGTTCAGGTCTTTGGCAACGATTACCCCACCCCCGACGGCACCGGTGTTCGCGACTACATCCACGTGTGCGACCTGGCATCTGGTCACGTTGCCGCCCTCAACTGGATGAACGGCAAGACCGGCGTCGAGATCTTTAACCTGGGCACCGGCACCGGCACCTCGGTACTCGAAGTCGTCGCCGCCTTCTCCAAGGCCTGCGGCAAGGAGCTGCCCTACGTGATTCGCGAGCGCCGTGCCGGCGATATCGCCGCCAACTGGTGCGATGCCTCCAAGGCCGAGCGCATGATGGGTTGGAAGGCCCAGTACGACATCGCGGATATGTGCCGTGACAGCTGGAATTGGCAGAGCCACAACCCCAACGGCTTCGCCGACGCCGAGTAGCAAAAACCTACATAGCGTTCTTGCCCCGGTCTCACGATGTGAGACCGGGGCTTTTTTCATGACGCGTAACCATTTACCGAAAATGGGCCAACTTTTTTATCTTGCCCGTACATGTTTAAACAACATGTTCTACAATAGATGTATCGAATCAGAACACCGGGGGCGGACTGCTCTTCCATCGGCAGGCTGACCCCACAACAAGAAGGTTGGTGAGCGCATTCATGGAGCGCGCAAGCGGTGTCCTCATGCCTGTCTCATCTCTGCCAGGACCATACGGAATCGGCGGCTTTGGCTGGAATGCCTACGACTTTGTCGATTTTCTTGCCTCGTGCAAACAACATTACTGGCAGATTCTGCCCCTTACGACGACGAGCTATGGCGACTCGCCCTATCAGTCGTTCTCGGCCCGTGCGGGCAACCCCAATTTCATCGACTTTGCCGAGCTTATCGAGGCCGGCTATCTGGAGCAGTGCGATATCGACGGCGTGTACCTGGGCTCCGACCCCAGCAATGTCGACTATGGTGCCATCTTTGGTGGCCGTCGTCAGATTCTCGACCGCGCCGCCGAGCGCTTTGCCGCCGACAAGCCGGCCGACTTCGACGGCTTTGTCCAAACCAACGAAGACTGGCTCATCCCCTACTGCGAGTTCATGACCGTCAAGGAGGAGTGCGGTCTCAAGGCATTTTGGGAGTGGCCCGAGGAGCTCCGTACCCGCGGTGAGGCTTCTGCCAAGGTCTGCGCCGCCCACCCCGCGCGCATGCTCTACCACCAGATGACGCAGTACTTCTTCGATCGTCAGTGGAGTCGCCTCAAGGCCTATGCCAACGAGCGCGACATCCTCATCATCGGCGACCTGCCCATCTATGTCTCGCGCGACTCCGTCGAGATGTGGGCCACGCCCGAGCTCTTTAAGATCGACGCCGCCGGCAATCCCGTAAGTGTCGCCGGCACGCCGCCCGACCAGTTCTCGGCCACCGGCCAGTACTGGGGAAATCCCATCTACGACTGGGACGCCATGGAAGCCGACGGTTTCTCCTGGTGGGAGGGCCGCATCCGCGCCGCCCTCGACATGTACGATATCATCCGCCTGGATCACTTCCGCGGCTTCGAGGCCTATTGGGAGGTGCCGTTCTCCTCACCCGATTCGTCCTACGGTTCGTGGACGCAGGGCCCCGGCCTCAAGTTCTTCAAGACGCTCGAGGAAAAGCTCGGCACGCTGCCCATCATCGCCGAAGACCTGGGCTTCCTCACCCCCGGCGTCATCGACATGCGCGACAACTCGGGCTTCCCCGGCATGAAGATCTTGCAGTTCGCCTTTGAGGGCACCAACTCGTACTACCTGCCGCACAACTACATTGCCAACACCGTCGCCTATGTGGGCACACACGACAACGAGACGGCGCGCGGTTGGTTTGAGGGAACGGCCACCCCGCGTCAGCGCGAGCAGACGGCCCTGTACACCCACCAGCAGGCAGGCGAGCCCATGGCCGATGCACTCAACCGCACCATCGCCGCCAGCGTGAGCGATACCTGTATCTACACCATGCAAGACCTGCTCAACCTGGGCAACGAGGCACGCATCAACACCCCCGCCACCCTGGGCGGCAACTGGACCTGGCGCATGCTCGATGGTGCCATCACCCGCGAGCTCGAGCACAAGCTCACCAACTGGACCGAGACCTACTTCCGCATCCCGTCGGAAGCCGAAATTGAGCTTCCCCAATAGGAGCCACCGCGTCCGACCCCACCCCACCGTGCGGACGCGACCGCTTTTCCCGCGCGAGGCCATTCCAATCCCTCGCGCGGGCTTCTTTTGTATTTCTGACATGTAATCAACCCATCACAGGAGGAAACATGCCCCGTATCAATCTCGCAGAACTCGCCGAGCAGTCCTTCGGAACTTCGCTCGAGCAGCTCGATGACCGTCGTATTTATAAGCTGCTGGTCAAGCTCGTGCAGGAGCACTCTGCTGCCTGTCCTCTCAACAACGGCAAGAAAAAGCTCTACTACATCTCTGCCGAGTTTTTGATCGGCAAGCTGCTCATCAACAATATGATCGACCTTGGCATCTATGACGAGGTTAAGGACCAGCTCACCGCCGCGGGCCACGACCTCAACAAGATCGAGGAGTTCGAGGTCGAGCCGTCGCTCGGCAACGGCGGCCTGGGCCGTCTGGCCGCGTGCTTCTTGGATTCCATCGCCACGCTGGGCCTTACCGGCGACGGCGTGGGCCTCAACTACCATTACGGCCTGTTCCGTCAGCGCTTTGTCGACAACCAGCAGAAGGCCGTCCCCGACGAGTGGCTTGGCGAGCAAGACATCCTGATCGACGACGACCGCTCCTACACCGTCGAGTTCGGTGATTTTGCCGTTACTTCCAAGCTCGTCAACATCGATGTGCCCGGTTATGGCCAGCCCACCAAGAACCGCCTGCGCCTGTTTGACCTGGCAAGTGTCGACGACGGCCTGGTCCCCGGCAGCTCCATCGACTTCGACAAGACCGAGATCGCCAAGAACCTCACCTTGTTCCTCTATCCGGATGATTCCGACAAGCAGGGCCGCCTGCTTCGCATCTACCAGGAATACTTCATGGTGAGCAACGCCGCCCAGCTCCTGATCGACGAGGCCATCGAGCGCGGCAGCAACTTGCACGACCTGGCCGACTACGCCGTAGTCCAGATCAATGACACGCACCCCACCATGGTCATCCCCGAGCTCATTCGCTTGCTCACCACCAAGCACGACATCGAGTTTGACGAGGCCGTGACCATCGTGCGCTCCATGGTCGCCTACACTAACCACACGATTCTTGCCGAGGCGCTCGAGAAGTGGCCGCTCACCAGCCTGCAGAAGGTCTCCCCTGCCATCGCCGACATTATCGTCAAGCTCGACGAGGTCGCCAAGGCCGAGCACGACGACCCGCGTGTCGCCATCATCGACGAGTACGACACCGTCCACATGGCCCACATGGACATCCACTTTGGCTTCTCCATCAACGGCGTCGCCGCACTCCACACCAAGATCCTGGAGGACACCGAGCTTCATCCGTTCTACGAGATCTACCCCGAGAAGTTCTCCAACAAGACCAACGGCATCACCTTCCGCCGCTGGATCCAGGGAGCCAACCCCGCGCTCGCCAACCTGCTCGACGATGTGATCGGCACCGACTGGCGCAGCACCGGCGATCTGAGCAAACTCGCCAAGTTCGCCGACGACAAAGATGTTCTTGAGCGCCTGGCTGCCACCAAGACCGAGGCCAAGGCCATCATGCGCCAGTTCATGGCGCTCGAGCAGGGTGTGACCATTCCCTCCAACGCCATCATCGATGTTCAGGTCAAGCGTATCCACGAGTACAAGCGCCAGCAGATGCTCGCGCTCTACATCATCTGGAAGTATCTCGACATCAAAAACGGCAATAAGCCTAAGCACCCCGTCACCATCATCTTTGGCGGCAAGGCAGCGCCTGCCTATACCATCGCTCAGGACATCATCCACCTAATCCTGACGCTGTCCCAGTGGATAGCCAACGACCCCGACGTGGCCCCCTACCTGCAGGTCGTCATGATCGAGAACTACAACGTCACCGCCGCCGAGCGCGTAATCCCCGCCGCCGACATCTCCGAGCAGATCAGTCTGGCCTCCAAGGAGGCGAGCGGCACTTCCAACATGAAGTTCATGCTCAACGGCGCCCTGACCCTGTGCACGCTCGACGGTGCCAACGTGGAGATTGCTGAGCTCGTGGGCGACGAGAACATCTATACCTTTGGCGCCTCGTCCAAACAGGTCGAGCAGCTCTACGCCGACGGCACCTACAACGCCGGCGCGCTCTACCGCAAGCCCGGCATCAAACTGCTGGTGGACTTCATCACCAACCCCGCCTTTATGGCAACCGGCAACGCGGAGCGCCTGCAGCGCCTGCACGACGACATCAAGGGCAAGGACTGGTTTATGGCCCTGCTCGACATTGAGGAGTACATCCAGACCAAGGAGCGCGTGCTGGCCGACTACGAGGACCAGGATGCCTGGATGCGCAAGGCGCTGATCAACATCGCCAACGCCGGCGTCTTCTCGTCCGACCGTACGATCTCCCAGTACAACGACGAGATTTGGCACCTGGACTAACCCATTCCCCTTACCATCCTCTTGAGGAACGGAGTCGTGGCAATACGGCTCCGTTTTTTTGTGCCCGTGCGTTGCCCCTGTGAGCCGCCTCGACTAAATCGTCTCAATCTGTAACACCTATTCGGCCAAAACGGTCCTACCTGCTACAGATCAAGACAAACCGGTTCTTTCCCTAGGGTTTATCTCAATCTGTAACATCTAACGTCCGAAATCCGCCCTTACTGTTACAGATCGAGACAAATGGATAAGCCGGCTAAAACAATCTCGTTCTGTAACAGGTAACTACCGAAATCAGTCCTTCGTGTTACAGATCGAGACGGAAGGACAGGCGGCTCAACTCAATCTCGTTCTGTAACATCTAAAGCCAATTCGATCCTCTACTTGTTACAAATCGAGACAAACGACCGACCAGACAACCCCAGCACAAAGAAAGGCTCCCCTCTCGCCTAGTGGACGGGAGGGGAGCCTTATATGTGACCACGGCAAAAGGATGGCAAAGCCGCAGTCGCCCAAAAGGAGGGCCTGGATGCACCGGGCCTAGATAAGGTTCTTGCCAGAGACCTTATCGAAGAGGTGGGTCGCGTTCTTCTCGAACTTGAACCAAATGGGGTCGCCCGCCTTGAGCGCACCCTTGGCCTCAAGGTCAACAACGGGGATGATCAGGACAAACTGGCCGTCGGGGGCGGTCACGTGGACGTGCTCGGTCGAACCCATGAGCTCGGTCACTTCGACGGTACCCTGGAGCGCACCCTCCTCGCCCTTGTCGGCAAGCAGGATCTGCTCGGGGCGCACGCCGGCCGTGATCTCCTTCACGTCCCCGCCGTCCCAGTTGAGGGCAAGCTGAGCGCAAGTCTCGGGGGCGAGAGCAACGTTCATATCCTCGGTCTTGACGGTGAAGCCGTTGCCCGAGCGCACCAGCTGGGCATCGAAGAAGTTCATCTGCGGCACGCCGATAAAGCCGGCAACGAAGATGTTCGCGGGATGGTTGAAGACCTCCTGCGGGGTGGCGATCTGCTGGACGACGCCGTCCTTCATGACCACAATGCGATCGCCGAGGGTCATGGCCTCGGTCTGGTCGTGGGTGACGTAGATGAACGTGCCCTTGATCTCATGGCGCAGCTTGATGAGCTCGGCACGCATCTGGTTACGCAGCTTGGCGTCCAGGTTGGACAGCGGCTCGTCCATCAGGAAGACCTTAGGATCACGCACGATGGCGCGGCCGATAGCGACACGCTGACGCTGGCCGCCCGAAAGCGCCTTGGGCTTACGGTCGAGGTACTCGGTGATACCCAAGATCTCGGCAGCGGAGCGAACCTTGCGGTCGATCTCGTCCTTGGGGACCTTCTTGAGCTCAAGCGTAAACGCCATGTTCTCGTACACCGTCATGTTGGGGTACAGAGCATAGCTCTGGAACACCATGGCAATGTCGCGGTCCTTGGGCGCCACGTCGTTGACGCGCTTGCCGTCGATGAGCACGTCGCCCGAAGTGATGTCCTCCAGGCCAGCGACCATGCGCATCGTCGTGGACTTGCCGCAGCCAGACGGGCCAACGAGAACGACAAACTCCTGGTCATGCACGGTGAGATTAAAGTCCTCTACCGCGAGCACGCCGTCCTCGGTAACCTTGAGGTTGTGCTTCTTCTCCTCGGTCTTCTTCTTTTTGCCAAAGAAGCCCTTCTTTTTGGACTCGTTGTTGGGATACACCTTCTGAACATGTTTGAGAACGATCTCGGCCATGTCTTTACCTTTCGATATGCGGCGCCGCGCTGAGGGGCGCCGCAGAAACTTGCAAAACAGTTACGGCATCAGCCCTTGACGGCACCTGCCACCACGCCGTCGATGATGTACTTCTGGCAGAGGATGTACATGATGACGATGGGGATAACGACCATCATGATGCAAGCCATCATGGGGCCGAGCTCGACGTGGCCGTAGCCGCCGCGGAAGTACTGGATCAAGATAGGAATGGTCCTGTACTTGGTGGAGTCGAGGGTAAGGTAGGGCAGCAGATAGTCGTTCCAGACCCACATGGTCTCGAGAATGCCGACCGAAAGATAGGTGGGCTTCATGATGGGAAGGACGATCTTAAAGAACACCTGAACCGGGTTGCAGCCGTCGATCATGGCCGCCTCTTCGATCTCGAGCGGGATGTTCTTTACAAAGCCGGCGAACATAAAGACCGCCAGGCCCGCGCCAAAGCCAAGGTAGATAAAGCAGATGTTGAACGGCGTGTTAAAGCCGATGCGGTCCGCCAAATTGGACAGCGTGAACATGAGCATCTGGAACGGCACGACCATCGAGAACACGAACAGGTAATAGAAGAAGTTCGAGATCTTGTTGTTGACACGAACCACGTACCAAGCACACATGGAGCAGCACACCAGAATCAGCACGACCGACGTGACCGTGATGATGAGCGAGTACATAAATGCCGAGGCAAAGCCCTGCTCGTTAAGGGCGTGCATGTAGTTTGCGAGGCCGTTGAACGTCTCGGGCGTGAGCAGATCGAATGCCGTGGTGGTGCTGATTGCAGTTGCCTTTTTAAAGGAATTAAGCGCAATCATGAACACGGGGTAGATCCACGCGAGCGACAGGATCGTAAAGAAAATCGAGAGCGCGCGGTTGATAACCTTATCGCGTTTCATTACTGCTGCACCTCCTTGGACCTCGTGGCCTTAAGCTGGATCATGGAGATGGCCACGACCAGGATGCAGAAGATAACCGCCTTGGCCTGACCAATGCCCTGCCATGCGATACCGGCACGCGAATAGAACGTGTTGTAGATGTTCAGGGCGAGCATCTCGGTGGAGTGCGCGGGGGCGCCGCCGGTAAGGGCGAGGTTCTGGTCGAACAGCTTAAAGCCGTTGGTGATGGACAGGAACAGGCAGATGGTGATGGTCGGCATCAGGTTAGGGATCTTAACCTTCCAAAACGTCTGCCATGCCGTAGCGCCGTCGACCTTGGCGGCCTCGATGTAGTCGGACGGAATGGACTGCAGACCAGCGATGTAGATGATCATCATGTAGCCGACCTGCTGCCACAGGGTCAGGATGATAAGGCCCCAGAAGCCAGCAGCAGAGTTAAGAGCGATGAGCTGGGCGCCCACGTTGGAGAGCAGGCAGTTGATCAGAATCTGCCAAATGTAGCCCAGCACGATGCCGCCGATCAGGTTAGGCATAAAGAAGATCGTACGGAAGATGTTGGTGCCTTTGAGCGCCTTGCGGGTGAGCGCCTGCGCAATGGCCAGGGCGATCACGTTGATGAGCACCGTCGACAGGAAGGCAAACGCCACGGTAAAGAAGAACGACGTGGAGAACTGCGGATCGGACAGCGCGCGCACATAGTTCTCGATACCGACAAAGTGCGTGTTGTTGATGATAATAAACTGGCAGAACGAGAGATAGAAGCCCTGGATAAAAGGGATCACGAACCCGATCATAAACGCCAGGCACGTGGGCAGCATAAAGAGCGGCCACCAGCGCTTGAGTGCTTTGCCCATAAAAGGGTCCTTTCAATATGCAGGGGGCGGGCAAACCAACGTCTGCCCGCCCCCTGTCGCTAATCAGATAGCTTGGGCAGCAACTGCTTACTCGGAAGCGGCCTTCTCGGTCTTCCAGCCATCGACGAAGGCGTTCTTGACGCCGTCCCACTTGCTGTTATCGGCAGCGTAGGCAATCAGAGCCTGCTTGAGGTTCTTCTTCCACTCCTCAGAGGGGATGTAGACGAAGTCCCAAGCGACGGTCTTCTTGCCGTCCTTGGCCATGGCAACGGCCTGCTGCGAGAAGACGTTGGTGGTCTCCTTGGCGCTCTTGAACGGAGCGGTCAGACCCATCTTGTCGGCGATGATGCTGGTCGGGGTGTCAGCGGTGACGCACCAATACATGAAGTCCTCGGTGGCCTTCTGGGCATCCTCGGAAGCCTGGGAACTGACGCACCAGTAGTTCTCGCCGCCGGAGCACAGGCCCTGGTTCTCCTCGCCGTCAACACCGATGTAGATGGGCATCATGCCAATCTGATCGTCGGTCATGCCGGCCTTGACGAGGTCAGAGTAGGCCCAAGAGCCGTTCTGGTAGAAGACGGCCTTGCCGGTTGCGAACTCATTGGTGGCGTCGTCGCCGGTCTTGGAAGCAAGCTGCGAAGGATCGCAGGTGGAGTCGGTGATGTACAGGTCGAAGATCTGCTTGTAGTTGTCGAGGAACTCACCCTTGATCTCGTCGTCCTCCTGGTTGTGCTCCTTCTCAAACTCGTAGTAGAGCGGCATGTTGGCAAGGTGGGTGGTGTAGCGCCAGCTGGAGGAGTCGTCCATGCCGGCGGAAGTGAAGGCACCCTCGACACCAAGCTCGTCCTTGCGGGCCTGGATGTCGTCGGCACAAGCCTTCAGCTTGTCGAAGGAGTTGATGTCCTCGGCCTTGTAGCCAGCCTTCTCGAGCAGCTGCTTGTTGTAAATAATGCCGAAGCTCTCCTGAACCCAGTCGATGCACACATCCTTGCCGTCGGACTGCAGAGCCAGGGAGTCGTCAATGAGCTCACCGCGGAGCTTGGTATCGGACAGGTCGGCGCAGTAATCCTTCCAGTTCTTAAGACCGGTGGGGCCGTTGACCTGGAACAGGGTCGGAGCGGAGCTCTTGGACATCTCGGACTTGAGCTTCTCCTCGTAGGTGTTGGAGGCGGCGGTCACGATCTTGACCTCGACGCCCTTCTCCTTCTTATAGGCCTTGGCGATCTCCTTCCACTCCTTGTCGACCTCGGGCTTGAATTGGAGGAAGTAGACCTCGGCAGCGTCACCAGAAGCAGAGGAGCCGGAGCCGGCGGAGCCACCGCAGCCCACGAGACCCAGACCAAGAACCGCAGCCGCGGAACCGGCGAAGCCCAGGAACTGCCTTCTGCTCATTTCGTTCTTCATTACAATCCACCCTTTCACACCGTGGCGGCACCCTTTGCCGCCGCCTTCGGAGATTGGCTCGGGGACTTTGCCCCTTTTGCTGATTTGTACGATACGCTATTTGGATAGTTGTTTGAACAAGTATTACTAGAGCGGTAGAAAACCTTCGGTGAACGGTAATTTCAACTTGATACTTGACAAGTTTTGTATAAACAATTATTTGTTATCGAATGCAGAGAAAGCGCCCGGTCAGGCCGATATATCGTCGGCTTGACCGGGCGCTTTCGCTTTGAGGGCATGAGTCTCGTCAGGCTGCGAGCTAGCCGGCTATCGCTTGGAATTGACGCGGTAATGGAAGATCTCGGGGTGCGTACGGGCATGCGTGACCTCGAACAAGATGCCGTCCGAGGTGTACGACTGGCTCTCCATGACGGCAACACAGTTGTATTTGCCAAGGTCAAGATAGCTGCAGTCCTCATCGTTGGCAAGCTCGACGCTCACTGTACGGCGACTCGCCATCACCTTGACGCCGCGTTTGTGCTCCAGATAGTCGTAAATTGACTTTGCGGCGATCTCGGGCGTCAGGCCCTTGGCGATCGACTCCAAAAAGTAACCATGGTCTACTTGGCGTGCATTGCCGTTAAGGCTTCGGACACGCACCACGCGAATCAACTCCTCGCCCACCTTAAAGCCCAGGCGACGAGAGAGTTGCTCAGTGCAAATCAAATGTTCAAAAGACTTGACCTCGGTCGATGCGACGGCATTGTTGCGCTTTGCAAATTCGCCAAACGACTCGACTTCCTCGAGTGCGCCCAGCATGTCGGTTTCGCCCTTGAGCCAAATAACGCGCACGCCCTTGCCGTGTATGGGCTGCACAAACATCTCGTCTGCCAGCATGCTCAAAGCGCGGCGGACGGTATTGCGCGTGCAGCCAAATTCCGCGGTCAGCTCGGCTTCGGTTGGCAGCATCTCCTGAAACGCATAGGTCCCGTTAATGATGCGCGAACGGATCTCGCGGTAGATTCCTTCGTAAATCGCTTTTGGCATTGTTTCACCTCTGCATCTTCTTGCTGGCTAGGCACGATAGCATTTCTTAAAGTTGTTTAAACCGATTATCGGTAAAGCGACAGGATTTAACCGTTGACGGTTTCTGTCATGCCCAAATCGGTTTCGCTCAAAACTGCCGGTACGACAATCGTCTGGTCCTCTACAATGAATCCATTGTTTAAACGTTTCCCCACGCGCAACGCGCCTCGATATTCGGAAGGCGGAACATGCTGCAAAAAATCCAACGCTTTGGCGGGGCAATGTTCGCGCCCGCCATGCTGTTTTCTATATCAGGCCTCATGGTCGGCGTCTCCGCTCTCGCAACGACTGCGGACATCGTCGGCGATCTCGCCGTATACGGAACCCCTTGGTACGCTTTTTGGACCATCATCCAGCGCGGCTCGTGGACGGTCTTTAAACGCCTCCCGCTCCTTTTTGCCGTAGCGCTGCCCATCGGTCTTGCCCAAAAACAACCGGCTCGTTGCTGCCTCGAGGCTCTCGTCGCCTATTTTGCCTACTGCTTCTTTTTGAGCGAGATCATTAAGCTGAGCGGAGACAATCTTGGACTTAAGTACCCGTCGTCTTTGACCTCCGCTAGCGGCATCACCATCATCGACGGCATCAAGACGCTCGACACCGGCATTATCGGCCCGCTGGCGGTATCGGCAACCGTCGTCGCCATCCATGACCGCTTCTACGATGCCAAGGTTCCCGATTGGCTCGGCACCTTCTCGGGCTCCTCGCTGGTCTACCTCATCAGCTTTTTTGCCGTGTTTGCCCTTGCCGCTATCTCGGCCGCCATCGTGCCCTCCGTATACGCAATGACCGAAACGCTGCGCCATGCACTTACGAGCGTCGGCCCCTTTGGCGTGGGCATCTTTGTGCTTTTGGAGCGAGCGCTCGAGCCCATGGGGCTGCACCACCTGCTCTACATGCCGATCTACTACGACAACCTGGTCATTAACGACGGCATCTACGCCACGTGGAGCAGCTTGCTCCCCATCCTCTCCCATAGCACGCGCCCCCTTAATGAACTTGCGCCGTGGGCCGGTTTTACCGCCACCGGCTGGGTCAAGCTCTTTGGCCTTCCCGCCATCGCAGCCGCGTTCTACTCCACCGCAAAACCAGAGCGCCGCGCCGGCCTTAAGGTCATCCTTTTGCCCGCCATCGTCGCCTCGGTGGTTTGCGGCGTTACCGAGCCACTCGAGTTTCTCTTTATGTTCACCCACCCCGGGCTCTTTTTGCTCTACGCCGTCTTATCGTCTTGCCTTGCCACAACCATGAATCTCTTTGGCATCGTCGGCATCTTCTCGGGCGGCCTCATGGAGATGGCAGCCTTCAACTTTATTCCGCTCATGCGCACGCATGCCGGTGCCTATCTTTTGGCGCTCGGTATCGGCCTTGCCTTTAGCCTCATCTTTTTTGTTAGTTTTCGAGCACTCATCTTGGTCTATGACCTTAAGACACCGGGCCGCGAGGATCATGTTGCCAATCGCGCGGCAATCGATTGTTTAACGGGAAGCGACTTTGCCAAAGAGCAATCCCCCAATGACGAGGTCGATAGTCGGTCCGATCAAGATCACGTCCTCGCTGAGCGGGTAATTCAGCTTTTAGGTGGCGTTGGCAATATCGTGGGCGCAACCAACTGCGCCACGCGCCTGCGCGTCGAGGTCGCAGACCCTTCCATCGTTGCAGATAACGCGTCGTTTGTCGCGGTGGGCGCCAAGGGCCTCATCATTACGGGCAAGACCGCCCAGGTGGTCATCGGCATCTCCGTTCCCCGCGTTAAAGAGCATTTTGACCAGATCATGGGCCTCGAGCCGGAATTTGTGCCCACCACCTCGGCCTCCCCTGCCGCCAGCGCAGCCCATAAGCGCGGCGATATCTGCTTCTTCGATATCGACGGAACGCTCGCCTGGCAAGACCCCAGGCTCGCCCAAGACCTTCCCGAAGACGAGCGGGACCTCTCCCCCTATCCCAACGAGGCGGTTTCGCAGGCAATCCGCGAGTTTGTCGCCAACGGCAACATGGCCTTTATCTGCACGGGGCGCACCCTCAGCTGCATCCACCCCAAACTTCTTGAGCTGCCCTGGACCGGCATCGTCTGTCTTGCGGGCGGTTACGCCGAGATCAACGGACACGCAATTCGCGATCTGTCGATGACGCCCAGCATGCTGCAGCATCTTGCCCCCTATCTTGAGCAATCGGGCGAGGTCATCCGCTTTGAGGGCCTCAACGGCGTCGTGCGCATGAGTGCCGATGCCCCCGATGCCCCCGGATACGCGCGCACCCTGGGCGACGCAGTCACGCAGCTGCAACATTACAGTGTCTACAAGATCTTGATGTCTACATCGCTCGCCAACCACATCGCTCAAGATAAGGCACTTGAGCCGCTGCTGTGCTTTAACGAGCTCGAACTCGAGGTAACCGAAATCTCGCCCCGCGAATGCACGAAGCGCGGGGGCATCCAGTCTGTACTCGACGCCCTCGACCCCCACCACGGAACCGTATACGGCATTGGCGACGCCAGCAATGACGTCTCGCTGATGAACGCCGTCGATGTCGGTATCGCCATGGGCAATGCGCCGGACTATCTCAAGGATAAGGCCGATTACGTGACCGACACCGTCGATCACGACGGTGTCGTTGCGGCGCTCGAGCATTTTAGGCTGATTTAGGCACACTCCATCAAACGCACGCCTGTTGTCCTAAATCGCCAAAACTGCCGCGCCAAACGCCCTGATGTGGCAATATGTTGTCTGCATATTGCATCAATGCAACCTCAGAAAGAATGCGAGAACCCGTGTCCAGTCCGTTTACCAGCTTTTTAGCCCAGCACTTTGACCAGATTAACGACTATCTGGCCACGTTCTTTGACGGACAGGCGACCTCTGCCGATATCGAGCGCTACCTGTATGCGCCGCTCTCGGCTTTTACGGCCAACGCCGGCAAGCGCCACCGCCCGCTTATCTGCATGCTCGCCGCAACCGCAGTGGGCGGTAGCTTTGAGAGCGCCCGCAGCGCCGCGGCAGCCATCGAGCATTTCCAGTCGGGCGCGCTGATCCACGACGACATCGCCGACAACGGACAGCTTCGTCGAGGCAAGCCCTGCATGCACCTTACCGAGGGCACGGGCCTTGCCATCAATTGTGGCGACCTGGCGCTCACCATGGTCACCAAGACGGTTCTCGACGACCCTACGCTGGAGTCCGACGTGAAGCTGCGCGTGCTCCACGAGCTTACCGAGATGATCGTCCGCACCATCGAGGGTCAAGCACTCGACCTGGGTTGGGTCCGCGACGGGCGCTTTGATATCTCGGTTGATGACTACCTGGACATGGCGACGCACAAGACCGCGTTTTACAGCGGAGCCACGCCGCTTGCCGCCGGAGCCATTATCGGCGGCGGCAACGATGAGCAAATCGAAGCGCTGCGCGCCTTTGGCCTGCACACGGGCCTTGCCTTTCAGATTCAGGACGACCTGCTCAACCTTGTCGGCACTAAGGAAGCCGCCAACAAGGACTTCCGCACCGACATCACCGAGGGCAAGCGCACGCTTGTCGCCGTACACGCCCTCTCTGATGAGCGCCACCACGGCGAGGTCGAGGCGATTCTTTCCTCAGGCACCGATAATCCCGCGCAGCTCGCACGCGCCGTGGAGATCTTCCAGGAGGCCGGCTCCATCGATTACGCCCACACTTACGCGCTCGACCTGACCGCTAAGGCCAAAGCGGCCATCGAGAACGTTGAGCTTAATCCGCACGCACGCGAGCTGTTCCTCTCCATGGCAGATTTCTTTGTGGAGCGCCTTAACTAACGGGGGTTATAAAACCTGTCAGCAGCGTATTTAGGCACAACTTGCTACACTGTTGAGTGCATGTTTATGCATCCCTTTGCGTTGTCTATCCGACAGACGCTCAAATAGTACGAATGGTACGCCGAAAGGGGTTCGTTCATGGAACCTATTACAACGGGCATGCAAGGAGCAGCCGTCGAGGACGTGCAGTCTCGTCTCCTGCAGCTCGGCTACACGATTGATGCCGCCGAAGTCACCGACAAGTACTTTGGAGCCACCACTGAGCAGGCCGTCAGCACCTTCAGGCTCGACAGCGGCCTTGCTGCCGGTCATGCCGTCGATATCCCCTGTTGGAGCGCCCTTGTAGACGCTTCGTATAAGCTGGGCGACCGCACCCTCTATCTACGCATGCCCAATTTCCATGGCGCCGATGTGCAGGCCCTGCAGCGCGCTCTCAACGTTTTGGGCTTTGCCTGTGGCGAAGACGACGGCTACTTTGGTCCGCATACCGAGGCCGCCCTGCAGCAGTTCCAGGAAAATGTCGGCCTGTTTGCCGACGGCATGGCCTTCCAGGACACCTACGCCTACATCAACCGCCTGCACCATGTGTGGGAGGGCAAGCCCTCGGTCACCGAAGCCGAGTCCCGCATCGGTTTTGCTCGCGCCGCCAACGTGCTCGAGCGCTTCCAGATTGCCGTTATCGGCGAGGACCCCATCGCACGCAGCGTTGCGTCGCGCATGTGGAATATCGCCACGGCAACGACCGACAACAGCGGCATGATGCTCTGCGACTCCGAGGTCCCAACCGACGTTGACCTGGTGCTCGAGATCGCAAGCGACGAGCTGCCCGCCGACGCCTCACCGCGCGCCACGATTGCCCTCGCCGAGTGCCACAACCTGGCCCAGCGCATCCGCACCGCCAATGTCGCCGCGCAGCAGAAGCCGGCTCGCATTCGCATTGAGCTCACGGGCATGACGCGCTACAACGGCACCTTCACGGCCAGCGACGCGCAGACACTCGCCGTACGCCTGCTCGATGGCGTTTGCGATGCCCTCGCAGATTAGGTAAACTAAACGAGTTGCTTTTGGGCAACATCACACATTGGGACGTAGTTCAACGGTAGAACTCCGGTTTTTGGTGCCGGCTGTTGGGGGTTCGAATCCCTCCGTCCCAGCCCCCAGATACTTACGCGAACCCCTGCCGGGACCGTCCGGCGGGGGTTCCTTCTTATCGAACGTGAACTCGGCCGTGAGCGTGCCGGCGGCGCGGTCCACCACCACGCGGCGCACGAACAGCCGCACGGCCTCCAGCGGGTCGGAGCGCCCCATGACGCGCCGCACCCAGAACTCCACCTGGTCGGCGTCGAGCGCCCCCATGCCGGCCCGCGCGTCGGCTATCTCGGCCTCCAGCGCCGCCCGCTCGTCGGACAGCGCGTTCAGCTTCTCGGCCACGGCGTCCACGGCGCCGGTCTTCGCGGCGAGGTCCACCATGCGCGACTGCTCGCGGGCGTTCTGCCCCAGCCGCCTCTCCATGGCGCGCACGGCGGCGAGGTCGTCGGCCAGCGCCGCCTCCTGCTCGGCCATGACGTCGGCCACGATGCCCTCCACGGCGCCGTCGTCGGCGGCCAGGGCGTCGGCCACCATGCGGGCCACCTCCGCCTCCAGCGCGTCGCGGCGCACCTGGTGGCCCGTCGCCGGGCAGCGGTAGTACGTGTACTTCCTGCCCGACTTCCCGTGGCCGCTGCTGGACTGGTAGCGGTGGCCCTCCGAGTCGAACAGCTTCCCGGACAGCAGGTAGTCCACCGTGGACCTCCTTCTCCTCGTGCGCAGCGCCAGGCGCCGCTGCACGGCGTCGAACTCGTCGCGCGGGATGATCGCGGGCATGCCGCCCTCCACCACCGTGTCGCCGTAGCGGTACACGCCGCAGTACTTGTCGTTGCGCAGCATCTTGCCGACCGCCTGCACCGTGAGAGGGCCGCCGCCCTTCGAGCGCACGGCCGGCAGCGCCTCGATGATGGCGCGGAACGGTTCGCCCTGCTGGTACATGGCGAACACCCGGCGCACCGCGGCCGCCTCGCCCTCGTTGACCACGTAGCGGCCGTCCGGCCCGTGGTCGTAGCCGAACACCCGGATGCCGTTGTGGCGGCACTTCATGGCGTTGCCAGCCAGCCCGCGCCGCACGTTCTCGGAGAGGTTCGCGCTGTAGTACTCCGCCAGCCCCTCCAGCATCGACTCCAGCAGGATGCCGTCCGGGCCGTCCCCGGTGCGCTCCGTGGCGCTCACGAGCCGCACGCCGGCCTGCTTCAGGCGGCGGCGGTACACCGCGGCGTCGTAGCGGTTGCGCGCGAAGCGGTCGAGCTTGTACACGTACACGGCCGAGAACAGCCCCCTCTGGGCGTCTGCCACCATGCGCATGAACCCGGCGCGGCGGTCGGTGGTCGTGCCCGTCGTGGCGCGGTCCTCGTAGACGTGCCCCACGGCGTCGCCGGCCGCCTCGATGGCCGCGCGGCACACCCTCACCTGGTCCTCGATGGACTCCTCGCGCTGGCCCGCCGAGCTGTAGCGGGCGTAGATCGCCGCCGTGGCCATGGCCGGGCGCCTCCCCTCACTTCAATCGAATACCGCCGGAACTACTCCCCGCCGGCGTTGGCCGGGTCCCGAGCCAGCGACGTGGCCACGCTGTGCAGCACGTGCCGGCCGTTCTCGTTCATCGCCTCGTAGGCGTCCCCGATGGCCTCCAGGCGCTTGTCTATCACGCGGTACTGCGGCTTCTCGGCCTTCGGCGTCTCGTACATATCGTTCAGCGTGCCGGGCACCACGAAGTCCTCGCCGAACAGGTCCTCGACCGTCACGCCGAAGAACCGGGCGAGCCTCGGAATATCGCCGCGGTCGCGCGGCATCGTCTTCAGCTGCTCCCAGTTCCTATAGGTATTCAGAGGAACACCCAGCTGTTTTGCTGCAGCCTCCTGTGACAGTCCTGACTTCTTCCTGATCGCTTTTAGCTCGAAAAGCATCCAAGTCACCTCCAATAGGCAATCGCTTACCTGTAACTGATTATAAAAACAAAATTACCTATTGACTACCAACCTATTACTGGTTATCTTCTAATCGTCAACGACAGGTAAATAGTCACCTGTCACTAACCCCTTATGAGAGGAGAAGCAATGGACGAGAAGTACAGCCCGAGCTACGAGGCCATGGCGCCGGAGATGATCACCTTCGCGCCGGGCGAGAACGGGTGCATGGAGGAGACGCACGGCTCCATCGCCTCGCGCATCAACGCGAAGTGGGGCTTCGACACGTTCGCCGTGAAGCTCATGGAGTCCGACTCGTGCAAGCCCTTCGAGCTGGGCGGCAAGACGCACTACGCCTGCGCCAGCGTGCGCTTCACCGTGCGCGGCGTCGGCTGGGCCACGGACTTCGAGACCATCGTGCGCGCACCCGAGTGGGACGACGACGGGGAGAAGGAGGAGTAGATGAACGGGAAGCTGATGAAGGAGCGCCGCCGCGCGCTGGGCATGACCCAGATGCAGCTGGCGGTGGCCGTGGGCGCGTCGAGCGTGACCCAGGTGAGCTGCTGGGAGCGCGGCTGCACCGTGGCCAGCGTGCCCAAGCTGCGGAAGCTGGCCGAGGTCCTGGGCGTGACCATGGAGCAGCTGCTGGAAGAGGAGGACGAGTAGCGATGGCGGAGGTGATCGTATATGGGCGCCACAGCCGCGGAGCGTCGGGCGGCGCTGACTGCCGCAAGGTCCGCGTTCGCCCTGCCGGAGGTCCGGCGGGAGTACGAGAGGTGGAGGGCCGAGCGCGCACAGGCCGCCAAGCACAGCGCGCCCAGTCCCCTGAAGAGGCCCGCGTGAGCGGGTACCCGCAAGTATCGCACAGGCGCGCCGAGTTCTGGCGCACGGTCCGCACGGCGCTGGCCGTGGCACTGCTCGTCGCGCTGGCCGTGGGGCAGGCGTGGCAGCTCGGCTACACGCAGGGCACGGCGGCCGGATACGGCGAGGGCCGCGCGGACGGCACGGACCGGGCGTACGAGCGCGGCTACTCCGCCGCGGTCTCCGACTACCAGGGGGGTGTGGCGGAATGGGCGAGGGAGTAGAGGCCGTCGAGGCCATCGTGGCCATCGACCCCGGGTCGCTCCACACCGGCGTGGTCCACATGACGCGCCGCCGCGTGCTCGACTCGCGCACGTTCGCCTTCAAGGAGGGCTGCGGCGCGGACAACGGCCTGCTGGACGCGCGCTGCGAGGAGATCTGGGCGCTGCTGCGGAGGTTCCTGGAGACCCACGAGCACGGGGCGGTCGTGATAGAGGGCTTCGTCCCCTACCACGGGCGCTTCTCCGGCACCAAGGGGTCGCACCAGACGCCGTGGCTGTGCGGCCACCTGCTGGGCCACCTGCACGCGGCCGGCGAGGAGGTCGTGCTGCAGACCAGCAGGCAGGTGCTCAACCCCAAGACGCGCGGCAACGCCGCGTGGGCCGTCGACTGGCTGATGAACCGCCGGCAGTTCTACCTGGGGCAGGGGCTCGTGACCAACGAGCACGAGCGCAGCGCCTTCGCGCACGGCTGGTACTACCTGCACACCGGCGAGGGCGCGCCGAATGAGGAGGGGTGAGCGGTGCCGCCCGTGGACGGCCTCCGAGGAGCGCAGGCTGGCCGAGATCGCCGGCACGATGCCGAGGCGCGAGGTGGCCAGGGCGCTGAGGAGGTCCAACGAGGCCGTGCGCCAGAAGGCGTCCCGCATGGGCGTGAGCCTGCGCCACTGGGAGCCGAGGTGCTCCGAGACGTGCCCGGCGTGCGGGATGGCCCGCACGGAGCTGAGGGCGAGCGGCACCTGCCGCCCGTGCGAGCTGAGGGCGCTGGTGGCCCGCGCGGAGTCCGAGACGGCCGAGGCCATGGAGCGCCTGGGGCCGGCCGACCGCGCCGTGTACGCGTCCACCGAGACGAGGCTGCAGAGCGCACCGGACCCGAGGCCCGCGCCTCCCCGCACCGAGGGCATGACGCCCTACCGCGCCGCGAGGGCGCGCGACGCCTACCAAGAGGCGCTGGAGCGGTGGGAGGTGAGGACGCTCACCAGGCTGCTGAAGGCGAGGCGCCGACGCCTCGAACGCATGATTAAAAAAATCTCAAATTAATGACACAAACGCATTTTCCCAGCTAGGAGGAGTAGGAAACATGCAACTCAAGAGAGTAAAGACCGAGGACGTCTACCCGAGCGAGGGCAACCCCCGCCGCGACTTCGGCGACCTCGACGCGCTGGCCGCCAGCTTCGCGCTGAACCCGAAGAGCCCGGGCGAGCCCATGACCCCGCCGCTGCTCGTGCAGGACGGCGGCGTGTACCGCATCGTCGACGGCGAGCGCCGCTGGCGCGCCATGCGCAAGGCCGGCACGGCCGAGTTCGACGCCGTGGTGTGCGAGGACTGGGGCGACGCCGACGCCGCGCTGGCGATGCTGGCCACCGACGACAAGAAGCCGCTGGACGACGCCGAGCGCAGCCGCGGCGCGCAGCGCTGCCTGCTGCTCGGCGTGGAGCCCGAGAAGGTCGAGCGCGCCGTGCGCAAGAAGGGCATGGCCCGCGTGCGCCGCGTGGCGTCCGAGATCGGCGCCGAGGCCGAGACCATGAGCCTGGACCACCTGCTGGCCGTGGCCGAGTTCACCGGCCAGCGCGCGGTCCGCGTGGCGAACGCGAGCGAGAGCGAATGGGTGCGCGTGGCCAGGGAGTGCCGCCGCGAGGTCGAGAGCGAGCGCATAGTGGCCGCCTTCGACGAGGCCGCCGAGCGCCTGGGCATCGAGCTGCACGGCCAGAAGTCCTTCGACACGGCCGGCTACGCCTACGACTGCCGCGCCGACAACCCCGAGGCGTTCGAGGACAAGGCGGCCGACGACCCGGAGGGGGCCGCGTGGGTGCTCGTCATCCCCACGGTGGCCATGCCGTACGCCTACCGCTACGTGCCCGCCGACACCGAGGAGAAGGCGGCAGCGGCGAGGCTGCGCGAGGACGCCGACCGCATGGAGACGACGTGCCGCGAGGCGGCCGGCTCCATGTTCGCGCACCTCGCCGAGCGCCTGCTGGGGGGCGACTACCCGGAACACGCCATGGCCAAGGCCGCCGCGGCGTTCCTGGGCGACCCCGACAACAGGTGGTCGGCCTACACGGAGGCGTCCGAGGCGCTCGACGCGGCGGGCTACGACGGCACGCGCCCGGACGGCCGCATCACCGGCATGTGCGGGGCCTACGCGCTCCACGACTGGCTCGGCGACGCGGTCCCGGGCGGCGGCGTATGGATGTGCGTGGCCGGCGGCCAGCCCGGCAGCACCGTGCAGGCGGACGTCGCCGTCGCGGCGTGGCTGGAGGCCGTGGCCGCGGCCGTCGAGGACGGCTGGCGCATGGGCGCGGGCCAGATGCAGCTGGTGGCCGAGGCCAAGGCGTGGCTGGAGGCCGTGCGCGACCTGGCCGACGAGAAGAAAGACGAGAACGAGGAGGAGAAGTAGAGATGGTCAAGATCGCATCGGTCGAGGCCGAGAACGTCAAGAGGGTGAAGGCGGTCTACCTGGAGCCGCGCGCCGAGGGGCTGACCGTCATCGGCGGCCGCAACGGGCAGGGCAAGACCAGCCTGCTCGACGCCATCGGCTGGGCGCTCGGAGGCGACAAGCTGCGCCCGTCCAACGCCGCCCGCGAGGGCGCGGCGAGCGCCCCGGCGCTGCGCGTGGTGCTGGACAACGGCATCGTGGTGGAGCGCCGCGGCAAGAACGGCTCGCTGAAGGTGACCGACCCCTCCGGCCGCAAGTCCGGCCAGGCGCTGCTGAGCTCGCTGGTCGACCGCCTGGCGCTCGACCTGCCGCGCTTCATGGAGAGCTCCGACAAGGACAAGGCCGAGACGCTGCTGTCCATCCTGGGCGTGGGCGACCGCCTCGCCGAGCTGGACGCCAAGGCGAGCAGCGTCTACAACCAGCGCCACGACGTCGGCGTGATGGAGCGCCAGAAGCGCGCGAGCGCCGAGGAGATGCAGTTCTGGCCCGACGCCCCGGCCGAGGAGGTCGACGCCGCCGAGCTGATCGCCGCGCAGTCCGCCATCCTCGCCAAGAACGGCGAGAACCAGCGCAAGCGCAACGAGGCGGAGCGCATCAACGGCCAGCTGGCCGCGGCGCGCCAGCAGATGGCGGCGCTGAAGCAGCAGGAGTCGCAGCTGGCCGCGGCCATCGAGACCAAGGCCGCCGAGGTGCTGCAGCTCACCATGGACGCCGCGACGGCGAGCAAGGACGCCGCGCAGCTGCACGACGAGTCCACCGACGAGCTGCAGGCGCAGCTGGCAGCGGCCGACGCCGTGAACGAGAAGGTGCGCACCAACGCCCGCCGCGCCCGCGCCATGGCCGAGGCCGACGAGCTGAAGTCCCAGTACGACGACCTGGACGCCGAGATGGACCGCATCCGCGCCGAGCGCACGGACCTGCTGCGCGGCGCGGACCTGCCGCTGCCGGGCCTGTCCGTCGACGAGGAGGCGCGCCTGACCTACGGCGGCCAGCCGTGGGACTGCATGAGCGGCAGCGAGCAGCTGAAGGTGGCCACGGCCATCGTGCGCCGCCTGAAGCCGGAGTGCGGCTTCGTGCTGGTCGACAAGCTGGAGCAGATGGACCTGCAGACGCTGGCCGAGTTCGGCGCGTGGGCCGAGTCCGAGGGCCTGCAGGTGATCGGCACGCGCGTGTCCACCGGCGGCGAGTGCAGCCTGGTGATTGAGGACGGCCGCGGGCAGCTCGGCGAGCCCGGCGGCGATGTGGAGGCCGAGGCGCCCGTGGCGCCGGCCGGATGGGAGATCAGGTAATGGGCGCCTTTGTCGACCTGACGGGGCGTAGGTTCGGACGGCTCACTGCCATTAAGCGCGTCGGCAACATCGGCGGGAAAACCGCCTGGCTTTGCAGGTGTGACTGCGGCGGGAAAGCCACCGTGCTGTCATCCTCGCTAACGCGCGGTAACACCCGCAGCTGCGGCTGCATCCACTCCGAACAGGTCGCCGCCAGGAACAAGGCGCGTGCAAAGCACGGCGAAGGGCGCTCACGCTTGTACGCCGTTTGGCGTTCGATGAAGCAGCGCTGCTACGACAAGTCCCGCAAGGACTACGCCAACTACGGCGGGCGCGGCGTCCGCGTGTGCGACGAGTGGCTGCACGACTTCGCGGCATTTCGCGACTGGGCAATAGCCTCCGGATACAACCCCGACGCGCCTTATATGGCCTGCACTTTGGACCGCATCGACGTGAACGGCGACTACTGTCCGGACAACTGCAGGTGGACAGATGCAAAAACACAGGCAAATAACAGGAGGAACAATGTCATTAAAGATTAACCGGGGCGCAATCGTCCACCCGCAGAAGGTGGTCCTCTATGGCGTTGAAGGCGTCGGCAAGACCACGCTGGCCGCGCAGTTCCCCGACCCGCTGTTCATCGACACCGAGGGCGGCACCGAGGGCTACGACGTTGCCCGCACCCAGGCGCCGCAGAGCTGGACGGCGCTGAAGGACCTCGTGCGCGCCGTGGCCGCGGAGCGCCCGTGCGGCACGCTGGTGCTGGACACGGCCGACTGGGCCGAGCGCCTGCTGTGCGCCGAGCTGTGCGCCAAGAACAAGTGGCAGAGCATGGAGGCGCTGAACTACGGCAAGTGCTGGCAGTACGCGCTGGAGGAGTTCGGCCGCCTGCTCGACCTGCTCACCGACGTGCGCGACGCCGGCATGAACGTGGTGGTGACCGCGCACGCGACGGTCAGCAAGTTCGACCAGCCCGACGAGGCGGCGAGCTACGACCGCTGGACCATGAAGATGTACAAGAAGGACGCCGCCCTGCTGAAGGAGTGGGCGGACGCGCTGCTGTTCGTCAACTACAAGACCGTCGTCGAGATGGTCGGCGAGGGCTTCAGCGCCAAGGGCAAGGCGCGCGGCGCCAAGCGCACCATCTTCACCACGCACCACGCCGCCTGGGACGCCAAGAACCGCTGGGGGCTGCCCGACGAGGTGCCGCTGGGCTACGAGGCCATCGCGCCGCACGTGCCCTCACCCATGGCGCCCGCGCAGCCGACCGCGCAGCAGCCCCAGCAGGCGCCCGCCACGGCACCGCAGCCCGCCCCGGCACCCGCACCCGCCCCGGCACCGGCACCCCAGCCGGCACCCGCGGGCGACGCCCCGGCGAGCATCCCCGGCACGGAGGGGCTGCCCGCGTTCTGGGCGCCGGCCGTCCACCTCATGGAGCGCGACGGCGTGACGCCCGACGAGGTGCGCGGCTTCGCGGTGCTGCAGGGCCACTTCACGCCCGACACGCCGCTGGCCAACTACCCGGCCGACTACGTCGCCGGCCTGATCGTCCCGCAGTGGGAGCAGGTGAAGGCCAAGGTCATGGAGTACCGCGCGGCCGAGGACGTGCCCTTCAACTAGCAGACGGCCGCCGATGGCGGCGAGAGAGAAAGGATTGAGAGATGGCAGAGATGCAGGACGTGGCGCTGGACTGGGACGTGTGCGAGGCGGACCCGGACGACGGGCAGCACGGCGGATGGACGCTGCTGCCCGAGGGCTTCTACCCCTTCCGCGTCGAGAGGATGGAGCGCGAGCGCTACCAGGGCTCGCAGAAGATGCCGCAGTGCCCCATGGCCAAGCTCACGCTGTCCGTGACCGGCGCCGACGGCCGCGACACGACGGTGCAGCAGCGCCTGTACATCACGCGCAACCAGCTGTGGAAGGTCTCGCGCTTCATGGAGTCGGTGGGCCGCGGCCGCAACGGGGCCGGCAAGGTGATCATCGACTGGGGCGGCATCGAGGGCTCGACCGGCTGGGTCAAGCTGAAGGTGCGCTCCTACACCGGCCGCGACGGCCAGGAGCGCCAGACCAACGACGTCGAGTGGTTCGTGAAGCCCGAGGAGCAGGAGGAGGCGTGGAAGTCCTACGACGCCGCCTGCAGGGCCGCCGCCGCGCAGGCCGCCCCGGCTCCGCAGCAGCAGGCCGCCGGATACGCCCCGCAGGCGTCCCAGGCGCCCCAGAACGGCGCGTTCGCGCCCGCGCCGCAGTACTCGCCCGCGCCGGGCGCACCGGCCCCGCAGGCGGCCTCACAGGGCGTCCAGCAGCAGGCGGCCCCCGGCGCCTGGGGCATCCAGTAGGGAGGCGGCACCCGTGGAGCTGAGACCCTACCAGCAGGCCGCGCGCGAGGCCATCGAGCGCGAGTGGGAGGGGGGCCGGGCGCGCACGCTCCTGGTCCTCCCCACGGGGTGCGGCAAGACCGTGGTCTTCTGCACCGTGGCCAAGGACGTCGTGGACGCTGGCGGCCGCGTCCTGATACTCGCCCACCGCGGCGAGCTGCTGCAGCAGGCCGCCGACAAGCTGCGCGCCGCCACCGGGCTGGGCTGCTCGGTCGAGCGCGCCGAGGAGACGAGCGCGGGCAGCTGGTACCGCGTGACCGTCGGCAGCGTGCAGACCCTCATGAGGCCCAAGCGCCTGGCGCGCTTCGCCCCCGACCACTTCGACGCCATCGTGGTCGACGAGGCGCACCACGCGCTGTCCGACTCCTACCAGCAGGTGCTGGGGCACTTCCCCGGCGCGAAGGTCCTGGGCGTGACCGCCACCGCCGACCGCGGGGACAAGCGCGACCTGGGCCAGTACTTCGAGAGCGTGGCCTACGAGTACACGCTGCCGACCGCCATCCGCGAGGGGTACCTGTGCCCCATCCGCGCCGAGACCGTGCCGGTGGCCATCGACCTGGCCGGCGTCAGGGTCTCCTCCGGCGACTTCGCGGCCGGCGACCTGGGCACGGCGCTGGACCCGTACCTGGGGCGCATCGCCGACGAGATGGCCGCGGCCGGGTGCATGGGCCGCAAGACCGTGGCGTTCCTGCCGCTCGTGGCCACGTCCAGGAAGTTCGCGGCGGCGCTCGCGGAGCGCGGCTTCGACGCCATGGAGGTGAACGGCGACAGCCCCGACCGCGCCGAGACGCTGGCGCGCTTCGACGCCGCCGGCCCCGGCTCGGTGCTGTGCAACTCGATGCTGCTCACCGAGGGCTGGGACTGCCCCAGCGTGGACTGCGTGGTGGTGCTGCGGGCCACCAAGGTGCGCAGCCTGTACGTGCAGATGGTGGGCCGCGGCACCCGCCTGAGCCCGGCCACCGGCAAGACCGACCTGCTGGTGCTCGACTTCCTGTGGATGACCGAGCGCCACGACCTGTGCCGACCGGCGCACATCGTGTCCAGGTCGCCCGAGGTGGCCGAGCGCATGACCGAGATCGCCGGGACCGCCGGCGGGCCGGTCGACCTGGACGCCGTGGAGCGGCAGGCGTCCGAGGACGTCGTGCGGCAGCGCGAGGAGGCGCTGGCCGAGCAGCTGGCGTCCATGCGCAAGCGCAAGCGCGCGCTGGTGGACCCGGTGCAGTTCGCCATGAGCATCCGCTCGGAGGACCTGGCCGGCTGGGAGCCCGCGTTCCCCGCCGAGCTGGAGCCGCCGACGGACAAGCAGCTGGCGGCGCTGGAGCGCTACGGCATCTTCCCGGACGCCGTGGAGTGCCGCGGCAAGGCCAGCCTGCTGCTGGACCGCCTGGCGCAGCGACGCCGCGAGGGGCTGGCCACGCCCAAGCAGATACGGCGGCTGGAGTCCTACGGCTTCCGCGCCGTGGGCACGTGGCCGTTCGAGGCGGCCAGCAACATGATCGGCCGCATAGCGGCGCAGGGCTGGCGCGGCGTCCCGCGCGGCGTCGACCCGGCGACCTACGACCCGAGGAACGGGGTGTAAGCGATGGACGAATACGGATACGGCGGCGGCAGCCTGCTGGAGGACGACCTGCAGGGGCTGCTGGACGCCGTGGACCCCGCGGGGCTGGACTACCGCGGGTGGGTTGACGTCGGCATGGCGCTGGCGGCCGAGGGCGTGCCGTGGGAGGTCTGGGACGCGTGGAGCGCCCGCGACGCCGCCCGCTACCACGCCGGCGAGTGCGAGCGCAAGTACCGCACCTTCCGCGCCGGCGGCGACGGCCGCGTGAACGGCGGCACGCTCGTGCACATGGCCATGGAGGCCGGCTACGAGCCGCCCTCCTCCGACGACGTGGCGCTGGACTGGGACGTGTGCGAGGCCGACCCGTGGGAGGGCCACGGCCAGCCCGGCGCGCGCGACTGGCGCACGACCCGCCCGCAGGCGGCCCCGGCGGCCAAGCCGGCCAACGTCGTCGTGGACCCCACGTGGCTGGAGTCCGACGAGCTGCGCGAGCCCGACGCCGACGAGTGGCACCCCGGCGAGCAGCTCACGCGCTACCTGTCGGCGCTGTTCGACCCCGAGGACGTGGTGGGCTACGTCACCGAGGCGTTCGAGCGCGACGGCCGGTGGACGCCGGCGGGCAAGGGCATCTACACCCGCACCGCCGGCGAGCTGATCGAGAGCGTGGCCAAGTACGGCGACGACCTCGCCAGCTCCATCGGCTCGCCGAACCCCGAGAGCGGCGCGTGGATACGCTTCAACCCGCTGGACGGCAACGGCGTGCGCAACGACAACGTGGCGGAGTTCCGCTACGCGCTCGTTGAGTCCGACGAGATGGCGCCGGGCCGCCAGATGGCCGTCATGCGTGCCCTGGAGCTGCCCATCGCCGCCGTGGTCCACAGCGGCAACAAGTCCGTGCACGCCATCGTGCGAGTCGACGCCCGCGACTACGACGAGTACCGGAAGCGCGTCGACTTCCTGTACCGCACGTGCGCCGACAACGGCCTGAAGCTCGACACCCAGAACAAGAACCCCAGCCGCCTGTCCCGCATGCCCGGCGCCATGCGCGCCGGCCGCAGGCAGTGGATGGTGGCGGGCTCTATGGGCAGGGCGAGCTGGAAGGAGTGGCGCGAGTGGCTGGAGGAGCAGAACGACGACCTGCCCGACCCCGAGACGCTGGCCGCCACGTGGGACGACCCGCCCGAGCTCGCGCCGCCGCTGATCGAGGGCGTGCTGCGCCAGGGGCACAAGATGCTTTTGGCCGGGCCGTCCAAGGCGGGCAAGTCCTTCGCCCTGATCGGGCTCACCGTGTCGCTGGCCGAGGGGCTGCCGTGGTTCGGCTGGAGGTGCGCCCAGGGCCGCGTCATGTACGTGAACCTGGAGCTGGACCGCGCCAGCTGCCTCCACCGCTTCCGCGACGTCTACGCCGCCATGGGCACCGAGCCGCGCAACCTGGAGAACGTGTGCATCTGGAACCTGCGCGGCCGCTCAAAGCCCATGGACCAGCTGGCGCCGGCGCTCATACGCCGCGCGGCCAAGGAGCGCCCCATCGCCGTCATCATCGACCCCATCTACAAGGTGATCACCGGCGACGAGAACTCGGCGGACCAGATGGCGGCGTTCTGCAACCAGTTCGACCGCGTGGCCGACAGCCTGGGGTGCGCCGTGATCTACTGCCACCACCACTCCAAGGGCGCGCAGGGCGGCAAGCGCTCCATGGACCGCGCATCCGGCTCGGGCGTGTTCGCGCGAGACCCCGACGCGCTGCTGGACATGCTGGAGCTGCACGTGTCCGACGAGCTGCGCGACCAGCTGGAGGCCCGCGCGGTCGGACAGCAGGCCGCGGGCTTCATGGACGCCAACGCCGCGCGGCTGGGCGGGGGGTGGCGCGCCGAGGTGCCCGAGGACGACCTGGCGGCGGGCGGCGACAAGCTCATGGCCGCGTGCCGCTCCATCGTGCAGGCCCGCATGCCCGGGTGGACCAAGCCGTACCTGGACGGCGTGCTCGCGGCCCGCAGGCGCGCCAAGGCGATGAGCGCGTGGCGCGTGGAGGGCACCCTGCGCGAGTTCCCGCGCTTCGAGCCGGTGAACCTGCTGTTCGACTACCCCATGCACGCGGTCGACCGCACGGGGCTTCTGGCCGACGCCAGCCCCGAGGGCGAGGAGATGGGGCGCATGGACTACCGCGCCCAGGGCCGCGAGCGCAAGGCCAGGAACGACGCCAAGAAGCAGGAGGAGAAGCTGGCGGCGCTGCGCGAGGGCATGGCCGCGTGCGCCGAGGACGGCGTGGACGCCACCGTGGCCAACGTGGTGGAGCGCATGCCGGAGGTGAACGACCGCGCAGTAACCGCCAGCACTGTGCGCGGATGGCTCCGCAAGGAGTGGTGCCCGCTGAAAGCCGAAGGCGGCAAGGGCACGAAGGCCGGCGTGCTGGTCGACCCCGAAATGGCCGAAATGCTGAACGGCTGGTAGCCCCGTTGTTGTTGCGTCGTTCTATCTCTAAAGAGATAAGAGTAACGCAACAACAAAACAACGAGCTGTTTGCTAGGACGGGGCCGTGCGTGCGGGCTGAAGCCGCGCCCGCACTCGTGCGCAAGGCTACGCCCCGCCTAGCAGACAACGGCGAAAGATACGAACGAAGGAGAACGAGACATGGGAATCATCTGCGAGAGCTGCGGGCGCGACATCGACGCCCTGGGGCAGGACAACATGAGCTGCACCAGCGAGCCGCTGTGCGAGGACTGCTGGAGCGAACGGCAGAGCCACGCGGTGGCCGCGCTGAAGCGCGAGAACGCCAGCCTGCGCGAGAAGCTGGACGCCAGGGCCGAGGACAACGCCCGTCCTGAGGCGACGAAGTTCGCGGCGGGCGCGGTCAAGGACGCGCGCCTGAGCATCGAGACGGTCTACAAGGTGAGCCGCGAGCGAGCCCTGGCGCTCACGAAGCTGGACGAGTGCGAGCTGTGGCTGGGGCGCTGCGAGCCCAAGGAGACGGCGGCGCCGACGCTCGAGGGCGCGGCGCAGGACGCCGCCATGCCGTGCCTGAAGGACGCGAACGTGGAGCTGAACGCGGAGCTGAGGCCCGAGGCGCTGGCCGAGACAGCGGCGAAAAGCCTGCGCGAGTCCATGCAGCCGGCCCTGCGGATGGCGGTGGAGTAGCCATGGAACAGACGAAGCCAAAGCGCCGCCCCAGCATCGAGGTGCGCTGCCCGGAGTGCGGCACGCGCGACGTGTGGCACCACCTGCCGAAGGGCGGGGACCGCTGCCGATGGTGCGGGCACCCGTTCGAGGACTTCGCGTACCGCAAGGCCGCCCCGAGAGCGGAGGGCGGCGCGCGATGACGAACTGGGAATACTACTTCGGGACGCCGGAGCGGGCCATGCGCATGGAGGTGGAGTTCTACGCCATCCCGGCGATGGTGATCGTGAAGCGCGAGGAGCGGGCCGGCGATACCGCCACTCTCAGGGTCGTGGCGCGCTTCTACTCGAACGACGACTACCTGGAATGGCTCAAGGCGGAGCGGAAGGAGGACGCGTGAGGAACGTCAACTGGGGCTGCCTGCTGTTCCTGGCCGCGGCGCTGGCCGTCGACGCGCTGCTGTTCATGGCGGCGCGCTCGCTCGCGATGGGGCTCCTGTCCCTGTACGCGTCGGCGTTCTAGGCGCGGGCGACACCGCTGGCAGCATATCGCCGCGCGGACGGGCCAGGGCAAGCCCGCCGGCGACCTCCTATTCGGGTCGGGCCGTCCTTCGGGGCGGCCCTTCCTCGTTTCCGGGGCGACACGTGCCAGACCATGGCCGGCATGGGAAGCAGCAAACGAGACATAACGCCGGCGCAGGAGCGCTACTGCCAGGAGAGGGCCAAGGGCGCGACGCAGCGCCGGGCCTACCTGTCCGCGTTCCCGTCCAGCGAGAGGTGGAAGCCCGCCACGGTGGACAACCGCGCCTACGAGCTGGAGAAGCGCCGTGAGGTTTCGGCGAGGCTCAAGGAGCTGCAGAAGGCCGCGGCCGCCGCGGCGGTGGTGACGCGCGCGGAGATAGTCGGCGCGCAGGCCATGCTGCTGCGCAAGGGCGTGGCCGCCGTGGAGGCGCACAGCCTGGCGGACAAGGACCTCGCCCCGGCCGTCAAGGCGCTGGCCGACGCGAGCGACCGCCTGATGGCGTGGCTGCCGGAGGACGAGCCCGACGAGCGCCCCGCGTTCGTGCGGGACTTCGCGCTGCTGCTGGGCCCGCGCTTCCTCGCGCCGCACCGCATGATCGCCGACGGCTACCGCGGCGATATCTGGCTGGCGGGCGGGCGCGGCTCGTGCAAGTCATCGTTCTGCAGCCTTGAGGTCGTGAACCACATCGAGCGCAACCCCGACCAGCACGCCGTGGTGCTCATGAAGCGCAAGGCGGACCTGCGCGACGCGGCCTACGCCCAGGTGGTGTGGGCCATCCGCGCGCTCGGGCTGGAAGACCAGTACGACATGCCCGAGTCCACGCTGCGCATCACCAAGAAGGCAACGGGCCAGAAGATCATCTTCCGCGGATGCGACAACGCGAACAAGATCAAGTCCATCAAGGTGCCGTTCGGCTACGTGGGCTGCGTGTGGTTCGAGGAGGCCGACCAGTTCCGCGGCATGGCCGAGGTGCGCAAGGTCACGCAGTCGCTCACGCGAGGCGGCGAGAGCTGCGTGCGCCTGTACTCGTTCAACCCGCCGCGCTCGGCGCGCTGCTGGGTCAA
>URKG01000021.1 GCA_900548265.1 uncultured Collinsella sp.
CCGAGCCCGCAGGGCGGAGAGTAAGTCCCCTCCCGGCGCATTCCGCAGGACGCAAGAAGCCCTCGCCGCACGAAGTGCGCAGCGAGGGCTTCTTGCATGTCCGAGGACGCGCCGGGAGGGAACTTACTCTCCGCCCGGGCAGGTAAGACGAATTACGCGACGGTGTAAACCCAGTTGTGCTTATCCTCAACAGCACCAGACTGGATGCCCGTCAGGGTCTCGCGGAGCTTCTTCATCACAGGACCGATCTCGGTGTAGCCGGCCGGGAAGGTCACAGTCTCGTCGGCACCGTAGACCTTGTTGTCGATCTCGCCCACCGGGGAGATAACGGCAGCGGTGCCGCACAGACCGCACTCAACAAAGGTGCCGGCCTTGACCTCGGCCCACTCGACGGGACGCTGGTCGACGGTCATGCCCAGGTCCTCAGCGACCTGAACGAGCGAACGGCGGGTGATGGAGGGCAGGATGGAGTCGGTGTGCGACTGCGGGACGACAAGCGTGCCGTCCTCCTTCACGAACAGGACGTTGGCGCCACCGGTCTCCTCGACATAGGTGCGGGACTCGGAGTCAAGATACAGGTTCTCGGCATAGCCCCCGCGGTGAGCCTCCATCGTGGGCTTAAGGGACATGGCGTAGTTCAGGCCGGCCTTGATGTTGCCGGTGCCGTGCGGTGCGGCGCGGTCGTACTCGGAAACACGCAGCTTGACAGGCTTGAGGCCACCCTTAAAGTACGGACCGACCGGGGTCACGAGAATGCGGAACGTGTACTCAGGAGCGGGAGCCACGCCGATTACGTCACCGGAGCCGATCATAAACGGACGCACATACAAGGTTGCGCCAGAGCCGAAGGGCGGAACCCATGCGGCGTTGGCAGAGACGACCTGCTTGACGGCCTCAACGAACTTGTCCTTGGGGAACGGGGGCATCTCGAGGCGCTGGGCAGAGTTATACATGCGCTCAGCGTTCATGTCGGGACGGAAGCAGACGATGCTGCCGTCCTCGGCGGTGTAGGCCTTCAGGCCCTCAAAGACCTCCTGGCAGTAATGGAAGATGCCACCGCACTCGGAGACATGCAGGGTGTGGTCGGTGGTCAGGCCGCCCTCGTCCCACTCGCCGTCCTTCCAATGGGCCTCGTAGCTGTAATCGGTCTTCATGTAGCCAAAGCCGAGGCTACCCCAATCGATATCCTTCTTCTCGACAGTCATATGTCGCTCCTTACATACACGGTTGCATACTCGCGAACCCGCACGCAAGGACCAAAGCCGGCCGCGTCGCAACGTCGCATACCCGGAAGCGTAGAGCCGGGCAGGGCACGCGGGCAGCATCAAAGCCGATGGCGCGTCGATTCGCATGCAGGTGATTGTACTCCCCGCACGCTTTGGATAAAACGCTTTTCTTTAACTAAGTAAAGTATTTTCATTTGCCTTCAACACAAAAGGCCCGCCATCGAATCCGATGACGGGCCTTGAAATTAACGTCCGAAAACAAGATCGGACTAGGCGTTCTTTTTACCGAGCTTAGCCTTAACCAGACCGACCACGGTCGGGATGATCGACACGGCGACAATGCCGATGATCAGCAGCTCAAAGTGCTCCTGCACAAACGGAATGCCACCAAAGAAGTAACCCAGCAGCGTAAAAACCGTCGACCAGGTAATGCCGCCCAGCACGTTAAAGACGACAAAGTTGCGCCAGTGCATGCCGCCCATGCCAGCGATAAAGGGCACAAAGGTGCGGATAAACGGGAAGAAGCGACCCAGGAAGATGGCCAGGTGACCCCACTTGTCCAAGAAGTCCTCGGACTTTTTGATGCGCTCGGGCGTCATCGCCTTGACCTTGCCCGAAGCGATGATCTTGCGGCCAAAGAAGTGACCGATCATAAAGTTGCACTGATCGCCCAAAATGGCAGCGGCCCATGCGGTGGCCAGAAGCGCCACGATGTTAAAGCCGCCGTTGTGGGCAAAGAAACCCGAGGCGAACAGCAGCGAATCACCGGGAAGGAACGGGAAGAACACCACGCCCGTCTCGATAAAGATGATCAGGAACACGCAGCCGTAGGCCATAAGCGGGCCGGCGGCGATCCAGCTGGCGATCGCGGTGCGCGGGTCCTTAAGCAGCTCGGCAATAAAATTGATGAAACCCATGAAGTAAAACCTCTCAGTTGTGGGCGCGGATACGTCCAAGTTGACCAGTATACGGTTGCGGTGCCCCCTCGTGCGCAACCCCACAAAAGCATGACTCCATTACCAGCAAGTTTGCATAACTGACACTTGTAGCGCAAAGCCGCCAAGATTGTCCTTTTTAATCCCTAGCGAATCGCTATACTTTATTGAATCGCATTGCCATGGCGCTAAGGGAGGGCGGCCGGTGAGCTTTATCAATACCATTCGCGAGGACATCAAGACCGTCCAGGCGCAGGACCCCGCCGCGCAAAACGGTCTGGTCATCTTCCTTTCCTATCCTGGCCTGCACGCCAAGTGGAACCACGTGCCCGAGCACTGGCTGTGGGAGCACGGTCATCGCTCGCTCGCCCGCGTGCTCTCGCAAATTACCCGCCACATCACCGGCGTCGAGATTCACCCTGCCGCGCAGATTGGCAAGCACTTCTTTATCGACCACGCCATGGGCGTCGTCATCGGCGAGACCACCATTGTGGGCGACAACTGTGTGCTCTACCAGGGCGTCACGCTCGGCGGCACCGGCAACGAGACCGGCAAGCGTCACCCCACCCTGGGCAACAATGTCACGGTGGGCACGGGCGCCAAGGTGCTCGGCAACATCCGCATCGGCAACAACGTCAAGATCGGCGGCAACTCGGTCGTCGTTAAGGACGTCCCCGACAACTGCACCGTCGTGGGCGTGCCGGGACGTATCATCAAGCGCAACGGTTGCCGTGTGTTCGAGGAGAGTTTCGACGCCAAGCAGCATCGCGAGTACATGCCCGATGACGCCGCCGAGCAGTCCGCCCTCAACCGCCAGGGCATCACCGAGAATGCCCGCCGCGTCAAGGAACTCGAGCGAGAGGTGGCCGAGCTCAAGGCCCTCGTCGCCAAGCTCGTGGACGAACGCTAGGAACGCAAGCGGCACAAAACGACATCGGCATCAACGCAAAGGCGCGCCAGGGAATTCATCCCCGGCGCGCCTTTCTTTTTGATGTGACATGCGGGACTGTCCCTTTGTCACATTATGCGAACTGACTCAGATAGAGGTCGGCGTAGGCACCCTCGGCAGCCAGCAGCTCCTTATGCGTACCCTGCTCGATGATATTGCCGTGGTCCATGACCAAGATCAGGTCGGCATCGACGATCGTCGACAAACGGTGCGCGATCACAAAGCTCGTGCGTCCGCGCATAAGCGCGTCCATGGCACGGCCGATGGCAAGCTCGGTACGTGTGTCCACGCTCGAGGTCGCCTCGTCCAGGATGAGGATCGCCGGGTTGTTGAGCAGCACGCGTGCGATGGTCAACAGCTGGCGCTGGCCCTGGCTAATGCTCTCGGCATCGTTGGCCACACGCGTGTCGTAGCCCTGCGGCATAGTGCGCACAAAGAAGTCGACCTGCGCGGCGCGCGCAGCCGCAATAATCTCCTCGCGCGTTGCCTCGGGGCAGCCGTAGGCGATGTTCTCGGCAATCGTGCCGTCGAACAGCCAGGCGTCTTGCAGCACCATGCCAAACTGCTGACGTAGCTCGCCGCGGTTCATAAGGCGCGTATCCACACCGTCGAGCGTAATGCGGCCACCGTCGATCTCGTAGAAGCGCATGAGCAGGTTGATGAGCGTGGTTTTGCCCGCGCCCGTGGTTCCCACCACGGCAATCTTCTGGCCCGGCTCGGCGGTAAACGACACGTCGCGCATAAGCGGCTTGTCGGGCGAATAACCAAAGCGCACGTGCTCAAAGGAGACGCGGCCCTCAACGCGACCCGGCAGCCTGGCGGCCTTGTCCGGCAGCGGATCGGCCACCATCTCGGGCTCATCGAGCAGGTCGAACACGCGCTCTGCACTCGCCAGCGCGCTCTGCAGCGAGTTGAAGGTAAACGACAACTGCGTCATGGGCTCGGATGCCTCGTAGATAAACTGGAAGAACGCCTGGAACACGCCGACGGTCATGTGGCCGGCAACCAGCATACTGCAGCCCACAATCGCAATCACGATCTGTGCCAGGCGGCCGATAAAGCGCACCGCGGGGCCGACGGCGTTAATCATAAAGTCGGCCTTGGCACTCACGCGTGCCAGCTCGCCCGAGGCCTGGTGCACCTCGGCAGAACTTTGGCGTTCGCGGTTAAACGCGCGGATCACCAGACGGCCCGAATAGCCTTCCTCGACCGCACTCGTAATCTTGGACACCCACTCTTGGCGCTCACCGGTTACGTCATGCGTGCGGCGCGAGACCACCTTGGTCACCAGCAGCGACAACGCCGTAAAGAACAAAAAGACGAGCGTGAGCGGCACGCTAAACACGAACATCACGCTCACGGCGCCCACCACGGTACCGATCGACACCAGAAGCTGCAGCAAGCCGCGCTGCATGCTCTCGGACATCTTGTCCAAGTCGTTGGTCGCACGGCTGACGACCTCACCGGGACGATGCGCGTCAAAAAAGGCAAGCGGCAGACGGTTGAGCTTTTGTGCGATGCGGTTGCGTAGGCACAGGTTGAGGCGTTCGGCAACGCTCGACATCAAAAAGCTCTGGAGCGCGTAGAACGAGGCAGCGGCCGTCCAGATCATAAAGTAGATGAAGATGGTCCTGCCGCAGTTCTCCCAGGTGATGTTGAAGGTGGTGTCGTTGGCAAACGCCACCTGAATGTGGCTCCACAGCTCATCGATCACGCGGGCGCTATATGCCGGCGCAGCAGTGTTAAAGATGGCATAGAACACAATGCTCGCGAACACGATATAGAAGCGCCAATGGTCGCCGGCAGCCTCGCTCCACAGGCGGCGCACCGTCGCCCAGGTATCTCGAGGCGTCTCGTCCTCGTCTTCATCGTCCACGTCGCGCATACGCTCTGCCTCGGCGCGGGCGCGCTCGTCCTCGGCACGTTCGTTTTCCTCGTAGAGCGCTTGGCGGCGAGCCTCGCGCTCGGCTGCAGCCTTGGCGGCGTCATCCAGCTCGGGTGCCACGGCAGCCGTTTCCTCGACCAGTGCCGCGGCAACAGCGTCATCAAGGCCGCCCTGTTTCTTGAGCTCCTCGGTCATGCTACTCACCTCCCTTCATCTGCGATTCCGCGATGGCGCGGTACACCTCGCAGGTTTCCATAAGCTCCTCGTGCGTGCCCAAGCCCACAACCTCGCCGCCCTTGAGCACAACTATCTGGTCGGCGTGCAAAATAGTCGAGATACGTTGCGCGATGATGAGCACCGCGGCATCGCGCGTCTCGTCCTGCAGCGCATGGCGCAGGGCGGCATCGGTCTTAAAGTCCAGGGCCGAAAAACTGTCATCGAAGATATATAGATCGGCATGCTTCATGAGTGCGCGGGCGATCGCCAGGCGCTGGCGCTGACCGCCCGAGAAGTTCGTGCCGCCCTGGGATACCGGAGTATCGAGCCCCTGGGGCTGATCGAGCACAAAGGTGCTCTGGGCAACCTCCAGCGCATGGAGCATGTCAGCCTCGGTCGCGCCCTCGTTGCCAAAGCGCAGGTTGCTCGCCACCGTACCCGAGAACAGCCACGCCTTCTGCGGCACGTAAGCGATATGCCCGCGAATCTCACCTTGCGAAAGGTCGCGCAGGTCAACGCCGTTCAGGCGAATGGCGCCCTTCGTGGCATCGTGGAAACGCAACAAGAGCTTGGCCACCGTTGACTTGCCCGAGCCCGTTGAGCCTACAATCGCCGTGGTCTGGCCACGGCGACAGGCAAAGCTCAGGTCGCACAGGGTGTCCTCGTCGGCATCGTCAAAACGGAACGACATATGGTCGAACACGGCAACCGCGTCGGCACCATCTGCGGACTCAGGCGCCCCGTCGCCCAGCGTTGCCTTGCCGTCCACGATGCTCGGCTCGATTTCGAGCACCTGTTGCGCGCGGTTGAGGCACGCCGCAGCGCGCGGAAGCGTCAGAATCACCATCTGCGCCATCATCACAAAGAACAGGATCAAGATCGCGTATTCCAACACGGCCGAGATGCTGCCGATTTGCATGGCGTGGACGCCCGCGCGGTTGCCGCCCACCCACAGCACCGCCACCTCGGCGATATTCATCAAAAAGAAGCTGGAACTGTCGAGACCCACAAACAGGTGGTTGACCTTGATGGCGTTGGCCGCGTAATCGCTAAACACCTCGTCCAGGCGCTGCTCCTCGTGGCGCTCCTTGTTAAATACGCGGATGACGCGCACGCCCACGATGTTCTCGCGCAGCACCACGTTCATGCGGTCGATAAAGCTCTGCAGGCGCATAAAGATCGGCGCGGCGTTAGCCACCGTAAAGACCGCCGCCACCAGCACGATCGCAACGACCACACCAAGCAGCGTGCCCATGGCGGGATCGATGAACCAAGCAAAAATGATGCCTGCCACGGCCAAGAACGGCACCGGCAGCACCAACTGAATCGTCTGAAGGACAGCTTGCTGAATCACGTTGATGTCGTTGAGTGAGCGCGTGATCATCGAACCCGTGCCAAAGCGCTCAAAGTCGCTGGCGGACAGCTCGAGCGACTTGTCGTACACGGCATTGCGGATATCGCAGGCCACGTTGGCGGCCAGGCGCGCCGAAAGATAGCAGCCCAACACCGTGCCGCCGCTGGCCATGCCGGTCGCGATAAGCATGTACAGGCCGTTGCGTAAAATATAGTCGATGTCGCCCGTGGTAATACCGGTGTTGACCATGTTCGCCAGCATCGTGGGAACCAACAGCGTACCGACGTTATCTATCAGCACCGCAAACAGCGTCACCGCAATCAGACCGCGGTACGGCCTCATAAACCTCATTAAGAGTCGCATGTGTCCCCCTCGCCCTTATCGTCAGCCTCGTTCTCGGCGGCCACTTGCCGTTTAAATGCCTCGCACTCTTCGTTAAGAACATGGGAGAACTTACCGACCAAGCGCATGATCTCGCGCTGTTCCCACGGCTCGAGCGCCTCGAATGCCTGTTGCTCGGCTTTTTGCGCCGGCAACGCGTAGCGCTTGGCAAACTGCACGCCTTCTTCGGTCAGTCGCACAACCTTGTTCTTACGACTGCCCTCGGCAAACTCCAACGTCGCAAGCCCTCGCGCCCTAAGCGTCTTGATCGCCGAATTGATGGTCTGTTTGCTGTAGAACCATTCACTCGTCAGCCGACTCACGGCAACGCTTCCGCCCGCCGCACTCGTGTCGACGAGCATCCAGTAGGCGCAGTCCGAAAGACCGCAGGCGCGCGCGAACTCCGAATAGATACGGTCAAGCCCGTTGAGCATCCGGTCGAAATCGACCGGGCTAACTGCACTATTCATCTCTCCCACCATTCGATAGTCCGAGTTTTGACCAATTAATATCTCTACATTAGTCCGAGTTTTGACTATCGTCAACAAGCTCGTTGTTTATGGTCGGCTCTACATAAGCATATCGACAAAAAAGACCGCCGGCGCGGGGGCGGCGCCGGCGGTTGCGAGAGAATATCGAGTGTTGGCTGTTAAGCAGCGACGGCCTCATAGACCGTAGCACCCGAGAAGCTGTCATGCAGGCTCTTGCCGGCAATCCACGGCAGCTCGACGACCTCGCAGACCGTGTTGACCAGCTCGGAGCAGTCAGTAAAGTGGCCCTTGTCGTTGAGGGCCTCGCAATCCTGAACACGCCAATAGCCATCGGTGTGCGTGATGTAGTACTCGTGATCGTTGATCGACACGAAAGCGCGCGTCTTGGAACGCAGCAGCTTCAGAAATCCTTCGAAATCGGTCTCGACGACATCTCCAGCCTGGAACATGATGTTACCTCCTGGCCCGGCGCCACCACGGCGCATTGATAAACGTTGGTACTCCTTTAGTAAAACCTTTATCAAAGGTTATGCGTTCGTCATTTAGGCAAGTGGTAAAAAAGCGCAGGGTAGACGGGATAAAACGTTTAACCATCCCATTTGTTTGTCACATTCTGAAGGTACTTTTATGCAAACCTACTTTCCCAATTGGAATCTATCCTTTTGGCCGGGCAATTGACCGTCTATCGTTTAAGCCCGACGGGTATGAACGGGGCATCTGCAACGCCACCGCAAGGAGACACCATGGAGACTATCGAAGCACTCATTCACCGCCGCAGCTGCCGCAAATACAGCAATCGTCCCGTCGAGGCCGAAAAGCTTGCACGGATTATCGAAGCCGGCCAATATGCACCGAGCGGCATGGGCCGCCAGCCGGTGACGTTTGTCGCCGTCACCGACCCCGCGACCGTCGAGCGTCTCTCACAGCTCAACGCCCAGGTCATGGACAGCAACAGCGACCCCTTCTATGGCGCCAAGACCGTTGTGGTGGTGCTGGTTGACCGCAGCGTGCCCACACATCTGGAAGACGGCTCGCTCGCCATGGGCAACTTGCTCAACGCCGCCTATGCACTGGGTGTCGATTCGTGCTGGATTCACCGCGCGCATGAGGTCTTTGACTCGCCCGAGGGCCTGGAGCTGCTGGCCAGCTGGGGCCTGCCCGCCGACGGCAACCTGCGCGGTGTCGGTAACTGCATTCTTGGCTACGCCGAGGACACGCTACCCGAGGCAAAGCCGCGCCGAGACAACGTGGTGTACGTGAAGTAGTACAGGAGCGTCAGCAGGGGTAGCTAATTTGGGACGGGGCTATTTAGCTACCCCACTCGCAACTTATATTGACGTCGCCGTTGTCGTCGCTTCGTTCGTCTGGGCCGTTTCGGCGTCGTCGCCTTGCTTATCTTCGTCCTTTTGCGCATCGGCGATGGTGGAGGCCGCCGCAACGATACCGCGCTGGGGCGCGACACCCGTCTGGGTCTGAGCGCCCTCGATAACTTCTGTGCCTGCATGCGCGAGCTCGGGCGATTTAAACACTGCGTCCAAGTTGGCGCCACCGCCGGCGTAGCCAAGCGCAGCGAGTGCGATGACGATCACTGCAACGACGGCCACGATCGGAACATAACGATGCCAACCAGCCGGATTGAGTCCACTGCGGCGAGCCGCCCCGCGGCTGATGTAACCGAGCGTTCCGTCGTGCTTGAGCTTTGAGCCCACCACGCGTTTGCGGCCCCACAGCGAGGACTCTGCCTGCATTGCCAAGCGGGCGCTTGCCGAAGGATAGCCGTATTTAGTGCGCTTGAACGAGCCATCAAACCCCGAGGCGTGTTTGCCCCACGTCACCGATGTCGTGCGTCGGTTAACCGGCGCGGCGCTCCGCCTTCTGCGGCTCGGTTTTGAAGTCTCAGCCATATGCCCTCGCACGCCGTAACCAAATCGAAACAATAACGCTTTGGACTGTAGCACACGCGTCGCGCGCGGTCACGGGCGCCTCGCTCAACGGTCATCGTCCTTCAGCAAGCGCCACAGCGTTGTACGGCTTATGCCCAGCACCTCCGCCGCACGGGTTCGGTTGCCGTGGAGATGGTCTACAACCAGATGCGCGATATCTCGCTCGGTATCGGCCAGCGGTCGCAGGATATACAGGTCACTTTCGAGCGTCGGGGCGCCAAAGGTTGCGGTCTTAATCACGTCCTCTTGGGCGAGCACTTCCTCCGCCACAGCGCGGTCCACCGTGCCCGCCCCCACCAATATATACAGTCGTTCCGAGACCTCGCGGAGCTGCAGATAGTTGCGCGGCCAGCGGTAAGCATCGAGCGTCTTCGTCGCCGCGGCAGACAGCGCGGGCGTTGCCGTCCCAAATGCATCAGCGAGATATTCCAAATAGCGCGCAACCTTCGTCGACGCGGCCCCCTGCTCGGCGATTGCTGGCGCCACGCTCACCGCACAGGCGAAGCGCTCGGTCACAAAGGCGGCTTGATCACTTTCGCTACCGCCCGGCATGTCATTCGCCGTCAGCACCACATGGCAGCGCGTCGCCAACGCGGTGTCGGCCATCGTGGAAACGAGCTCGCGGAGGCGCTGGGGGCCAACCGCGTTCCAGCCCTCAATGCAAAGGGTCAGCCCCGTTTGGAACAACGGCGATTCGGAGCTTTTGAGCACATGGCGCCAACCGCGATCGGTGAGTTCATCGAGCGCGACGGAAACAAAGGGCTGATCGGCAAAAGGACCGTCCAGATAGAGGCGCATGGCAATCTCGACCTGGCCCGCGCCCAACTCGCCCTCGAGCATAAGGGGCACCCCGCGCGCATAGCTCTCGGCAACCGGTGCAGCCACCGCAGCGGTACCCTCAACGATGCCGTACGCGCTCGATTCGTAGCGGGCCTCAACTTCGTCGGCGTTGAGCCACTCGATGCCCGCATGCGCCGCGGCACCGCGCACCTCGCGGACCACGACGACCCAAAGGCCCCCGCCCTCTTTGTCGGTGGGGCGAACGGTCAGGCTCAGGCGCGCACCCGCACGCCCCATAACCAGACGCGCGCCGTCTCCTATACGGTCGAGACGCTCAGCGACAAAAGTCGCCACACCCCGCTCAAGCGCCGCGTCATTCATGGTCGAGATCGCGACGTCTCCACGCGCATCGATTGCCAATGCCGAGGCCCCGGCAGCAGCCAGGGCCTCGGTCAAGATGTTCAGCTTGGCATCGCTATCCATGATTTGCCCCTGTCCGCGGCGACATGCAACCGCCGACGGTCGCACGACCGAGTGTTTCAAAATTGAACGATATTGCTCACCAAACACTATAGGGCAGAAAGCGCCGTCCTGCGAGTATAGGTGTTGCCCCGCATCGCCATCCTGGCGGGGCGATAAGAGCTCTTCGGGACCTATCAACCTGCGGACAAGCCATACCCGCAAGAGCTCCTATCGCTCCACCGTGAGAATGCGCTCACCAGCACGCAGCACGCAGCACGCAAACAAGCTACTTCTCTACCAGATTCCCAGTACGCGTTGCATTCCCAAACTCATGCACGCAATGCCAATCCAGCAGCAAAAGCCCAGCGCGATGGGCTTGCCGCCCTTTTTGACCAGCTCGACGATATCGGTATTAAAACCAATAGCCGCCATGGCCATCACAATAAAGAACTTCGACAGCTCCTTGATGGGCGCCGTGATGGACACGGGAAGCTGAAACACCGTGGTGATCACGCTCGCCAGCACAAAGAACAGCACAAACATGGGAAACGCGCGTTTAAGGGAGAACGTGCTTTTGGCGTCGCCGCCGGCTTTGCGCGCCAGATGCATCTGCCAGCATGCGAGGACCAACGTGATGGGGATAATGGCCAGCGTCCTGGTGAGCTTGACCACCGTGGCGCTCTCGAGCACATTGGCGCCGGGATGCATGCTGTCCCAGGCACTCGCCGCAGCCGTTACGGACGAGGTGTCGTTGATGGCGGTGCCGGCAAACAGGCCAAAGCCCTCGTTGGTCAGCCCGAGCATGCCGCCGAGCGTCGGAAACACGAGCGCCGCGATAACGTTAAACAGGAAGATGACCGAAATGGCCTGGGCAATCTCGCGATCGTCGGCATCGATGACGGGTGCGGTCGCGGCAATGGCAGAACCGCCGCAAATCGACGAACCCACGCCCACAAGCGTCGCGATCTTGCCCGGCACGTTCATGACGCGGCAAAGCACGAAGGCGATGACAAGCGAGGTCGAGATCGTCGCCACGATAATCGGCAGCGACTGGGCGCCCTTGGACAGGATCTGGGAGAGGTTCATGCCAAAGCCAAGCAGGACAACCGCGTACTGCAAGACTTTTTTGGACGTATAGGTAACGCCGGCGGCGAGCTGTTCGCGACGATTCTTGGGAAAGACGAGCGCCAGGACCATGCCAAAGAGGATGGCAAACACCGGCCCGCCGACCACCTCAACCTGTTTGCCGAGCAACGTCGCAGGAATGGCGATGATCAGGCAGAACAAGACGCCTTTCCAGCGCTCGCGTACGATATTTGCCAGTTGCATATGGGATTCCTTCTTTCTATTTCACGTTTGCGACGGCTTATGATACGGCAACATTGAGCGCAGCCTTGCGCAAACACAGACTAAGATGCCGCAATAGTTCTCAGGCAACAGCCGAATTACCCACCGCGGATAGCTGATTCGCGGCATAATTAACAACTGACATATGAGTTTGATAGAACAGTTGCGAGGCGCTATGGAAGAATCGATGCACGTCGGCGAGCAGGAAACGAGCCTACAGGACCAGTCCTACCACACCATTCGACGCAAAATCGTCTACCTGGACTACAAGCCGGGCGAAAAGCTGGGCGTCAAGCAACTTTGCGATGACCTGGATATGGGTCGCACGCCCGTGCGCGAGGCTTTGGTTCGCTTGGCGCAGGAAGGCCTGGTGCGCACCGTGCCCCAGAGTGGCACCTACGTCTCACCCATCAACCTCACCCTTGCCGAGAGCGCCTGTTACATCCGCGAGCATCTGGAAAAGCAGGTGATCGTGGAGTGCTGTGCGCGCGCCACCTCGGCAGGCATCGAGCAGCTCGACCGCGCCATCGCGCTGCAGGAAAAGGCCATGGCCGATGAGGATCGCATCGGCTTCTTTTTGAGCGATAACCTCATGCATCACATGATTTTTAGCATCGCATGTCGCAGCACCGTGTGGTCGTGGCTCGAAGAGACCAATGCCGACCTGGAGCGCTTCCGCTGGCTGCGCGCTGCCACGCAGGTTCTCGACAATCAGGACATCGTGAACGAGCACAAGCAGATTCGCCGCGCTATCGCCGGTCGCGACCCCATCGAAGCGAGCTTTTTGGTCAGCAAGCACCTGCACATGATGTTCCGCAACCAAACCGAGGTTCTGGACCAGTTCCCCGAGTACTTCGAGACCAGCAAGCTCCGCTAACCTGCCAAAAAGGGACAGGTTTATTTTGGCAGGTTTTATCTGGGCAAATGCAACAAGGCCCGGCTCCGCTGCAACGGAGCCGGGCCTTGGTCGCTAGGACGGCGGAACCAACTATTCCACGGTCACGCTCTTGGCGAGGTTTCGGGGCTGGTCGACGTCGCAGCCGCGCAGGATGGCGACCTCGCGGGCGAGCAGCTGCAGAGGAACGCTCGCCGTGATGGGGCTGAACACGTCGCGGACTGCCGGCACGCGGATGATACAGTCGGCGATCTTGTTGATCTCCTCGTCGCCCTCGGTGGCAACGACGATGACCTTGGCACCGCGCGCCTTGCACTCCATAAGGTTCGACACGGTCTTGTCGTAGGTGGCACTCTTGGTGGCCACGGCGATGACAGGGAAGCCCGGGTCGATCAGGGCAATGGGGCCATGCTTCATCTCACCGGCGGCATATGCCTCGGCGTGCAGGTAGCTGACTTCCTTGAGCTTGAGCGCGCCCTCGTAGGAAATAGCGGCACCCATGCCACGGCCCACGAACAGCGCCGACTGCGCGTCCTTGCACAGCAGGGCGGCCTCATGCACGGCCTCGGTTTGGGTATCCAAAATCCACTGGATCTGCTCGGCCGTATCGGAAAGCTCGCGGAACAGCATGCGCGCCTGCTTGGTGGTCAAGCGGTACTTGACCTGCGCCAGCAGCAGGGCCAAAAGCGTAAGGCTCACAACCTGGCCGATGAAGCTCTTGGTCGAGGCGACCGCGATCTCCTTGTTGGCCTTGGTGTAGATGACGCCGTCGCTCTCACGCGCCACGGGGCTGCCCACCACGTTGGTGATGCCGAAGACCTTGGCACCCTTGATGCGCGCGTCGCGAATGGCGGCAAGGGTATCGGCCGTCTCGCCCGACTGGGACACGGCAACGACAAGCGTCGTCGGCGTGATGATGGGATTGCGATAACGGAACTCGCTGGCCGCCTCAACCTCGGTGGGAATGCGAGCCCAGCCCTCGATGAGATTCTTAGCAATGAGGCCAGCGTGATAGCTGGTTCCGCAAGCGATCACGTAGACGCGGTCGATGTCGTTGAGCTCCTCGAGCGAAAGGCCCAGCTCGTCGATGTCGAGCTCGCCGGCCGGCGTCATACGACCGACCAGCGTGTCGCGCACGACGCGTGGCTGCTCGTGGATTTCCTTGAGCATAAAGTCGGGATAACCGCCCTTTTCTGCCATGTCCAGGTCCCAGTCGATGTGGGTGACCTTGGGCTCGATAACGTTGCCGGCCTCGTCGGTGTACTCGACGCCTGCGGGCGTGAGCTTGGCAAACTGACCGTCCTCGAGCACCACGACATCGCGGGTGGCGTCGATGAGCGCGATGACGTCGGAGGCGACATAGGAGCCGGTTTCGCCCGCGCCGACCACGATCGGGGAATCCTTGCGGGCCACGGCGATCACGCCAGGCTCGTCAGCGCACACGGCGGCCAGACCATAGGCACCGACCACGTGGGTGCAAGCCTCGCGCACGGAGGCCATCAGGTCGTGCGTCTCGGCATAAGCCTCTTCGATCAGATGCGCGAAGACCTCGGTATCGGTCTCGCTCTTAAAGTGGTGGCCGCGGCCCTCCAGCTCTTCGCGCAGCTCGGCGAAGTTCTCGATGATGCCGTTGTGGACGATGGCGATACGACCGTCGCAGCTGGTGTGGGGATGAGCGTTAACGACGGAGGGCTTGCCGTGGGTGGCCCAACGGGTATGGCCGATACCGCAGGTAGCGTCGCTGTCAATGTTGGAAAGCTCGCTCTCCAGGCCCGCGACCTTGCCCACGCGGCGGATGACGTCGAGGTGCGCCGCGGCGCCCTCGCCCACCTCGAGCGCGACGCCCGAGGAATCATAGCCGCGATACTCCATACGTTTGAGGCCCGTGACCAGGATGTTCTTTGCAATATCAGAGCCGGTGTAGCCGACGATTCCGCACATAAGATAAATCCCTTCGTTCGCGTGACTGCAAGACGTCCACGCACAAGGGGCGCTGAGACGTATAACGTTCGAGTATTGTACTCACGCAAACGTAAGCTGATATACCAGAAGTGGTATCTCAACTTAGATACCACCCGATGCACACACGTTCAGCCGGTCCAAACCACCACAAAGGTACCTGTCCCCTTCGTGGTCGTCGCGCTGGCAACGGCGTTTCCCCAGATAAAACCTGCCAAAATAAACCTGTCCCTTTTTGGAAGGTTTGGGATGCTACAATCTGGCTTGTACTTGAAACGCATCAAAGGGGCCGCTATGGCAAAGGTAAAAATCAGCGACGTCGCGCGCGAGGCCGGGGTTTCGTTGGGCACGGTTTCCAACGCGCTCAACCACCCCGAAAAGCTGCGCCCCGAGACCCTCAAGCTCATCAATGAGACCATCAATCGCCTTGGCTACCTGCCCAACCAAAGCGCCCGTCAGCTCGCGGGCGGCGCCACCAAGTCCTTTGGCCTTGTGCTCCCCCGTCTCGATCACGGCTTTTCGCTCCAAATCGCCAGCGGCGCCCACAACGAGGCCCGCAAGCACGGCTACGACTTGCTCATCGCCAACGCCGATAACGACGATATTCTCGAGGACCATTACCTGCGCTACTTTATGGGCACGCAGATGTCCGGCGTCATGGTTCAGCCCATGGCGTCCCCCGACTGGCATCCGGCCATGACTAAAATGCCCGTGCCGATCGTCCATCTGGACATCCACTGTTCCGAGCCCGGCTACTACGTAGCGGCCGACAACGAGGCCCAAGGTCGCATCATTGCCGAACTCGCCATCGCCCGCGGCGCACACCATATTGTCGTCGTCGGCCGAGCAGCATTTATGCAACTCACCCTGCGCGTCCTTGGCATTCATAAGGCGCTCGCTCTGCACCCCGATATCAAGATCGAAGTCATCGACGCTGGCGAATGGAATACCGCCGCCGACGGCTACGGCATCGGCGCCCAAATCGCCGCGCGCCCCGCCGACGAACGCCCCGATTTTGTCGTCGGTCTGACCGACGTGCTGGCCTCGGGCGTCATCTCGGCGCTGGTCGACAAAGGCATCGCCGTCCCCGGGCAAGTACGCGTAGCAGGTTGCGATGGCAACCCACTCGCTTGGAGCGGATCGGTCCCGCTCACTACGGTAGCGCCCCCGGGCTACGAGATTGGCCGCAAGGGCGTTCAATTGCTCATGGAGCAAATTGAGAACAAGGCCCCGGCAAAGACCAAGCACGTCCACATCGGCTCTGCAGCGCGCACCGTCACCGCGGTCACGGCCATCGAGGACATCAACCGCCAAGAACTCGTGCGACCGTTCCTGCTGGAACGCGCCAGCACCCAGGCAAGCAGCCAGACCGACGCCACGGCCATCAACCTCGGTGCGTATCTATAGCACGCCCGCAAGTATGCTAAGTCGCCGCTCAAGCAAAAGGGGCCCGACCATTGCCGGACCCCTTTTGCTTGAGCGCAAACGTGGGCAATTGCTCGTTTCAACACCGCAATTGTCTAGCGCACGGCCTTGACCGCCGCCGCCAGATCGAACAACGTATCGAGCACGGCCTCGCAGCCATCCACCACGTCCTGCGGCAGCGGCACGATATCGGGAACGGCAAAGACATGGCAGCCGGCCGTGATGCCCGAGACGCAGCCGTTGCGCGAATCCTCGACCACAGCACATTCCTCGGGGGCAAAGCCCGCGCGCTCGCAGGCGAGCAGATACATCTCGGGGTCGGGCTTGCCGTGCACGACGTCCTCGCCACACGTTACCGTTTCAAACTTGTCAAAAAGACCGACCATCTTAAGGTTGCGCTCGGCCGTAACGAGGCGCGACGACGTCGCTAGACCCACGTGATAGCCCGCAGCCAGCAGCTCGTCTAGGCACTCGGCGGCGCCGGCCTTAAGCTCCAGCTCGGTCTTGACCATCTCGTCGCGAATCTCCTTGTGGCGACGATAGATCGCCTCGGTGGTTTCATGGCTGCCGTAATGCTTATCGAGGATGTCCATAACATCGGGCAGCGTGCGGCCGATAAACTGATGGATCAGCGCTTCATCAATCGCGAACCCCAGCTCAGCGGCGCCTGCCTTCCAGGCCTTAATCCCCAAACGCTCGGTATCGACCAGCGTTCCATCCATGTCAAAAATAACAGCCTTAATCATATCGGTCCCCCTCGCCGGATTGCATTACTGCCACTCTACCGCACTTTACAAGCTTGTATATAACGTATATAGCATATTGCACTTTCGTTACATAGCTGGAAGTCTTATGACAAGCAGCTCGGTGGGATTATAGTTTCATCCGAGCTTTAATAACTGTAAGGAACTTTCATGCTTTCAGACACCGCCGCACCCGCAGAGGAGCTTCAGGACAAACTCGCAGCACTCGAGCAGCTGCTTTTGGCATACGGACGCGTCGCCATCGGCTTTTCCGGTGGTGTCGACAGCAGCTTTTTGGCCGCGGTCTGCGCCCGCATCATGCCTACCAATACCCTCCTCGTCCATCTCACCACGCCGCTCATCGGCACGCCCGAACAGACTTCGTTTGAGCAGTCCGTTGATGGGCAAGCTGATGAAGGGGCGCATTTTAAGCTCCCCGTGCTCAATCTTTCGGTCGATCAGCTGCAGCTCCCCCAGGTAGCCTGTAACGATGCCAATCGCTGCTACCACTGCAAGCACGCCGGCTTTACCGCCATCGTCAACCACGCCAAGTCGCTCGGCTTTCCCACCGTCATCGATGGCAGCAATGCAAGTGATCGCGGCGACTACCGCCCTGGTATGCGCGCGGCAAAAGAGCTCGGCGTACGCTCCCCTCTCATGGAGGTCGGCTTTACCAAGGACGAAGAGCGCGAGCTGCTGCGCGCATGGGGCTATCCCGTCTGGAACCTGCCGGCGGGAGCATGTCTTGCCACGCGCGTTCCCACGGGCGAGGAGCTTACGCGCGAGAAGGTCGATTTAATCCGCGCCTGCGAGGATTACCTGCACGATCTTGATCTGGCACAGGTACGCGCGCGCTTGATCGGCGGCTGCATGCATATCGAGGCCGCACCCGCAGATGTTGCCAAGATTGCCGCCCTCGGCGGTGCCGCCATCGACGACAAGGGCAAGACCCCGCTGCCCGCCGTTATCGAGTCCGCGCTGCGCGAGCTGGGCTGCGACCATATCTCCCCCGAGGTCACCCCCTACATTCACGGCAACATGAACCTTTAGGTTACGCCGTTTTACAAACGGCGTAACTGCTCGGCGCTGCGCAGGCCCCGGGCACGGCAATCTGACGTTCAACTGCACGGGCGCGACCAAAAGGTCAGCGCCCGCTTGTTTCACGTCACTTTGCCGCACCCGGAGCCCGCTCGCTCGCATATGCTCAACCTGCACTGCGTTAACTGACCTGCCAATAAGGGACAGGTTTGTTTTGGCAGGTTTTATCTGGGGAAATATCGCGAGGCAGTCGCCCCCCTAGTACCCATCTAACTTCGAGAGACACAAGAGGGGCGACTCGGCTGCATCTACTTCTTCCGATAGCGGCGGTTGCGGCTCGTCGATGAACCCATTACTTCGATGAGCCCTTTATCCGCCATTTTTGGCAGATGGTAACGGACAGACGAAATTCTGACCCCCGATGCAACCGCTATTTCTCGCGCCGTCATATCCACTTCGGCGCTGAGAGCCTCCAGGATCCTATCCGCCGTCGAAGCTGACGGTTCTCTGTTCCTATCGATAATTTCGAACGTGTCTTTGCCGCATTTTGACAGGGCATGTTTATCTACAAGGTCCCCGCAGATCAGACGAATGTCATCCGAATCCCACTTCAGGGCCTCTCGTATTTTTTGAACATCGCATACGCACCCATGCTCCCGCATAAACATGAGCAATGTTTCTTCGCGATCCGTCAGCTCGGCGCCCACATGGCTCTGAATCCACGTGCGGTTTTCAGCAAGCTCCGCCCCGTGCCGGGAAAGCAGCACCGTAAACGAATCGGCCTTAACGATAAATTTCGGCCTGCCAAGCGAACGAGACTCCATCTCGCGAATCATAGCCGGGATACCAGATCCCTGGCTTTCCGCAACGGCCCCCTCGGCATGCTCTAACGGCGTCGCCCCCATTAGGCTCATGAGCTTTGGGTTTCGGCAGCGCGATTCCCCGTCTGCAAGATTGTCCACCGTCTTTCCGCCCCAAAGCCCGCCAGGGTTTTTGATCTCTATTCTGTCTGGATAGATATCGACACTCACGGCCTGCCCCACAAACATGGGCGAATATTCTCGATGGATGCAGGCATTTGCCAAGGCCTCGCGCAAAACCTCCTGGGGAACTTCCCAATCCTCCCTTCTGCCAGCGCCTTGCACTATCGTCGCTTTGCGCAAGTTTCGTCCAATCGCGGCAAGGGCATCTTCGATGCAAGCCGGAATCGGGCCATCGCACAACTGGCGGTCAATAAACCGGGGTTGCCCGGGTGCAGATTTTTCCACATCGGAATGAACGGCGACATCGATCATCAGTTTGGGATAGAACTGCTGGGGGTAAATTCCCGCCGACAGAAGCCCCGCGAGCTTCACGGCACCGTCCTTTGTAGTGATATTGAGTCTGACCAGCTGCTTTTCCAGCGTATCGGCCCCGCGCAAAACGCGCGGGGTCTGCAGCCGGCGATTTGCGATAATAGACCGCACGACATCTGGATCCAAATCCTCGACCGTTGCCTCCGAAACCACCGTGCCGTCTGCATCGCTCGGAAGCAACGCACTCTGCAGCTCATATAGCTCAGCGGGTGACATCTTGATATCTTTATCATCCACGCGCTTGTAGCTACCGTTCTGCACGCCGCGCGCGCCGATATAGCAAGGCTTCGCTTTAAGCTCAAGTTCAAAGATGCGCACCAGAAGCACCTGGAGCCCGTCGACCTCGCCTCGATCAAGCTCGTACCGCGGCGCATGGGTCACCACTGCCGCTGAGCCTCCGTCTCCGATACCCGAAACAAACTGATCGCGCACCCTATCGATAGCAAAGTTAGCCGAAGGAACAAATCCTTCGGCTTCGTTCAGGCCCAAAATAATGAGCCCACCCGCAGTGTTCGCAAAAGCGCTCACTGTCTCCCATACGTCTGCGCTCAATTTATTCGTGCAGGCTTTAACTTCTACCGATGCGTCATCAGTCCCCCGCCTGCGAAGGCGCTCAACGATAAGGCCAAGAGGTTCATCCAGCAGCATCGGAATTCCGTCTCTCTAAAACGATAGATTTATCTCTCTAAAGTATAGTATATCTCTCTAACTTTAGAGAGATAGGCATCTTATTTTAGAGAGACATTTAGAGAGATGTATCGAATTCACTGTTAGATAGCCCAATGTTATCTCTTTAACTGGCTTTCTCTTTAGAGAGACAATTAGAGAGACGAGCGCGACCTCTCTAATCAAGGGCACCACTCTTTAAGGTGCACACTTCCTAACCGTGCCCTAAGTTGCGGTGAAATAGTCCCCCGATTAACCTGCCAAAAAGGGACAGGTTTATTTTGGCAGGTTTTATCTGGGGAAACGCCGAATAGCTTCATATACACAACCGCCGCAGCTCCATATGAGGCAAATGAATCCGTAGCATTTATCCCAAATCTTAAGTATTTGTTCGATAGAACGGCCCCTGCCGGCTCCTGCTAGACTGGTAGATTCCCAACCGTCCATCCAGGAGCCTCAATGTCGCGCAAGCCCGCCTACAAGCAAGTACTTTCCATCGGCACCGCCGTGGTGCTCGGGTTTGCGCTGTTTACGGGATCGCTCGACGGAGCGCCCAAGTTGCTGTCGCCGCAAAGCGATGAGCAGGCGGTAGCTCTGGCCGAGAAACAAAACGAAAGTCCCAGCCGCACCGACGACGAGGCGGACCTGGTCGCTCGGCTCGAATCGGGAACGGCGAGCTCCTCGGACCCTCAAAACGGCCAGGACCCTGGCGATGGCTCTGAATCCGCCGCAACCGACACCGGTGACGACACTTCCACAGACAGCGCCGCCACCCCCATCGACGAGGTCGAAAACCCCGACCTCAACCGCGCCCGCGGTGTTTATCTCAGCAGCATTCCCGACTACGCCGGCAACCCCTACGTTGCCCTTCGTGCCGACAGCACGCATGCGCTGGGCACGCCGTCATTCACACTCGATGAATACGAGCGAGCCACCAAAGAGGGCTGCTTTAAGAAGTTCTCCAAGCTCGACAGCCTGGACCGCACTCGCAAAGCGCTCGCCTGCGTGGGCCCCGAATCGCTCGGTCAAGGCAAGCGCGGCGATATCTCGCGTATCCATCCCGCTGGATGGCGCCAGCAACGCTACGACTTTATTCCGGGCCAGAGCCTCTACAACCGCTGCCATCTCATCGCCTGGTCGCTCTGCGGCGAAAACGCCAACCGCAAGAATCTCCTCACCGGCACGCGTTATCTCAACGAGACAGGCATGCTGCCGTTTGAGGAGCAGATTCTCGACTACATCCGCGAGACGGGCAACCACGTGCTCTATCGCGTCACACCCATGTATAACGAAGAGGAACTTGTCTGCCGCGGCGTGCGCCTTGAGGCGCAATCGGTCGAGGACCACGGCAAGACCCTCTGCTTCCACGTGTACTGCTACAACCTGCAGCCGCACGTGCAGATCGACTACGCCACCGGCCGCAACCAGGCATCCGGAGACTAGTGCCGACCGCACCGCCCGTAACCCAAAAATGATTCGTTTTCCTCCGTCCCCATGGGATCAAAAAAGGCCGCCCTGGATTACCCAGGGCGGCCTTTTCGTCAGCGTCCACATTGCAGGCAACGCCACACGCTACTTGGCGCGACCCTCCTCATAGCGCTCGACCAGCTTGGCCTGAACGTCATAGGGAACCTGCTCATAGCCAGCGGGCTTCATGGTAAAGTCACCCGTGCCGCGCGTGATAGAGCGCAGGCGCGTCGAGTAATCCGTCAACTCGGCCAGCGGCGCCTGGGCGATGACCACGGTGTCGCCGCGCTCATCGGTCTCCATGCCCGTCACGCGACCGCGCGATGCCGAGATGTCGCCCATCACGGCGCCGGCGTAGCTCTCGGGGATAGTCACCGTGATTTCCTCGATGGGCTCCAGCACCACCGGGTCGGCATCGGCGCATGCCTTGCGCAGGCCGATGCGAGCCGCCGCGCGGAACGCCATCTCGTTGGAGTCGACGCTGTGATACGAGCCGTCGTACACAGCCACGCGAATGCCCGTGAGCGGGTAGCCGGCAATGATGCCGTCCTTCATGGTCTCCTGGACGCCCTTGTCCACGGCGGGAATCAGCGAGCGCGGAATGCGGCCGCCTACGACCTCATCCACAAACTCGTAGCCGTCGCTCGTGTCGTCGGGCCCAATGAGCGGCTCCACGCGCAGCCAGCAGTCGCCGTACTGACCGGCACCACCGGTCTGCTTCTTGTGGCGGCCCTGGGCGCTCGCCGTGCGGCGGATGGTCTCGCGATACGGAATGCGGATCGGCACGCTCTTGGCCACGACCTTGGTACGGTCCTCCAAACGGTTGAGCAGCACCGAAACCTGCGCCTCACCCACGGCGGAGATAATGGTCTGGCCGGTCTCCTCGTCACGATCGATGCTCATGGTCGGATCGGCCTTGCAGGCCTTCTCGATAAACGTGTAGAGCTTCTCTTCGTCCCCGCGATTTTCGGCCTCGATGGCAATGCGGTACTGCGAGTTGGGGAACTTAAACGCCGCAGCCTCGACCTTGCCGGTAATCGAGAGCGTATCGCCCGTCTCGGCCGCCAGCTTGGGTGCCACGATAATGTCGCCGGCATAGGCGTGACCGACCTCGGTCATGTCGCGGCCGCACATCACATACAGGTGAGCCAGACGGTCGCCCTTGCGCGTGCGCGCGTTGACCAGCTCAAGGCCCGGCTCAAGCGTACCCGTCAGCACCTTAATAAAGCTGATGCGACCCTGCTGCGGATCGGCCAGGGTCTTAAACACAAACGCCACCGGACGATCATCGTCGCTTGAAATCTTGAGCGAATCGCCGTCGATAAGCGGCATCTCGCCGTAGTCGGTCGGCGCCGGGAAGTATGTGGCGATGTCGTCCATCAGCGAGTTGACGCCCTGCTCCTTAATGCAATCGCCCGCAAAGACCGGCACAAAGATGCGCTCGGCGATCGCCTTCGACAGCAGGCCTTCAAGCTCCTCCTGCGTCAGCGTCTCCTCGCCTTCCAAGTACTTCATCATCAGTTCATCGTCAGCCTCGGCCACCAGCTCGCACAGATGGTCATGGGCTTCCTCGGCCTGGGCACGATACTCCTCGGGAATCTCCGACTCAACGGCTTCGGTACCGTTGCAATGGCGCGCCTTCATGCGCACCAGGTCGATGATGCCGTCAAAGTCCTCGCCCTCGCCCCAGGGAAGGGTCACGGCACCCAGGCGCGTGCCAAAGCGCTCTTGCAGCAGGTCCATCGTGGTCGCAAAGCTGGCCTCGGAGCGCGACAGGCGGTTTACGAACACCGCACGCGCCAGGCGCAGGTCCTCGGCGGCATACCAGAGCTTAACCGTCGTAGGCTGCGGGCCGGCCTCGGCGTCGACCACAAACAGAGCCGTCTCGCAGACGCTCATCGCGGCAAAGGCGTCGCCGATAAAATCGGGGTAGCACGGGGCATCAAGCACATTGATGCGCGCGCCCTTCCAGTCGATCGGCGCGATGGTCGTCGAGATGGAAAATGCACGCTTAACCTCTTCAGGGTCATAGTCGAGCGTGGGCTTGGTGCCGTCGTGGCCGCCCAGGCGGGCGGTCTTGCCGGAAAGGTGGAGCATGGCCTCGGCGAGTGAAGTCTTGCCCACCCCGCCTTGGCCTACGAGCACCACGTTCCTTACATTGCCGGTCTTGGGAGCACCCATGATGACCTCCTTGCAGGGCCGCGCGCAATGCGCGACGCCAACGGGGAGAGTTCGCGGTCGGTGCCATCCCGGGAGCAGCATGGTCGGCAACCGAGCCGACTCACCCTCCAAATGTCCTATGCCACCACCCTACCCTCACGGGCGGCCGTCCATGCATACCTTTCGGCGCACGTATGAATACAGGCGGCGAGAGGAAGAGACAAGCTTGTGAGGCGATTATTGAACCCCGTCGATGCAAACAAAAAGCCGCCACAGACCGTAAGACCTGCGACGGCTTCGCCTCAATTAATAGTTGAGTAAATACCTGAGCCTATCCCTCGATACGGCTCAAGAACTCACGGGTGCGCTGCTCACGCGGATGGTCGATGACCTGCTCGGCAGGACCCTCCTCGACAATGCGGCCGCCATCCATAAAGACCACGCGGTCGGCAACATCGCGCGCAAACTGCATCGCATGGGTCACGATCACCATCGTCATATTCTGCGCGGCAAGGTCTTTAATGACATGCAGCACCTCGGCCGTCAGCTCGGGATCGAGTGCCGAGGTCGGCTCGTCAAAGAATAAGATTTCCGGATCGAGCGCCAGGGCGCGGGCAATACTCACGCGCTGTTGCTGACCGCCCGAAAGCTCACACGGAACCTTGTTCTCGTTGCCCGTAAGCCCCATCTGCGCGATCAACTCGCGCGCACGAGCTTCCGCCTGCTCGCGCGGGCGCTTAAGCACGCGGATCGGCGCGTCGATGATGTTTTTCATCACGGTATAGTGCGGGAACAGGTTGTAATTTTGGAACACCAAGCCGAATCGCGAGCGTGCCCGCTTGGGCACATCGCCCTTCGCATAGACCGCGCCCGAACCCGCATCCGTCGCAACGGCAAGGTCACCAAACGAGAGCGAGCCTCCGTCGAGTGTCTCGAGCAGCGTGGCACACCGCAGCAGCGTGGACTTGCCGCCACCCGAAGGCCCGATAATCGCCACGACCTCGCCACGCTTGACCTCGAGCGAAATATCCTTGAGCACCTCATTGCCGCCAAACGCCTTGCGCGCGCTTTCGATTTTCATCACTGAGTTAGTCATGATAATAGTCCAGCTTCTTTTCGGCGGCGCCCAGCAGCATCTCGACCACAAAGTTAAAGATCCAGTAGATCAGCGCCGCGATCGCAAACGGCACCATGCTCACCTGCGAGGCGACCAGCGCCTTGGCCGTCGAGAACATCTCACCCACGCCAATGGCAAACGCCAGCGACGTGTCCTTGACCAGCGTGATGATCTCGTTGCCCATCGCCGGCAGAATACGCTTGGCGACCTGCGGCATCACGATATACAGAAACGTCTGCACGCGCGAATAGCCCAGCACCTCGGCAGCCTCGTATTGACCGCGCGGAATGGACTGCAAGCCCGAGCGATAGATCTCGGCAAAGTAACCGGCGTAGTTGATGATGAACGCTACGACGCACGCCGTCCACTTGGAATCGGGCGTGAGCGAAATGCCAAACACGTAGTACGGGGCAAAGTAGATGGCAAACATCTGCAGCATGAGCGGCGTGCCACGCATGACCGAGATATAGATGCGCGCAATCCAGCGAAGCGGCGCGATTTTGCTCATGCGCATAAACGCCACGGGAATTCCCAGCGGAATCGACCCCAGCAGTGTCAGCACAAACAACTGCAAACTGACCAAGAATCCCTGGCCAAGCATCTGCATCATGACTTGAATAGACATTACTTGAGCACCCAATTATCGAAAGATAGACCATAGCTTGAATACTTGTCGCACAGGTCCTTGACCGTGCCGTCCTCATAGAGTGCCTTGAGCGACTCGGTCACGGCATCGGCCGACTTGGTGTCGCCCTCCTTAAAGCCGACAGCGTAGTGCTCGCTGGACAGCGGCTCATCAAGCTGCGTATAGGCATCGGGCTTGGCGGCAAGCTGATACTGGGCAATCGAAAGGTCGCAAGCCACGGCATCGACCGCGCCGCTCTCGAGCTGCATAAAGGCCGTGTTGTACTCGCCGATGGTATCGAGCGTGGCAAACGTCGCCGCCAGATCCTTCTGATCACCCTCGAGCACATCCTGCGCAGCGGAATCGGTCTGGGTAATCACAGTCTTGCCGGCAAGATCGTCCCAGCTCTTGATACCTGCATCCTTCTTGACCACCAGCACCTGCTCATTGAGCATGTACGGCTCGGAGAACGTGTAGTCGTCCTCGCGGCCCTCCATGGTAAAGCCGTTCCAGATGCAGTTGATGGCGCCCGAGTTAAGCAGCGTATCCTTGGCGTCCCAGTCGATGGCCTCGTATTTGACCTCCCAGCCCTGCTTATCGGCAACAGCCTTGGCCAGATCGAGGTCAAAACCAGTGTACTCGCCGTCGTCGCCCACAAAGCCGTACGGAGGATAGGACTTATCAAAGCCCACCACGAGCTTCTTGGACTCCGCAGCACCCTTCACATCCTTGGCCGCGGCAGAGCCTGCAGCGGAGCCCTTGCCGGCACCACCGCCGCAGCCGACAAGACCAAGGCCAAGCACCGTAGCGAGCGAGCCGGCTAGACCAACAAACTGACGACGAGACATATCGGTGTTCATGGTATTCCCCCTTGATGGCACTTTAGTTAGGTAAAGTGAATCATGTAACGTTCAGAATCATACACTCTACCTTGATAAAGTACAAGGGAGGGTTTGCCCGGCATGAAATGGGCGCTTGCATATCGCCCGTTGGCTTGGCAAGGTACAATGCTTGCAGCTTTTAATTCATGAATTAGTGGAGTTATTGATGGCAGAATCTCGTGCGGAGCGTAAGGCTCGTCGTGCTTTGATCGAGGCGGCTGAGGGGTCGAAAGAGAAAAAATCTTCTAAGAAATCCAAGTCGTCTCTGGATGCGAAGGGTAAGTCGGCCAAGAGCAAGGCTAAGGCCAAGCGCCCCGGCTCTCGTCGGAACGAGGAGAAGGCGCCTCAGACTCGTTCCAAGCGCTCGCATAAAGATTCGGTTTCGTCTGTGCGTAAGGTCACGGACCCCAAGTCTCCCTGTTCCATCATGAGAGCTTGCGGCGGGTGCACGGCGCTCAATCGTCCTTATAAGAAGCAGCTGGCGGCCAAGCAGGCTGCTATGGAGGAGCTTTTTGCTGCTCTTTGCGAGCGCGAGGGTATTAGCGTCGACCCCATTCGTGGTATGGGTGTCACCCTGGGCGACCCGGGCAAATATCCTGCGCCGCGCGGTTTTCGCCATAAGGCCGCCACTCCCTTTGCCCCCGGCAAAGAGGGCGCTGTCCGCTGCGGCTTTTTTGAACGTGGCACGCACAGAATCGTTGCTGTTCCCGAATGCCCCGTCGAGGCACCGGGCGCCCGACAGATTCTTAACGGCATCGCGCGTGAGGCTGAGCGCCTGCACATTCCCGCCTTTAATGAGGACAAGCATCTTGGTTTGCTTCGCTATGCCGTCGTCCGCTGCGGTTGGCGTACCGACCAGGTCATGGTCACCCTTGTGACCGCCCAGCGTGACTTGCCGCATGCGCAGGAGTTCTTTGAGGCTGTCGCCGCACTCGATCCGCATATCGTCACCGTTGCCCAAAATATCAATGGCCGTCCCGGTAACGCCATCTTGGGTGAGGAGACTCGTATCGTCTATGGCGCCGAGTGCATGCGCGACCAGCTGCTCGGTTGCGAATTCGATATCTCCCCTACCGCGTTCTATCAGACCAATCCGCAGCAGACCGAGCTGCTCTATCGGCTCGCTATCGACGGTATGGATCTGCACCAGGGCGATGTGCTCATGGATGCCTACTGTGGCAGCGGTACCATCGGTCTTTGCGCAGCTAAAGATGCCCAGAACAAGGGTATCGGCATTATGCTGCTCGGCGTGGAGCGCAACCCGGCGGGCATTGCCGACGCACGCCGCAATGCCGAGCTCAACGGCCTCACCCGCAGCGCTTGGTTTATGGTCGACGACGCCACCGATTACATCCTGGATGCCGCCGATAACAACGAGCGGGTCGATGTCCTTTCCATCGATCCGCCGCGCGCCGGCTCCACGCCCGAGTTCCTCGAAGCTGCCTGCGCGCTTAAGCCGCGCCGCATCACCTATATCAGCTGCAACCCCGTAACTCAAGAGCGCGACCTGCATCAGCTCCTCGACGGAGGCTATTGCCTGCTCAAGATCACGCCCGTCGACATGTTCCCTCACACCGACCACACCGAAACCGTAGCGGTCCTCGAACGCCGCTAACCAACCTCAGTAGATTTTTGGGACAAGAAAGGGGGCGACCCGCCTGGGCCGCCCCCCTTCGCTTGGTTTATAAACTCCGCTACATCCCATTGCGCAGATCGCACACGCCGGCTGCCGCCATCTCGCGCAGCAGCGTCTCGCGGTCGCGCGTCACGATCAAATCCAGCGGGAAGTGAATCTCGTCGAGCATCTTGCGCGCGTGATCGAGCTTGCCAATGGCCATGCCAATGTGGGCATCGGTCGACACGCCAATGCCCACGCCCAGCTCGGCGCAGCGCTCGGCGATCTTGCGGCATACGGCCCAATGCTCAGTGTCGACACCGTGTTCAAGACTATGGTTGTTGATCTCGATAATCTTGTGCTTGGCCTTAGCTGCCAACAGCACCTCGTCGATATCGAACGGCACGCCCGAACGCCCCGTGTGACCCAGCATGAACACCTTGGGGTGCTCCAGGGCATTGATATACATCTCGGTCGTCTGGGCCAGCGTCGCGCCTTCAGCAATCTGCGGATTATGCACGCTCGCAACCAAATAATCCAAATTTCGCGTAACCAAATCGAACAGCGAATGCTGACGGCTGTACGAATCGCCGGCAATATCGAGCGTGACAGGAGTGTCCTCGCCAAACAGGCTTCCGTCCAGCGAAACGATATCGGCCTCGGCACCACGCAGCACCAGCACGCCGCTCCAAATGCGCGGCCAGATATCCTGGTTGATAAAGAATTGGTAACTGCGCAGGTCATTGGGGCAAGCCGTAACCATAGAGCTCAGATGGTCGGCAGATCCGAGCACCTGCAGGCCACGCTCTGCCGCCCAGTACACATTCTCCTCAATGGTCGAATATGCATGCGCAGAGAATATCGTATGGGTATGAATGTCACAAGAAAGCAGGTAGGGCATCAGGTCTCCTTATCTGGCACGGCCGTCGCTTATATTCATTGTACGCATAGCCTTCGATAGTCGTAAAACCACTCCATCCCAAAGACACAACGTCCATGACAACGGGGTCTGGCTTAACACCAAACCCCGTTTCACGTAAAACATTGTAGGCAGAGCGCTTTACTTTTAACGATATTCGTCCGCCAACTGTTTCCAAGCGGGTAGCGAATTGATAATCGTTTCGTAACTCACGCAATAGCCCAGGCGGAACCAACCCGACATACCAAAGCTGTCCGAGGGAACCGCAAGCAACTCATACTTCTTTGCACGCTCGCAAAACGCATTCGCATCGGGTTCCAGCGCCTTCACCCACAGGTAGAATGCACCATCCGGCTCAACATAGGTGTAGCCGTACTCCGCTAGTGCGTCGGTAAGCGCGGTGCGGTTGCGCGCATAGGCCTCGACATCGCTCGGCTCATCGATGCAATCGATGATTACGCGCTGGAAGAGCGCCGGTGCGCATACAAAACCCAGCGTACGGGCAGCACCCGCAACAGCCGGCATCAGGCGGGCAGCCTGCGGATTGGTGTTGGGAACCAAGATCCAGCCCACACGCTCGCCAGGTAGCGATAGCGACTTAGAATACGAGTAGCACACCACGGTGTTCTCGTAGATCGAGGGCACCCAAGGCACCTCGGCACCGTACACAATCTCGCGGTACGGCTCATCCGAGATGAGCATAATCGGATTCTCGGGATCGCGCTGAGCGTTGGCCTCGCGCAGAACATTGGCCAGTCGCGTCAACGTGTCGCATGTATATACGGCACCGGTCGGATTGTTGGGAGAGTCGATGATGACGGCCGCCGTCTTGTCGGTGATCGCCTTGAGCACGTTGTCCACGCTCAGCTGGAACGTATCTTCATCGGCGAGCGCCTCAACACACGTACAGCCGGCCTTCTCAATCCAAACGCGATACTCCGGGAAGTACGGGGCGATAACAATAACCTCGTCGCCCGGGTTCGTAACGGCGTTGAGCGTGCAGGTGAGCGAAGCCGCGGCACCCACCGTCATAAAGACGTCTTTGCCCTCATAGCTCGTGCCAAAGCGGCGGTTGAGCGATTCGGCGACGGCTGCTCGACATTGCGGCAGGCCCGGAGCGGGGGTGTAGCCGTGCAACTGGTCACTCGGCAGCCCCAAGGCCTTCTTAATGGACTCCGCCACGGCAGCCGGCGCCGGAACACTCGGGTTGCCCAGCGAAAAATCGAATACGTTCTCCGCACCGATCTGTGCCTTGCGCTCAAGACCATAGCTAAAGATCTCGCGGATGATGGAGCTTTCCGCACCGCGAGCATACATCGTTTCGTTGATCATCTGTTCCCCTTTCGCATAGGCGCTATTGTACGCTTTAGCCGAGCAAAGTGCCGCAGCAATGTTGATTGGGGACAGACTTAAATGCGTGAAAACGCTCATTTAAGTCTGTCCCCAATCAACAGACGGCCCCATATCGCTCAAAAGAAAAAACCTCCGCAGGTTTCCCCGCGGAGGCTTTTGCCACAAAGACTATTTGTCGGTGTCGGCACCGACGACGGCATGGTCATCGTCAGCATCATCGGATGCGGCTTCGGCATCCTCCTGCATGGCCGCCTGCGCAAAGGCCGCGGCATCAGCCGCCAGCTCCTCCTCGCTCATGCGAGGCACGCGCTTCTTGGTCGGCATGCCGGCCGCCTTGGCATTGCGCTCCTCCTTGGCCGCCAGGATATCGCCCTCGCGCTCAAGGTAGGCGTCCCACTCGTTATCGAGCAGGGCATTCACGGCATCGCCCTCGACAGTCTCGCGCTCAAGCAGCACCTTCGCCATCAGATCGAGCTGATCGCGACGGGCATCCAAGATCTCGACAGCACGACGATGGGCCTCGCGCATGATGCGCTGAACCTCGATATCAATGCGGCGCGCCGTCTCCTCGGAGTAATCCTGGTGATCGGCGTAATCGCGACCAAGGAACACCTGATGTTGCGCCTCGCCAAACACTTGCGTGCCCAGCTCCTCGCTCATGCCCAGGCGCGTGACCATCTCGCGCGCCATCTTGGTTGCGCGCTCCAGATCGTTGCTCGCGCCCGACGTAATGTCATCGCACATGAGCTCCTCGGCAACGCGACCGCCCAAGAACACGGCGAGCTCGTCGAGCATCTCGTTCTTGGTCTTGAGGAAGTGGTCCTCCTGCGGAAGCTGCAGCGTGTAACCCAGAGCCTGACCGCGGCTGACGATCGAGATCTTGTGGACCGGATCGGAGTGCTCCAGGATGTGGCCCACCAGGGCGTGACCGCTCTCGTGGTAGGCAATCGTGGTGCGCTCGGCCTCGGTCATCACGCGACCCTTGCGCTGCGGTCCGGCAATCACGCGCTCCATCGATTCCTCGACCTCGTCCATCGAGATCACGGAACGATGACGGCGAGCGACCAGCAGCGCAGACTCGTTGAGCAGATTTGCCAGATCAGCACCAGTAAAGCCAACGGTCATCTGGGCGAGCTTCTCAAACTTAACGTCCTCGTCCATCGGCTTGTTCTCGGCATGCACGCGCAAGATCTGCTCGCGGCCCTTCACATCCGGACGGTCGACCGTAACCTGACGGTCAAAACGACCGGGACGCAGCAGCGCCGGATCCAGAATGTCGGGGCGGTTGGTGGCGGCGATCAGGATGACCGACTCGCTCTCCTCAAAACCGTCCATCTCGACCAGCAGCTGGTTGAGCGTCTGCTCGCGCTCGTCGTGACCGCCGCCCAAGCCGGCTCCGCGCTGACGTCCCACGGCATCGATCTCATCGATGAAGATGATCGACGGGGCCTGGGACTTGGCCTCCTTAAAGAGGTCACGCACACGGCTGGCGCCGACACCTACGAACATCTCGACAAAGTCGGAACCCGAGATGCTAAAGAACGGCACGCCCGCCTCGCCGGCAACGGCCTTGGCCAGCAGCGTTTTACCGGTGCCCGGAGGGCCAACCAGCAACACGCCACGCGGGATCTTGGCGCCCAGCTTGCGATAGCGATCCGGATCGCTCAAAAAGTCACGGATCTCCTCGAGCTCCTCGACTGCCTCGTCCACTCCGGCAACGTCTTCAAACTTGACCTTGGGGCGTGTGGCCTCGTTGGTCTTGGCGTTGGTCTTGCCAAACTGCATGTTCCTGTTGTTGGCGCCCATCATCTGGCGCATAAAGTAGAACATGATGGCGATAAGGGCGATCGTCGGAAGCACACTCATTGCCAAGTCGCCCCAAAAATCGGGATCGTTGGTGTTGACGATGTACTTGGTATCGGGGTGCTCCGCCATGAGCTCGGCAAGCGAATCGGAGCCGACATAGGTCGAAGAGAAGCTCTTGAGCTCGCTCGTATCGCCCTTGTCCTTTTTTGTCTTCCAGTAATGACCCGTCACGCTTCCGTCTTGAACCGTATAGGTCAGATCTTCGACGCGATCCTGCTTGATGGCGCTGACCATCTCGCTCGTCGCGAGCTTAACGGTATTGCTGGAGCTGGCAAAGCCGGAACCCATATTAAAGAAGGCATAGCCCAGAAGCGCGCAAGCCAAAAGAAAATACAGCCAGCCCGTACGCGTGGGCTTCTTGCCTCCGGGCATCCCCGGGATCTTTGGGTCCCGGGGAGTCTGGGAATTGTTGTCGTTACGGTCGTCGGGCATCTTACGAATAAACCTCCGGTTTCAAAATGCCCAGATACGGAAGGTTGCGATAGCGCTCGGCATAGTCGAGGCCGTAGCCCACCACAAAGGCATCGGGGCAATGGGTTCCAACATACTTGGGCGTGATGGCCGAGACGCGGTCCTCAACGTCCTTCCACAGGAAGGCGGCGACCTCCAGAGAAGCGGGCTTGCGGCTCTCGAGGTTCTTCATCAGATACTTGAGCGTCAGACCCGAGTCCAGAATGTCCTCGACGATCAGCACGTCGCGACCGCGGATGTCGATATCCAGGTCCTTAATGATACGCACAATACCCGAGGACTTCACACCGTCGCCGTAGCTCGAAACAGCCATGAAATCGATGTTGGTCGGCAGCTCGATCTTACGCATCAGGTCGCCCATAAAGACCACGGCGCCGCGCAGGACCGCAATCAGCACCAGATCCTTACCCGCGTAGTCGCGCGTAATCTCCTCGCCCAGGCGAGAGACGATACCGTCGATATCCTCCTGCGTGAACAGAACCTTCTCGATATCCGGATGTTGAGAAGCCATGACAACCCTTTCTTGTGCTTATCGCCCACACACCGCCGTATGGACGCGAACTACACATTCTAGCAGCGCACGGGGTAAATTTACCAGCCCGTGCGCCATCAGCGCGGGAATACCGTCAACGTCGCACAGAATAGCAGGCGTGGGACGCTATTCCGCATCGACCACGCGGAGCAGATATGCCACGCGCGTTGCGGCCGTGCACTTAAAACGCTCGTCCGCGCGAACTCCGGCGACCCACACCACGGCACCCCCCGGCGCCGTCCTCACCATGGGCACGCCGGCGCGCTCGGAAACGGGAATGCGAGCCTCACCTAGCAAATCGGATACTTTCTTGCTTCGGCCACTCATCCCTAACGGGCACATCACGTCTCCCGGCGCGGGACCGTCCACCCACAGGCGCGCCAATCGCGCCTCGGCAGGGATCTCGCCACGCGAGCCCGCCAGGATCCGCTCACTATCGCTGTCGGCAAAACCCAGGGCAGCCGCGTCTACCAAAGCTGTCACTTCCCCGGCAGCCGCAAGCTCACGGGCGCGGCGCACGATATCGCATCCCGGCTCAACAGCCATCGGTTCTGTGACCAGCATACGTCCCCCGCCCAACGGCAAACGACCGGGTACGGTAACCCAGTCCGCGACCAGGCCCTCGCGAGCCGCCGGCGCCTTAAACGCCAGCATGCCAAACTCAATGCGTGCGTCAATCCCCGCCGGAAGCGTGACCGAGCCGGTGCCCTCGGCAACGCAGGAAAGGACTCGCTCCACATGTCGCATCTCGGGACGAGCGTCCGGATCGATGCGCTTAATCGCCAGTCGCACGATGCGCCGCGCGATTACCACCTCGGCCGCAGCCAGGCGCCTGGCATCGAGCACCAGCGCACCCGCTGCCTCTTTGCGCAAACAGCTTCGAAACGCCTGTGCCGAAAGCTGAGACAAAAACGCGTCCTCATCGCCTAAGATCTCGCAGGCGGCGCCAATCGTCTTGCACACGCTCGCATTACGCTGTGCCACCACCGGCATTACCCGATGGCGCACGTAGTTTCGCAGATACGAGATATCCTCATTGCTCTCGTCTTCACGCCACGGCTGACCATGTACCTGTAGATAGCCCACGAGCTCGCCATGAGTTAGGTCGAGCAAGGGACGTACCACGATATTCCTCCGGCGAGGAATGCTCGATAGGCCAGCGGGCCCCGAACCCTTAATCGCGTTCATCAAAAACGTTTCCGCGCGATCCGAAGACGTGTGCGCGGTGCAGATACGAGCCGCCGTTCGCGGTGCCCCCGTCTGGGCGCAGAGCTCGCGAACATACCTCCGCGCCGCGGCATAGCGCACTTCGCGGGCCGCGGCCTCAATATTGCCCGACTCCCCATCAAAATAAGCGTGCTCCACGCACAGCGGTAAACCATATTTCGCGCAGAGCTCACGCACAAAGGCCTCGTCGCCATCGGACGCCTTGCCGCGCAGATGATGGTTTACATGCAGCACATGCAGGCGCTCGCGAGCAATGGGGGCAACACCGCGCCCGTCTTGGATATCCAGCTTTGATGTGCACGCCATAAGAAGCAGTGCCGTCGAGTCCGCGCCGCCTGATACCATGAGCACGACAGGAGCAGCCTGCTGCCTCGTTCGGGTCTCATCGACTGCCCCGGGCACGGCATGGTGTCCGTAATGCTGTGATACCGTTGGCATTCGCTTCCTCCTCCATTCGTCCGCACCCATTGTATCCTTTGGAATCTTATGTCTCGTCTGCACCTTCATATCCTCGGCAGTGGCTCTAAAGGCAACTGCGCACTCATCGAGGGCCCGCAGGGGCTCATTATGGTCGATGACGGACTGTCTCGCCGCGAGACATTAAAGCGCATGGCAGAACTGGGGCTCTCGACAGACAACGTCTCGGCTCTTCTCATTACTCATGAGCATAGCGATCACATCAAGGGCCTCGATGTCTGGTGCAAGCACTGGCACGGCCCCCTCTTTGCCAGCAGGGGCACTCTTTCGAACAAAGAAAATCTTTCGCATCTGCCTGTCGAGGAATTCGATCCCGGCGACGCCCTATCCATTGCCGGCATCCACGTGCAAACCTACTCAACATCACACGATGTCATCAATCCAGTCGGTTATCGATTCGACACCCTCGATGATTCCATCGGCTTTGCCACCGACACCGGAGAGCTATCGAGCCAAGCCATGAACACCCTCAAAGATTGTCGAGTCCTCGCGCTCGAAAGCAACCACGATGTGACCATGCTGCGCGAGGGAGAATATCCCCGCTTTCTTCAGGAGCGCATCCTGTCTGCAAGGGGACACCTCTCCAACGGCCAAGCCGCCGAAGCCGCGCGCGAACTTGTTACCGATCGCACCGAACAGCTCATTACCATGCATATCAGCCAAGACAACAGTCGTCCGAGCCTTACCGTCAAAAGCTATACCAAAGCTCTAGCCGCAACCCTGGATGACGAACTCGGCAGCTCCGCCACCCTTCTCCAAGGATCGCGAAAACTCTCGATACGCCCCGCAAGCCAGTATCGGCCAGCAACCATTCAATAGACTGTCCTAAACAGCAAAAGGGGCCGGGAATCGCTTCCCAGCCCCTTTTGTTGTCTTTTAATAGCGAAGAACACCAACGAAGTTATTCGATGGAGATCTTCGTAACGTTCTTCTTCTCGACGATCTTGGGAACCGTAACGGTCAGGATGCCGTCAGCGTACTTAGCCGAGAGGCCCTCGCTCGAAGCGTCCTTAAGATACACGCCACGCGTCGCGCTGTACGAGCTGAACTCCTTCTGCAGGAAGTTCTTGCCCTCGTTCTCCTCGTCTTCCTCGACATTCACGCTAATGGACAGACGGCCCTCGTTAAGCTCGACATCGATATCGTCCTTGGCGACGCCGGTCAGATAAGCCTTGACCTCATAGCCATCGCCCTTATCCTCAACGTCAACGGGGAACGCCTTAGAGGCAATCGAGCTGTTCGCTAGGTCGCTCATATCATCAAACAGATCGAACAGCGAGCTTGCAGAGGGACGAACGCCAAAAACCGAACGATAAGGAACCATGCTTGCCATGTTTACCACTCCTTTATAGGACTGCCGAGTCATCTTCCAGGTGACTGGGACTTCTTTTGACGCTCTTATATATGCCCACCCAGTGCTCATATATACATCGACTATAAAGTTTTTTGAGTCCAGTACTATAAGCATATCTAAGTGCGTATGACTCAGGTTTTAGGAAGGTTAAGGTTCTTTGAACCAGAGCTTAAATACCGAGTATGTCCCCAGCTACAAATAACAAGGGGCTTACAATGAGCGCGTACACGTTGTTGGTAACGAGCTAAAGGGCATCATGGACGACCAAAACCAGAACAATATGTTTATGCCGACGCAGGGGGAAGATACTTCCACGCAGCCGCCACGGTTCCATCGCCCCCACATCTCGCAAGAGCCCATTAATGATCCGGAGCCCGAGTATGTGACGAGAAATCGATATCAAACGCTCGAGGATGCCCAAACGGGACGTAAACATATGGGCGTCGCCTCGGGAGACCCTGTATATCTGAAAGACGCACCATTATCTAAAAACAGCGCAGCTAGTGATGAGCCGATGAAAGCATCCGCCGCTCATCAACAAAGAGGTCCTCGACCAAAGCAAACCTTGACGCATTCGGCTCGCTATCTCGAAACGCCAAAACAGGGAAAATCAATTTTCGTTTCATCAAGTAAACGACGCAAGCAGCATCGACTGACAATCCTGCTTTTGATCATTGCAGCCATAGCAGTTGCCCTTGTTATTCGTTTTATTTTCTTTAAGTAAAAGCTCAATACCAAAAAGAATTAAATCGTCTGGCGTAAATGAGTCATTTATGCCCGGTAAACGCAAAAAAGGGGGAGGCCGCGAGGCCTCCCCCTTCTCAGTTCAAGCG
>URKG01000022.1 GCA_900548265.1 uncultured Collinsella sp.
GCGGACTCCGTTCCGGACCTCAACGGTCCAACTTTTTGTCCGCAGTCCCGCGCTCAGAACGGGATGAACTTTCCCAACGAGGTCGCATGCGGAAGCTGCGTCCCGGATTCTGGCTCCAGAGTGGGATGCCGTTTCCGGTTGAGGTCTCTGGCGGAAGCTGTATCCCGGAATCGAGCTTCAGAGCGGGACGTGCTTTCCCGGAGCTCAAGTGGAAACTACGTCCCGGATTCAAGCCTCGGAATGGGACGTGCTTTCCGGATGGGCTTCAAGCGGAAACTGTGTCCCAGAATCGACATGGCTTCAAGTGGAAAGCGCGTCTTAGAATACCGCGCCGGCGTTTTTGGCGGTTGTGGTGGGCAAGGGGGGCATCGCCTACACACGCGACGACGGCGTGGCGGTGATCCCCATGGCGGCACTTGGGGCGTAGTGGTTTTGCGGGGCGTCGGGCTTCCTTTACCGAAAATCCTTTTGGTAAACCAGATGCTCGCGGATAGAATAAAGTTGGCGGCAGCCCAAGTGGTGAAGAGCTGGGCAGCGCCGTTGCTTGGTCAAGAGGTCAATGCCTTAATGGCAGCGACTTGTTATGCTTCGAATGCTGCTTGAGTGCCTCGGATAGTTCGATAAGCGCCGTGAAGAGCGAGACCAAAGCAACCAAGAGCTCTGTGAGCTCTGATGGGCCCGGGATGACCTCTGATTCAAGTCACCGGGCCTCAATCTTTTTCATGCATTTGACTAGAGCGGGCGGCGCTCTTGGGGTCGACTGTATGGCGTGTGCCTCGCGCGCGTGGCATTGCGCCCCGCTTTCATGTCCGCACGGGCGCCTATCCTTACGGCAATGTAGCCGCCTATGTAGCAAGCGGCAGGCAACGGAGAAAGGCCCTAACCGTGTCAGCTGAAAAGATGGCGTGTATCTCGGCTATCGATACGACGAACTTTGCGCGCCAGATCGTGCTGGACTTTGAGTTTGCTCCGGTGCCAAAGCAGCGCCAGCGCCGTGGACTGCGCCATGAGATTATCGAGGTCGGCGCCGTCAAACTCGATTACCACGGCAACGTTATGGGCGAGTTCTCGCAGTTTGTGCAGACGGAATTTACCGAAGGCATTGCGTTTCCCGTCCGCGAGCTTACGGGGATATCGGCTGTGGACACCGCGATGGCCGATCCACTCTACGTGGTGATCAAAAGGCTCAGCGATTGGATCGGTCGCTACTCTGCCCAGGTGGTTTGCTGGAGCGGGACGGATCGTCGACAGCTTTTGACCGAGTGCCAGGCAAAGCACATCGATCTTTCCGCATTTCCTACGGACTGGGCAGATCTGCAGGCGTTTTACACCTCGATCATGGATGTGGGTAGCCACGGGTGCGTCTCTTTGGGTGACGCGGCAACGTGGTTTGGCATCGAGTTTGACGAGTCGACGGGCCACGCCCACAGCGCCCTGGCCGATGCGCGCGTGACCGCCAAGCTGCTCAAGCAGATGATGGACGGGGACTACCGCGTGAGCCCGCGCGCCCAGGAGATCCGCCAACGGTGGGGGATGGGCGAGCGAGCTCAGACGCGCCTTTCCAGCAAATGCCCCGAGCTGGGCGACCTGCTGCTGAAGCTGAAGGCGGAGGGGAGGTAGGCCTTTTGAGAACGCCATTCGGTTTGGCATGGCGGGACTGTAAGCGCGACTTCGCCCTGCTGTTTGAATCGAAGCGTCAACCAGTATGACGAGCTGTCTGGTCTGTCTGCCTACGCCCCCGCAATCCCGCGCGCGGCACTCAGCAGCTCATATTCCCCCTGGCTCCACTGGTGCAGCTCGGCGGCGTCGACGGCATCGCGACACAGATTCAGGAACACCTCGGCACCCTTGCAGAAGCACTCGCGGGCAAAGTCACCCGAGCCGCTTGCGATGCACGTGCCGTCTGCAAACAGCTTCCAACTCGACGGCTCACGCGAGTCATCTCCTAGTAGCTTGATCTGCAGCACATGCGGGCTGCCGGCGGTGCAGAGTTCCTCTTCGAGCTTTTGTACCGTAAAGCGCATCTGGTGGGAGAGGCTGCTCTTGACCATGGCCGAGGCGTAGCCGTTCGGCTTGTCCAGAAGATGCATTCGTTTTGGCTTGGCTGCCAGATTGTGGAAGTTGCGCTCGTTGCGCACGGAGAAATTGTCCATACGGACTCCTTTCATCGATGTCGGCAGGGCCACCGTGCCTCTTGGCCGGTTGGCGTCGGGATCTTGGAGCCAACTCTCTACCCCGACTCTGGATAAAACGCGCCCACTCCTTGCGGGCACGATGGAGTCTATCAGCGCGCGCGGACAGAAATCAAGCGCCGCCTGCGAAATGATGTGCAGACGGCGCTTGATTACGCGGCATTTATTCGGCAAACATCCGGAAAAGTGTCGAAATCAGCCGTATGAGAGTACGGAAAAGTGTCAAATTCGAGCCGCCCAAATTACGGAAAAGTGTCGAAATGGGCGCGTGGAAATCACGGAAAAGTGTAAAACCGAACGTAAACAGGGGTGCGGCATAGCTTATGTTCCAACCTAGCTGTTGGGGTCGCCTTTGAGGGTGTTGATGTCCAGGTACTGGTTGTCGTCCTCTTTTTGCTGTGTTGCCGATTCGGACGCGGTGGGGCCGCGGAACAGCTGGAATCCCTCAAACGCAATCACGCCGAGCAGAGCGATGATGATGGCGATAAAGACAACCTTTGCCGCATGCGAAAACTCCGAAAAGCGCGGCGGTTCTTCTTCGGTGTGGTAATCGGCAGCACGCTCATCGTCGGTGCCGTGGGTATACGACGATGCCGAGGCTGCCTTTACGCTCGCTTGGTTGTAATCAGGAGCGGGCGTGGCGGCAAACGGGTCGCGAGAATAGCCGCTCGATGTTTGGCCGTAATCCTCGGTTTCGATGCGGCCGGCGCGAGGTTGTTCGCTCGGGCGGTTGGCGTATGCTGCAGTGTTGTCGTATGCGGACTCGCGTTCCTCGGCAGCCGCAAACAGGGGGTTTACCGGAATGTCGAGCGCCGGCATGCCGCTCGAGGTCTCGTCCAGATCTGCCGCCGCCCAGGAATCAAAGGCAAACTGGCGGTTGGAAAGATCATCCAGATCCATGACAGGCGGCTCGAGCTCGGGCTCGGGAGCCGTGTATGCCGACTGCTGCGGGGCAGCGTAGCGAATCGTGCTGTCTGCCGCGGGGCGCTGCGCCGCTGCGGCGAGAAACGCCGCTGTCTCGGACGGATCGCTAGCAGGACGGGGCGCAGGGGCGGCTTTACGCTTCGTCTGCACGATGGGACGGGTGGCAAAGTCGTCTGCGGGCACGGATGCCGGCGCGGGCGTGGCGGAAGGTGTGGGCTTTGCACTTGTCGGGCGAGCTCCGCCGCCCATGAGTTCCTCGGCGGTCCAGGGGCGGTCGCTCATCACGTCATCGAGGCTCAGCGCAAAAAGGCCCTCTTCGCCCTCGTCAAACGCGTGTTTCGCATGCCTGGCGCCAGAAGCGATGCCTCCGCGGCCGTTGCGTGATGCGTTGCTCGACCCCATCTTGTTCCATCCTTTCGAAATGCTCACATTCATCGATTATATGGAACTTGCCTTGCGGCCGACTCTCGGATTCGTGCATTCCAGAACTCGCGCCCAAAAGGGGAGGGGTGCAGGCGCGCTGACTATTTGTCGCCGGCGGCAGCCTTTGCCTCGTTGAGGTAGCTATAGAAGCTGTACTTGGAGATGCCAAAGAACTCGCAGGCGCGTTCGCTCGATTTGGAGATAAGGAAGGCGCCGCGGCGGTCGAGGTATCCGATAGCGCGAATGCGCTCGTCCTTGGTCATGAGCGCCGCGGGCTTGCCCACGTACTGCTCGCACTCGCGCAGCAGGTCTTCGAGCAGGTCGCCGATGTTTTTGGTAATGGGCTCGGGCTCGGTGTAGCCCGTGCCGCCGGTGCCGGTAAAGGCGTCGAGCGAACGCTCAAAAGCCTTCATGAGCGTAATGTCAAAGTTAATGGCCAAAATGCCGACGGGCTTGCCCTCGTCGTTGCGGATAAAGATGGTCGAGGACTTGAGCAGCTTGCCATCGGCGGTTTTGGTGAGGTATGGCTCGCGGTCGTGCACGTCGGCGGTGCCCTCGTGCATGGACTCAAGCACAATATGGCTGGGACCGTCACCTAGTTTGCGTCCGCTGACGTGGCCGTTTTCGATCACTACGATGGAGTGGTCCACGTCCTCGGTCTCCAAGTCGTGGACGACGACTTCGCAGTTGGGGCCAAACTGGAGCGCCAGGCCGTGTGCAAGGCGCTTGTAAAACTCTATCTGTGCGGGGGTCATGGGTGCCTTCCTAAAAATTAGTTTGGGCTCACTTTGCCATAAACCCCACTTGTTCGCAAATAACGAAAACGTCGCTGCGTTATGTAACCGTTCGGCGGCGAAAAGGTACCGATTACGGCAACAAACAATTTGTTAGGTTTGCCAATCAAAAAGTGTGATAGAACAGTGCTAACAAACTTTTTGTTTGGCATCCACATAAAAGTTCAGTCGCATGAATGGGAATGGGCTGAAACGCGTATGCGGGGGCCGGCAAGAGAGGACTTAAGGAGTTCACCGTATGGCCGATAAGATCCAGTGGGCGGGCAACACGATGCCCAAGAGTGATGACAAGCACTTGGGAATCATGAGCCTCGACCACGTGAAGAAGGCCCGCGCCTTCCACCAGTCGTTCCCCCAGTACACCGTCACTCCGCTTGCCCGCCTGGATGGCCAGGCCGCGCGCCTGGGCCTGTCCAACCTGTGCGTTAAGGACGAGAGCTATCGCTTTGGCCTCAACGCCTTTAAGGTCCTGGGCGGTTCGTTTGCCATGGCCAATTACATTGCCGACGAGACCGGCAAGGACGTTGCCGAGTGCACCTTCGATTATCTGACCTCCGATCAGCTTGCCAAGGACTTTGGCCAGGCCACCTTCTTTACCGCCACCGACGGCAACCATGGCCGCGGCGTGGCATGGGCTGCCAACAAGCTGGGCCAGAAGGCCGTCGTGCACATGCCCAAGGGTTCCACCAAGCCCCGCTTTGATAACATCGCCGCCGAGGGCGCAACGGTGACCATCGAAGAGGTCAACTACGACGAGTGCGTGCGCATGGCCGCCGCCGAGGCCGATGCCTGCGAGCGCGGCGTTATCGTTCAGGACACCGCCTGGGAGGGCTACGAGAAGATCCCGTCCTGGATCATGGAGGGATACGGCACCATGGCTTCCGAGGCTGCCGAGCAGCTGCGCGAGATGGCCATCAACCGCCCGACGCACGTCTTTGTCCAGGCTGGCGTGGGCTCGCTGGCTGGCGCCGTGGTGGGCTACTTTACCAATCTGTATCCCGATAACCCGCCCACCTTCGTCGTGGTCGAGTGCGCGCCTGCCGCCTGCCTGTACAAGGGCGCTGCCGCCGGCGACGGCGACCCGCGCATCGTGGACGGCGACATGCCCTCCATCATGGCCGGCTTGTGCTGCGGCGAGCCCAACATCCTGGGCTGGGATATCCTGCGCAACCACGCTACCGCCTTCGTGTCCTGCCCCGACTGGGTCACCGCTCGCGGCATGCGTACCCTGGGCGCCCCCGAGAAGGGCGACCCGCGCGTCATCTCCGGCGAGTCCGGCGCGGTGACCACCGGCCTGGTCGAGACCCTCATGCTCAATCCCGAGTACGCTGAGCTCAAGGAGCTCATCGGCCTGGACAAGACGAGCTCCGTGCTCTGCTTCTCCACCGAGGGCGACACCGATCCCGACCAGTATCGTCGAATTGTTTGGGAAGGCGAATATCCCACTTGCTAATCGTTGGGGCGGAGTAAATAGGTATCGCTCCGCCACCTCACAGGTAGATTCCTTCGTTTGAAAGGTTATGAACAATGGCTAAAGAACTCGATTTCGACGCTATCAAGGCTGCTGCTGAGTCCCACCGTGCTGATATGACGCGTTTTCTTCGCGCAATGATTAGCCATCCCTCTGAGTCCTGCGAGGAGGGTGAGGTTGTTGCCTGCATTAAGGCTGAGATGGAGAGTCTTGGCTATGACGAGGTCAAGGTCGACGGCCTGGGCAACGTTATGGGCTTTATGGGCGAGGGCGACAAGATCATCGCCATCGACTCCCACATCGACACCGTCGGCATCGGCAACATCGAGAACTGGGACGCCGATCCTTATGAGGGCTACGAGACCGACGAGATCATCTACGGCCGCGGCGGCTCCGACCAGGAGGGCGGCATGGCTTCTGCTACCTACGCTGCCAAGATGATGAAGGACATGGGCCTCATCCCCGAAGGCTACAAGATCATGGTCGTCGGCACCGTCCAGGAAGAGGACTGCGACGGCATGTGCTGGCAGTACATCTACAACAAGGACGGCATTAAGCCCGAGTTCGTCATTTCCACCGAGCCCACCGACGGCGGCATCTATCGCGGTCACCGCGGCCGCATGGAGATCCGCGTCGACGTTCACGGCACCTCCTGCCACGGCTCCGCTCCCGACCGCGGCGACAACGCCATCTACAAGATGGCCGACATCATCGCCGACGTCCGCGCCCTCAACAACAACGGCTGCGACGAGTCGACCGACATCAAGGGTCTCGTCAAGATGCTCGACCCCAAGTACAATCCCGAGCACTTCGAGGATGCCCGCTTCCTGGGCCGCGGCACCTGCACCGTCAGCCAGATCTTCTACACCAGCCCCAGCCGTTGCGCCGTGGCTGATTCCTGCGCCATCTCCATCGACCGTCGCATGACCGCCGGCGAGACCTGGGAGTCCTGCCTGGACGAGATCCGCAACCTGCCGGCCGCCAAGAAGTACGGCGACGACGTGAAGGTCTCCATGTACATGTACGACCGTCCGTCCTGGACCGGCGAGGTCTACGAGACCGAGGCTTACTTCCCCACGTGGATCAACAAGGAGACCGCTCCGCACGTCAAGGCCCTCGTCGACGCCCACAAGGCCATGTTTGGTGACGAGCGCATCGGCTGCGAGCCCAGCATGGACAAGCGCACCGGTCGCCCGCTGTGCGACAAGTGGACCTTCTCCACGAACTGCGTCTCCATCCAGGGCCGCTACGGCATCCCCTGCGTGGGCTTTGGCCCGGGTGCCGAGTCTCAGGCTCACGCTCCCAACGAGGTCACCTACAAGGACGACCTGGTCACCGCTGCCGCCATGTACGTGGCTGCCCTGAACCTCTACGATCCGAGCCAGGCCGATGGCGACGCCACCGTGTTCCGTGCCGGTCTGACCAACAACAAGATCGATTAGTCCCATTCCTCGATTTTGTTGAGCCGGGGGCTGCTCGTGTCCCCGGCACCCCCTGTTGACTTGGGGCCCGCGGTCGTTATCTCCCATGCTTCCTCAACGGTGGCGGGTCCTCGTCATGGTGCTCTGCATGTTCTAGCCACACGCGCATGCCGGAGCACATCTACTCATTGCGATCGTTTCATCTTTAGAAAGGACATTTCCATGGACGCTAAGTTTACCGAGCTCGTCGAGCAGCTGAACGGCCTCGACTTTAAGGGTATGTACGGTAGCGACTTCCTGCACACTTGGGACAAGACCACCGACGAGCTCAAGGCGCTCTACATCGTCGCCGACGCCCTGCGCGAGCTGCGTGAGAACAACGTTTCGTCCAAGATCTTCGACTCGGGCCTGGCCGTCTCCCTGTTCCGCGACAACTCCACCCGTACGCGCTTCTCCTTCTCTAAGGCCGCCAACCTGCTCGGCCTTGAGCTGCAGGACCTGGACGAGAAGAAGTCCCAGATCGCCCACGGCGAGACCGTCCGCGAGACCGCTACCATGATCTCCTTCATGGCCGACGTCATCGGCATCCGCGATGACATGTACATCGGCAAGGGCGATGCCTACATGGCCGAGGTCTCCGAGTCTGTCCAGCAGGCCTACGAGGACGGCGTTCTGGATCACCGTCCCACACTCATCTCCCTGCAGTCCGATTCCGACCACCCCACGCAGTCCTCTGCCGACATGCTCTACCTCATCAACGAGTTTGGCGGCCTCGAGAACCTCAAGGGCAAGAAGGTTGCCGTCACCTGGGCCTACTCGCCCTCTTACGGCAAGCCGCTGTCCTGCCCGCAGTCGCTGATCAGCCTGCTGCCCCGCTTTGGCATGGACGTCACCCTGGCCCACCCCGAGGGCTACGACCTCATGCCCGAGGTCATCGAGCGCGCCAAGGGCTATGCCGCCGAGTCCGGCACCACCTTTAAACAGGTCAACACCATGGCCGAGGCTTTCGAGGGCGCCGACATCGTGATCCCCAAGAGCTGGGCTCCGTTTGCCGCCATGGAGAAGCGTACCAACCTGTACGCCGAGGGCGACGACGCCGGCATCGCTGCGCTCGAGAAGGAGCTGCTCGCCCAGAACGCCACCCATCAGGATTGGTGCTCCACGACCGAGCTCATGGAGAAGACCGCCAACGGCCAGGACACCATCTTTATGCACCCGCTGCCCGCCGACATCTCCGGTGTCTCCTGCGAGCACGGCGAGGTCAACGCCGACGTCTTCGACATGCACCGCGTGGGCATGTACAAGGAGGCCAGCTACAAGCCGTACGCCATCGCAGCCATGATGTTCCTGCAGAAGGTTGCCGATCCCGCCGCTACCCTCAAGGCCCTCGACGAGCGCAACACCGCCCGTTGGCTCCAGGCCTAAAGCCGGGTTGAGGTAAGCCATGTAAAGGGGGCGCTCTGCCAACCGGCGGGGTGCCCCTTTTTTGCATCGCGGGCGTGTGGGATAAGCGCTTTCGATGTGGATGCCCGCGGCGCGAGTTATGGGTACGATGGTTTCAGGGGAGGTATCACCATGAAACTTGGATGCGTCATTATGGCTTCGGGCGAGGGCAAGCGGTTTGGCTCCAACAAGATGCTTGCCGATATCTATGGCGAGCCGCTGATTGCTCGGACCATCGATTCGGTTCCCCGGGGCTTTGACGTCGTGGTTTCGACGCGTTGGCCCGAGGTCGCTCAGATTTGCGAGGACAAGCATTGCCCGTGCGTGCTGAACGATGGCGAGCTGCGCAGCGAAAGTGTCCGTGCGGGCCTTTCGTGGGGAGTCGAACGCGACTGGAAAGGATGCCTCTTTTTGCCGGGCGACCAGCCGCTCGTGAGTTCGGATTCTTTTGAGGCTATGGTTCGTGCATTTGACGAGCGTGGCCGCAAACATCCGGTGCGTCTTGCGTGCAACGGTGAGCCTTCGAGCCCGGTGCTCTTTCCGGCGGAACTGTTCGATGCACTTATGTGTCTTGAGGGCAAGGACGGCGGGGGCTCGATTCTCAAAGGTCGCGTCGACGTTGCGCTGGTCGAGGCGCGTGCCTACGAGCTGTGGGACGTCGATACCGTCAAGGGACAGCGACGCATAACGGAGCATATTGCCGCCTGCTCGTATTTTGATCGCGTGGCCAACTGCATCAATCAATAAGGAGCAATTATGATCATCATCAAAAACGGCGCGCTCGTGACGCCACAGGGGCTTCGCCGCGCCGATCTTGCCATGGAGGGCGATAGGATCGTGCGGATCGCCGCGGCGATTGAGCCGGGCGAGGGCGATACCGTCGAGGACGCCGCGGGCTGCTGGGTATTCCCTGGCTTTATCGACGGCCACACGCACATGCAGTGCTGGACCGGCATGGATTGGACGGCCGATAGCTTTGAGACCGGCACGCGCGCGGCTGCCTGCGGCGGTACGACGACCATCGTGGACTACGCGACGGCCGATCGTGGCGTGACCATGCCCGATGCCTTGGCCGAGTGGCATCGCCGCGCCGACGGCACCTGCACCGCCAACTACGCCTTTCATATGGCACTCGCCGAGTGGAATGAGCGCAACCGCGCCGATCTTTCGGCTATGCGCGAGGCGGGCGTATCGTCGTTTAAGACCTACTTTGCCTACGATCATTTGCGCCTGGACGATGCCGAGACGCTCGAGGTGCTCGAGGAGCTCAAGCGTATTGGCGGCATACTGTGCGTGCATTGTGAGAACGGTACGCTGGTGAATGAGCTGCAGAAGCGCGTGTACGAGCAGGGGATTCATGGGCCCGAGGGGCATGCGCTCAGCCGTCCGGACGTGTGCGAGGGCGAGGCCGTGAGCCGCCTGCTGTATCTGGCGCACCTGGCCGGGGACGCTCCGGTCAACGTGGTGCACCTTTCGACCAAGCTGGGGCTCGAGGCCATTCGCGCTGCCAAAGCGCGCGGGCAGAAGAACATCTATGTCGAGACCTGCCCTCAGTATCTGATGCTCGACGATACTTGCTACTTGGAGCAGGGCGAGGACGGCTTTGCGGGCGCCAAGTACGTGATGAGCCCGCCGCTGCGCCATGCCGGTGACCGTGCCGCGCTACGCGAGGCGCTTGTGGCCGGCGAGATCGATACGATTGCGACCGATCATTGCAGCTTTAACCTGCACGGGCAAAAGGACCGCGGGCGCGACGATTTCCGCGCGATTCCCAACGGCGGGCCCGGCGTGGAACATCGTCCCGTCGCGATTGCCACGAGCTTTGAGGGCCAGCTGGGCCCCGAGGATCTGTGCCGCTTGATGAGCGAGAACCCGGCGCGCGTTTTTGGCATGTATCCGCGCAAGGGCTGTCTTGCCGAGGGTGCCGATGCCGATGTGTGCGTGTGGGATCCCAAGGCGCGCTGGACGATCAGTGCCGCGACGCAGCATCAGGCTGTGGACTACACGCCGCTCGAGGGTTTTGAGGCACATGGCCGCGCCAAGGCTGTGTTTGTGAACGGCGTGCTGGTGGCGCGCGATGGCGAGCCCACCGGAGCCCAACCCGGCCGCTACGTCCCCCGCTAACAGGAAGATCACCGGATTCCCCTCCGCAGTTGCGGTGAAATACGGACTGTTTGCGGCCGTTTGGCGGCCAAACAGTCCGTATTTCACCGCAACTGACGAGATGGGGCCGGCTACTTGAGGCTGGTGGCGACGATGGGACGGCCGAGGGCTGCCTCGAAGCGATCTGCCATCGTGGGGTCGCTGAGCGTGTCGACTTGGTTGAGCATGACGCGTGCGGTGCTGAGTTCCATCGCCCGCATCTCGGCATTGAGCACCTGGGCGACGCGCTCAGGCGTGGCGATGTCGGTGAGCTCGCAGCCGCAACGCTCGCAAAAGAGCTCGGGGCGGTGGACGGCTTCGTGGATGGGCTTGCCGAGCCCTGAGGCGCCGACGATCCAGACGATGTTGGCCGTGCCAGAGGGAATCACCGGCTCCCAGGCGGCGTGGGCCTTGAGCGGGAGCCGCTTGCTGCCGTCCGCCTCGGCCAGGACGTAGTCAAAGCGCTGCGCCAGCTCGTTGAGCGGCTCAGCGGGGGCGGAGAGCTTGCCTGTCTCCGGGTCCAAGACACCCGCCTGGCAGATACTTCCGCGGCTTATGCCCGCGCATGCCTCGCAGGTGCAGCCGGGAACATGCAGGGTCCCCGGCTTCCAAGGCGCGGCGTCCAGGCGACGACTCGACCCGTCCCATGGCACGCCGGCGACGGGAAACATATGCGTGGTGGTGCAGAGGAGCACGCGGCCGCCAGCGCGCATAAGCTCAAGACCCAGCGTCTTTAGCAAGGTCGACTTGCCGCCGCTGCCGATAATCGCGGTAATGCCCGGCTCGATCCTGAGCGCCGAGGCAAGATTGCCGCTAACCGTTTCCATCTGTTCACCGCCGTATAATACTGTGATAATAAATAATCATCAGAGTAGCGGTCGAACCGCTTTTGCTCTGCTCAAACCGTAGCACAGGGAGGTGCCCCGGGAATGCTCGTTTATGTTCGCGGCGCCGGCGATATCGCCACGGGTGTCGCTGCCCGTTTGGTGCGTGCCGGCGTGTCGGTCGTCATGGCCGATATCGCGGTCCCCACGTGCATCCGTCGCACAATCAGTTTTTGCGAGGCCATTCGCTTGGGTGAGGTCGAGGTCGAGGGCATTCGCGCCCGCTTGGCACAGACGTCGGCCGAGGCGCTTGAGATTACCGAGGCGGGGGATGTCGCCGTGGTGGTGGACCCCCAGGCCAAGATGCTCAATGAGCTTAAACCCGCGGCTGTGGTCGACGCGATTTTAGCCAAGCGCAACCTGGGCACCACGCGCGACATGGCGCCTGCCGTCATCGCCGTGGGGCCGGGCTTTACCGCGCCGGTTGATTGCGATGCCGTGGTCGAGACTATGCGCGGGCATTTTTTGGGCCGTGTCATTACCCAAGGTTCGCCCCAGCCCAACACGGGCGTGCCGGGCATTATCGCTGGCTATGGCAGGGAGCGCGTTATCCACAGCCCCGCCGCCGGCGTGTTTCGGTCCGACCGCGCGATCGGCGACATCGTGAGTGCTGGCGATGTGATCGGGTATGCGGGTGATACTCCCATGGTCACGCAGATTGACGGCTGTCTGCGCGGGCTTTTGGCGAACGGCGTGCAGGTGACTGAGGGCTTTAAATGCGCCGATGTCGATCCGCGCGGCGATGCCAGCTATATCAACTACATTTCGGACAAGGCGACGTCGGTCGGCGGCGGCGTGCTCGAGGCACTCGCTATGCTCACCGATATCTTTAGAGGATAGAAGGCGGCAATGGAAAAGCTCGATGTTGTGAATGCGGCGCTTGTCGCCCTGCGTGCTGGCGAGACGTGCGAGCTCGTGGTCGTAGCCGGCACGGCGGGGTCGTCGCCGCGCGGCGTGGGCGCCTGGATGGCCGTCTTTGCCGACGGTAGCCAGGCGGGCACCATCGGCGGCGGCAAGATCGAGCTCTTTGCGCTGGACGAGGCGCGAGAGCTGCTGGCCGCGGGGCAATCGCGTCTGGTCCGCTACACCATGGGCGGCGAGAACTCCGATACCGGCATGATCTGCGGCGGAGCCATCTGCCTGTGCTACCTACATCTGGATGCGACCCAGGCACCGTTGTTCCAGGAAATTGCCGACGTCTTGGTCTATCGGCGCATCGGCGACTTCGTCATCGACTTTGAACCGTTTATCGCGAGCGCGCTCGAGGGCGATGTGGCCGAATACCATGGCGGGGCATCGCGCCATACCATTGCGGGCTGCCCCGGGCTTTCACTGGTGGAGGAGGGGAGTAACGTCACCTACACTAACGCCGCCTCTGAGATTCCCGCGGCGCACGTCGAGACGCTCTGCCCCGAGGGCCTGACCTATATCTTTGGCTGCGGCCACGTGGGCGCCGCGACGGCGCGGGTGCTTACGGCGGCGGGCTTTGCCGTCGTGGCGTGCGACGACCGCCCCGGCACGTTGACGCCCGAATGGGTGCCCGGTGTCTACGATCGTCGCCTGGTCGACTACAAGAGCCTGAGCAAGCAGTGCCCCATCGGCCCGCGCGACCTGGTGGTCGTCGCCACGGCGGGTCACAAGTCCGATATCGACGTGGTGATTCAGGCCATGCGCGCCAAGCCTGCCTACCTGGGCTGTCTGGGTTCGCGCCGCAAGACGGCCTTTGTGCGTGCCCGCCTGGAGCAGGAAGGCTTTACGCAGGACCAGATCGACGAGCTGCACCTTCCGATCGGCGTTGCCATCGAGGCCGAGGACCCCGAGGAGATCGCCATCTCCATCGCCGCCGAGATGATCCACCTGCGCCGCACCAAACTCGTTCCCCGTAAGCGCTAATCGCATCCCCACCAATTAAGTTGCGGTGAAATACGGATTGTTTAAGCCTGTTAGGCCGCCAAGCAGTCCCTATTTCACCGCAACAGCTTTTTGGGATCAATTTGTGCGGGGGAGTTGTGGAGTTGTGCAGGCAGACGAGGTTTTTCTGGAAATACGCACCCGATGCGCGTATAGTACCGATTGTTTTGTCGGCTCCTGCTGCGTCGAGTCCAAACCGCAAAATGCCATGAGCGGTGCGGATGCAGTCAGGAGGCACGAGGACAACCCGCTGTGGCCACGCCCCGTGCTTAAAACCCCAAGAAGGAGTGAACAATGGCAGAAGAGAAGTATGTGCCGCGTCTGAAGACCAAGTACAACAACGAGGTCAAGCAGCAGCTTCAGGACAAGTTCCAGTACGAGAACGTCATGATGATCCCCAAGTTTGAGAAGATCGTCGTGAACATGGGTGTCGGCGAGGCCGCTACCGATTCCAAGGCCATCGACGGTGCCGTGCGCGACCTGCGCGCCATCACCGGCCAGCAGCCGATGATCACCCGTGCCCGCAAGTCCATCGCTACCTTCCGCCTGCGCGCCGGTATGCCGATCGGCTGCAAGGTTACCCTGCGTGGCGACCGTATGTGGGAGTTCTTCGATCGTCTGACCTCCGTCGCGATCCCCCGTATCCGCGACTTCCGCGGCATCTCCGCCAAGAGCTTCGACGGCCGTGGTAACTTCTCCATGGGCGTCACCGAGCAGCTCATCTTCCCCGAGATCGACTTCGACTCCGTCGATCACCAGCGTGGTATGGACATCACTTTCGTGACCACCGCCAACACCGATGAGGAGGCCAAGGCCCTTCTGGACGCCTTCGGTTTCCCGTTCAAGAAATAGGTTCACCTGCCCTATAAGCGCCGTTCCCACAAGGGGGCGGCGCTTGGGGCGAACAATACTCTATGTGAGGAGGATATAAGTGGCTAAGACATCGATGATCGTCAAGTGCAATCGCAAGCAGAAGTTCTCTACTCGTGAGTACACGCGCTGCCAGCGCTGCGGCCGTCCGCACTCTGTGTACCGCAAGTTCGGCCTGTGCCGTGTCTGCTTCCGCGAGCTTGCACTCAAGGGCGAGCTTCCCGGCGTTAAGAAGGCCAGCTGGTAAGTCACTACCAGCGTTTCAAGCATCAGTTTGGAACAGGGAAAACGCGCTAAAAAGGCTTTGCCGTTAAGGGCGGCGAAGAACCAAGAGCACGTGTTCATCAAGAACGAAGGAGAATCTGTATGAACCTTACAGACCCGATCGCAGATATGCTTACGCGCATCCGTAACGCTAACTCTGTGAACAAGGCCACGGTCTCCATGCCGAGCAGCAAGAAGCTCGTCGAGATCGCTCGTGTTCTGCACGAGGAGGGCTACATCGAGGGCTACGATGTCGAGGACACCGTTCCCCAGAAGACTCTGCACATCACGCTTAAGTATGGTCCCAAGAAGGCTAAGGTCATCAACGGCATCCGCCGCATTTCCAAGCCGGGCCTGCGTAAGTACACCGGCGTTGCCGACATGCCCCGCGTCCGCGGTGGCCTTGGTACCGCCATTATTTCCACCAGCCATGGCGTCATGACCGACCGCGATGCTCGCAAGCACAACGTCGGCGGCGAGATCATCGCTTACGTCTGGTAATTCGCTCGGTAGGTAGAAGGAAAGGAGATCACCGTGTCTCGTATCGGTAATAAGCCTGTCCAGATTCCCGCCGGAGTCGAAGTGGCAGTCAACGGCAACAACGTTGTCGTCAAGGGCCCCAAGGGCCAGCTCGAGCTCGATGTCTTTGAGAAGCTCGCTATCAACGTCGAGGACAACGTCCTCACCGTTTCCCGTCCCGACGACGAGCGTGAGACCCGTGCCCGCCACGGCCTCACCCGTGCCCTCATCCACAACATGGTTGTTGGCGTTTCCGAGGGCTTCGAGAAGAAGCTCGAGCTCGCCGGCGTCGGTTACCGCGTGCAGCAGAAGGGCAAGAACCTCGAGTTCTCCCTGGGCTTCTCGCACCCCGTGATCGTCGAGGCTCCCGAGGGCATCACCTTCGAGGTTCCCGACAACACCCACGTGAACGTCAAGGGTATCAACAAGCAGCAGGTCGGTCAGATCGCCGCTGAGATCCGCGGCCATCGTCCTCCCGAGCCTTACAAGGGCAAGGGTATCCACTACGTTGGCGAGCACATCCGCCGCAAGCTGGGTAAGGCCGCCAAGTAGTCGTAACCGACTCACTCGCATAAGACCAGCACCCCGTCAGGTGCTGGCAAGATCAACCTTTTTAGGAGTTTACGTATGAACAAGCATAAGGCGAAGCTGGAAGGCCTCAAGCGTCGTCAGCGTCGTGTTCGCGGCAAGGTCTCGGGTACCTCCGAGCGTCCGCGTCTTCGCGTGACCCGTACTAACGCCAACATCTATGCCCAGATCATCGACGACAGCAAGGGCTCCAGCCTGACGCTCGTCTCCGCCTCGACCCTCGAGGCCGAGTTCAAGGGCACCCACACCTCGAACAAGGAGGCTGCGGAGAAGGTCGGTCAGCTCGTTGGCAAGCGCGCCATCGAGGCCGGCATCACCAAGGTCGCCTTCGATCGCGGTGGCCGTATCTACCATGGCCGCGTCAAGGCCCTCGCCGACGGTGCTCGTGCCGCCGGTCTCGAGTTCTAGGAGGTATGTAGCACATGGCTCGTAATCAGAAGCAGCAGCGCGAGGCCTCCGAGTTCGAGGAGCGCGTCGTTTACATCAACCGCGTGTCGAAGACCGTCAAGGGTGGTCGTCGCATGAGCCTCGTCGCTCTCGTCGTCGTTGGCGACGGCAAGGGCAACGTCGGCGTTGGCATGGGCAAGTCCGCTGAGGTGCCCATGGCCATCTCCAAGGCGTCTCTCGATGCCAAGAAGAACATGTTCCACGTGCCGGTGACCGAGCAGGGCACCATCCCGCACGAGGTTCTCGGCCACTTTGGTGCCGGCCGCATCATCATCAAGCCCGCTGTCGAGGGTACCGGCGTTATCGCCGGCGGCGCTGTGCGTCCCCTCTTTGAGCTTGCTGGCATCAAGAACGTCCTGTCCAAGTCCCTCGGTACCGACAACGGCCTCAACATCATCAAGGCTGCCGTCGAGGGCCTCAAGGAGCTCTCCAGCCCTGAGGACGTCGCGGCTCGCCGTGGCCTGACGGTCTCCGAGATGTTCGTCGGTAAGGAGAACTAAGCATGGCTGACACCATCAAGATCAAGCAGGTCCGCAGCACCAACGGTTGCAAGCAGGACCAGGTCCGTACTGTCCGTGCCCTCGGTCTCCACAGGATCCGCGAGGTTCGCGAGATTGCTGACAACGAGTCCGTCCGCGGCATGATCTTCAAGGTCAAGCACCTTGTCGAGATTGTAGAGGAGTAGCAAATGCAGCTTCACGATCTTACTCCCGCGCCCGGTTCCACCAAGAACCGCAAGCGCGTCGGCCGTGGCAATTCTTCGGGTCACGGCACCACTTCTGGCCGCGGTCAGAAGGGCCAGGGTTCCCGCTCTGGCGGCACCAAGGGTGCCGGCTTCGAGGGTGGCCAGACTCCGCTGGCTATGCGCCTGCCCAAGCTTCCGGGCTTCCGTAACCCCCGTCGTATCGAGTACACCGCTGTTAACGTTGAGCGTCTCGAGCGTAAGTTCGAGGACGGCGCTGTGATCGACGGTGCCGCTCTTAAGGCCGCTCGCATCACCAAGAGCGAGTTCGAGCCCGTCAAGGTGCTCGGCAATGGTGAGCTCACCAAGAAGTTCACGGTCAAGGTCGACAAGGTCAGCGCTTCTGCGCAGGCCAAGATCGAGGCCGCCGGCGGAAAGGTCGAGCTGCCGTGCTAAATGGTCTTAAGAATGCTTTCCGCATCAAAGAATTGCGCGAAAAGATTCTTTTTACCATAGCTATGCTCGTCGTGTACCGCATTGGTGCGCACGTTCCTGTGCCCGGCATTCCCTTCCAGGGGATGCTGGGCCTTTTCTCGACCGATAACAATTCGGTCGCCGCAGGTGCTATGGCCCTCCTGAATCTTTTCTCTGGCGGCGCGTTGAGCTATGTGTCGGTGTTTTCGCTGGGCATCATGCCTTACATCACCAGCTCGATCATCCTCCAGATGCTCCAGGCCGTCGTGCCTTCCCTGCATGAGCTTGCCCGCGAGGGCGAGGTCGGTCAGACCAAGATTACGCAGTATTCGCGTTACCTCACCCTGGCTCTGGCAATCCTCAACTCCGTGGGCTACCTCTTCCTCTTTAAGAGCTTCGGCATCAGCTTTAATGGCGCCGGTGCTCCCGAGATCATCTTCGACCTCATGATCGTCGGTACGCTCACCGCGGGCGCCATGCTGATCATGTGGATTGGTGAGCTCATCACCCAGCGCGGTATCGGCAATGGCATGTCGCTGATCATCTTTGCGAACATCATGGCCGGTCTGCCGCAGGCTATCTTCTCCAGCACCGAGGGCAATGCCGGTGGCATCATCACCATGGTGATCATCTGCGCCATCATCCTGCTGGTTATCCCGCTGATTGTTTTCCTTGAGCGCGGCCAGCGCCGCATCCCGGTCTCCTACGCTAAGCGCGTCGTGGGCCGTCGCATGATGGGTGGCCAGACCACCTACCTGCCCATCAAGGTCAACACCGCGGGTGTCGTGCCGATCATCTTCGCTTCGGCGCTGCTGTACTTCCCGGCTCAGATTGCCGTGTTCTTCCCCGGTATCGGCTGGATTCAGGCAGTTGCCTCCGCGCTTTCGACCGGTTGGCTCAACTGGGTGCTTAACGTTGTCCTCATCGTGTTCTTCGCGTACTTCTACACCTCCATGGTGTTCAACCCCGATGACACGGCCGATAACCTTAAGAAGCAGGGCGGCTTTATTCCGGGCGTCCGTCCGGGTAGGGCTACCGCGGCCTACATCAAGAACGCGCTCAACAAGATCACGCTTCCCAGCGCTGTCTTTTTGGCGCTCATCGCCATCGTGCCTTCGATCATCTTCTCCTTCACGGGTAACCATCTGATCCAGGCATTTGGCGGCACGTCCATCCTCATCATGGTCGGCGTCGTGCTCGACACGGTCGATAAGCTCGAAGGCCAGATCAAGATGTATGATTACGATGGATTCTTTAAATAGGCTAGAGGAGGATTGCTCATGAACCTCGTATTGCTCGGAGCTCCGGGTGCCGGTAAGGGCACCGTCGCACAGGAGCTCGTCGCCGAGTTTGGCGTCGCCCATATTTCCACGGGCGACCTGCTGCGTGCTGCCGTCAAGGGTGGCACCGAGCTTGGTATTCAGGCTAAGAAGTACATGGACGCTGGCGAGCTCGTTCCCGACCAGCTCGTGATCGACCTTGTCAAGGAGCGCCTTGCCGCCGATGACGCCCAGCAGGGCTTCATCCTCGACGGCTTCCCGCGCAACACCGCCCAGGCTGTGACGCTCGATTCTGAGCTTTCCGCCATGGGTCGCGAGATCGACTGTGCCCTTCTGGTCGATGTGGCCCCCGAGGTCATTATCGATCGTCTGTCTTCGCGTCGCACCTGCCGCGCCTGCGGTTACACCGGCACCGCTGCCGATGCTACCTGCCCCAAGTGCGCAGGCGAGATGTATCAGCGCGACGACGACAAGCCCGAGACCATCAAGAACCGTCTCGACGTCTACGAGAAGTCCACGAGTCCGCTCGTCGACTACTATCGTGGCCAGGGTCTGCTCAAGTCGGTCAACGGTGACCAGGCTCGTGAGACCGTGTACGGGGATGTCAAAGAGGCTCTCGGTCTATGATCAAGATTAAGTCTGCAACGCAAATCGAGCAGATGAAGAAGGCAGGAGCGCTATCTAAGATGGCGCTCCGCCACGTTGGAGCCATGGTGCGCCCCGGCGTTTCGACTTTTGAGCTCGATCAGCTCGCGGAGCAGATTATCCGCATGCATGGCGGCACCCCGGCCTTTAAGGGTTACGGCGGGTTCCCGGGGACCATTTGCGCATCAATCAACGATGCCGTGGTCCACGGTATTCCCAACCCCGACATGATCCTGCGCGATGGCGATATCATCTCCATCGATACGGGAGCCGTTGTCGACGGTTGGGTCGGCGATAACGCTTGGACGTTTTTCGTCGGCACCCCCACGCCCGAAGCCAAGGCTTTGTGCGAGGTCACGCGTGATTGCCTTAAGGCTGCCATTGAGCAGGCTGTTCCCGGTAACCATATCGGGGACGTCGGTTATGCCGTTCAGTCCCTCGCCGAGTCTCACGGTTACGGCGTGCTTCGTGATTATGTGGGCCATGGCATTGGCCGCGTGATGCACGAGGACCCCAATGTTCCTAACTATGGAAAGAAGGGGAGGGGCGTTCGCCTCCAGGCCGGCATGGTCATTGCCATCGAGCCGATGGTTACGATGGGTTCCAACCATGTGAGCACGGGCTCCGACGGTTGGATTGTTACGACCAACGACCATCTGCCCGCCGCGCACTACGAGAACACCGTCGCCATTACCAATGACGGTCCGGTGATTCTCACCACGGATGCCCAAGGTGCTTGGTGTTCGCTCCAAGGCGGAGAAATGTAAAAGTCGCCGCCCCCTGATGCCCAACCTCGCCTTTCAATTTCGAAGGCATGACCCCAAGGTCTATGCCTTCTCATTTCAAGGCGATCTTGGGCATCAGGGAACGGCTTTGTTTTACATTTCAAATGTAACAAGTTCCACTTAGTTGTGGAGCCATTACGAAGTTATTACGATGCGTGCATACGTGTTGTACAATACTCAATCGCTGTCGTTTTCTAGAGAAAGATGATTGCTTGTGAAGAAGGAAGACGCAATTGAGCTCGAGGGTACGGTAAAGGAACCGCTGCCCAATGCCATGTTTAAGGTCGAGCTCGAGAACGGTCATTCGGTTCTGTGTAACATTTCTGGCAAGATCCGAATGAATTACATCCGTATTCTCCCCGGTGACAGGGTTGTCGTGGAGCTTTCCCCGTACGACCTGACCCGCGGTCGCATCACCTATCGCTATAAATAGCGACACGCATACACGCTCTATTCCGACTGCAGGCTTAGCTCAACCTACGGTCGGTTTGCGTGTGAAGACCAGCCATAGTTTTAAACGCCTGCGGCTGGGCGAGTAGATAGTAGGGAAGTAGTTTGAGCGCTACCGAAAGGAAGAACGATGAAGGTACGTCCTTCGGTCAAGAAGATGTGCGATAAGTGCAAAATCATTAGGCGCCATGGCAAGGTCCTCGTCATTTGCGAGAACCCCCGTCATAAGCAGCGTCAGGGTTAAGAGAGGAGACTACGTTGGCCCGTATTAATGGTGTCGACCTCCCGCGTGAGAAGCGCGTTGAGATCGGTCTGACCTACATTTACGGCATCGGCCGCACCACTGCGACGAAGATCTGCGTCGAGTGCAACGTTAACGTGGACACGCGCGTTAAGGACCTCACCGAGGATGAGGTTAACGCCATCCGCGATTATATCGATAAGAATCAGATCATGGTTGAGGGCGACCTCCGCCGTGAGCGCAACCAGAACGTCAAGCGCCTTATGGACATCGGCTGCAACCGCGGCCTTCGTCACCGCAAGGGCCTCCCGGTCCGCGGCCAGCGCACCCACACTAACGCTCGTACCCGCAAGGGCCCGAAGCGTCAGATCGGTGCTAAGAAGAAGAAATAAGGAGCGCTAGATAGATGGCTACTGCTAAGAAGAACGTTCGCGCTGCCCGTCTGAAGCGCGCGGACCGTAAGAACATTTCCGTGGGCCAGGCTCACATTCGTTCTACGTTCAACAACACGATCGTTTCGATCACCGATCCCCAGGGCAACGTCATTTCCTGGAAGTCGGCTGGCCAGGTGGGCTTCAAGGGCTCCCGTAAGTCCACGCCGTTCGCTGCCCAGATGGCTGCCGAGGCTGCTGCCAAGCAGGCCATGGAGCACGGTATGAAGAAGGTTTCCGTCTTCGTCAAGGGCCCCGGCTCCGGTCGTGAGACCGCCATCCGCTCCCTCCAGGCTGCTGGCCTCGAGGTCTCGAGCATCCAGGACAAGACCCCCATTCCGCACAACGGCTGCCGCCCCAAGAAGCGTCGCCGCGTGTAACTGAAAGGATCGTATCAATATGGCAATCGACAGGACTCCTGTTCTTAAGCGCTGCCGTCAGCTCGGGATCGATCCCGCTGAGCTCGGTTACAGCAGCAAGAAGGAATCTATCCGTCAGCCCAAGCGCCGTCGTAAGGAATCTGAGTACGGCATGCAGCTGCGCGAGAAGCAGAAGGTCAAGTTCATCTATGGCGTTCTGGAGAAGCAGTTCCACGGCTACTTCAACAAGGCCCGTAAGATGAACGGCGTCACCGGTGAGAACCTCATGATTATCCTTGAGTCTCGCCTCGACAACGTCGTCTTCCGTCTTGGCTTCGCCCGCACCCGCAAAGAGGCTCGTCAGTCCGTCCGTCACGGTCACTTCACCGTGAACGGCAAGCGCGTGGACATCCCGTCCTACCGCGTCAAGGCCGGCGACGTCGTCGCTGTCGGCGAGAAGTTCCGTGACCTCCTCCCCATCAAGGAGGCTCTGATTTCCTCCGAGCGCTTTGAGGTCCCTGGCTGGCTCGAGGTCGATATCGAGAAGCTGTCTGGTAACGTGCTCGCTCTGCCGACGCGTGAGCAGATCAGCGGTGATATCAACGAGCAGCTCATCGTCGAGCTCTACTCTAAGTAGTCCATCCGGGCTGCTGAGGCTGGAGGTAATACATGTCAGAATTCATTAGGCCTCAGGTTCAGGTCGAAGAGATCAACGAGACGTCTGCTCGTGTCTCCGTCGAGCCGCTCGAGCGTGGCTACGGCGATACGCTGGGTAACTCCCTTCGTCGCGTTCTTCTGTCCTCGCTCGAGGGTGCCGCCGTCGAGGCTATTCAGATCGATGGCGCGCAGCACGAGTTCATGACCATCCCTAACATGGTCGAGGATGTCACCGACATCGTCCTGAATGTCAAGGGTCTTGTCTTCAGGGCTCTCGGCACGACCGACGAGGCGACCGCCACCATCTCGGTTGACGGCCCCTGCGAGGTCACCGGTGCGGACTTCTTTATTCCGTCCGAGTTTGAGCTGGTCAACCCCGAGCAGCACATCGCTACGCTGACCGAGGGTGGCCATCTCACCATGAGCATGCGCATCGGCTATGGCCGCGGCTATGTTTCTGGCGAGGCCAACAAGCGCGACAACGATCCCATCGGTGTGATCCACGTCGACTCGCTGTACTCGCCGGTTTCCCGTTGCGCCAAGCTCGTTGAGGCTTGCCGTGTCGGTCAGCACACCGACTACGACCGCCTTGTCCTCGAGATCGAGACCAACGGCTCCATCGCCCCGCGCGACGCCGTGGTCCAGGCTGCCAATATCATCAACCAGCATATGGCCGCCTTTATGAACCTTGCCGAGACCCCCGAGGTCGAGGAGGAGGCTTCGATCTTCGCTCCCGAGGTCACCAACGACAACGCCGAGCTGGACAAGCAGATCGAGGATCTGGACCTTTCCGTCCGTTCCTACAACTGCCTTAAGCGCGCCAGCATTCACTCGGTCCGTCAGCTCGTTGAGTTCTCGGAGAACGATCTGCTCAACATCCGTAACTTCGGTGTTAAGTCGATCGAGGAAGTGAAGGACAAGCTTGAGTCCATGGGCCTGAGCCTGAAGGCTTAATGCTTCGCATATTTGAGGAGAAACTAGACCATGCGTCACAACGTTAAGAAGGGCCTGAAGCTCGGCACCGATGCGAGCCACACCAAGGCCATGAAGAAGAGCCTTGCTAAGGCCCTCTTCGAGAACGACCGCATCAAGACCACCGAGACCCGCGCTAAGGCGCTGCGTTCGGTCGTCGACCCGATCATCACTTGGGCCAAGAAGGGCGACCTGCACTCTCGTCGTCTGGCTATCGCCAAGCTCGGCGATAAGCAGCTCGTTGCCGAGATCTTCGACAAGGCTGCTCAGGGCATGTGGCAGGACCGCAACGGCGGTTACACCCGCATCATGAAGCTCGGTAACCGCAAGGGCGACAACGCTCCCATCGTTATCATGGAGCTCGTCACCGAGCCTTGCACGCCTAAGGCTAAGAAGGCTGCTCCGGCCCCCAAGAAGGCCGCTGCTCCCAAGAAGGTCGAGGCTGCCGAGGAGGCTCCTGCTGAGGAGACCGCTGAGTAGACAATCCGTCTGCATAGGCTATATTCGAGGGGTACGTTCGCGTACCCCTCTTTTTTTGTCGAAATGCCATTGCCTGTTTGTTGGGAGCGTCCATGACCGCGCCGTCTGATTTCAATTCGATTCCTGAGCTCGATGCCACGCTCGTTTTCCGCGTGGCCTACGATGGCTCGTCCTACAGCGGCTTTGCCGAGCAGCCCGGTCAGACGACGGTTGCGGGCGAGCTGCGCCGCGCTATCGAGACGCTCCTGCGCCGCCCGATCGATCTGACGTGCGCGGGGCGTACCGATGCCGGCGTACATGCCGTGGCTCAGTACATCAGCGTGCCCGTAACGGACGCTGAGCTCGCCTTGACGCGCCGTAGGTGGCTGCGGGCTATGGATGCCCTGCTGCCCAAAGATATCGCCATAAACGAGGTCTACAGGGCCCGTAAAGGCTTTTCTGCACGCTTTGATGCGCGTTCACGTACATATACGTACCGTATTGCCGATCGCGACGCGCGTCCCGTGCTCTCACGGGGTGCCGTGTGGTGGCATCGCTATCCCTTGGACGTCGAGGCCATGTCTGCGGCCTGTCCCGCGCTTTTGGGTGAGCAGGACTTTAAGAGCTTTTGCAAGGTTGCCTCGGCCGTTGGCAAGCCCACGCATCGCTGCGTGATGCGTGCCGAGTTTGGCCATGAGGTTGCGTTTGGCGAGGACATCCTGACGTTTACCATCGAGGGCAATGCGTTTCTGCATTCGATGGTCCGCACGATCGTGGGCACGCTTGTCGAGATTGGCATGCATCGCCGTGAACCCGAGTGGATGCGCGAGGTCATCGATGCTTGCGACCGTATCGCTGCGGGCCCCACGGCTCCTGCCTGCGGCCTTACGTTTATGGGCGTGGATTACGATCCCGCCAAGCTTGTCGTGCTCGACTAGGGGAGGGCTTGACGCGTCGTGCGTCGGCACCTGTCATCTGTGGGCTGCGCGTGTGCAACATCTGTTCTTGGCGTGCAATACAACCGGTGTCTCATTGCTTTTATTGGCGGGGTGTACCATGAACCACGGTTTGATTCATTGCTGTCGAGAGGACGGATAACTTGGTTCGACGTGGCTCGCATCCGCGACTTTCGGTGATCCTTGTGGTAGAAGGTTCGCCCAGCTATGCGATGCGTGCGCTCGAGAGTATCCAGAACCAAGACCTCTACGATTTGCAGATTGTCGTTGTCTGCCGCGATGCTGCGCCCGGTGTGCGCCATTCGCTTCAAGTTGCTGCCGACAGGGACATCCATATTGATTTGATTGACGTCGAGGACGCGAAGCGCGGTGCTTGTCTTCGTGCCGGTTTTGCTGCCTCGCGTGGCTCTCAAATCATCGCTATGAACGCCGATGAGTGGTTTGCTCCGCAGTCCCTTTCCAAGATGGTCGATATCGCGTGCGATACTGCGGCAGACATAGTGTTCCCCACGGTGTCGCTCGACCGCTATGATGCACATCGAGAGCGCCATTCGCGCGTCTTGGATGCTACTCATATTTCCATTGATAGCAAATCTTCGATGGTGGCCGGGCTGCCTCAGTTGATTTTAGGCGGCTTGGTCGCTCAAGTCTCTGGCGTGATGTATAGCCGTCCGCTGTTTGAGGCATGCCTGTCGCACGGTAAGGCGTACCGTACGGTTGAGTTTATGGCATATGCGCTCTCGCAGGCACGATGCGTGTCCGGCTGCGGCAACGCTTGTTTCCACGCGGCGGCACCTAAGCTTACAGATGCCTTTGATCCCACCATGTATGCCAAGGTATCCGATGACACCCGAGCGCTCGACGAGCTTGCGGACTCACTCTCGGAAGCAGATAGCGGTGGTCGGCTCAAGCTGGCAAGCCAAAAGTTCTACTTTGCCGGACTGGTCGCCTGCATCGAGAATTTGTGCCTGAGCCCGCATGGGTTGTCGTCAATCGAGCGTTCCGCCCGCATGCGTGATATGCTCGATGCGCCTCGAACCCGTCAGATGGTCGCCGCGCTCAAGGACAACCATCGGGGACTGGGTCTGTTGTTTGGGCCGATTGCCAGCGCCAAGCCCGCGCGCTGCGTGATGTGTACGCATCTGGCAGCTTTTCTTAACCGGACGGACGCAAAAACCGCCTAAACGGCTCATTACGAAACAAACTTGCATAGAATTGTTTCGAAATGCGTTCTTATACACAAAAGCCTTCAAATAGCGTTAAACTATTCAATCACTGATTGATTGTCTCCGCCATCTTTTGGAGAGAGGGTTTGTATGGCTAAAAAACGCAATGGGCGCCAGGATGCCATTAGAGATATTGTGCGCAATAAGGACGTCCGTACGCAGCGCGTGCTGGTCGATGAGCTCCGTGCTATGGGCTTTGATTGCACGCAGGCGACTGTCTCTCGCGATATTGCCGATATGGGGCTGCGTAAGCTCCCTGAGGGCATCTATGTTCTGGCAGAGGACCTGCACCTGCAGCGTATGGTTTCCGAGCTCGTTACGGGCGTTCTGCGTACCGATAATCTGGTTATGATCAAGGCTCAGCCTGGCACGGCTTCCGGCATCGCCGCCGCCGTTGATGCGGCAGAGTTGCCCGATGTGCTTGGCTCGCTTGCCGGCAACGATACGATTTTGGTCATTGCCCAGACGGCCGAGGACGGCGAGCGTCTCGAGGCGCTGATCAATAAGCTGAGCAATTCTCGCAAGTAGGCGTGCGGGTCGTGCGCTCGGCTCTGTGCGCGCTGACATCGTGGCTTGTAAGGGGTATCGACGTTGGTCGGTACCCCCTTTTTGTTTGCCGGTATAAAGACCGCCCACCAGGTCGCTTCAAACTAAAAGGCCCCCGAGCAGTTTAATAAGCTGCTCGGGGGCCTTGTTGCATATGGCCGGATGATTTCTAGCCGACCGTATCGTCAGGCGTGGGCGAGGGGTCGGGAGTGGGTGTAGGCGTAGGCGTAGGCGTGCCGCCATCGCCGCCGGTCGAACCACCAGTGGAGCCGCCCGTCGAGCCACCGGTCGTACCGGTGCCGCCGGTGGTGTCGCCGCCCGTGGTCTCGGTGGTCGTGGTCGTCGTGGTCGTCGTTGTGGTTTCCTCTTCGTCCTCGTTCTCGTCCTTGTCGTCGTTCTCCGTCTTCTTGGTGTTGTTGGTGCCGTAGAACTTCCAGACGCTGTTGTTCTTGTAGGTGGGAGCCGTTCCGGTCGCAAACTCCTCGCGCTCGGTACCGGTCAGAACGGTGTTCATAAACCGCTTAAAGACAGGCAGGTTGGTGCTGTCGCCCAGCAGGTCTGTGCCGTATTTTTGGATGGGAATCTCGCCCGCGGAATAGCCGGTCCACAGGGCGCACGCCAGCTGCGGGGTATAGCCGCAGAACCACAGGTTGGTGGTGTTGTCGGTGGTGCCCGTCTTGCCGGCATAGGGCTGGTTGACGCTCAGGGCGCCGGCAGCACCCGTACCGCCGCCCTTCATGACGCCGGACAGAACATCGGTGACCGCGGCGGCCTCGCCCTCGGTAAGCACCTGTGAGGGATTGTCGGTGTGCTGGTACAGCACCGAACCGGTACGAGAGTCAATCTCGGTGATGGCGATCGGCTGGCGATAGTAGCCGCCGTTGGCAAACGTCGCGTAGGCGGCGGCCATCTCGAGCGGCGAGATCGAGCCGGTGCCGAGGGTCATGACGGGAACGTCCTCGATGTTGTCCTTGGCGGGATCGATGCCGAGCTTTTTGACGAGCGAGATGATCTTGCTGTTGCCGACGGCTTCCGCCACCTGGATGTAGCCGGTGTTGGAGGAGTATGCCGTCGCCTGCTTAAGCGTGATGTTGCCATAGCTATGGTTGGCGTAGTTTTGGACCTCGGTTGTGGTGCCCTTGGCCTTGAGCGGCGAGTTGCAGTTGAGGGTGACGTTGGGGTTCATGCCGTTTTGGATGGCAGTTGCCAGCGTAAAGGCCTTGAAGGTGGAGCCGACGGGACGCTTGGCCGTGGCATGGTTTACGTGGTTCTCGTCGGCGTTGTAGTCGTAGCCGCCCACCATGCACTTGATGTAGCCGGTCTTGGGGTCGACGACGACCATGCCCATGTCCAGGCCGTCGAGTGAGAGCGTGTCGAGCTGCTCGCGGACGGCATTCTCTGCCACCTGCTGCATCGTGGGGTCGATGGTGGTCTTGACGGTCAGGCCGCCCTTAAAGAGCACGTCGGTCGAGAACTCCTGCTCCAGCAGCTGCTTAACATAGGCGACAAAGTAGGGCTGCGAGTATACGTCGACGCCGCTGCCCGAAATCTCGGTCACGTTGAGGGTGATGGGCTCGGCCTGTGCGGCATCGTGCTCCTCCTGGGTGATGTGGCCCAGGCGCAGCATGTTGTCGAGAACCTTGTTGCGGCGAGACAGTGCCAGGTCGGGGTTGACCGTGGGGTCGTACTGCGAAGGCGAGTTGGGAAGGCCGATGAGCAGCGCGGCCTCGCTCAGGGTGAGGTCGGCGGCGCTCTTGGACAGGTAGGTCTCGGCGGCGGCCTCAATACCGTAGGCGCCGTGACCGTAATAGATGGTGTTGAGGTACATCATGAGGATCTCGTCTTTGGAGTACATGTCTTCCATCTTGATGGCGATGTAGGCCTCGCGCACCTTACGCTCGATGGTCGAGTCGAACTGCTCCTCCTGCAGGATGGTGTTGCGCACCAGCTGCTGGGTGATAGTCGAGGCGCCTTCGTGTCCGCCGCCGAGGGTTGCCACCGCAGCACGCGCGATACCCCACAGGTCGATACCGCCGTGCTCGTAGAAGCGCTCGTCCTCGACGTCAACGGTGCCCTGCAGCACGTAGGGGGAGACCTCGTCCTTGGTGATGGACTTACGGTTTTGCGTGTAGAAGCTCGCGATCTTGTTGCCGTTGCAGTCGACGATCTCGGTGGGCTCGCTCACCAGATACGCGTTGGCGTCGGTGTAGTCGGGCAGATCGGACAGCCAGCGGTTGACGTTGCCGACCATGCCGATGCCAAATGCCACGCCCGCAATCAGCAGAAAGCCCAAAAACGAGAGCAGGATTATGGGCAGAGCATGCGTCTTTGAACGGCTGCGTCCCTGTCGTTGGCGAGGACCCATATATTGACCTCCAGGTATGTCGTGCCGGACGGTGGATGTGCCGTCTGGGCAGGATGGACATAAGTTATTACACGATAAACCAAACGGGGCGCGCGAGGCCTCGTGTATGCTGGAAGACGACATTTTTCAGAGTGAATGCATACCTTGGTAAGGAGTTTGTCGATGGCGATTCGGGCGATGGGGCCGAGCGGACAATACGAGACTGGATTGGATGCTGCCGGTGCGGCGCTGCCCGAACTGCTGGCGCCGGCGGGCGGACTCGACCAGATGCTTGCGGCCATCGCCGCGGGTGCCGATGCCATCTATGCGGGGTTGGGCGGCTTTAACGCCCGCGTGAGCGCGCATGGCTTTACGGATGACGAGTTTGCGCGCGGCTGCGCCGTGGCGCATGCCCATGGCGTGCGTGTGTACGTAACGCTCAACGTGTTCGTGTTTGACGATGAGTTGTCCGACGCGGTGGCGTTGGGAGCTCATGCACTGGAGCTGGGCGCCGATGCTCTGATTGTCGCCGATGCCGGGCTGGCTTGTGTACTGCGCACGGCGATTCCCGGGATCGAGATTCACCTGTCCACGCAGGCGGGCGCTCATAGCGAAGGCGCCGTGCGGCTTGCCGCCGATGAGCTGGGGGTCGAGCGCGTGACGACGGCACGCGAGCTGACGGTCGACGAGATTGCGGCGCTATGTGCCACGGGCATGCCCATCGAGGTATTCTGCCACGGTGCGATTTGCATCGGCTATTCGGGGGCGTGCGAGTTCTCGGCCCTGCGGCGTGGGCGCTCGGCGATGCGCGGCGACTGCACGCAGCCGTGCCGTCTGGCGTACGACCTGGTGGACGAGGCGGGGCAGAGCGTTGTCGCCGTCGAGGGAGATCGCCTGCTGTGCCCGCGTGACTATCTGGGTATTGCGCATCTGCCCGAGCTTGTAGATGCCGGCGTGGCGTCGCTCAAGATCGAGGGGCGCATGAAGAACCCCGATTACGTATTCAACGTGGTGCGGGTGTGGCGCCGGGCACTCGATATGCTGCGCGACGGCGCGTGGGACCCCGATGCCGTGGAAGAGCTTGAACGCGAGCTGGGGAGGTCGTTTAACCGTGGGTTTACCGATGCGTACCTGCGAGGGCGTTCGGGTGCCGAGCTGATGAGCTTTGAGCGCGCAATTAACCAGGGCGTGCGCGTGGGGCGTTTGGTCGCTGTGGGCCACGAAGAGGTGACCGTTGAGTTCGACGCCGCCGTGGCGGCGGGTGACACGCTCGAGATTCGGTTCTATCCGGGTGTCGACGCGCGTCCCGATGTGCCCAAGCGCTGGCCGCAGGTGCCCTGCCCGGTGGATGCCGCAGCGGGGAAACGCGTCGTCGTGCATTGCAAGCGTAAGGTGGACGCGGGCTGCGAGGTATACCTGATTCGCAGCGCCGGCGTGTTGGATCAGACGGCGGCGGTGTTGGAGCGCATGCGGGCCGAGGCGGATGCGATTGCGCCCGTTGCGCGTGCCGTTGAGGTGCTGCCCTTTGAGGGCGTTGCGGTGGATGGCGGTGCGTCGACGGAGTTGGTGGAGTGCGCGGTTCCCACTCGCATGGTTTTTGCTTGGCAGCTGATGGATGCCGACCCGCGCGGAGAACTCGATTTGTCCGACGCCGTTGTGGTGCTTGACGAGGTGTGCCGCACGGGTGACGCTGACTGGACCCGCTCACTGATGCAGCGTGCCGGGCGCATCGTCTGCCGCAACCTGGGGCAGGTGGCGATCGCTCGCGAGCTGGGCGTGACGTTTGACGTGGCGGCGCCGGTGTTCTGCGCCAATCGGGCCACGCTTGCCTGGCTGCGTGGGCTTGGCGCGAGGTGGGTATACTTGCCTGCCGAGTTGCTCAACAATGATAGGGGGCGTATTGCCGAGCTGGCTGCTGAACCCGGCGTCTTGGGTCCGGTCGACGCCGACCGTCCCGAGCTTATGGTGTGCGAGCACTGCCTGCTGACCGCCGAGGGCGTCTGCGCCACCGATGTGACGGGGCAGGTCCGTTGCCGCGACTGCTTGCGTCGTCGGCAGGTGCGCTATCTGGTCGAGCGTGACGGCACGCGTCTGCCAGTTGCCATCGACGCTTGCGGCAGGACGAGGATTTTCCTGTCGTAGGTGCCGCGTCGCGTCAGTTTGTTATCATAAGAGAGTTTATGGACTTCCAGCACCGCCGTTTTCGGCGAGGGTGCTATAGCAAAAGGAGGATACCCAATGCTGTCTGTTGACGAGCAAATGCGTATCATCACCTCGGGCGCCGCGCAGATCGTTCCCGAGGCCGACCTTCGCAAGAAGCTTGAGAAGGGCGAGCCCCTCAATATCAAGCTCGGCGTCGATCCCACCAGCCCCGACCTGCACCTTGGCCATGCCGTGCCGTTGCGCAAGATGCGTCAGTTCCAGGACCTGGGCCACAACGTCACCCTCATCATCGGCAACGGTACCGCGTTGATTGGCGACCCTTCGGGCAAGAATTCCACCCGTCCGCAGCTTTCGCAGGAGCAGATCGAGGCCAATGCCGAGACCTACGTGAGCCAGGCCATGAAGATCCTGGATCCCGAGAAGACCACCATCGTGCACAACGGTGACTGGATCCTTTCGATGGATCTGGCCGGTCTGCTGCAGGTGTGCTCCAAGTTCACCGTCGCCCGCATCCTCGAGCGCGACGACTTTACCAAGCGCTACCAGTCTCAGACGCCGATCGCCCTGCATGAGTTCCTGTATCCCGTGATGCAGGCTTTCGACTCCGTGCAGATCAAGGCCGACGTCGAGATGGGCGGCACCGATCAGCTCTTCAACCTGCTCGCTGGCCGTGAGCTCATGGAGAAGATGGGCATGGAGCCGCAGATCGCGCTCACCATGCCGCTGCTCGAGGGCACCGATGGCGTGCGCAAGATGTCCAAGTCCTATGGCAACTACATCGGCCTGACCGACGCTCCCAAGGATATGTTCGGCAAGACCATGTCCATCCCCGACGAGATGATCGGCAAGTACTATCGTCTGGCCAGCTCGCTCACCCCGGCCGAGGTCGACAAGATCGACGCCGCCCTGGCCGATGGTTCTGCCGACCCCTACGAGCTCAAGCGCGCTCTGGGCCGCGACCTGTGCGACACCTACCACGGCGCCGGCGCCGGAGACGAGGCTCAGGCCGAGTTCGACCGCGTGTTCAAGGAGGGCCAGCTTGCCGACTTCCCCGAGAAGCATGTCGAGCTGACCGTCAACGACGAGGGCCAGATCTACCTCGCCGGCCTGCTCAAGGACTTGGGCCTTTCGGCGAGCGCCGGCCAGGCTCGTCGCGATATCGACGGCGGTGGCGTCAAGATCAACGGCAAGGCCGTGGCTCCCAAGAGCTACAACATCGATCCCAGCGCCCTCAAGCTGGGCGACACCCTTTCTGTGGGTAAGCGCAAGGGCTTCAAGTTGATTTAGTTCCGCCGTTCTACCGAAAGGCGGACCGGCCGACGCTGCGCGGGCCGCATTTGGACAATCTGACGTTCAACTTCAAGGGCGCGACCAGAAGGTCAGCGCCCTTTCGTTTCACGTCACCTTGTCTCAAATGCGACCCGCTCGCTGGCGATGCCAAAACATCGGCGTTTTTGTTGTCGGGACGGCAGTTAGTAGTCGTCGAGTAGTCATTGGTGCTCAGCGGCAGTCCCCATTGCACCAAGTGGCGTGTGCCGTTAAGCGGAGGGGCGTATTGTTGGCCCATCGTTTGGGCATACAATGGCTATGAGCATGCTGCGGTGAAGGCTTGTCCGCTCCGCAGCTTTTTTCTACGGTTAAAGGAGTATGTATGTCCGTTGAGGTCATGAGGACTGTGATCGAGGCCGCCGAGGGCCGCGTGCCCGTCGACACGCTGTTTACCAATGCACAGATCGTCGACGTGTATGGCCAGCGCGTGGCGCCCGGTAGCGTTGCCGTCAAGGACGGTGTGATCGTCGGCGTGCTCTACGATGGTCGCGACGATGCCGCTGGCACCTATGAGGCAACTGAGGTCATCGACTGCCAGGGTCGCTATCTCGCTCCCGGTTTTATTGACGGGCATCTGCATATCGAGTCTTCGAACATCCGTCCCGCCGAGTATGCTCGCATGGCCGCGACGCGCGGTACTACCACCGCCATTGCCGACAGCCACGAGATTGCTAATGTGGCGGGCCTGGACGGCCTGCGCTTTATGATTGAGGACGGCCGCCGCGCACCCATCTCCATCAAATACATGATGCCTTCGTGCGTGCCCGCGCTGCCCGACGAGCAGGCCGGTGCCGTTATTTCTGCTGCCGATATGCAGGCGTTTTTTGCCGAGCATCCAGGCGATGTCTTTGGTCTGGGCGAAATGATGAACCTGCCGGGCGTCTTTATGGCCGACCCCGAGACTTGCGCTCGCATCGATGCTGCCAACCAGACGCCGTCCAAGCAGGTTGACGGCCACGCGCCGCTCGTTGCCGGCAAGGACCTCAACGCCTATGCCGCGGCGGGTATTATCGCCGACCACGAGTCGACGATTCCCGAGGAGGCGCTCGATAAACTGTCCCGCGGCATGTATGTGATGCTGCGTGAGGGCACGTGCAGCCACGATCTGGCCAATTTGTCCCCGATGCTGCTGGAAAACCCCGCCCGCGCCCGCCGCTGCTGCTTTGCGACCGACGACAGCGCTCCCTCCGACGCGCTTTCGACCGGCATGATCGACAATGCCTGCCGCGTGGCCATCGAGGCTGGCGTCGACCCGGTGGTCGCCATCTCCATGGCGTCCCTTTCCACGGCTGAGGCATTTGGCCTGGACCACGGCTGTCGCGACCCGCATGAGCTCCGCGGCGCGATCGCTCCAGGCAAGCGTGCCGACCTGCTGGTGCTCAACGACCTGACGTTTGCCACAGCTCCGCATCGCGTGTATGCCGCCGGTGCCCTGGTGGCGCAGGATGGCACCTTTGTGGGCGAGGTCGCGCCCGAGACGGCCGAGGTCGCAGCCCTTGCCGATGAGCTGCGCGCTTCCGTTAAGCTGCCGAAGCTTTCGCTCGACGTGTTTGACTATGCCTTTAAGCCGGGCGAGGCCGTTATCGATGTCATCCCGGGTATGGCTATCACGGGTATGGCCCGCCCCGAGAGCGCCGAGGACTTGCGTCGCATTATGCTTATCGAGCGCCATGGCCGCGGCGCGTCGCTGCAGGCCGAGGGCGTCGACGGCGACGGCCCCGCTGGCCTGGGCCTGGTTGGCAAGCATATCGGTCGCGGCTGGGTGCGTGGCTTTACCATCACCGGTGGTGCCATTGCCTCCACGATCGGCCACGACTCGCACAACGTGTGCGTGGTGGGCGACAACGCTGCCGATATGATGACTGCTGTTGAGGCCGTGGGCCAGGGCGGTCACGTACTGGTGCGCAACGGCGAGGTCGTGGCGCGCATTCCGCTAGCGCTTGGTGGCCTGATGAGCGAGGGCGCGGCCGAGGATGTCGCAGCGCAGCACGACGACTTTATGGTCAAGGCGCGCGCTATGGGTATTGAGCCGCCGCTCGACCCCATCATGGGCATCATCTTCCTGCCCCTGCCGGTGATCCCGACGCTCCGCATCCGCCCCGAGGGCATGTTCGACGTCACGACCTTCACCTACGCCGACTAGTCATCGGGGACGTTCTTAAACGACTAGTCGTTGGGGACACTCTTTGGCGTGTTGCTTGACGCTGCGACCGTGGGGCTTCTGGTGAGCGTGAGCTATTTGCTAGGTCCTTGTAACGTTTGCGCCCGCGGAGTCTTATCTGAGCTCCCTTTGGGTACGTTGGAATCGGATACACGTTCGATTCCAACAAGCCCGAAGGGAGCTTTTCTATGTTTAAACTGATTGCATCCGATATGGACGGCACGCTGCTTGATGAGAATAGCCAGGTACCGCCCGAGACATATGAGTTGATTGAGGCCCTGCGCGAGCACGGCGTGCATTTTGCTGCGTCCTCGGGCCGCCGCTACGATCGCCTGTGCGAGTTCTTTGCGCCCGTTCGCGACAAGATGGACTTTGTCGCAGCTAACGGTGCCCAGGTCTTCGCCGACGGCAAAATGGTAGACCGCGAGGTATATTCGCACCTGGCGATTCGAAAGCTTGCCCAGGCCGTCGCGACGTTTTCCAATCTGCATCTTGCGCTCTTCGACCGAACCAAGTCCTTTTTGCTCGATGACGAATGCAAGTTCGTGCGCGAGGTCGATAAGGACCTTCCCAATGCCGAGCGCATTTGGGAGCTGCCCGATCCCAGCGTAAATATCATCAAAGCGAGTATCTTTTGCGACGACGGTGCCGTTATGGACAGTGCGTACGTGCTGCAGCGCGAACTCGGTCAGCTCTTTACTTTTGCGCCTTCGGGCAACGCGTGGATCGATGCCATGCAGCCCGGTGTGTCGAAGGCCTCGGGTATTGCACAGCTCGCGGAGCATTATGGCATTGGGCGCGACGAGGTTATGGCGTTTGGCGACTCGATGAACGATTACGAGATTATTCGCTTTGTCGGCACGGGCTGCGCGATGGAAAACGCGCGTCCTGCACTCAAGGCCGTTGCCGATCGCGTGGTGGGACGCAACCGCGACCACGCCGTCCAGCAGGAACTTCGCCGTGTTCTGGAGAGCCTCGCCTAATCCGGCAGTTAGGGACGTTCCTTTTCTGCCGGCAGCCGGGGACAGTCCTTGCAGCTTTTTCGCGAAGAGTGTCCCCAACGACTACTGTGACCGGGGTAGCTAATTTGGGACGGGGCTATTTTAGCTACCCGCTTGCTGGGTAGCTAAAATAG
>URKG01000023.1 GCA_900548265.1 uncultured Collinsella sp.
GTGTTTTCATCTGAACGACTTTGCGCAGCAACCGGAGTGAAGATGAAAACACCGGGCCGCCGCGGGGCACCCACAGACCGCAGGGACGGGAGCAGCTATACTACTCTCAGTAGTTAAGGGTCGCGGATTCGCCGCGTCACCGCTCTCAACAGGAGGTCTTTGTTTATGGCAGATCAGAAGCCGGTTGTCGGGATCATCATGGGCTCCAAGTCCGATCTGGGCGTTATGGAAGGTTGCACCGCCGAGCTCGAGGCACTGGGCGTGCCCTATGAGCTCGTGATTGCAAGCGCGCACCGCACGCCGGCGAAGGTCCATGAGTGGGCCTCGACCGCTGCCGACCGCGGCATCAAGGTGATTATCGCTGCTGCTGGCAAGGCTGCTCACCTGGGCGGTGTCGTTGCTGCGTTTACGCCGCTGCCGGTCATCGGTGTGCCTATGAAGACGAGCGATCTGGGTGGTATGGACTCGCTGCTGTCGATGGTGCAGATGCCTTCGGGCGTGCCCGTTGCCTGTGTGGCCATCAACGGTGCCAAGAACGCTGCCATTTACGCCACGCAGATTCTGGGCGCCTGCGACCCCGAGTACCGCAAGGTTATCGAGAAGATGAAGCAGGAGATGGCTGACGCCTAAGCGGTCTGCCAGTCCATTTGCAGCATAAGGAGAGCCATGTCCGACTATCAGGGAAAGCGTTTTTCGGCTTCTCGGATTCCCGATCCAGCCAAGTCGGGAGCAGCCCGCGCGCCGCGGCAGGGTCGGACATCCTCTCCTCAACAGCCGCGCGCGCCGCGCCCCGTGACGCCGGCGAAGCATCGCCGTCAGGATACGCCGGCTGCATATCGTCCTTCGTCATACAGTACGGCCAAGAAGTCACCTCGCTCTTCGGCGCATGCCGCGCCATCGAGCTATACCGAACCGCCGCGCAAAAAGCGCCGCTCCGTCATTCCCATACTGCTCATCATTATCGGCATTGGCCTGATCGTTGCCGCTGCCGCCATCTTTATCAACGCTCAGATTGGCTACAAGCAGGCGAGCGAGTCGTATCAAAAAATCGAAAAGCAATATGTGAGCGACAAGGACGCCAGTGGCGTGCCGATTATCGACTTCAATGCACTTGCTCAGACAAATCCCGAGGTTGTTGGTTGGATTTACACGCCCGGCACTAACATCAACTACCCCGTGGTGCAAACCAACAACAACTCCAAGTACCTCAACACGCTGTTTGACGGTACGGCCAATGCCTCGGGAGCCATCTTCTTGGATAGCGACGACACTGCGCCGGGCATGGTGGATCAGCAGACCACGATTTACGGTCATCATATGAATGACGGTTCGATGTTCAACGTGATTTCGGATACGACCGATCAAGCGACGTTCGACAGCATGGAATACGTGTACTACATCACGCGCGATGCGACGTATAAGTTGCGCCCGCTAGCGACCAAGGTGGTCGAGGACACGTATGCCAAGGCGCGCACGCCCAACTTTGAGGGCGATGACGGACTGAAGAATTACCTGTCCGAGATGCTCGACGGTGCCTCTGCCGTGGCGAGTGATGCCACCGATCGTGCCGCTTCGGCAACCAAGGTCGTAACGCTTGTGACCTGCCGCTCGCTGTCATTTAGCAATACGCGCGCAGTCATGGTGCTCACGCCGGTCGAGGAATAAGTGGTTCGAGAGTAGCTAAAAGAGCCCCGTCCCAAATGAGCTACTCGACGACAGTAAAAAGGAGAAATGATGCTTGAAAGTGGCAAATCGATGCCTTCGGTTGATGCTTGGCTGCGCGAAGCCAAGACCGATTCGTCGGCATCTGCGTGCGGTATGTATCTGACGCATAACGGCGTGGTGCGCGCGACGCCTAAGTCCGAGGTGCGTGGGGTCGAGACAGATGGTGTGGCGCCTGGACATAAGGTGGGCGGCATGGTGTTTGGCTTCGATGCCGAAAAGGTGCAGGCTGCTATCGAGGCAACGCGCGCGATGCCGGGTATCGGCTATGTGCGCGTGTGGCTGGCGAGTGGCGAGCTTACCGTGGGCGACGACATCATGCTCGTGCTCATTGGCGGAGACATTCGCCCGCATGTGGTCGATGCTCTGCAGGCGCTCGTCGGTACCATCAAAAATGAGTGTGTGAGCGAGATCGAGCGCGAGGCGTAAGGCCGGCAGCGGCACTCGCCAACAAAAAGCCCGCTGGCAGTTCAATCAGTCTGCCAGTGGGCTTTTCTGTGCGTTGGAAAATCTCGGCATTGCGTGGCGCTACACGCGCGTCGCATCCTTGGGGCTCATGGTCATGCTCTGGAAGCGGTTCTCCATGTAGTCGTTATCGAAATACTTGCCATAGAACTGCGCGACGGGAATATCTGGCTCCGTGCCGTTGACGCGCTGGTACCAGTAGTCGAGTGACTGCAGCGTCATGACGCCGTCGACCAGCATAATGACGGTAAAGATGACGGTAGCCGAGTAGCGACTCTTCCACGGAATCATGTTGATGAGCTTGAGCAGCCTCGGCAGCAGCAGCTTGATCCAGATAAGGCCACCCAGGCCCCACAGGCAGGCAAAGCCCGTGCAGGTGCGTCCGCCCGTAAGGACGGCGAGTGGGTCGGGCATGCCGAACAGTTTCATGTGCGAGTAGCTCCACGACACCACGCCAAATGAGGTCTGCATAAACCAGCCTACAAACACCTCGAAAGCGCCGCCGATCAGGGCACTTACCAGGAAAATGATCAGAGGATTCTTTTTATAGAAGCGGTTGAGCGCCATGGTCATGAGCACCGCGCCAAATCCGTAGATGGGGCTAAAGGGGCCAAATAGCATACCGGCCCGGTCCTGATAGACGCCGGGATCGACGACGACCATATGCCAGACTTCCTCGAGAATGAGACCTAACACGCTGCAGACGAAGAATACCCAGAACAGGTTGAAGTAGTTGAGCTTGATGTAGCCCTCGCCGGTTTCGTCGCGGCCGAGCATCCCCTCGGCGGCGGCATCGCGGTCGAGCATCTCTTGCAGACGGCGCTGCAGTTCGCGCTCCTGGCGTAGCGTGGGGTCGACGGTGGCCGACAGCGCAATGAGGATACCGAGCTGAATGGCGGGGCGCAGCAGGAAGGGTCCGATACCCTGGAGCATCACGTCAACTAAAAGCTCCACGACGGTAAATGCGATGAGGACGTAAGACAGGCGGGCGGCATTGCGCCGCTGGTCCTTGATGAGGTCCAGGCCAAAGACGATCAAGATGATCGCGCTTGCCGCCGAGAGCATAATGCCGGCGACGATAAGGCCAACCGCGACCAGGGTGTTATCACCGAGCTTAGCGGCGGCGTTGCCGTTAATGAGTGCGGTGATGACCTGCCACATAAAGACGGCGACCGACGGGAGTGTGCCCACGCCGGACAGGATGCACAGGACGGCGTACACTTTAATGATGAGGGGAATCTTCTTGACCTCCGTGGCGCTGGGGACGCTGGGGTCGAGTTCGTTTCGATCCATACAGAACCTTTCTCGCTTTGTCCTAGGTTACTAGGATACGCCGCCGACCTGCTAAAAGACAGGACGAACGTCCCAATTGCAACTTTGCAATCCCCAACGGTGGACGCGGCGGCCATATGGGGGCGCGGGCGCTTGCACTGGGCAGACCGATAAAATGTTTGGCCGCAAAACGGATTATTAGCTCGGTGGGCTTTTAAAAAGCGCTGCTCATGCGCTGGGGAGCGCGTCGCGCCGTGCGTATAATAAGGCGGGTAACGCCAAAATACGAGGCTCTGAGGGGATGCCATGTCTCAAGAAACCATCCGCGCGGCCGAGCGCGCCGCGGGACAGGTGAACACCATGTCGACGTATGATCCGGACTCCGACCAGCTGCATGAGGAATGCGGCGTTTTTGGTGTCTGGGCGCCCGATCGCGACGTGGCTCGACTGACGTACTTTGGCCTGCGTGCACTGCAGCACCGTGGCCAAGAATCGGCGGGAATCGCCGTGGGCGACGGCGGTACGGTTATGGTCCGCAAGGATCTGGGCCTGCTCGACCGCGTGTTCTCCAATGCCGACTTGTCGACGCTCTCCGGTCAGCTGGCCGTGGGTCACGTGCGCTACGGCACCGCCGGCGCCAAGAGCTGGGAAGCCTCTCAGCCGCACCTCTCTACCATCAATAGCGTCATTATCGCGCTCGCGCACAACGGCACCCTCGTCAACACCGACGAGCTGCGCCGCCAGCTGATCGAGCTGGGCGTGCCGTTCCTCTCCAACTCGGATTCCGAGGTCGCGACCAAACTCATCGGCTACTTTACCCAGCGTACGGGCCACCTGCGCGAGGGCATTCGCAAGACCATGGAGCTCGTGCGCGGCGGCTACGCCATGACGCTCATCAACGAGCAGGCGCTCTACGCATTCCGCGATCCGCACGGCATTCGCCCGTTGGTGCTGGGCAAGCTGGTGGACGAGGGCTTGGACCAGGCCGATGCCGCATCAGTTTCGCAGCTGCCGTCGCAGGACGGCGCCGCGACGGTCGACGCCACCACCCGTGTCACCCGCGCCGGCGGCTGGGTCGTCGCCTCCGAGACTTGTGCGCTCGACATTGTGGGCGCCGAGTACGTCCGCGACGTCCGTCCCGGTGAGATTTTGCGTATCAGCGCCGAGGGCCTTGTGTCCGAGCAGGGCGTGCCTGCCGCCGAAGAGCCTGCTAACTGCATCTTTGAGCAGGTCTACTTCGCCCGCCCCGATTCCATCATGAACGGCAAGAGCGTCTACGCCTGCCGTTATGACATGGGTCGTCAGTTGGCACATGAGGAGCCCGTCGAGGCCGACCTGGTCATCGGCGTGCCCGACTCCGGCCTGCCGCCTGCGGAGGGGTATTCGCACGAGAGCGGTATTCCCTTTGGCGAGGGCCTCATCAAGAACCGCTACGTGGGACGCACGTTTATCGAGCCCACGCAGGAGTTGCGCGCCATGGGCGTTCGCATGAAACTCAACCCGCTGCGCGACAACATCGAGGGCAAGCGCCTGGTCGTCATCGACGACTCCATCGTGCGCGGCACCACCATGGTGCAGCTCGTCAAGATGCTGCGCAACGCCGGCGCCAAGGAGATTCATATCCGCATCAACTCGCCCGAGGTCATCTGGCCGTGCTTCTACGGTATCGATACCGACGTGCAGTCGCAGCTTATCAGCGCCAACAAGACGGTCGACGAGATTTGCGAGTACATTGGCGCCGATTCGCTGGCCTTCCTTTCGGTCGAGGGCCTGCTGAAGGTCATGCCCAAGGGCGGTTACTGCGATGCGTGCTTTACCGGACGCTACCCCGTGGCGATTCCCGAGAGCTTTGGCCGCGACAAGTTCATGGAGGGCTTTAAGCCCCGCAACCTGGACAAGCCGCTGCACTTTGACGACGACGCCGTGGTCGAGAAATACGACGACCGCAGCTGGGAAGAGGAGCACGGCGAGGCCTAAAGCCTGCCATGTAGGGACAGGTTTATTTTGGTAGGTTTTACCTGCTGTTTTGTTGATATGACGGCGCGTGCCGTTATGGCGTGCGCCGAAATGAACGCAACTATGAGCACCGTTTGGCGCCTGTGCGGCGCCACGGTAGTGGGAGAGGAAGGCTCAGATGAGCGACAGCAAGCATGTGACGTACGAGGACGCCGGCGTCGATACCGCCGAGGGTGGCCGCGCCGTCGACGCTATTAAGCAGATGGTCAAGGACACCAACCGCCCCGAGGTTATCGGCGGCATCGGTGGCTTTGGTGGCCTGTTCTCGGCCGCCGCGCTTAAGGATATGGAAGACCCGATCCTGATCAGCGGCACCGACGGCGTGGGCACCAAACTCGTGCTCGCCCAGATCATGGACCGTCACGAGACGGTGGGCCAGGACCTGGTCGCCATGTGCGTCAATGACATTTTGGCTTCGGGCGCCGAGCCGCTGTTCTTCCTGGATTACGTTGCCATCGGTCACATTGAGGCCGAGCACATGGCAAAGATCATCAAGGGCGTGGCCGACGGCTGCAAGCTCGCGGGCTGCGCGCTCGTGGGCGGCGAGATGGCCGAGCACCCGGGCGTTATGGCTCCGGCCGACTACGACCTCGCCGGCTTTACTGTGGGTGTTGTCGATCGTCCCAAGATGCTCGACCCCGCGAACGTTCGCCCCGGCGATGTGATCCTGGGCCTGCCCTCCACCGGCGTGCACTCCAACGGCTACTCACTCGTGCGCAAGGTCATCGGCGTCGACGGCATTAAGCCGGGCACGCCCGAGGCTGCTGCTAAGGCCGAGGAGCTAAGCCGTCCGCTCGAGGAGCTCGGCGGTGCTTCGCTGGCCGACGCTCTGCTGGCTCCCACGCGCATTTATGTGAAGCCGATTCTTGAGCTGCTCCACGGTGGCGCCAACGTTCATGCCATTGCCCATATCACCGGCGGCGGTATTACCGAGAACCTCAACCGCGCGCTCGCCGACGACGTCGACGCCGTGGTCACCCGCAACGGCGCCGAGATGGGCTGGGATGTTCCGCCCGTCATCACCTACGTGTCGCGCCAGGCCGAGCTCGCGCCCAACGAGGCGTGCAAGACCTTCAACATGGGCGCCGGCCTGTGCCTGATCGTCGCCCCCGAGGACGAGGCCGCCGTGACCGAGGCGCTGATCGCGCTGGGCGAGAAGCCGTTCCGCGTGGGTGAGTGCGTCGAGGGTTCCGGTAAGGTTGTGTACTCCGATGAGCGCTAACGAGCAGATGGCTGCTGCCGAGGGGCTGGGCTTTGTGCCCTACACCCGTCCGACCGGCACCGATACGGCTGAGCCGCTTAAGATCGGCGTGCTTATCAGCGGTTCGGGTACTAACCTGCAGGCGCTAATCGACCTGATCGCTGCTGGCAAGCTCAACGCTTCGATTGAACTTGTGGTGTCGAGCCGTCCTTCGGCCAAGGGTCTGCAGCGTGCCGAGCGTGCGGGCATTCAGACGCTCACGCTGTCCAAGGATGTCTATGCCGACCCCATCGCGGCTGACGAGATCATCGCGCATGAGCTGCTCGAGCGCGGCTGCGAGTACGTGGTGATGGCCGGTTACATGCGCATGGTGCACACGCCGCTGCTGGCAGCGTTTCCCAATCGCGCGGTCAACCTGCATCCGGCGCTGCTGCCGAGCTTTACCGGCGCCCATGCGATTGACGATGCGTTTGCTCGCGGCGTCAAGGTGACCGGCGTGACCGTGCACTTTGCCAACGAGATCTACGACAACGGCCCCATCATCGCCCAGCGTGCGCTGGCTGTCGAGGAGGGCTGGGACGTTGACACGCTCGAGGAGCACATTCACGCGATCGAGCATGTGCTGTATCCCGAGGTTGTTCAGATGCTCGCCGACGGCCGCGTCCACGTGCTGGAGAGCGGCAAGGTCGCAATTGACGCGCCTCGCGGCTAGCGGCGCACAGTACAATTTAGCCGAGTAGTCAGGGTGGTCATTGGCGCCAAGGCGCAAGTGGCCACCCTTTGTTTTAGGTAGTCATTGGGGACGTTCTTAAACGACTAGTCATTGGGGACGTTCTTGAATGACTAGTCGTTTAAGAACGTCCCAGGTGACTAGGTGAGAGAGGTGAGCGCATGGCGGATAACGAAGCGCTGTTTACGCCTGAGCTGGTGTTTTTTGATTGGGAGTGTGCGACGCCGGATGAAGTGTTTGCGCAACTCGAGGACGAGCTTGCCCCGCGCGGCTACATTGCGCCCGGTTGGTTCGACGCCGTCCGCACGCGCGAGGACGCCTATCCCACGGGTCTCGCTATGCCGGCGGCAAACATCGCCATTCCACATACCGATCCGGGATTTGTGGCCAAGCCCTATATCGCGGTGGTAAAGCCCGCCGCACCCGTGACGTTTAACGCGATGGCGGGCATGGGCGCCCCGGTGCCGGCGCAGATCATCATCAACCTGGGCATTGCCGAGCCGGGCGGTCAGGTCGAGGCCCTGCAAGCGCTTATGAATATCTTTATGGACGCCGACGCTGCAGCCGATGTACTCGGCCAAACCACGCCCCAAGGCATGGTCGACGCCATCCGTCGCCACTTTTAAGGTCGGCACTGGGGGACTGTCCCTAACCGCCGGCAGAAAAGGAGCGCCCTGGCATTAACCTGCCAGACTTGTCCCCTTTGCACCAAAATGGTGCAGATTAACCTGTCCCCCATGCACCAGGTGTGCCGCGGGGGCTGCGTTGTGACACAATGGCGTTTGTTCGATTCGTGATGCGAAAGGCCAAACATGGCAAACAAGAAAAAGAACCCCGAGGCCGCGCCGACGCCCGAGCAGCGGTCCCGCGCCGCCTCCAGCTCTCGTAAGAAGCAGCGCAAGACCTATGTGTCCAAGACCGTCAAGATTGTCCTGGTGGTCATCGGCGTGCTGGCGATGCTGCTTTCCGTCTCGGCCATGGCGTGCTCCGGCCTGATGTCGCAGACCGAAAGTGCCAGCTCGGGCTATAAGCTTACTGGTGGCGTGGCTGCTACCATCAACGGCACCAACCTCACCGAGGACACCGTGACCAAGCAGATCATGAGCATGCGCACGTCCTACGGCTACACCAAGGACAAGGACTGGGCACAGTACCTGGTCGACAACGACCTCACACCCAAGAAGTACCGCAAGCAGCTCATCGACTCCTACGCGCAGCAGATTCTGCTTCAGCAGGCGCAGAAGGAAAACGGCGTGACGGTGTCGGACAAGGAGGTCGAGAAGGCTTGGAAGGACGCGTGCAAGAGCGCGGGCGGCGCCAAGACCTTTAAGAAGACGCTTAAGACCTACGGCTACACCGAGGACACCTACAAGGATTCGCTCAAGGAGAGCCTGGCGCAGCAGAAGCTCAAGGATGCCGTGGCACCCACCAGCAAGCCCAAGGACAGCGAGATTGTCGATTACATCAATGAGAACCTGTCCAACTACAACGATGCCCGTCGTTCGTCGAATATCCTGATCAAGGTCGATTCCGACGCATCCGACGAGGACAAGGCTGCCGCCAAGGCCAAGGCGCAGGAGTGCCTGGACAAGATCAACTCCGGCGAGCTGAGCTTTGAGGATGCCGTGGAGCAGTATTCCGACGACACCGGCTCCAAGGAGAAGAAGGGCGATGTAGGCTGGGACAAGCTCACCACCTTCGTCGACAGCTACCAGGCGGCGCTCGAGGGACTCAACAAGGGCGATGTGAGCGGCGTCGTCGAGTCGACCTATGGTTATCACATCATCAAGTGCACCGACTACTTCCATGTCGATAATCAGGTCGATGACATTAAGCAGGTGCCCAAGGACATCAAGAAGTACGTCTCCAACGTGGTGAAGACACAGGCGGCAAGCACCGCGTACAGCGAGTGGCTGGAGCAGTACAAGAAGGACGCCGACATCACCGTTAACTCCATGCCCAAGGACGTGCCGTACAACGTCAGCCTGAAGGGCGTCACCAAGAGTTCGACCGACGATTCGTCGACGACTAAGTAATCATGGGGCGGCGCTCGTGTGAGTGCCGCCCGCACTATTGAGGAGGATTTGCAGATGACCAACGAAGAGCTGCAGAAGGAAATGATCGCGGCCATGAAGGCTAAGGACAAGGTTCGCCTGTCTATCATTCGTCAGGTTAAGGCCGAGGTGAAGAACATCGAGGTCAACGAGCGTCGTGATGTGACCGAGGAAGACGTCAACAGCATGATCAAGCGTCTGATTAAGCAGACGAGCGAGACGCTGGAGATGTCTATCAAGGCCGGTACCGACCAGGAGCGTACCGACAACCTGACCGAGCAGGTCAAGATTCTGGAGAGCCTGCTGCCCACGCAGGTTTCGGGCGAGGAGCTCGAGGCCCTGATCGAGCAGGTTATCGCCGAGCTGGGCGCCACGTCCAAGAAGCAGATGGGCCAGGTTATGGGCGCACTCGGCAAGGCCACCGGCGGCAACTTCGATAAGCCGGCCGCGGCAAAGATCGTCGGAGCCAAACTCGCGTAAGGGGCCGAGCGGTACATAGTTGATGTTGAGGGGGCGTGACCATTGCGGTCGCGCCCCTTTTGCTGGGCTGGGCACTCATCGGGGACAGACTTAAATGAGTACCCAATGAGCAGGTACTCATTTAAGCCTGTCCCCAATGAGTGGGTTAAAGGTTGCGGGTTCTTTACGGGAATGTAGTGTGGGCTGCGAAAATGCGGTTCTTTCCGTACAATAGTTCAACTCGTGTAAACGCAGGAAAGGGACATTCATGGCAGACATGATCGAGATCAAGCATCTCAACAAGTACTTTGGCGACCTGCATGTGCTCAAAGATATCAATCTCACCGTCAAGCGCGGCGAGAAGCTCGTAATGATCGGGCCTTCCGGCTCGGGTAAGTCGACGCTCATCCGTTGTGTCGATTATCTTGAGGAACCCACGTCGGGCGAGGTCGTCATCGACGGTACGCCGCTCACCAAAAAGAATCACCTGGAGATGGCTCGCAAGTATAGCTCCATGGTGTTTCAGCAGTTCAACCTGTATCCCAACATGACGGTGCTGGGTAATCTGACGCTCGCGCCCATCAAGCTGCAAAAGAAGAGCAAGGAGGAGGCGACCGAGATCGCCATCGCCGCGCTCAAGCGCGTCGGCATGGCGCATAAGGCCGGCGAGTATCCGCAGAATCTCTCGGGTGGTCAGCAACAGCGCATCGCCATCGCCCGTGCCTTGTGCACCAAGCAGCCCATCATTCTGTTTGATGAGCCGACCTCGGCGCTCGACCCCGAGATGGTCCAGGAGGTTCTGGACGTTATGATTGAGCTCGCGCAGGAGGACATCACCATGATCTGCGTGACGCACGAGATGGGCTTTGCGCGCCAGGTGGCCGACCGCGTCATCTTTATGGAGGACGGCCGCATTCTGGAGGAGGGCACGCCCGAGCACTTCTTCGACAACCCCGAGAACCCGCGCTGCCGCGAGTTTCTGTCCAAGATTCTGCACTAGGCGCGGTGATGGACATGACGGATATGACGAGGGCGGCCGTGTCGCGCCGTCGCTTTTTGCAGCTGGCTGGCGCCGGCATGCTTGCGCTGACGGGGACCGCGCTTACCGGTTGCACCAACTCCGCCAGCGGCGAGGGTTCCGACAAGGGGTCCAAGCTTGCGGCCATCAAGTCGCGTGGCCATCTGAATGCCGGCGTTAAGAAGGACGTTCCCGGCTATGGCTATTACGACACCGCCAAGGGCCGCTTTGAGGGCATGGAAGTCGATTTGTGCTACCAGATCGCCGCTGCCGTCTTTGGCGTGAGCTACAAGGAGGCCCGCGCCCAGGAGCTTGTCGAGTTTACCGACGTAACTCCCAAGACGCGCGGCCCGCTGATCGATAACGGCCAACTTGACGTGGTCGCGGCGACCTACACCATCACCGACGAGCGTAAGAAGAGCTGGGATTTCTCGACGCCGTACCGCACCGACTACGTGGGACTCATGGTCAAGAAGCGTTCGGGCTTTACCTCGATTGAGGATTTGGATGGCAAGGTCATCGGCGTGAGCCAGGGCGCCACCACGCAGAGCCTGATCGAGCAGATGATCAAGGACAACGGCTTTAGCTGCAAGCCCGAGTTTAGGGCCTTTAGCGGCTACCCCATCATCAAGAGTTCGCTCGACGCCGGCAATATCGACGTCTTTGCCATGGACCGCTCCACGCTGGCCGGTTACATGAACGAGACCGTTGAGCTGTTGCAGCCCGAGGTCAAGTTTGGCGAGCAGGGCTACGGCGTGGCGACCAAGAAGGGCTGCGACCTTTCCGCCGTGGTCGATCAGGTGATTTGCGATCGCCTGGCCGATGGCTGGCTCGACCAAGAGGTTAAGACCTGGGGTCTTGTATAGGCGCATCGTCCAAGGAAGGAATTAAATGCTCGAAGGATTATTTGACGCCGACCGTTGGTCGACGACATTTCAAAACATGGGGCCCTTCTGGGAGGGCTTTGGCGTGACGCTGCAGGTGGTCGTTGCCGGTCTGCTGCTGTCGCTGGTGCTGGGCACGCTGCTGGGCGTGTTCTCTACCACTCGTTCGCGCGTGCTGCGCGCCATAAGCCGCGTATACGTGGAGTTTTACCAGAACACCCCGTTGCCCGTGCAGGTGCTCTTTATGTACATGGCCGGTCCGCAGTTTTTGCAGGCCATGACTGGTGCCGATCAGCCGGTGCGCATCGCGCCGTTCGTGCTGGGCTTCTTGGGCGTGGGTCTGTATCACGCGGCCTACATCTCGGAGGTCATCCGCACTGGTATCGAGGCGGTTCCGCGCGGTCAGATGGAGGCGGCCCAGAGCCAGGGCTTCACCCGTGCGCAGGCGTACTGGTACATCGTGCTGCCCCAGACGTTCAAGATCATTCTGCCGCCGCTGTGTAACCAGGCGCTCAACCTGGTCAAGAACACGTCGGTGCTGGCGCTCGTGGCCGGCGGCGACCTTATGTACCGTTCCGACAACTTTGTGAGTCTGTACGGTTACCTGCAGGGATACATCGTCTGCTGCCTTATGTACTTCATCATTTGCTTTCCGCTCGCCATGCTGGTGCAGTGGCTCGAGCGCCGCTCCAAGGAGCGTCCGCGCGGCGTGAGCCTGGCCGAGCTGGGGCTCGACAACGTAGAGGAGGCCTAGCGCATGGAAATCTTCAACGCGACCAACCTGCTCTACATCTGGGGCGGCTTTGTTAAGACGATCGAGATCTCGGCGCTGTCGATCTTTTTCTCGCTCATCTTTGGTACGGTGCTGGCGCTCGTTAAAAGCTATGCGCCCCGCCCGTTCCGTATTTTGGTGAGCGCCTATATCGAGCTGTTCCGTTGCACGCCGAACCTGCTGTGGATTCTGTTTATCTACTTTACGGTGCAGGGTTTGGACATTGTGATTTCGACCATCGCCTTTACGCTGTTTACCAGCGCTGTTATGGCCGAGATTGTGCGTGGCGGCCTCAACTCGATTCCGCGCGGCCAGTTTGAGGCGGCGCAGAGCCAAGGCTTCGGCTTCTTTGCCACCATGCGCTACATCATTCTGCCGCAGACGTTTAAGACAATCATTCCGGCGCTGTTTAGCCAGTGCACGACCGTCATCAAGGACAGCTCGTATCTTTCGGGCATTAACGTGGCCGAGCTCATGTACACGGCAAACGTCGTGATGGCCCACGCGATCGACCTGTCGCAGGTGCTTATGCTCTACGGCCTGGTGTTTGCGATGTACTTTGTGCTCAACTTTGGCATCTCGTTGCTGGTGAGGGCGTATCAGCGCCACATCGTAGCCGCATAGTTCTGCTTCCCCAAGCATGGCACCTTGCCCCTCAATCGTCGCTTGCGTACATTTAGTACGCGGCGCTCCTCTTTCGGGGCAATCTGCCGCACTTGGGAAACCAGGACGGTCGTAAGTGACAAAATGGGAATCAGGAATCGCCTATTTCTCATTTGTTAGAAAGGAATCGCGATGAGCGATCTGGAGAACAAGAAGAATCCTGTGGTCATTACCATCGCGCGCGACTTTGGCGCCGAGGGCCACGAGATTGGTCGCATGCTTGCCAACGAGCTGGGGATTCCACTGTACGATAACGAGCTGCTGGTGCGTGCGTCGCTGCGCGCGGGCGAGTCGCTCGACAAGATGGCCGCCTACGACGAGCGCCTGGCCGTGGAGAACATGGCGTTTCTGCCCGACCGCTACGATGCGCGTTCGTACTCGGACAAGTTGTTCCAAAAGATGAGCCAGGTGATTTTGGATCTGGGCGAGACCGAGAGCTGCATTATCGAAGGCCGCCTGTCCGACTACCTGCTGCGTAACAACCCCAACCACATTGCCGTGCTGGTGACCGCTCCCTTTGAGGACCGCGTCGAGATCGTGCGCAAAAAGCGCGGCCTTAACAAAAAGAAGGGCGCCAAGCTGGTCAAGCAGCAGCAGAAGGCGCGCGAGGCGTTCTATAAGCGCTACAGCGCCGGAAAGTGGAAGATGACGAGCGGCAAGGATATCGTTGTCAACCGCGCCAAGTTGGGACGCGAAGGCTGTAAAGACGTCATCGCCGCTGCCTACCGCTACAAAGCGGCGCAGCTCGAAGGCTAGCCGATTAAAAACCACCACAAGGGGACAGGCACCTTGTGGTGGTTTTTGTTTTAGGCTGAGGGAAAGGCTTTGGTGAGACCGGCGCGCGTTTGCGTGTCGGTCTTTTTGTAGATGGAGCTCAGGTGGTGCTGTACCATGCGCATCGAGATACCGAGCTCCTCGGCGATCTGTTTGAGCGGGCGTTCGTCCTGGGTTACGGCCATGAGCACGTCGACTTCGCGCGGGGTGAGAGCGTGGTTGGCGATGAAGGCCTTGCGCTGCTCCTCGATACTCGGCACAGCGAGCGCCTCCTCGGCAAACTGTTGATGTTTACGTTCCTGCTCGGTTTGGGGCAGGCGGAACAAGCCGGCTGCCACGAATGCCGCGCAGGCGGCGACGAGCAAAACGAGTGCACCGATCATGATGAGGGCAACGTTGCCCGAGGTCACGAGAGCAAGCGAGATGCCCGACGTGGTGAATGCGCATACATTGTTGGCGGCGCGACCCATGCCGGCCCAAAGGGCGGGTGCATGCATGCGCGGTGCCAACTGCGTAAAGGTGGCGGTAAAGAACGTGACGAAAAAGCCCGAGCTCAGATAAAAGACGACAAGGCCCAGGTTGGGATTGGCCTCGGCCTCCACGGCCAGGATGGAAATGGTCGAGAGCACGGCGATGCCGAGCATGACAAGTCCCATGTAGCGACGCTCGGCAAGATCAAAGACGATGCCGGCGGCAAGGCCGCTTGCCGCCAAAAAGAGGCGCGGCCAGGTCTGCACGGCAATGGTGCCGTGGGCGTTGGAGAGTGTGACCACGTTGTCGAGGGTCGAGAACAAGCAGGCAAGAATCATGACGAGCGCGATGCTCCAGCATGCCTGTTTGGCGAGGGCATGAGAGGGCTCAACAAAGGGATTGATGGCGGGGCTGGAGCTCTCGGCAGCCTTTTGGGGAACGACGCTGAGGGCGGAGATGGCGATCGTCGCTGTGCCAAGGACGATGAGCTCTGCGATACCGCCGCAATTGAGCAGGTTGACGGCGAACTGCATCAGGATGCCCGCGGCATAGGCCGCTCCCGCACCGGTGGCGAGCTTGGGATCATCCTGAAATGCCAACGAAAAGGCGTGGTGAGTGGCGGCGCCCAGCAGGCCGAGTCCAAAGAACGCCACGCACCCCAGAATCTCGAGGGCAAGCGGGCCCGTGGGGGACTGGATCTGGGTCAATCCCAGGATGGCGACGGGAACAGCGGCGTTGGCGGCTGCCAATGAGTGGCCTTTGCGCTGTGCGAGCCCGAGCAGCGGCGCATATCCGATAAAGCCGAGTACACTCGCGCCCAGAATAAAGCCCTGTGCGATCACAACGCGTTCGGCACCGGCGAGCAGCCCGACGTTGACGTCGAAGCGAAACTCGGCGGCAAGGAAGGCGAAGGTAAACAGTGCGAGTGCCAGAAGCGCGTTGATTTTAGGCTTGCTCAGATTCAAGGACAGTCCTTTGGGTGGACGGAATAGTCGTGTCCTCGATTGTAGCGTCCCTGGGACGCGTGTGACGACAACGAAATCATATTGAATTAAACCGCAGGTAGAGGCCTAGGTTCGCATCTACGAACCTAGGCATATGGAGTCATTTGGCACATCTTGGTGGTACAGGACCGCCACAAAGGGGACAGGCACCTTTGTGGCGGTATGTCCCTACGACCAAGGAGGCCGTTATGAACGGAAGTCACTTCGATAAGCAAACTCAGCGTGAGCGCACCTGCTCGCTGGTTCACGGTACTTGGCGTTGTGTGGGTGCCAAAATCGCTTGCGCCGGCGCGTGTGCGCTTATGGTCGGTCAGTTGCTGCTGCCGAGCGTGGCGCTGGCGACGGAATGCGCCGATCCCGCCGCTGGGACGGATGAGGTTGCCGCGGCTCCTGTGACGCCGACGGTTGCGGAGGATGCGGCCGCAACGACCGCGCCTGCAACCGATGCTGCTCCGGCGGCGCAAGCCACCGCTGAGCCTCAGCAGACGGCCCCGACTGGCGCCACCGATGAATCCAACGATGCGGCACCCGCTGAACAAAATACTCCCAGCGACAACGCCGCCACGCCGGCGAATGACGCCATCATGCCCCGCGGTGTGACTGATGTTGTTGGCGGCAGCGACGTTAGGGTCAATACGACCGTGGTTTCCCGCTACACGGACTGCGCGCTTCCGAGCAATGTCACACTCGAAAAGGGCCAGTCGTATACCTATGATTTTCCCGATGTTGAGGGCGGCATGCCGGATGAGCCGCTCTGCGAACTTGTCGAAACCAAGTACTACCGGGCCGATGCTGCTTCGGGCACCCTGGCTGAAGTCCAGGACACATCTATGTCCGATGTGACGGCCCGCTTTGAGCCTGTTGGCGATTACATGAGGCTGACGCTGACCTTTACGGGTGGCGCGGCAGGCGGCTCCTATCGACTCACGCGCAATGAGGCTCTCTATATTGGCACGGCACTGGAGTATACCGGAACTGACTATGAAGGCAGCTCGACTATCCTCAACGAAACCAGGTACGATTATTACCTCCGCTACGTCATCAAGAGCGAAATTACGCTCGTTGCATCGGAAAACGAAGCCCTCCATAACCTGGACGTCAACGACGTGAAGACCGACTACGCGCCCGGCGAGGCGCCGCGCGCGACCGCGACGATCCCCGCTGCTGACGCCGACAAGTACGAGATCGCCTATGAGTGCTGGGAAGAGATGGAGCTCGATATGGAATCCGGGGAGTCGGTACCCGTTGCCTTCTGGTATTCCGACCCCGCGAAGTACACGCCGGGCATGAAGAAGATTGACCACTTCGAAGAGGGAAAGTTCTACATGTACTCCGTTGAGCTGAGGCTCAAGGGCGACAATACCGTGGCCGATGACTGCAATATGAACGTCAACGGTCATTGGGCGCACCACATCAAGACCGTCAACGGCGTCTTCGCGCCAAACGCTGACAATATGCTGTGCGAGCAGCCGATCGACGAATGGCGGGCCATCGACGTTATCGAGATCAACGGTGCCACGACCACCTTCAAGGCGGGCGATAAGCCGGTCTTTACGGCGAATGTTCCGACGGGCTCCAACTCCCTTCCTCAGTGTGAGTTCTGGACGGGCAGCGATGGCAGCGAAGTGAACTCTCAGAAGTTCTGGGATCAGAACATCACGAACCACATCGATGCCTTTAAGCCTGGCGTGACCTATCGCTACGGCATCTACCTTAAGTCGGCGCGCGGCTTCTACTTTACGCCCAACACCAAGCTGGTGATCAACGGCCAGGAGTGCGGCTACCAGGTCGCGGATAGCGTATCCGATGAGGACAGCGGCTGGATTTACACCCTGTGGCTCAACACCGATCTGACCTTTACGCTTGAAGCCACGCCGACTCCCGATCCGCAGCCTACGCCGGATCCCAAGCCGACACCGCAGCCTGAGGTTAAGCCCGAGACCAAGCCCGAAGTGAAGCCCGAGACCAAACCCGCGGCCAAGTCGGCCACGACAACCGCCACGACCAAGACGGTTGAGAAAACCACGCAGGCCAAGAAGAGCGATGCTGTCCTGGCTACCACGGGGGATACCACCGCGATGACGGTCGCCGCCCTAGGCATCGCCGGCGCAACCGTCGCCGCCGCCGGCCTCGCCGCGACAAAGCGCCGCAAACGTTAGAGCTGGGTGACGGCTCTCGTTCTCGGCCTCAGCAAAATCTCAATCTGTAACACCAAACTGCCCAAAACGCCTCTAGATGTTACAGATTGAGATGAACCGAATGGCCGCCAATCTAATGTCTCGATCTGTAACACCAAGCGGGGAATTTGACCTCTAACTGTTACAGATTGAGACAAAGCGGGGGCGGCTGGCACAATATCTCGATCTGCAACAACTACAAGGCTCAACGGGCTCCAGGTGTTACAGATTGAGACAAAACGAGCAAGCAAGTCCCAAACCACCACAAAAGTGCCTGTCCCCTTTGTGGTGGTTTGGGCGGCCGGCATAGAAAAAGTCCCCGCCGGGCGTGTGCTCGACGGGGACTTTGCCGTTTGATGGCTAACGCTGAGGGTGACTACTCGCCCAGCAGGCTCTTGGTGATGGAAGCGGCGGCCTTCTTGCCGGCGCCCATCGCCAGAATGACCGTAGCGGCACCGGTGACGATGTCGCCGCCAGCCCAGATGCGGGGATCGGTGGTCTGGCCGGTCTCCTCGTCGGCGACGATGTAGCCCCACTTGTTGAGCTCCATCTTGCCGCCGATCTTCTTTGCGAAGGGGTTGGCGTTGGTGCCGATAGCCGAGATTGCGACGTCGCAGGGGATCTCCTCGATGGCGCCCTCGATGGGCACCGGGCGACGACGGCCGGACTCGTCGGGCTCGCCGAGCTCCATCTTCTGGACCTTGACGGCGCACACGGAGCCGTCCTCGCCAGCGACAAACTCGAGCGGGGAGACGAGCGGCAGAACCTCGACGCCCTCGGCCTTGGCGTGGTGCAGCTCGGCACGACGGCAAGGCATCTCATCCTCGGTACGACGGTAGGCGATGATGGCGTGCTCGGCGCCCAGGCGCTTGGCGGTACGGACGGCGTCCATAGCCACGTTGCCGCCACCAAAGACAACGACGTTCTTGCCGTGCTTGGTGGGGGTGTCGTACTCGGGGAACTTGTTGGCCTTCATCAGGTTCACGCGGGTGAGGTACTCGTTCGCGAAGAAGACGTTGGGCAGGTTCTCGCCGGGGACGTTGAGGAACTTGGGCAGGCCAGCGCCGGTCGCCACGTAGATGGCGTCGAAGCCCTGCTCGAACAGCTCTTCGGCCGTGGCCATGTTGCCCACGACGGAGTTGTACTCAAACTTAACGCCCATGTCCTCCAGGCCGTCAATCTCGCGCTTGACGACTGCCTTGGGCAGACGGAACTCGGGGATGCCGTAGACCAGCACGCCGCCGCCGGTGAAGAAGGCCTCAAAGACGGTAACGTCAAAACCGTTACGGGCGAGCTCGCCGGCGCAGGTGATGCCGGACGGGCCGGAGCCGACGACGGCGACCTTCTTGCCGTTCTTGGGGGCCATCTTGGGCGTGGAGGCGAGCTCGGGGCGATCACCCAGGAAGCGCTCGAGCTGGCCGATGGCCACGGGCTCGGACTTTTTACCACGGATGCACTTGCCCTCGCACTGGTTCTCCTGCGGGCAGACACGGCCGCAGATGGCGGGAAGCATGGAGTCCTCGCGGATGGTATCGAGAGCGCCGCCGAAGTCCTTCGCGCGGATCTGCTCGATAAAGCGGGGGATGTTGATGTTGACGGGGCAGCCCTCAACACAGAACGGCTTCTTGCAGTTGAGGCAGCGCTCGGCCTCGGCCAGCGCCATCTCCTCGGTGAAGCCCTTGTCGACGGGGCGGAAGTCGCAGGCGCGCTCGGCAGCCGGCTCCTCGTTATCGGGGGTGCGGGGCGACTTCATATCGGCAACGAAACGACCGTTAACTAGTGGCATGCGCAGCTCTTTTCCTCATAGGCCTTGAGGGACTCGCCCTCTTCGGAACGGTAAGCGGCCTGGCGGGCACGAAGGTCATCCCAGTCGACCAGGGTGGCATCGAAGTCGGGGCCGTCGACGCAAGCGAACTTGGTCACGCCGCCCACCTCGACGCGGCAGCAGCCGCACATACCGGTGCCGTCAACCATGATGGGGTTGAGGGACGCGGTGATGGGGGTGTCGTATTTCTGGGCGGTGAGGGTCGAGAACTTCATCATCGGAACGGGGCCGACGCAGAAGACCTGGCTCACGGCCTTGTCCTGCAGCAGGCGCTCCAACGGAGCGGTGACAACGCCCTGCTCGCCGTAGGAGCCGTCGTCAGTGGTGATGTGGATGTGGTCCTCGTCGAGGAGCTCGCGGAACTGGTCCTCCATGAGCAGGAGGTCCTTGGTGCGGGCGCCCATGATGGCGTGAACTTCGTGACCGGTCTCGACCAGGTGCTTGGCGACCGGGAAGGCAATTGCCAGGCCGACGCCGCCGCCAATGACGGCGCAGGGGCCCTCGGCCATCTCGGTGGGAACGCCCAGCGGGCCCACGACGTCGCGCAGCGACTCGCCGGCCTCGTAGGTGGAAAGCATCTCGGTGGTCTTGCCGATCACCATGAAGATGAACTCGACCCAGCCCTCGTCACCGTTCCAGCCGGCCAGGGTAAACGGGACGCGCTCGCCCGTCTCGTTGGCGCGGACCATGAGGAACTGTCCAGCGTGCGCATGCTTGGCGATTGCGGGCGCCTCGATGCGGAACTTGAACACCTTCTCCGAGAACTGCGTCTTCTCCAGGATCTTATACATAGAACCCCTCTCTTGTTAGGGCCGCCGAACCGTGCCTCCACGGAAATGGACGGTAGCCCGAATAAAACCGTACGTGCACAGGCGTTGTGCAGACATACGGTGCAAATTATACCCTCATGGACATGTCACTTACGTGTGTCTTCGGCGGTTGGGAGCAGGGTTTATCCACTTTGGCCTACCAAAGGGGGAGAGGTTTATTTTGGCAGGTTTTATCGGGTAAAACGGCAAAGGGGCCAGCCTCGGGTTGCAATGAGGTCGGCCCCCTTTGGGGTGCTATGTGTGTATGGCGGTGCGCGGTTTATTGCGATGCGGCCGCTGCGGCGTTTCCGCAGTTAAAACCTGCCAAAATAAACCTATCCCTAAATGATAGGTTTTAGTGCTTGCCGTTGGCGGAGGCGGCGCCGTTGACGTGGTCGCGGGCATAGATCACGCCGTGCACGATTGCCAGACCGGCGGCATCTGCGGCGCGGGCGCAGGTGTCCTGGAAATCCTCGGCCTCGCGGGCGCGCAGCTGCTTAAGCACGTAGTCGGCGACGGCCATCTTGCCGGGAGGGTTGCCGATGCCGGTGCGGATGCGGCTGAAGTCGCGGCTGCCCATCTTGTCGATGATGGAGCGCAGGCCGTTGTGACCGGCGTGGCCACCGCCCACCTTAACACGTACGTCGCCGGCGGGAATATCGAGCTCGTCGTGGATTACGAGCAGCTCCTCGGCCTTGATCTTGTACTCGCGACAGAGCTTGGAGATGGGGCCGCCCGAGGTATTCATGTACGACTGCGGCTTGACCAGCACAATCTGGCGCTTGCCACCCTCTTCCTCAGCATCGTTGATATTGATGAGCGCGACCTCGGCGCCCGCCTGGTTTTTCCAGTACGTGACACCGGCCTGACGGGCCAGCTCGTCGATCGCCTTAAAGCCGGCGTTGTGGCGGGTCTCGGCATATTCCTCGCCAGGGTTGCCAAGCCCGGCAACCATGCGAATCTTAAGCGGCTGTGCAGCTGCCATGTTTGTCCTTCCGTTACATAAAAAGTTTAATCAACGACAAAGGCTACCACGCCCGCCGAAGGCGAGGAAAGGTTGCAGCAAAGTCATTTCAGAAAACAGCTGCCCCGAGACAGCAGGAAGCCCCGGACGCGCCGGGAGGGGTTATCAAAGCGAACATCCCGCAGCCGCAAAGCGGCGAGGACGTTCGCTTTGATAACCCCGCAGGCGCGTCCGGGGCTTCCGGAGGGATGCGAGGGTCGAGCGACTACAGCGCGAAGTCGCCGCCGACGAGCGTGGAGACGGGCTCCTCGTGGTAAACGGCGGAGATGGCCTGAGCGAACTCCTCGGCGACCGAGATGGTCTTGATCTTGCCGCCGACCTCGACGGGAATGGCGTCGGTGACGAGGCACTCGACGATCGGGGCGTCGTTCAAGCGCTCGATGGCCGGACCGGAGAAGATGCCGTGGGTGGCGCAGACGTAGATGTCGCCAGCGCCCATAGCCTTGAGCTCCTTGACGTTGGCGCACAGGGTGCCAGCGGTGTCGATCATGTCGTCGTTGATGATGCAGGTCTTGCCCTTGATGTCACCGATGATGCCCATGACCTCGGCGGCGTTGTGGCGCGGACGGCCCTTGTGGGCGATGGCCAGGTCGCAGCCGAGCATGTCGGACAGCTTCTTGGCGGCCTTGGCGCGACCCACGTCGGGGGAGACGACAACCAGGTTGTCGGTGTCGAAGTGCATGTCGTTGTAGTACTGGCCAAACAGCGGCAGCGCGGACAGGTGGTTAACCGGGATATCGAAGAAGCCCTGGATCTGGCCCTGGTGCAGGTCGAGGGTGATGATGCGGTTGACGCCGGCGCGCTCGAGCAGGTTGGCGACGAGGCGGGCGGTGATGGGCTCGCGCGGGCCGGCCTTGCGGTCCTGGCGGGCATAGCCGTAGTGGGTGATAACGGCGGTGATGGAGCGGGCGGATGCGCGCTTGGCAGCGTCGGTGGCGATGAGCAGCTCCATGAGCATGTCGTTGACGTTGCCGCCGGCCACGGACTGAATCAGGAAGACGTCGGCGCCGCGGACGGTCTCGTCGTAGCGGGCGTAAATCTCACCATTGGCGAACTGCTTTAGCGTAAGGCCCGAAAGCTCGACCCCAAGGTACTCAGCAATCTTCTGAGCGAGGGGACGGTTGGAGGAACCGGAATACACGCGGATGGACTTGCGCATATTCTCCGACTTCTCGGGATCATTAATCGGCATTACCCTTCTCCTTTATATATCGAATGCCATATAGATGCCTTGTTGCATTGTAACCGCGCGGCGGGGTTTATCGAGTCTTGATAACGTCTTTACCGCCAACGGACACGAACCGACCACTCATCTGGCCGCGCAGGTCAGCATAGAAAAAGGAGCCGTCCCCATGGGAACAGCTCCTTAGATGCTTGGTAAAACGTTATACCTCGTCGTCCTCGTGCAGACGGCGGCGATAATCGGCGGCCCAGCCCTCAATGTTTACCTGACGGGCGCGGCCCAGACCGAGTGCGTCGGCCGGAACCGGCTCGGTGATGACGGAGCCGGCGGCCACGAGCGCACCGTCGCCAATCTGGGCGGGCGCGACCATCATGGTGTCGGAACCGATGAAGGCATCCTTGCCGATGACGGTCTTGTGCTTGTGGACGCCGTCGTAGTTGCAGGTGATGGAGCCCGCGCCCACGTTGACGCCGGAGCCCATGGTGGTGTCGCCGATGTAGGACAGGTGGGGCACCTTGGAACCCTCGCCGATCGTGGACTTCTTGATCTCCACGTGCGTGCCGGCCTTGGAGCCGTCGAGCATGTGGGTGCCCGGGCGCAGGTAGGCGCGCGGGCCGCAGTCGACACCGTTCTCGATGACGGCCTCGATGGCGATGGTCTCATCGATGGTGCAGCCGCTGCCGACGGTGGTGTCGGTGAGGCGACTGTTGGGGCCGAGCTGGCACTCTTCGCCCACGGTGACGTGACCGATCAGATGCGTCTGCGGCCACACGATGGTGTCTCGGCCGATGGTGGCATCGGGGCCGATCCAGGCCTGCGTGGGATCGATGAACGTGACGCCCTCGGCCATCCAGTGCTCGTTGATGCGGTCGCGCGCGATAGCGGTGAGCTGCGCGAGCTGAATGCGGCTGTTGACGCCCAGGCCGTCGCGGTAGTCATCGCAGTGGAAGATGGAGACCGCCTGGCCGTGACCCTTGAGGATCTCGAGCATGTCGGGCAGGTAGTACTCGGATTGCGCGTTGTCGTTGCCGATCTCGTTAATGTGGGCGGCGAGCTGCGCGCCGTCAAAGGCGTAGCAGCCGGCGTTGCACTCCAGCAGCGTGGCGGCCTGCTCGGGCGTGCAGTCCTTCTGCTCGATGATGCGCTCGATCTGGCCGTCGTCGCCCAGTTTGATGCGGCCGTAGCCAAAGGGGTCGGGCGGGGTCATGGTCATGACGGTGCAGGCGAGCTCGCCGGTGGCGACGGTCTGTGCGAACTTGGCGACCGTGTCGGCGGTGATGAGCGGCAGGTCGCCGTTGAGCACGACGACGGGGCCTTGCGTGATGCCGCAGGCCTCGAGCGCGACCTTCACGGCGTGACCGGTGCCCAGGCGCTCGGTCTGCTCGACGCACTCGACCTTGGTGGCGCTGCTGGCGTAGACGCCGTCGATGAGGGCGCGCATCTCGTCGGCGTGGCTGCCGATGACGACCACGACGCGGCTGCAGCCGGCCTTGATGGTGGCGTCGACGATCCACTGGACCATGGGCTTGCCCAGGATCTTGTGCGAAACCTTGCAGTGGTTCGACTTCATGCGGGTGCCCTCGCCGGCAGCGAGGATAATTGCGGTTGCGTCCATGTGATCTCCTGTTACGTTATAGAGACGTGTGTTTGGAAACGATACACGGCGCAATATGATACCGCAGGCATATGTTGAGCGCGTAGCGATTGGTTTGCGGCGGTTGAGGCTTGCGCCGCCGGCGTGGCGTTTGCGCTGCTTGCGTGCGGCGTTGTCGGTGCTGCGGAGCTGTCGTTTGAGCGAGGGGACGGGGGTGCCCGTGGACAACATACGAGAGGAGTTTGGCGGCGAGCCCGTCGCGGCATTCTCGATGTCGCATCCGGCTGTGCCGGCACTCTATATAGTGCTGACGCTGGGGCTCACCATGTTCTCGATGCAGCCGGTGCTGATCGCGCTGTCGCTCGCGGGCGGGCTGGCATACGGCTTTGCGACCCGCGGGGCTGCTCGCACGCTGAGCGCGCTTCGCTGGCAGCTGCCGGTGATTTTGATTATCGCGCTGGTGAATCCGCTGTTTAGCGCCTCGGGTTCGACCGAGCTTTTCCATATTGGCATGCGCGCAGTGTATTTGGAGAGCATGGTATACGGCCTGTGTATGGGCGGGCTGTTTGTGGCGAGCGTGCTGTGGTTTGAGGCCGCGGCGTCGATGCTCGAATACGACAAGGTGCTCGCGCTACTGGGCAATGCCGCACCGGTGATTGCGCTCATGATTTCGATGTGCATGAGGCTTATCCCGCAGTTTTTGCGCCGCGGCCGCACGGTGCTGGCGGTGCAGGACGCGATTGATGTACCGGGGCGTGCGCCGGCCGACCCCGTGCGCTCGCGCTTGCGGGCATCGAGTGTGTTGATGGGCTGGGGCATGGAAGATTCGCTGGAGCGCGCGGACGCGATGCGCTCGCGCGGGTGGGGTGCCGCGACGCGTCGTACGACGTATGCGAGGTATCGACTGGGGTGCAGCGACGTTGCCGCGCTGGTTGGGCTTGCGCTGTTTGGTGCCGCCGCGGTGGCCGTGGCGGCGACCGCGACGACGCAGTATTCGTTTTATCCGCAGCTCTCGGTGCCGGCGCCGTGGCCAGGCTATGTCGTGTACGCCGCCTGGATGGTGTTGCCTTGCGCGTTGCACGCGATTGATGAGAAGAGGTTTGGCTGATGGCTCGGTTTGATAGGAGCTCGGCGGCGGGTGTGGCATATGGCTCGGCCGCGCCGGCGATTGAGGTGCGAGGCCTTAGTTTTGCCTATCCCGGGGTCAAGGCACCGGTGCTCGAGGGGCTTGATTGGCGTGTTTCCCAAGGTGCGTTTGCACTGCTTGTTGGCGGTACCGGTTCGGGCAAGTCGACGCTGCTGTCGCTGCTCAAGCCCGAGATCGCTCCAGCGGGCGAGCGCACTGGCGATGCGCGCGTGCTGGGCGAGAACGTTGCCGACATGGACGTGCGGGCATCGGCAGAGCGCGTGGGTTATGTGTTTCAGGATCCCGAGAACCAGATTGTGTGCGAGACCGTGTGGCACGAGATGGCGTTTGGCCTAGAGAATCTGGGTGTGTCGCGCGACGAGATGCGCCGCCGTGTTGCCGAGACCAGCTATTTCTTTGGTCTGGAGGACTGGCTTCATCGTGATACCGATACGCTTTCGGGTGGCCGCAAGCAGCTGCTGTCGCTTGCCGCCGTCCTGGCGCTGCGCCCGCGCGTGCTGCTGCTCGACGAGCCCACGTCTCAGCTCGATCCCGTTGCCGAGAAGAATTTCCTGCACGCGCTGTTTCGTGTGAATCGCGAGCTGGGCTGCACGGTTGTTGTGGCGACGCATCAGCCGCGCCCAATGCTCGAATACGCGACGTGTGCGTACCGGATTGAGGATGGCCGCGTGCACGAGGCGGCGGATATGGCTTCTTTGGTATGCCGAGAATCGCTGTTTTCCGATGACACGTTGGGGTGGGGTGCCATCCGATGTGCAAAAAACGGAGTATTCAGCAGGCGTGAGGACAATTTGGGCTCTCTGGAGCCGCCCGGGGACGTATCGAGCGCGAAAAAAAGTTTGGAATTGGACAAATCGTCCGAATTTGTGGCGCAAACGTCGCTCGAGAACGGCTTGGAAGCCTTCTCGCGCACGGATGGAAGCAGAATACTCCAAAAAATGCACGGCGGGTCGGCTACCACCCTGTCGGAAGGCTGGTTTCGCTACGATCGAGCGTCCGGCTGGGTGCTGCGCGGGCTCGATGCGTCGTTTTCGGCCGGTGCGGTGCATGCGATCGTGGGCGGCAACGGATGCGGTAAGTCGACGATACTCTCGGTGCTGGCGAAGACCGCCAAGCTGCAGCGCGGCCGCATGGTGCGCGGAGCGGCCTCGGCGGCGCTGCTGCCTCAGAATCCCAAAGCATTGCTGGTTGCCGAGACGGTTCGCGATGAGCTGATGGAATGGGCCTCGACCTGCGGATATGACGAGAACTTGGCGCGGGAGCGTGCGGCGAGCTTGGGGTTGTCGGGTCTGGATGGACGCCATCCGTACGATCTTTCGGGCGGACAGCGCCAGCTGCTCGCACTGGCAAAGCTGCTGCTGATCGGCCCCGAGCTGCTGCTGCTTGACGAGCCCACGAAGGGCTTGGACCTGGAGAGTCGCCGCACCATCGCCCGCGCCCTGCGTGACCATGCGAAGGCTGGCGGCACCGTCATCATGGCTACGCACGATTTGGACTTTGCCGAGCAGGTAGCCGACGACGTCGCCATGATGTTTGACGGCGAGATTGCCTGCATGGAGTCCCCGGCCGACTTCTTTGCCGACAACGTGTTCTATAGGGCGTGATGGGATGACGGACTGTCGTTTCTCGCGTTTGCTTGCAAAACTGGAGATCCCGCTGTTGTTGGCGGTGCCGGCGGTGATGGCTGCCGCGTTGCTGGCGGGTGTTGAGCAGGCAGCGTTGGCCATGCTGGTTGTGGTGGCGTTGGTGCTTGCGCTGTTCTTTGCGGGCTATGAGGCATCGCGTCCAGGCCTGCGTCAGATTATGCCCACGCTGGTGCTGGCGGCGCTGGCGGCGGCGGGGCGCATCCTGTTTGGACCCATTCCCGACTTTAAACCCGTGAGTGCCATCGCCATTATCGCCGGGGCGACACTCGGTCGTCGTAACGGCTTTATGGTCGGTGCGTTGGCGGCGCTGACCAGCAATTTCTTTTTTGGGCAGGGCATGTGGACGCCGTGGCAGATGTATGCCTGGGGGCTCGTGGGATACGTTGGCGGTGCGCTGGCGTATGCGGGTGCATTCGACCGCGCCGATGGCACCGTGCGTATGCCGGCGCTGCTGACCTACGGCTTTGCTTCGGGTTTGCTGTACGGCGTTGTGATCAACGCCTACGACATCATTGGTTTTGTACAGCCGCTTACTTGGGCAGGTGCCGTGGCACGTCTTGCCACCGCCGTGCCGTTCGATATCACGCACGGACTCGCGACCTGCGTGTTTTTGGCCGCCTTGTACAAGCCCTGGTGCCGTCGCATTAACCGTGTCGTCGTGAAATACGGGCTGTAAGGCATTTCGCGTTTCCTCACGAACTTGCGGTGGAATAGTTCTCGTTTTTGGCTATTTGCTGCCCAAACAGGAACTATTCCACCGCAACTTATAGGGGGAGAGGGGTCACATGATCTGTTTTCCTCTGTCCCCCAGGAATTGCTTGGCGCTAGAGCTCTAGCGTGAGGGTGACGGGGCAGTGGTCGCTGCCGAAGATATCGCCGCGGATACCGGTGTCGCGCACGGTATTGGCGATTGAATCACTTACCAAGAAGTAATCGATGCGCCAGCCGGCGTTGTTCTTGCGGGCATTAAAGCGATAGCTCCACCAGCTGTAGACGCCCTCGACGTCTGGATTAGCCGTGCGCCAGGTATCGGTAAAGCCGGCGTTGAGCAGCTCGGTAAACTTGCCGCGCTCCTCGTCCGAAAAGCCGGCGTTGCCGCGGTTGGACTTGGGGTTCTTAAGGTCGATCTCCTCGTGTGCCACGTTAAAGTCGCCGCAGGTTACGACGGGCTTGCCGGTCTCGCGCTCAAGCGCGCTCAAAAAGCCGCGATAGGCATCATCCCAGGCCATGCGCACATCGATGCGCGCGAGCTCATTTTGCGCGTTGGGCGTGTAGACATCCACAAACCAAAACTTGTCGAACTCCAGCGTGCAGACGCGGCCCTCGGTTGCGGCTTGGGCGACGAGCTCGGCCGCCTCGCCCTCGCCGGCGTAGGGTAGCAGCGCGTCGGCGTGCAGCACGCGCAGCGGTTCCTGGCGGCTAAAGACCGCAGTGCCCGAATAGCCTTTACGCTCGGCGTAGCTCCAGGTTTGGTGATAGCCGGGCAGGTCGACCTGCACCTGGCCTTCTTGCAACTTGGTCTCTTGCAGCGCCAAGATATCGACGTCGAGTTCTTGCGCGATCTGAATAAAGCTCGGGTCCTTTTTGAGCACGGCGCGCAGGCCGTTAACGTTCCACGAGGCAAAGGTGTAAGTCTGAGGCATGGTGTCCTTTCGACGGGGTTGGCAGGCTTAAGATTAACGCAATAAGGGCGGGGTGGGCTCCGTGCATGCTGACTTAAAGGCTGCATGCTGGGACGTCGCTCAACGCTGCCCGATTAACAAGGACGGAGGACTCATATGACTCAGGCAATATCGGACCCCAGGCAGGCCTCCGCCGCCCTGGCGGATCTGTTTGACACCCACAAGCGCGTGGTCTTCTTTGGCGGCGCTGGTGTTTCCACGGCAAGTGGCATCCCCGATTTCCGCAGCGTGGACGGCCTGTATCACCAGCAGTTTGCCTATCCGCCCGAGACCATGCTGTCGCATAGCTTTTACGAGGCGCATCCTGCCGAGTTCTTCGACTTTTACCGCACCAAGATGATCGCGCTTGGCGCCAAGCCCAACCGCTGCCACACCAAGCTGGCCGAGCTGGAGCGCGCCGGCAAGCTCGACGCCGTGGTGACGCAAAATATCGACGGTCTGCACCAGGCGGCCGGCTCGCAGCGCGTGTTCGAGCTGCACGGATCGGTTCATCGCAACATTTGCCAGTCGTGCGGCGCGGTCTATAGCGCCGAGTGGATTTGCTCGCGCGAGCACGAGGACGCCGCGGGCGTGCCTGCGTGCCCCGCGTGCGGCGGCCGCATCAAGCCCGATGTAGTGCTCTACGAAGAGCCGCTCGACGAGCATGTGTTGACCGGTGCCGTTGCCGCCATCGTCGCGGCCGATGCCCTCATTGTGGGCGGGACCTCGCTCGTGGTGTATCCGGCGGCAGGCCTTACGCGATACTTTACCGGCGATACGCTGGCTATTTGCAATCTTGCTCCTACCGATCAGGATGCAAATGCCGACCTGCTGATTTCTTGCGACATCGCGGCCGCGTTTGCGTTCTAGCCCGCGTGCGCGGATACAATAAAAAGACTGAGTGCAAAGCGACTCCGCCGCCAGCTCCCCAAGCTCGGCGGCGTGGGCATTTTAGGAGGATGTTCATGGCGAACGACAGCAAGACATGGCGGTGCGGAAAGTACGAGCTCAGCTTTGACCGTCCGCGCATCATGGGCGTCCTCAACGTGACGCCCGATTCGTTTAGCGATGGCGGGGAGCACTTCGACCCCGATGCCGCCATCGAGTACGGCCTGGCGATGCTCGACGCCGGCGCCGACATCATCGACGTGGGCGGCGAGTCCACGCGCCCTGGTTTTACCCCGGTCAACCCCGACGAGGAGGCTCGCCGCGTGCTGCCCGTGGTGCGCGCGCTGGCCAAGGAGGGCGCCATCGTCTCGATCGACACGCGTCATGTGGCGGTTGCCAAGGCGGCCGTGCGCTGCGGCGCCTCGATCGTCAACGACGTGACCGGCTTCACCGATCCCAAGATGGTCGAGTTTGTTAAGACGAGCACCTGCGGCATCATCGTGATGCATGCCGGCGAGGTCGCCGCGCCCGCACGCACGCACGCAACGGTGCAGCTCGATACCTCGGCAGCGGCGTTTGTTGCCGAGAAGGCGCGCGAGGCGGCTGCCGAGGCCGCGCGTGAGGCCGAGAAGCCGGCTCGCCGCCGTCGCGGCAAGTTGCTGGGCGAGCCTAAGCCGGAGGCCAAGCTTCCGGGCGGCGTGGTGCAGCCCTCGTTGCCGTTTGGCGAACCGGAGCCCACGTCCGAGCCTTCAAGCGAGCAGGAGACGCCGGCCGCCGAGCAGGCTGCTGCCGCCGAGACCGTCGCGCCCGCGCCCGAGGCCGCGCCCGCAGCCACCGAGGCCGCATCGGAGTCCAATGACCGCCTGGCCGCCATGATGCGCCGCAGCGCCCGCCGCGAGGAAGCCTACGTGCCCACCTCGCAGCTCCGCCGCTTCACCCTGCCCGATTCGGCGCCCATCATGCGCCGCGTCATGGGCTTTCTGTCCGACCAGGCCCGCACGCTCATCCATGCCGGCGTGTCGCGCGACCGCATCTGCATCGATCCTGGTCCGGGCTTTGGTAAGTCGGCTAACGAGGACATCGTCATCCAGCGCGAGACTGCCAAGATGGCGTCACTGGGCTATCCGCTCATGTGCGCCGTGTCGCGCAAGCGCTTTGTGGGCGCCGTCTCGGGCGTGACCGAGGCCGCCGAGCGCGATGCCGCTACGTTTGGCGTGTGCCTGGGCGCTATCCAGGCCGGTGCCAACATCGTGCGCGTGCACGACGCCGCGGGTTTTGCGCAGTTCCTGAACGGCTACTGGGCGGTTGCCAAGCCACAGCCGCGCCGCGCGTTTGTGGCCGTGGGCTCCAACCTGGGGCATCGCTGCGACAACATCCGCGCCGCACGCGAGATGATCGCCGAGATCCCACTCACCTGCGTGTCTAATTCCTCCAAGATTTACGAGAGCGAGCCTGCCTACGAGACGCGCCAGGACGCGTTTGCCAACGCTGTCATCGAGATTAAGACCGAGCTGGCGCCGTTGGTGCTGCTCGACGAGCTCATGAAGATCGAGGCTGAGCTGGGCCGCGACCGTTCCAAAAAGGCCAAGGCCAACGGTCCGCGTACCATCGACCTGGACCTGCTGTGGATGGACGGCGAGACCCACGGCGGCAAAAAGCTGCGCCTGCCGCATCCGCTGATCGGCGAACGCGACTTTGTGCTGGTGCCGCTCGAGGACCTGATGCACGACCCGGCGCGGTTCTTCCGCTACAACGGTGTCGAGGTCAAGGAGCCCGAGGACCGCGTGGGCCATATCGTGGGCGAATTGGGGCGTATGTAGATGATCGAGATGAATGCTGTTGCCGCCGGCACCGAGCTCGACGCGGCGCGCGACGCGGGCCGCGAGGGTGCGTCCGCGGGCTGGTGCGCTTGGAGCGCGGGCGAGGCGTCGTTGACGTTTTCGCTGGTCGTGCGCCCGGATGTGAACATGCATGCCTTCCACGGCCTGCCGTTTGTGGCCGCGATGGGCATGATGGACGCGCTCGTGGGCGCGGCGTCGACACCGGGGCTGGGCCTTGCCGGTAAGGTGGGTATCCAGTGGCCGAGCGATATCGTGTGCGGTGCGCCTGCGTTTGAGACGTCGCTCGCGCGTGTTGCCGTGAACGGCGGTGCCGGTGCTGCGGGCATGTTCGGTGCCGTGACGGTGGATATTGAGCGTTCGGCGCTGAGCGAGCTTGGTGTGGACGTGGCTGACGAAGCGCTGCTCGAGACGCTGGCCGCCGCCGTGCTGGCCCGCGTGGACGCCTGGGCGGTTGTTGCCAACACGCCGCAAGGCGCCGCAGGGCCGCTGGCTCCCGTGCTGGGCGAGTACTTCGACATGGTGCCGCTGCTGGGCCGCCAGGTTGCGGCGGTGTCTCCCAACGGCTTGCCGCTTGCGGTCGGTGTGTTTGCGGGCCTGGACATCTGGGGCCGCGCGACCATCAAGACCGATGCCGGCGAGCAGGAGTTTCCGCCCGAGGCTGTACGAATTCGCGGGCTGTAGCGCGGGGCGCCAGCGCTCAAAGATAACGATGACAACAAGACCCTCCTTGGCCTGTGCCGGGGAGGGTTTCGCTTATCTGGGGAATGGGTTGCCAGCGCCCTATTCCTCAAAATTGAAAATTTTTCAGTTTTGAGGAATAGGCTTGGCGAGCATTTGCGGGGACTGTGGCATCGGGCGTGCTCGACTTAAGCCCCTGTCCTACCCTAGCTCCTGCATGCGGCGGTAGATTTCGCAGATACCCTTGATGGTGAGCTGTCCGTCGACCACGTCGAAGGCATCGGTCGAATCGGCGACGATGCCGGCGAGACCGCCCGTGGCGATAACGGTGGCATCCTCGCGGCCCAGCTCGCGCTTCATGCGCGCGACCAGGCCCTCGGCCATGGCGGCGGCGCCCATCACGGCGCCGACCTTGATGCACTCCTCGGTATCGCGGCCGATGGCGTGCTCGGGCGCCTCGAGCGGAACGCTGGCGAGCTTGGCGGCACGGGCGGCAAGCGCGTCCATGGAGATGCGGATGCCCGGCGCGATCGCTCCGCCAATGTAATAGCCGTCCTCGTCGATGACGTCGATATTGGTTGCGGTGCCAAAGTCCACCACGATTGCCGGCGCGCCGTAGAAAGTTTCGGCCGCAACGGCGTTAGCGACGCGATCGGCGCCTACGGCTTGGGGGCGCGCCGCCCGCAGCTTGGTTACGGCGGCCGTTTTCGGCCCGATGACGATGGCGTCCGCGGCAATGCGGTCGGCCACGGCGTGCCACTCGCGCGAGAGCTGCGGCACCACGCCGGCAAAGGCGATCGCGTTGACCGCGCCGAGCGAGAGGTCGTACATCTTAAAGAAGCCCATCAGGCGCACGTGGATCTCGTCGGCGGTATAGGAGCGGTCGGTGGGCATACGCCACGACTGCACCAGCTCGTCTCCGTCAAACAGGCCCATGGCCGTCTGCGTGTTTCCCATATCGATAGCGAGCAGCATGTCTACTCCCGGTGTTGGCATAAAAGGACGCGCACCATTGTATACGTGCCGTCGACGGCGCTCGGCTGCGATTCGTTTACGGTGATAGGGGCTGAGGGGTTTAAATATGAAGGAATTATGCTCTACGAGATTTTCCTTGCCGTTTACCGAACTCCCGCGTAATATTCCTTCTTGCGCACATGAGGCGCCCAGACATTGCGGGGTGGAGCAGTCTGGTAGCTCGCCGGGCTCATAACCCGGAGGTCGTAGGTTCAAATCCTGCCCCCGCGACCAAGAACTTGCAGCTCGTCGGCCTAGCCGGCGAGCTTTTTTGTTATCCCGGGACTGTGTTTTCGGTCCAATTCTTGGCCTCTCAAACAAAATCTCGATCTGTAACATCTAGACCCGATTTGGGCGGCTAAGTGGGCTTATAGGACAAAATGTGTGTCCCGATAGAACACCCGTTTCCATCCATTAATCCAGCCAGAACGGGTACGGGTCCCTGTGGTGGAGGTCCTCCCACACGGCCCTGTCGCCCCGCTCCGGCCCTCCGTCGTCACGCGACGGCGAGGCGGAGTAGACGCTGAACAGGAAGTCGATGTCCGCGTCGGTCGGCATCGCGGCGGGCTTCCCGCGCGCCTGTTAGCGTCAATCTATTTTTCACCAGTTTCGCTAAACAGGCGCACCGTTCGCGC
>URKG01000024.1 GCA_900548265.1 uncultured Collinsella sp.
CGGCAATACGCTTGAGGATCCTTAAAAGAAAGTCCAGTTTATCCTTCCCACTCCATGGATACGCCTAGGCGCGGTCCAAGAAATCGTCCGCACCCCCTAAAAGCCGAAAAACAGTCCGTATTTCACCGCAACTTAGGAGGGGATGTGGGGTCCCCGGCATGTATATGAAAACGGCTCTGGCGCCAAATGAAGCCAAAGCCGTTAAAACTATCCTATGGAGCGGGCGACGGGAATCGAACCCGCGTCATCAGCTTGGAAGGCTGGGGTTCTACCATTGAACTACGCCCGCAAGATATGGTCGGGACGACAGGATTTGAACCTGCGACATCCTGCTCCCAAAGCAGGCGCGCTACCAAACTGCGCCACGTCCCGAAGGTGTTGAGCAGCTAAGGTCTAAACCTTGCGTGTCCCAAAGCGAAGGAAATTATAGGGGAGACTCCCCGCCTATGCAAGCGACGATACCCTAGCTCCTCGAATGTGCGACAAACTGGCTATGGGCCAGGCCTATCACAAAGGCCACCACGGCGACCGGCGCCCACGCGGCTCCAATGTCCGCCAACGGCAGCGCATCGAACGGCAGCCACACGCCCGCAAAGAACGCGTCGCGGACCGAGGTGATCACACTCTGCACCGCGACCACGCCGCCGACCCAAACCCACACCTGCGGATGGGCGTCGCAAAAACCGTGCACCAGGCCCATCAGCACCAGCACAATGGCGACGGGGTACAAGGCGTTGAGCATGGGCACCGAGAACATGAGGATCATGTCGAGGCCCACGTTGGAGAGCACGCACGAAAACGCCGCGAACACAAAGGCGAGAACCGCAAAGGGACGGCGCATGGCCTCCTCGGAGGCCTCCGCTCCCCCTTCGACCACATACGTCTCACAGAAGTAACGCGAGCAGCAGCTGATGAGGCCGATGCACACGTTCATGCAGGCAAGGAAAAAGATCGCGAAGACCACGACCGTGCCGGCAAGGCCAAAGTGCATGGAGGCAGAGCGGGCAAGGATGGCAGCGCCGTTGGTGGCATCGGGCATAACCGTACTGAGCTGCATGCCGGCAAGCGCCAGGCCGCAGTAGATGACGGCCATGAGCGCACCGGCGATCACACCGGAGCGCGAAATCTCAAAGGCCACGCGCTTGTCGTCGGTAACGCCCAGCTCGTGGATGGTCTCAGCGATGATGATGCCGAAGGCAAGCGACGCGAGCAGGTCCATGGTCTGATAGCCAGTCAGAAAGCCCTGCACGGCAGCACCTGCATCGTAGGGAGCCTGAGGCGCGGCAGCCGGTCCCAGCGGCGAGATCACGGCAGCACCCACGACCAGCACGATGAGTGCGATAAGCGCGGGGCCCGTAATGCGACCGAGTACGCGTGTGATGACACCCGGGCGCAGCGTGAGCGCAAACGCGACGACAAAGAAGCCAACGGCAAACACCAGGCGAGCCGTGCCGAGCGAGACACCCTCGGGCAGCAGCGGCACCAACATCTCGAAGGCCGTGGAGCTCGTGCGCGGAATAGCCAGACACGGACCGATAGCCAGATACACCGCCGCGACAAAGAACTCACCAAACTTGGGGTGCACGCGGCCGGCCAGCTCGCGTGCCGTTCCGGCAAGCGCCACGGCGATAAAACCCATGACGGGCAGGCCGATGGCGGCAATAAGAAAGCCGAGCATGGCGACCGACGTGGCAGAGCCTGCCTGCAGCGCCAGCAGCGGCGGAATAATGAGGTTACCGGCGCCAAAGAGCATCGAGAACAGCGCAATGCCGACGGTAACGACATGGTCGGAGCGCAGACCGCGCGGAGCGGATGAGGCCATGGGCACACCTTTCAGGTCGAAACAAAAACGGGACAGGCAAAAACACCCGTCCCGCAAGTATAAACGGTCTAGCAGCTTTAGCAGGCTAAGTCGCGCAAAGCGTCGATCGCGGTGTCGACTTCCTCGTCCGTGTTGAAGTACCCAAACGAGAAGCGAACGACACCCTGACGCTCGGTCCCCAGCGCGCGGTGCATGAGCGGGGCGCAATGGGCGCCGGGGCGCGTCGCGATCCCCCACCCCTGCATGAGCGCGTCCGAGATCTCGGCCGAATCGATATCGCCCACGTTGAGCGAGACGATCGCCGAGCGCATGAGCTGGTCAAACGCACCGTAGAGCGCAATGCCGGGGATTTCGCGCACACCGGCAAGGAAGCGATCAGCGAGCGCACGCTCGTGGGCAGCAATCGCCTCGACCCCACCCTGAGCCTCGATAAAGTCGAGACCTGCGGAAAGCCCCGCGATGCCATGACCGTTGAGCGTGCCCGCCTCAAGTCGCGTGGGCCACTCAAGCGGCTGCAGCGCATCGAAGCTGTGCACGCCCGTGCCGCCCATGGCCCACGGAGCCACGTCAATGCCCTCCGCCACGGCCAGGCCGCCGGTGCCTTGGGGTCCCATGAGCCCCTTGTGGCCGGTAAAACACACCACGTCGAGCCCCATGGTATCCATGTCAATCTTCGCCGTACCGGCAGACTGAGAGGCGTCGACGATCACCAGCGCGCCGGCCGCATGGGCGATGGCCGCCACGCGCGCAATGTCGACCGCGTTGCCGGTCACATTGGAGGCATGTGTCACCACCACGGCACGTGTACCGGGCGTGACCAACTGCTCGAGCTCGTCATAGTCGAGCACGCCGTTCGCGTCGCAGCCCGCATGCTCAACGGTCACACCCTGCTCCGTCGCTAGGCGATTAAGCGGACGCAGCACGGAGTTGTGCTCGAGCACCGTCGTGACCACGCGGTCGCCAGGACGCACCACGCCGTTAATCGCCGTGTTGAGCGCCGCCGTGGAATTGGGCGTAAAGCACACATGGTCCGCCCTCGGGCAACCCAAAAGGCGCGCGAGCTTGGCACGGCAAGCGTGAATCGTACGAGCGGCATCGAGGGCACCCGACGTGGCGCCGCGCCCGGCATTGCCGAGCGAGCACATCGCCTGCGTCACGGCATCGATGACCGTCTGCGGCTTGTGCATGGTCGTCGCCGCGTTATCCAGATAGATCATCGCACGACCTCCCACATATCAATCACCGTAAAGCCCTCAGTGGGAATGCCCGCTGCGGCAAGCTCGGCGCGCAGCAGTTCCTCATCGGCAGGCAACGCCTTCCACGCCAGACCGCAGCCAGCAGCGACCTCCCCGGGCACGGGAATCGTTCGCCCGGGAAGGCCACGCTCGATGCACAGGGACTCGCAACCCATGGCGGCCGCCGTGGTGGGAAACGTGATGACAAGCGCCGGGCGCTTCTCCCTCATGGCAACTCCAACCAATACGCTACGGGCGCACGACGCGCACGGCCTGCTCCATCTTCTCCACGATCACGTACATGTTGGTGACCTCGCCCACTGCAAGCTGGTCCTTAATGCCATAGTGGTCGAGGCAGGTGCCACAGGTAAGGATCTCGACGCCCTGCTCGGCCAGGCCCTTCAGGTCATCGAGCACCGGCGAGCCCTCGACAGTGAGCTTGGCGCCGCCGTTGTAGAACAGCATGGTCGCGGGCAGCTCCTCCTGCTGCGTCACGGCAAAGATAAACGCCTTCATGAGCTTGTGGCCCAGCTCGTCGTCGCCGCGGCCCATGCAGTCGGTGTAGACGGAAATGACGAGCTTGCCCTTGCCGGCGCTGGCGTCACAGAAGGCAGCGCCATCCTGCTCGGGATCAGCCTCGGCAACGGCGCCAGAGGTCGCCACGGTCACGTGCCACTCGGCGTCAGAAACCTTCTCGACCGAGGCCGTGCAGCCCTTCTCCTGCGCCATCTTGGAGATGTTCTTGACGGCGGTCTCGTTATCGACCGAGGTCACGACTGTGCCCTCGCCATCAAGCTGCTTCAGGGCTTTGAGCGTCTTGACGACGGGCAGCGGGCAGGCATCGCCCATGGCATTGACTTCAATTTTAGTAGACATAGCTTTTCCTTTCGAATAAATCGTTTTAGAACGGTACATAGCTCAATAAACGTGTCGTTAACGGACAACGTGGACGGCAGGACCGCCTGGCACCGGCTCGCACACGCGACCGACGACGGCGGCGATACGTCCTTCGGCATGCAAACGGCGCGCAAGCTCATCCACATCGGCAGCAGGTGCCGCGATGAGCAGGCCACCAGACGTCTGCGGATCGTAAAGCGCATCCAACATGCCCGGCTCCAGGTCCTCGTCGGCAGCCACACGCGGGCCAAAGAAGTCCTGGTTGCGGTAGGAGCCCGCGGGGATAATGCCCAGACGCGCCATGTCGAGCACCTGGTCAAAGAGCGGCACCACCCCCGACGCAAGCTCAATCTGCACGCCCGAGCCCTCGGCCATCTCGCACGAATGCCCGATCAGGCCAAAGCCCGTGACATCGGTGCAGCCGTGAAGCTCAAGTCCCTCGGCCAGACGAATCGGCGCCTCGTTGAGGGTGCACATCGAGTCAAACATGGCTGCGGCCTCGTCCTGCTCGATAAGCTCTCCCTTAATGGCCGTGGTGATGATGCCCGAGCCGATCGCCTTGGTCAGCAGCAGGACATCACCCACGCGCGCGCCGCTGTTGGCGAGCATGCGGTCGAGCGCGACAAAGCCGCTCACGGACAGGCCGTACTTGGGCTCGTCGTCGTTGATGGTGTGGCCGCCCGCGATGGAGCAACCCGCCTCGACGCACTTGTCGGCGCCGCCCGCCAGAATCTGACCTGCGACCTCGACGCCCAGGCAGCTGGGAATGCACAGCAGGTTCATGGCATGGCTCGGCCGCCCGCCCATGGCGTAGATGTCCGACAGCGAGTTGGCCGCGGCGATCTGGCCAAACAGAAACGGGTCGTCGACCATCGGTGGGAAGAAGTCGATGGACTGCACGAGCCCCAGGTTCTCCCCTACGCGGAAGACGCTCGCATCGTCGGAGGTATCGAACCCCACGAGCAAGTTGTCGTTATGCACATTGGGTAAATCGCCCAGGACCTGGGCGAGGGCTCCAGGGGCCAACTTAGCGGCTCAACCGCTCGCGGCCGTCATGGATGTGAGCCTCATGGTGTCCTTAGCCATACGAACCCCCTTCCAACAAATCAACGACATTAAGTATACGCCCCAGGCACGCTTCCCAAGAGACCGCCGACGGCTCGAACGTCGAAGGCGGAGCCGCAAGCGCCTGCGCGATAGCATCTGCCAGTGCGCGCTCAAACAACGGAAGGTCGGCCGCCACGGGCGTGTCGACATCCGTCATACGCGGCGACGCCACCCACGTCACGGGAGCACCGGGAAGCATCGCCTCCATCCAGGGACGAACGCCGGGCAAATCGGTCGCCACAACTTTGCAACCGCACGCGAGGGCCTCGATCGTCACGAGCGGCAGACCCTCGTAAAACGAAGGCAGCACAAAGACGTCGGAACTGCGGTAGGCACGCACGAGCCCATCGCTATCCAGGCGCCCCGCCAGCGTCACCGGCACATCCGAGGCCGCGGCCAAGCGCTCGATACGCGCGTACTCGGCATCGTCCCCGCGGCCGCCCACAAGTACCAAGCCAGATGGGCGGACGTCATCGTCAATCGGCAATGACACAGCTCGAACCAGCGACTCGACGCCCTTTTTAAAGCAAATCTTGCCCACGTACACAAGCGATCCCGGCTGCCTCGCCACGCTTGCGTCGCGACAGAAGACGCGATGGTCGTAGCCCGTCCCAATCACATGGATGCGATCGGCATCGACGCCGCACACCAGGCCAATCTGCTCAGCCTGCTCAGCATGGAGCGCAAAGACGGCATCGAGCCGACGAACCGCACTTACGATGCGATCGCGCTCGAGAGCATGCGAACGCAGCTGGCGCAGGTCGGTCGAATGGCACACGGCAACAACCGGCACGCCCCGGACGCACTCGCGCGCCAATGCGGTCACCAGATACAGGTGATGACAGAGCACCAGATCGGGTCGAAACTCAGCCACCGCCCGATCGATTGCAGCGGCAAATGCCCGCTCAAATGCCTTGAGCATCGAAGGCGTCAGGTCACGATAGCGCGTTGAGGGATAGGGCATAACATCGGACATACCGCAGATGGGAAACGGCAGCTCGGGCGACTCGAACGGTACGGCAAACACGGCAGCACGCCGGTCCAGCTCGCCTTGGATATCACCCGGTGCCGCGCCGCAAAGCACGGCGGCGCGATGCCCCGTCTCGATCTGCTCGCGCACGAGCGCGGCAAGGTAGGTGCCACTGCCAGTGCTATCCGGTTTTTGTGCCGAGATATTGAGGATGCGCATGTCGCGGTACACCCCTAGGCCAAGGCGGCGGCGCGGACAGCCGCGCCGATCGCTCCGGCAAAGCGAGCCTGGGGCGAGGTGGTCACCGGCGACCCCAGTAGCTCGCCCAACCGCTCCACCACGAAGGCGTTCTCGCACAGGCCGCCGGTCAGGTAGTACGGGGCACCCGTGGCCTGCCCGGCCATGGTCGCCACGCGCGACACGACACTCTCGATCACACCACGGGCGATGTTCTCGCGCGGCTCACCGCGACCGATCAGGCTGATGACCTCGCTTTCGGCAAACACCGTGCACATGCTGCTGATCTTGGTGGGCTCGCCGGAACGCGCCAGGTCGGCCATCTGCTGCTGGGAAATACCCAGACGGTCGGCCATGATCTCCAAAAAGCGCCCCGTGCCGGCGGCGCACTTGTCGTTCATGGCAAACTTGGCCACGCGGCCGCTTTTAAGCTGAATGACCTTGGTGTCCTGACCGCCCACGTCGATCACGGTGCCATGGTCGCCAAACAGGCGCACGGCACCGGTGCCGTGGCAGGTGATCTCGGTCACAACCTTGTGTGCATAGGGCACGGCGACACGGCCGTAGCCGGTCGCGATCACGCGAACATCGTCGCCCGTCACGTCATAGCCAGCCGCGGCAAGCTCTCCGCGCAGCCGCTCGGAAGCATCGACCGAGGAGAACCCGGTTGGCTGCACGCACGTCCACACCACCGAACCCTCCCCATCGACCACAGCAGCCTTAGCCGCCGTAGACCCGATATCGATCCCGATCCCTATCATGGCTCTCTCCCAATCTAAACATCAAAGACAGCGGCGCGTTCAGGCGCCTTAGCTCTAGGTTTCTCAGGTGCCGGAGATTGCCCCGAAAGAGGAGCGCAGCGTACTTTGGGTACGCAAGCGACGGTTTGAAGGGCAAGATCCGGTGCCTGAGGAAGCTAGAGGGTTTCGATGAAGGCGGCGATGCGGGTCTCGATCTGACCCATGTCGCCGTTGCTGTAGTCGGTCTCGATCTTCATGTAGGGAATGCCCGCACCCTCGACAGCCTCCTGCATGCGCGCACTCTCCACGTTAAAGGTGTGGCACGCCTGGAGCACGCTCTCCACTACGCCATCGACGTGATACTTCTCGCACATGGCCAGCGTGTTTTCCATACGACCGTTGTTGGGCGTCATGACCGAGCAGTTGATATCCAGGTAGCGGTCGGCGATGGCGCGAAGGATGTCGGGGGCCTCCGGGTCGATCATCATGGCCGCTGTGCGCTCGCCCGAGCAGTCGTCCATGCACACGACCACACCGCCGTTGGACTCGATGGTGCGACCGATCTTGTTGATCACGCCGCCCACCGGGCAGCCGGTGATCAGAATGCGCTTGGCATCCGCCGCAACCGGGCGCTCGCCCTCGTCGTACGCAGCGCGCAGGGCCGCGACCTTTTGCTCCAGCTGCTGCGTATAGGCCTCGATATCAAAGCTGAACGTACCGGCAAACATAGTGCTCATCAGGTCGACGCCGCTCATGGCCGCCGGCCGGTTGGCCTGCAGCGCAAACATGTCGAGCTGGGCCGCACGCAAGCGGTTGCGACGACGGACGGCAGCGCGCAGGTCATCGTCGGTAATCGTGATGCCGTAGAAGCCCTCGAGCTCCTCCTTGAGCAGGCGGCACTCCTCGTACCAGCCTTCACGCTCGTAGGCGCGATCGCGGCCCTGCGGAAGATGCAGAATGTGCGTGCGCTTGAGCTCGTTGAGTAGCTCGTACATCTTCTTCTTGCCGTCGCAGGTGGTCTCGCCGATGATCATGTCGCTAAAGTACGTAAACGGGCACTTTTGCGAGTAGGCAAAGCCGTACGTCGACTTGATGAGCGGGCACAGGTTTGCCGGCAGCACCTTCTCGGCCTCGGGAATCACCTCGTCGGATGTGCCGCACAAGGCCACACTTGCAGCGCCCGCGGCATCGATAATCTCGAGCGGCGTATAGCTACACAAAAAGCCGACCAGGCGATTGCCGGTCTGTTTGTAATCCTTGACGCGAATAAACGCTGCCTTGCGTTGCTCGTTGAACTCCTCAAACGTGCGCGGCAACGGCTGTTCCTCGATTTCGGCCATAGTAGTTCCCCTCTCTTTCGCCGATATACCGACAATTAAACAACGAACCCACGCCATACCCAAAAGGAAGCATCCTCTAGGGAATGGCGTCGATAAGCTCCTGCGTATACGGATCGCTCGGGTGCGCGATCACGTCCTCGGCCGCGCCTTCCTCGACAAGACGACCGTGGTAGAGCACACCTATCCGGTCGGACATATGCCGTACCACACGCATATCATGCGTGATAAACAGCAACGCCACGCCCGTCGTGCGCTGCAGGTCGCGAAGCAAGTTGAGCACTTGGGCCTGAACGGACACGTCAAGCGCCGAGACCGGCTCGTCACATACCACAAGGCGCGGCTCGCAAATAAGCGCCCGTGCCAGATTGAGTCGCTGACGCTGTCCACCCGAAAGATCATGCGGATAGCGGTCATAATGCTCTGCCAGAAGACCGACCGAGGCCAGGGCCGAGAGCGCGCGCTCATGGCGCTCATCCGCATCGCGCACGCCGGCGATAATCAGCGGCTCCTCCAAAATGCGGCCGACACGGTTGCGCGGGTCAAAAGCCGTAGAGCTATCTTGGAATACCAGCTGGATCTCGCGGCGAAACGGTTTGCGTTCGCGCTCCGACATCGTGGCGAGGTCGTGCCCGCGATAGACAATCGAGCCGGAATCCGCACGCTCGAGACCACAGATCAGGCGTCCAGTCGTCGACTTGCCCGATCCGGATTCGCCAACCAGGCCATAGACCTCGCCCGGCGCGATCTCAAACGACAGATCGTCCACGGCGTTAAAGGCCTGACGCTTAAAACCTGAGCCCGGCATGGGATACGCTTTAGTCAGATGTGAGACCCTAAGCAGGGCTTCGCTATCAACAGCCATGGCACTCCCCTTTCTCGACAAGCCAGCATTTAGACCGGTCGCACGCGTTCACGGCAACCAGCGGAGGCTCCTGCGCGCGGCAACGCTCGTCCGCCCGGGCGCAACGAGGCGCAAAGCGGCATCCACAGGGTATTGCCGTAAGCGGCGGCACAGTGCCCGGAATATCCGCCAGCGTGTCAACTCGCTCGCCTTCGAGCGGCGGAATGCTCGCGATGAGCCCCTGGGCATACGGGTGGCTCGGGCGCTCCATAAGGCCGCAGGCGTCGATCTCTTCTACGATTTGGCCCAGATACATGACGTGCACGCGCGAGCAGATGCTCGTGACGACACCCAAATCATGGCTGATAAAAAGCACCGCCATGTCCTCGGAACTGTTGAGGTCGCGCAGGAGATCCAAAATCTGTTTTTGAGTCGTCGTGTCGAGCGCCGTGGTGGGCTCATCGGCAATCAACAGTCGCGGATGACCGGCAAGCGCCATGGCGATCATCACGCGCTGGCGCATGCCGCCCGAGAAGTCGCTCGGATACATGTCGAAGCGGGCCGCGGCATCTCGAATTCCCACACGCTCCAACAGCGATAGAGCCTCGTTGCGGGCTTCGCGTCGGCTCACCTTACGGTGGGCCCGCACGGCCTCGACGACCTGGGCCCCGACCGTCATGACGGGGTTAAGCGAGCTCAAAGGGTCCTGGAAAATCATGGCGATGTCACAGCCGCGCACCTTGCGCATCGTCTTGAGCGGACGCGTTAGCAGATCCTCACCATCAAACACAATCTGGCCCTCATAGGCCATCTTCTGTTCATGCTCCAATAGGCGCATGACACTCTGGGCAAACACCGACTTACCGCAGCCGGACTCGCCGACAACACCAACGATCTCGCCGGCATCGATATGTAGGTTGAGTTTGTTGACGGCTTCCAGCGCGTTGCCATCGCGGCCCACAAACGAGATGCAGAGGTCGCGCACGTCCAAAAGATGCTGAGCCATGGGCTAGTCCTCCTTGGTCTTGGGGTCGAGGGCGTCGCGCAGGCCGTCGCCGGCCAGATTGAGCGAAAGCACGCTCGCGATGATGGCCGCTGCCGGGAAGAAAATCATCCACCAGGCTTTGCGCATCACGTTCTTGCCCGCCTGCAGGATGTTTCCCCAGCTGGCGTCGGGCGCCTTGATACCCAGGCCCAGAAACGAGAGGGCGGCCTCCGAGAGCACGGCCTCGGCAAAGACGAAGGTCGCCTGCACCAGGAAGGGTGCCATAACGTTGGGCACGATATGCAGCCACACGATGCGCGCGGTCGAGGCACCCTGCACGCGCAGGGCCTCCACAAAGGGCTCCTCCTTGACCACCATCGCACGCGAGCGCACGATGCGCGCCATGCTGGGCGTATAGACGATGGAGAGCGCGATGATGACGTTCCAGACCGAGGCACCCATCATGGCCATGAGTGCGATAGCCAAAAGCACGCCCGGAATGGACATAAGGCCGTCGCAGATGCGCATGAGAATATGATCGAGCCTCTCGTTGTAGCACGCATAGGCGCCGATCACCAAGCCGAGCGCACTCGTCGCGAGCGTGACGGCAATGCCAACGCCAAGCGACACGCGCGCGCCCGCGATGACGCGGGCAAGCAAGTCGCGGCCAAAGTCATCGCAGCCAAAGGGATGCGCGGGCGAAGGTGCCGAAAGTCGCAACGTCATCTCCTGCGCATTGGGATTAACCGTCCACACCAGCGGACCGACGAGCGCGATCAGCGCAATCGCCAGGAAAATGCAGCCGCCGACCACAAGCCCCTTGTTGGCAAGAGCCTTCTTAAAGTTTGTCATCATGCATCGCCCCATTTGCGAGCGCGCGGGTCAAAAGCGCCGTAGGCAAGGTCGACGGCCAGATTGATCATCGAATTCAACAAGGCGATGACCAGCAGCACGCCCTGAATCACCGGATAGTCGCGACGCTCGATAGAGCTCGTGACCAGCTGGCCCAAACCAGGGATGTTAAAAATGGCCTCAGTCACCACGGCGCCCGTAATCAGAGCGCCAAAAGAATAGCCGACCGAGGTGAGAATCGGCAGCGCGGCGTTGCGCAGGGCATGGGCCAGCACCACGCGAACCTCGGAGACGCCCTTGGCACGCGCCGTCTTGACGCAGTCAAGCTGCATGGCCTCGATAACGCTCGCACGGGTCATGCGCATGAGCAGGGCCGCCTGCACGCATCCAAGCGATATGGCCGGCAACGCAAGATAGCGTAAATGGCTGAACCAGCCCTTTGATAGCGGAGCATAGCCGGCCACCGGGAACACACGCAACGTGACGGCAAACAGCCACATAAGCATGAGCGCCATCAAAAAGCCGGGTATCGCCACGCCCAAAAGAGCAACGACACGCAAGACCGCGTCGGTGCGCGACCCATGTTTGAGGGCAGCGACGACGCCGCAGGGCAGTGCAATCAACAGCGCGATGAGCTGCGCCAGAAGCGCGAGCGATAGCGTGGGGCCAAAGTGCTCGGCGATCGCCTGCGTGACGGGCTGGCGCATAAAATACGAATCGCCCAGGTCGCCGGTAAGTACGCCGCCCATCCACTCAACGTAGCGCTGCGGCAGCGGCTCGTTGAGTCCCAGGCTATCGTTGACGCGCTCGATCTGGTCGGCCGTAGCCTCCATGCCGAGCATCGAGGAGGCCGGGTCGCCCGGCGTGAGATAGATAATCAAAAACACGACGACCGAGATGATGAGCATCACCGGAACCATCGCGCCTATACGTTTGAGCGTGTACTTCAACATGCGAGGCGTCTATTTCCCCTCTGAACGTGGACAGGGTGTAGCGACCACAGGGGACCAGACCCCTCCAGCCGCCACGCCATCTATTGCATTACTCCGGACGCTTGGCATTCCAAACGATGGCGCCGTCGAGTACCTCGACGTCCTCGACGTCTGCCTGGATGCCCGTGATGGAAGCGTAGTGGCAAAGCGGCTCGATGACGGCGATCTCGTAGAGGCGCTCCTGAGCCTCGGCCCACTTCTTGGCCGCGGCGTCGGTGTCCTTGGCGGTGCGGGTCTCGGCTACGAGCTTGAGCGCCTTCTCGTCGGACAGGCCATAGAAGGCCTTGGAGACCGAGAGGGACTGGGCCGGGATGGGCTTGTAGTTGGTGGAGGCCACAAAGAGGTCCCACTGCTCGGGCTTGCTGGAGCGGATGTCCATAAAGGTCGCGAACTCGTAGCTGTCGACCTCGGCGGTGAAGCCGGCCTTCTCGAGCTGCTCCTGCAGCGCGACGGTGGCGTTGTACATATCCTTGTAGTCGGGGGTGGTCAGCAGCTTGACCGTCTCACCGGCATAGGAGGTCTTGGCCAGAGCCTTCTTGGCGGCCTTGGCGTCGGCCTGGTTGAAATACTTCTTGCCCGCGTCGGTCGCCCACTGAGCGTTCTCGGGGTTGCCAAGGTTGGGATCGATGTTAAAGAGCTCTTTCTCGCCATAGGCGGCAAGAGCGGCCGCCTCGCAATCGATAGCCATGAGGGCGCACTTGCGGATCTCCTCGTCGGCGAAGATGCCCTCGTTCATGTTGAGGAAGGCGGTCAGAACGCCGGCGTTATGGGTGTAGAGCTTGACGTCGTCGTTGCCGTCGAAGTCGTGGTAGTTCTCGGTGGGGATCTCGCCAGCGATATCGTACTCGCCGGTCTCAAACCCGCTCACGCGCGTGGAGGCCTCGGTCACGAACTGATAGTAGATGTCCTTGGTGGGCGCGGAGACCTTGCCAGTGTAGCCCGAAGCCTTGCCGTGGGCGGCGACATAGTCTTCGTAGCGGGTGAGATGAACGTACTGGTCCTGCTTCCACTCCACAAACTTGTAGGCACCGGTACCCACGTACTCGGTCACGCCGGTATCGCCCGCGGCCTCGATGACCTCGGAGGGGAAGATGCCCGGATACTGGGAGTGGTTGCCCAGGATGATCAGAAAGTCGATGGCGGGCTCGGTCAGCGTGCAGGTGACCTCGTGGTCGCCCGAGGCAGCGAAGGTGGCGCCGGGCAGCAGGCTCGCGGCGCGGTCGTTGACGGTGAGCCAGCGGTTCATCGAGGCCACGACGTCCTCGGAGCCAAACTCCTTGCCGTTGTGGAAGGTGACGCCCTCGCGCAGCTTGATGGTGTAGGTCAGGCCGTCGTCGGAGACCTCATAGCCCTTGGCCAGCACGGGCTGGGGCTCGTAGTCGCTATCGAGGCCAAAGAGCGGCTCGACGACGTTGCAGATGATGTCCATGGTCACAAGCGACGACGTGGTGTGCGGATCGAGACCGTCCGGGCTCGCCGGTAACGCGATCTGCAGCTCGTCGCGATACTCCACATCCTGGCCGGAGGCAGCGGCGCTACCGCTCTCGGCGCCCGAACCGCCGCAGCCGGTGAGGCCGAGGCCCGCCATGACGCACAGGGCAGCGGAGCCGGTCAGAAAACCGCGACGGGAAACGCCCGCCTTGAAAAGATCGTTGTTCATTGAGTTCCTTTCGTGTCTGAATAAACAGATAGAATCTGCCGGGACGGCGGAAATCCCCCCGCCCCGGCAGTTATGCGAAGCCGATCGGCGCCCTGCGGTGCATCCGGACACCGGCCGACATGGCAACGGAGAAATCCCTATCGCGTGGATAGGAACACCCGGCGGCACGGCTTAGCGCAGGTGCGGCTAAATCGTCTCGAGGAAGGCTTCGATGCGGGTCTGGAGCTGACCGGCATCCTCGCCGGCGTAGTCGGTCGTGATGTGCATAAACGGAATGCCGGCCTCCTCGGCAGCCTTCTCCACGGCAAACGACTCCATCTCGTAGAGCGTGCAGAACTGCAGGGCCACGTCGACGATGCCGTCGGCATGCAAGTCCTTGGCCATCTGGACAATGTCCTTCATACGTTGATCGTTGGGCGTAAAGACGGCGCAGTTAATCTTAAAGTAGCGCTCGGCGATGGCGTCGAGCATCTCGTCGACCGTCTCACCGGACTCGTCGACCAGGTCCTTGTAGTAGCGCGAGCCCGTGCAGGACTCCTCGCCCACCACAACGCCGCCGGCTTTCTCGATGAGGTTGAACAGCTTCCAGTTAGGCACGGCCATGGGCGTACCGGTGTACAGGATGCGCTTGGTCCCCTTGGGCGCCACGCCCTCGCCGGCCTCGACACGCTGCTCGCACTCAGCCGCCATATCGTTAATGGCTCCGGTCAGACGCGGCGTGTCGTCCATAAAGGCGGCCTGAACGGTCAGCAGGCTATCGAGACCGCTGATGGGCGCCGGATCGGCAGCGCGCGTGGCAGCCAGACGCTGCAGGGCGCGACGCTTCTCGTTGACGGCGTGGATGGCAGCCTTCAGGCGCTCGGGCGTAATCTTGACGCCGCACTCTTCCTCGATCTTGGCGGCAAGCTTTTTAACCTCGGCCTTCCAGGTCACGAGCGTCGACTCGTCGTGTACGTTGGGAATATCCATGACGTACATGTTCTTTTGCGTGGCAAAGAACTCGTAGGCCTTCTTCTTGCCATCGCAGGTGTTCTCGCCGACTACCAAGTCGCTCGACTCAATGTAGGGGCAGACCTCGCCCAGCTTAAAGCCGGCAAAGCTCTTGATGAGCGGGCAAGTGTTGCGCGGCAGATGCTCCTCGACCTTGTCGGTCGCCCAGTCGGCACCCGAGCACAGACCAACAGGAATGCCGTCACAGGCAAGCACGATCTCCTCGGGCACGTACACGCAGAACGAACCGACGATCTTGGTGGCCTCGCCGGCCTCCTTCTTATCGAGCATCTCCTTAATACGGCCGCTGTGGATGTTGGTGGCGACAAAATCCAGGTAGGACGTGGACTTGGGGCGATTGTTCTGCGTCAGGAACATATCGCCGTACATCTGACCCACGGCGCCCAGCAGCATGTCGTGGTCGGCAAGATTCATGCCGAGGCTCTCCCACATCGGATGGAAATCAAATTCTTCAGCCATGACGGTTCCCCTCTCGAACCAAAAATGAATAGCTACGGTATTGCTGCACGGTGGGTGGCGAAAACCCGACCGCGCCTAAACCCGGAATTTTGGGGAACCTGCTTTGCAGCTGATTATTTAGTTGTGCGTCGTCTCTCCCGGAGCCGTGAACATACCTGCTCATATGCGGCTCCGAGCCATATACAGGGCACGCGCGGCAACGCGGCGAATATATGTCGTCTGCGACATGTGCGCACCCTCCTTTTTTCTTATCGAAGGCAACTATATCAGCGGTCATCGGCCATGCGAACACCGTTGACATTCGTACGACAGCGTCGTGTGCCGTCGTTTAATAAATAATTATCTGTGTTGATAAGAGTTTGTCATCCATCATTCGGCGAACGGCAAGACAAAGCCGCCGAGGCTTATATCCCCGACGGCATTACCCGGCGCTATCGACAAACCAAATGAATCTTACTCGCATCGAAGTGCATGCGTAGCGTCTCGCCTGCTTGCGGCAGCTCGTCGACAGGCACGCCCACCTTGTTGACCTTCCACTGCAGACGTGTGGGCGCATCGGCGCGCGGCACGTTCAGCAGCACCAGGCGCTCAAAGCGAGAATCGCTCACGCGAGCCACATGCAAGTCGTAACTGTTGCGACCCCGCTCTGCGCGATTGTCAACATGGAAGTAGCTTGCGCGAATGCCCAGGTACGCCACATTATCGGGAACCTCGCGACCCACGTTAAAGGTCATACCCCAATCCAGGGCTTCAACTTCCTGAGGCCCGATCTTGCGCGCACGGCTTGTGTTCTTGCAGCCCGTCAGGCGCAGTGCCGCCAGCGTCTGCGGACGGCGGACCACGTCCTCGACGGAGCCGATCTCCTCAACATGCCCGTCGTGCATCACGCAGATACGCTGGCACAGGCGGCACGCCTCATCGATGTCGTGGCTCACGTAGAGCACGGTGCGGTTGCATACATCGAACAGGTCGAGCATGTTCTGTTCGAGGGCGCTCTTAAGATAGGAATCGAGTGCGCTCATGGGCTCGTCGAACATAAAGATGCCCGGATGCGCCGCCACCATGCGGGCAAGCGCCACGCGTTGCTGTTGACCGCCCGAGAGTCGCGCGGGATAGCGGTCGGCGAAATCGGCTAGACCGAAAATGCTCAGATAGCGCTCGGCGAGCTTTTTGCGCGCGGCGGCGTCGCCCGCATCCTTTACACCGGCGCATACGTTATCGGCCACCGTCATGTTGGGGAAAAGCTGATAGTTTTGGAACAGCAGGGCGCATTTTCGCTCCTGGGGCGACAGGTTGATGCCCGCCGCCGAGTCAAAAAAGGTCACGCCGTTGACGACGATCTTGCCCTCGTCGGGCGTCTCAACACCGGCAATGCAGCGCAGCGTGCAGCTCTTGCCGCAGCCCGAGGCACCAAGCAGCGCCACACGCTCCTCGCCGGCCTCAAGCTGCATATCGAGCATAGACCCCGGATAGCGCTTTTTTATGTCCAGAACGAGTGACATGGCCTATCGACCTCCCTGCATAGCGGGCTCATCGCGCATGAGCTCAGCCAATGCCTCGCGATCGATACGCAGAGCATCGCCGCCCGCCGGATCGAGCGAATCGCCCTGACCGGCGAGCTCTTTGGCCTGCTTGCGCTCCGCACGGGAAAGACCACGCTCGCGGTACTTTTGCGAATGTGCCGTGTACATGTTGATGAATAGGATGACCAGGAAGCTGAACGCAATTACGACCACGACCCAAAAGAGGGCCACCGACGTGTTGCCGCCCATCCACTCAAAGTAGATGGCGATGGGAATGGTCTGCGTAATGCCGGCGTAGTTGCCCGCAAAGAACAGGGTGCAGCCAAACTCGCCCATCGCGCGGGCAAAGGCGAGCACCGTGCCGGCGGCAATCGAGGGCCAGCCAAGCGGCATCATAAGCTTGGTAAAGATGCGACGCTCGGACCAGCCCAGCGTGCGCGCCGCATCGAGCATCTGCGTGTCGAGGCTCTCGAAGGCTCCGAGTGCCGTACGATAGACGAGCGGGAACGACACCACCACGGCAGATATCACCGCTGCGGGCCACGTAAAGACGATGGAGACGCCGTGCGCGATGAGCCACTGGCCCACCCCGGTCGAGCGGCCAAACAGCATAAGGAGCAGAAAACCGCAGACCGTGGGCGGCAGCACCATAGGGATGGTAAAGACCGAGTCGAGCAGGCCCTTGATGCGGCTTGTTGTACCCATGGTCTTCCACGCGGCGAACAGGCCCAGCGCAAAGGAGATCAGCAGGGCAAGGCCGCTCGTTTTAATGGACACCCAGAACGGGCGATAGTCGATGTCGCCCAAAAAGGAGGCCAGAGAGGTCAAGGGCCCCTGCTCACCCCGCAACACGACAGACGACGCCTCTACCATTTGAGCGCTATCAAGCCAACGCGCGCCGCCCTTGGCATCACCCGAGGCTGATGCAATCACCACATAGCGGTCCCCATCCGCACCGCGCTCGTCAAAGCCATAGGTATACCCGCCGGATTCAAACGTTGTTTCCGCCGTGACATACCAAGGAAGATCCACGTCCCCTAGCTGCGCACCTCCCATGCAGTTTGCGCTGTCGAGCTTACAGACGAGGGCCTTGAGACCCGATACGCACTCGTTGTCCTGCGGATCCAATCCATACTTCTCGACCGCCTTGGGCGATATCCACACCACAACGCGATCGGCAGCAGGCGCCACTACAAGGTCCACGTCCTCGTCAACGGGAAACCGGTAGCCCTCAGGCTGGCCCTCCATGGCACGAGCGGTCCCCTTGGCCAACCGCTCAAAACCCTCGATCCCATAGGAAAGCCCATGAGCGGTCGCAGCAGCCTGGGCCCCGTCCTCAGCGTCCCCAGCAAACGCAAATCCCGGCACCCAGCAAAGCGCGAAGGTCAAAGCACAGGCGACAAGCATGCGGAATCTATTAAGCACGAAAAGCTCCAAGCGAATACAAGGACAGGGTGAAACACAAAACGATGGAATTATCGCGCCAAGCCGCACTACGCGGAAAGCTCAAAGCCGTACTTGGCCCAAATCTTCTGAGCCTTCTTGTTGGTCAGACAGAAGTCGATGAACGCCTTGGCTTCGTCGGCGTGCTCGGAGCTCTCGGCAACGGCACCCGGATACACGATGGGCTTGTGCGAATCCTCGGGGCACACGAAGGCCTCCTCGATGCCGTCGTAGCGGAAGATATCGGAGCTGTAGACAAAGCCGGCCACGCAGTCGCCTGTGGACACATAGGCGGCGGCGGTACCAACTTTGTCGGCCAGTGCGACCTTGTCGGCGATCTCGGGAGCATACTCGCCGTCGTCGCCTTCGGTGCCGGTATAGAGGCCCACGGAGGCCAGAGCCTGGTTGGCGTACTTTCCGGCGGGAACGGTCTTGGCGTCGCCGATGGCGATCTTGCCGTCCAGATTCGCGACGTCGGCGATGGCCTCGACCTTGGTGTCGGAGCCCTCGGCGCGAATGATCACGAGGTCGTTGACGAACATGTCCTCACGCGTGTCGGCGTCGACGAGCTCGGCGGCCTCAGCGTCGTCCATGGTGCCCTTGGAGGCCGTGATGAGCACGTCGACCGCAGCACCGGCGCGCATCTGCTCGACGAGGTCGCCAGACGCCTTAAACTGCGTGTCGGCAAAGGTGGTGCCGGTCTGGTCGGTGTAGAGCTCTTGGACCTCGGGAAGGGCCTTCTCGAGGGAGTTAGCAGCGAAAACCTGCAGCTCGACAGCCTTCTTCTTAGAGGGAGACTTGGCGGAGCCGGCATCGGAACCAGCGGGCTCGGACGTCTTGTTGCCCGAGCAGCCGACAAGGCCAAGGCCGGCGGCAACAGAAAGCGAGACAAAACCGCGGCGTGAAACCATATCGAACATATTCAACCCTTTCGGATCTTGTGCCCGGGTACCCCACCGCGGGCTTTAATCTGCAATCAGATTATACTTCTGCGCGAATAATGATTATGAGAAATTATTCTCTCCAGAGAATATAGTTTCAAGTTACCGTGCACCTCGGTGTCGCTTCGGCGGAAAACAAAAGCGGAGCGACCGATAAGGTCGCCCCGCCGCAGGTAGTGCACTTATTTGGCGTGCCCGCCGCCCGCCGTCATTTGGGCCGCATGCTCCAGCTGGTCCGCTATGGCCTCCCAGCTTTCGCGGGCGGCCTTCGTAGAACCGGGAAAGTTTACGACAAGTGTATGACCTCGTTGCATGCAAATAGCACGCGAGAGCATGGCGCGGCGCGTCTTGGTCATCGAATACGCGCGGATTGCCTCTGCAATACCCGGCACATCGCGGTCGCAGACGGAACGCGTCGCCTCGGGCGTAACATCGCGCATCGAAAGCCCCGTGCCGCCGCAGGTGAGCACAACATTGGCGTGGCACTCATCGGCGGCTTCCACAATGGCATCACCGATCTCGCTGACGTCGTCGCGCACGACCACATGTGAGGCGACCGTCCAGCCCTGTGCCTCGATAAGTTCCTCGAGTGCGGCTCCAGCCTCGTCCTGGGCAAGATCGCGCGTATCCGAGCACGTCACAATCGAAATCTTCAGCTCCATAGCATTCCTCCTACAACACGGCGCCCTCAGGCAGGTCGACACGCACAACGACCACTGCATCGCCCGCCTTGAACTCGCACGGTCCTTCGTCAATACGCAGTAGACAGTTGGCCCGCTGCATCGTGCCGAGCAGCGCCGAATTCTGTGTCTTAGCCTCGGTCACCAACAGCTCACCGGTCTCGGGGTCGCGCAAAACCGTGGCGCGATCGAAGAAGCGGCGATGCTGTCGCTTTTTCACGCCGTGTGTGAGCGTCGCCTGCTGCACGGGACGCGCAACCTCGGCAAAACCGCGCATCTTGCGAATCGCCGGACGGACAAGCATCTCAAAGCCCACATACGCCGCGGCCGGATTGCCCGAAAGCCCCAGGTAGGGCTTACCCCCGAGCAAGCCAAACGTGATGGCCTTACCCGGACGCATCGAGATGCGATCGAACAGTACCTCGCCCTCGCGCCGGACGAGCGCCGTCACGAAATCGTAATCGCCCGCCGAGGCGCCACCGCTCGTAATGACAAAGTCGCACTCCTGCACGGCACGATGCACGAGCTCGGCGATCGCTTGCTCATCATCGGGCGCAATGCCGTAGAACACGGGCTCGGCGCCGGCATCGAGTGCTTCGGCCATCAACGCCGACGAGTTGGAATCGCGAATCTGCCCGCGCGCCGGCAGCTCACCCGGCGCGACCAGCTCCGTGCCCAGCGAGATAATGCCCACACGTGGGGCAGCGTGCACCTTCACGCTCGCGTATCCGGCGCTTGCCAGCAGACCCGCGCCCGCCGGAGCCACGACCTCGCCGGCATGCATCACAACATCGCCGGCATGGGCCTCCTCGGCGGCAGAGCGAACGTTCTCCCCTACCTTGGCAGGCGCCGAGAAGCGAACGTGCGAGCCCTCGTTGCCGTCACCGTCGAGCACATCAACGATCTCGTACTTCACCACGGCATCGGCACCTTCGGGGACCGGCGCGCCCGTCATGATGCGGACCGTCTCGCCCGGGCCAAGAGCGCCCTCAAACACATGACCCGCAGCCTCGTGTCCGATAACGTCGAGCGTCACCGGCGCCTCGCCAGATGCCTGCGCCAAGTCCGCCGAGCGCACGGCATATCCGTCCATAGCGCTGTTGGCAAACGGCGAGATGTCGATATCGGCCACCGCGTCCTCGGCCAAGGGAAAACCAGCCGCCTGCCACACGGGAATCTCGATGAGATCCGTCGGAGCAACGTGCGACAGGACAATCGACTGTGCGTCATCCAGCGGTATGAGTTTCTCTGCCATATGCACCTCTTAATGCCACGGCGCACAACAGGGGCGCCAATTTCTTTATGCTTGTCTCAGTATAATCCCCCGATGCACGGCCGCGACTCGGTCTGTACCCGCAAATACACCTGTCGGTTGCAGGCCGCGAAACAGAATGGAAACCAACCCACCGGCTCGTCGCGTTTACCGCGTTTTATAATGCTTGCGTTGCAACCTAAAAGAGGAACGTATGGCTCATAACGACAAAACCGAAAGCGCAAACGAAACGCAGGATCATTCCCAGCCGCTCGACGACGGCGGCTTTTTCTCCCTGAACGACGTCATCACGGCAGGCAGGCATCAGATCACCCGCTCCGAGCAGCTCTTGGCTGCCGACACGCGCCGCAACGCCCGCAACCTACTCGCGAGCGCTAAGTTGCTCGTACTCGTCGTCATCGTCTCGCTCGCCATGGGCGTTGCCGCTTGGGCGTTTTTGGCCTCGCTGAATATCGCGACCGACTATCGCGAGCACCATGCGTGGATTTACGCACTGCTTCCCGTTGTGGGCGTTGCCACCGCATGGGTGTACAAAAACCACGGTCTTGCCGCCAAACGCGGCAACAACCTGGTCATCGACTCCGCTCTGGGCACACGCCTCATCCATATGCGCATGGCCGTCCTCACCTTCGTCTGCTCCACGCTCACGCACCTAACGGGTGGATCGGCCGGTCGCGAGGGAGCCGCGGTTCAGATTGGCGGCACCATCGCCAGCAACATCTCGAGCCTCGCCCACCTTAAAAAGCATGACCACCACGACCTCATGCTCGCCGGCATCTCGTCGGCCTTTGGCGCCGTATTCGGTTCGCCCCTTGCCGGAGCTTTCTTTGGCATGGAGATGTGCTTTATCGGCAAGATCGACTACACCGCGGGCATCTACTGCCTGGTCGCCTCGTTTACCGGCTACTTTACATCACTCGCCCTGGGTACCGAGTACGAGGCGAATGTTATCGCCAGCGTTCCCGCTATGACGCCCAAAACGGTCGTCATCGTTGTTATCAGCGCCATTATCTTCGGTCTGACGGCACGCCTCTTTGCCTGGTCGGTTCGAACCGTCAAGAGCCTATACGGTCGCTTTATCACCAATTACCTCGTTCGCGCACTCATGGGCGCACTCGTGGTTTTGGCCGCCTATGCCCTCCTCGACGCCTGGAACTACGCCGGCCTTTCCACGTGGCTTTCCGGTGCCGGATTTGCCGGCAACACCACCCTGGCGGACGCAGCCATCAAGTTGGTCGTCACAGCGCTCACCCTGGGCGCCGGCTTCCAAGGCGGCGAGGTCACGCCCCTGTTTGGTATCGGTGCGGCGCTCGGCGGCTGGATCGGTTGCCTCGTCGGAATCGAACCCAGCTTTCTGGCGGCTCTCGGCATGCTCGGCGTATTCTGCGCCGGCCTTAACGTGCCTATCACCACCTGTATGATGGCCATCGACCTGTTCCACGGCACGGCAGCCGGGTTCTTTGTCATCGTGGCCTTTATCAGCTACCTAACCGCCGGACACCGCGGCGTGTACCCCGCCCAGCGCATCATCTCGCCCAAGCGCCGTTCGCTTATTGTGGATGAGGGCGGTACGGTAGCGGATGCTATCGAGCGCCACAACGACCTGATAGAGTAGACGTAAGTATTCGCCGTGCAGCCACAATCGGGGGCAATTCGACCTGAGCGCGACCGCACCGTCACGTCATACGCCGGGAGTCGCCCCATGCACGCAACTGATTTTGGCCGCACGCTCATCATCGCCAACCCAGCAGCCCAATCGGGTGCGGCGCACGAAGTTGCCGAGCGCCTGCAACGCTTTTTGGATATGACCGCGCGAGCATCCCAGTTTGACCTGGTGCTGACCGAGCGCATGGGACACGCCAAGGAGCTGGCCGCACAGGCTCAGGGCTATCGCACCGTTATCGCCCTTGGCGGCGACGGCGTGATTCACGAGGTCGTCAACGGGCTTATGACGCAAGAGGAGGACGCCCGCCCCGCTCTTGCCATCCTACCCGTGGGCTCTGGCAACGATTTTGCCCAAACGCTCGGCATCGACGATTTCTCCGGCAAGGATTTTGGCGCACTGCTCACCTGTGAGCTGCAGCGTCAGGACATCGGGCGCATTCGTTCATGGAACCCCGCAAGCGGCAGCGGCGAGGCTACCGTTGAGTACTACGACCAAACGCTTTCGGTCGGCATCGATGCCGCCATCGGCCTTGGCACCACCGAGCTGCGCAAAAAGACCGGCTTGACGGGCGCGCCACTCTACACCCTCTCGGGACTTGAGCAGTTTGGTCTGCGCTATCGCAACTACCCCATGACCATCAGCTTTGATGGCGCGCCCGCCGAGCGCGTGCGGGCGATCATCATGGCAATTCAGCTGGGTCCTACCTATGGCTCGGGCTATCGCATCTGCCCCGATGCCGACCCCTGCGACGGCGTACTCGACGTCTGCTACGCCTGCGGCCCTGTCCCTCGCGCGGTTGCCCTGCCTATGTTTCTTTCGGCCAAGGACGGCCACCATACCAAGTTGCCACCGGTTCGCATGCGTCGTTGCCGTCATGCCGAGCTCACGTTCGAGGAGCCCGACTACCCCATCCAGGCCGACGGCGAGCCCGTTGTCGCCTCGCGCATCGAGGTCGACATCCTTGCCGGCGTCCTCCACGTCTGGCATCCCACCCGCTAACCCCACCTAAGTTGCGGTGAAATAGGGACTGTTTATGCATCTAAAGCCGCAAAACAGTCCCTATTTCACCGCAACTTATTGATAAGATCATTCCTCCCCGCCCAGCTTGCGACGGTTGGCCTTTTTAATCGCATTGAAGTGTTTGTCGTTGAGCCTGCGCTGGCGCGATCGCTGTGGCACTTTGGTCTTGACGCGGCGGCGCGGCGGACGCCCGCGACGCTCAAGCTCAGCGCGCAGCTTACGTAGGCAGCTGCTACGGTTTTGGAACTGACTGCGGCTCTCGCGCGCCATCACGACAATCCCCGAAGGGATATGTTTCATGCGTACCGCCGAGTCCGTCGTGTTCACGCCCTGTCCGCCCGGACCCGTCGCGCGAAACACCTGCACCTCGCAATCGCGCGCCAACTCCTCGGCCGACATCTCGGCATAGCGCGCATACTCGCGCCATCCCATCTTATTCTCATCCATATCAACACCTCCCCTCATACAAAAAATGTGACAAAGGGACAGTCCCTTTGTCACATCGCATACCAATCGCTTGTGTTGCGCGCTTAGGCGAAGGTGATCTCGCCGTTCTCGCAGTCCATATCGGCGATACGTGCCAGGCTCTCAACGCGGAAGCCGCGCTTACGGAGCTTATCGCCGCCGCCCTGGAAGCCCTTCTCAACGGCGATGCCAATGCCGGCAACTTCGGCGCCCGCAGCCTCGCAGATCTTGATAAGGCCCTCAAGCGCGCAGCCGTTGGCCAGGAAGTCGTCGATAATCAGGATCTTGTCGCCCTCGGACAGGAAGCGCTTACCCACAATGACCGGGTACTCCTTCTGCTTGGTAAAGGAGTAGATGGTCGTGGCATACTGCTCGCCGTCGAGGTTGATGGACTGCGCCTTCTTGGCAAAGACCACCGGCACGCCGCCAAAATGCTGAGCCGCGATGCAAGCCATGCCAATGCCCGAAGCCTCAATCGTCAGGATCTTGTTGATCTCGACACCCTCGAACAGTCGGGCCCACTCGGCGCCCATGTGGTCGAACAGCTCAACGTCGCATTGGTGGTTGAGGAAGGCATCAACCTTAAGGACGTTACCGGCCTTTACGATGCCGTCATGGCGAATACGATCCTCAAGCTCCTGCATGGCGCAACCCCTTCTCGCGGCAACGATACCGCGCGATTAATAAACGTTGTTCGATAGTCTACCACGGACCGACCCCGCCCGTCCCACAAGCCGCATCGCACCATAAAGCCGCAAGACCAGTAGATAGGCCCGATTCGTGGCAAGCCTGCCCCCACATGCTAATGGCGGGCACGCATCCTCGCCAAACGTACCATGGCGAGCGCAAAACCCACAGCGGCCACAGCCATAAGCACGTAGAACACCGAGCGAAAGCCGAATAGGAATACATCCGGACGGCCTACAACAAAACTGGTCACGGCCTCGCCCATCGCCACGCTCATCTGCCCATAGAGGATATGCGAACCCGCCGTAATACCCAGCGCCATGCCCGCATAGCGCGCCAAGCTGCCCAAGCTACCTGCAAAGCCAAGTGCCTCGCGCGGAGCCGAGCCCATATACAACGAGTTGTTGGGGCTCTGGAAAATCGACGTACCGCATGACATAAATGCGACGCAGCACACGATCACAGGGATAGAAGAGTGCTCGTCGAGCGTGCTTACCGCAAAGAGGCCGCACACGTACACGCCCAGGCCGACCGCCGTGGGGCCCTCGCAGCCAACACGGTCCGAAACCGTACCCGAAAGCGGGCCGATAAAGGCATTCACCATCGGCAGCGCCAAAAACAGCAGGCCCGAAACGTCAGACCCAAACCCATGCGCGTCCTGAAAATAGAACGGCAGGATAAACTCGGATGCGCCAATGCCAACGAACACGATGAGCATGCAGGCAAGGTTGATAGTGAAGGCCGAATTTGCAAAGCAACGACGAGCGGCCTCGATCAGGGACATGGGGCGCTCGCCGGCCTCCGGCTTAACATGCGGCAGCGTGTAGAGCCCCACGATAAACGAGATTACGCCAATAGGCAGGTTGATGAGGAAGATACTCTCCCAGGGAAAGCTTGCCACCAGCATGCCGCCGAGCACGGGGCCACACATCATGCCGAGGGCCACGAAGGTCGCGAGAATACCCATGGCACGGCCTCGTTCGCGCGCCGGAAACGACTCGGTGATGATACCCATGTTGTTAGCCATGGCCGCCGCGCAACCTATGCCCTGAACAATGCGTGCCAGGATAAGAACCTCGAGCGAGGCCGAAAGGCCGCACAGCAGCGAACCAACCGAAAAGACGATGACGCCCAGCTGGAACACATTCACCTTGCCGCGCACGTCGCCCAGACGGCCAAACGGCAACATAGCCACGCATGTCGCAAGCAGGTACACCGAGCTCACCAGTTGAATGCGGTCGAGGCCCACGCCCAGCTCCTTTTGCATCACGGGCAGCGCCACGGTCACGACGGTCGAATCCAGACACACCATAAACGTCATGATGAGCACGGTAAACAGAACCGCCCATTTGTTCTTGCCATGGGTGTCGCCCTCTAGAGCAATGTGCTCGCGGCGCAGCTGCTCTGCAGTTTTCTCCATATCCATCCTTTCGAGTGGCCTAACGCAAAAAAACGGGGCCCCGATCGCCTGCAAACAGCCGCGATTGGGGTCCCGCCTACGGAATCGGAACGAAAGGTCACCGAAGCTTTCTGCCAGCATCGGCGCCTTATGCGAACGCTAACCTAGCACTGCTCAAGCGCCTGCTCAAGATCGGCAATCAGATCAGCCGTGTCCTCGAGGCCGCACGACAGGCGCACCATGTCGGCGGAGATGCCACAGGCAATGAGCTCCTCATCGTTCATCTGGCGGTGCGTGGCATTAGCGGGATGCAGGCAGCAAGTGCGGGCGTCGGCCACATGCGTGGCGATCTGGGCGAGCTTAAGGCTCTTCATAAAGGTCTCGGCAGCCGCGCGACCACCGTTAAAGCCAAAGCTCACGACGCCGCAGGTACCGTTGGGCATGTACTTCTGAGCCAGGTCATAGTACTTGTCGCCCTCCAGGCCCGGATAGCTCACGAAGCGCACCTTGGGATGGCTCTGCAGGAACTTGGCAACGGCCAGGCCGTTCTCGCAATGACGCGGCATGCGCACATGCAGGCTCTCGAGCGAGCTGTTCAAGAAAAACGCCGCCTGCGGGTTCTGCATGGGGCCGAGGTCGCGCATGAGCTGAGCGGTTGCCTTGGTAATGAAGGCGCCCTCACGACCGAACTTCTCGGCATAGGTCACGCCGTGGTAGCTCTCGTCGGGCGTGGTAAGACCCGGGAACTTGTCCGCATGGGCCATCCAGTCAAACTGGCCGTGGTCGACGATCACGCCGCCCAGGTAGGCAGCATGTCCATCCATGTACTTGGTGGTGGAGTGCGTGACGATGTCGGTGCCCCACTCAAAGGGACGGCACATCACGGGAGTCGGGAAGGTGTTGTCGACCATCAGCGGCACGCCGTGGTCATGTGCGGCCTTGGCAAAGCGCTCAATATCGAGCACGGCAAGGGCGGGGTTTGCGATCGTCTCGCCAAAGACGAGCTTTGTGTTGGGCTGAAAGGCAGCCTCCAGCTCCTCATCGGTGCAGTCGGGGGCGACGAACGTGCAGGTCACGCCCATGCGGCCCATGGTGTGGGCGAGCAGGTTATACGTACCGCCGTAAATGGCAGAGCTTGCGACCACGTGATCGCCGGCACCGGCAACGTTAAAGATCGCGAGGAAGTTCGCAGCCATGCCCGAACTCGTGAGCATCGCTGCGGCGCCGCCCTCCATCTCGCAGATCTTGGCGGCAACCAAATCGCACGTGGGGTTCTGCAGACGGCTGTAGAAGTAGCCAGACTCCTCCAGGTCAAACAGCTTGCCCATGTGCTCGGACGTGTCGTACTTCCACGTGGTGGACTGGTAGATGGGCACCTGGCGCGGCTCCGCATCTCCCGGGTGATAGCCGCCCTGAACACATGTAGTGCCGATAGTCTGCTCGCTCATATCTAGCTCCCTTGCCTGGGTTACGTTTTATTCGGTTCACGATACCGCTACCCTGCACCCCTCTCAACCCATCCCCAAGGTAGGTTATGGGACAAATTGATTAGGGGTATTTATCTCAAGCCTTGGGCATTTGCTCGATAGATAAAAATGAGGCATACATGAAGCTCTCGATGATTACATGCCCCGTCACGGGTACCATAGGCGGGTACACCGTAACCAAGGAGACAACGATGAAGCAGATCGATACCACCCAGCTCGACACCGCCGCCTGCCAGGCTCAGGCTGCCGAATACCACGCCCGCGGCTTTAACTGCGCCCAGGCCGTCGCCTGCACGCTCGCACCTGCCGTCGGGCTCGACCCCCAGACCGCCTTTACCCTCACCGAGGGCTTTGGCGCCGGCATGGGCGGCATGACCGAAACTTGCGGCGCCATCTCGGGCGCCGTGGCCATCATGGGCTTTGTGATGAGCGACGGCATGGAAAACCCCAAGACCAAGGGCCAGACCTACAAGCTGTCGCGCGAAATCGCCAAGCGTTTTGGCGAGAAGAACACGACGACCGTCTGCGGCACGCTCAAGGGCATCGGATCGGACAAGGGTCCGCTCCGCAGCTGCCCCGGCTGTATCGACGATGCCGTCGAGATCGCCTGCGATGTGCTAAAGCAGCTCGCCGAGTAAACGGCAGCAACAGAAAAACGACGGCCGGCGCGCTTGGGATCCATCCAAAAGCACGCCGGCCGTCGCCGTTAGAACTCTGCAAATTCGGGAGCGCCGACCTCAATCTCCTCACGCCCCGCCATAAGCTCGCGCATCTTAGCGCAAAACGGCTCCTGCTCCCCCGCTTTAAACACTAAATGAATCGTCACGGCATCCGCGTAATCAGTATCCGAAACCTTGGCACCCGAATCCTGCGCCAAACGAACCACCTGTTCGTACTGCGGATAGGCCACATGCACGTCAACAGGCACGACACTCGTCATCTCGACAATCTGCCCGGCCTCCTGAGCCGCGGCCACCGCCGCCTGCGTCGCCGCGGTATAGGCGCGCACCAAGCCACCAGGCCCCAACAGCGTGCCACCAAAATAGCGCGTCACTACGCAGCAAACATTTTTGAGTTCCGCGCCACGCAACACCTCGAGCGTCGGCATACCGCTCGTGCGGCTCGGCTCACCATCATCGCTCTGGCGCTCACGTCCATCGACTAAAATCCACGCGGGAACATTGTGTCGAGCGTCGTAATGACGCTTGCGAACCATCTCGATAAAGGCATTCGCCTCGTCCTCGGACTCAATATGGACCAGCTGGGCAATAAACCGGCTCTTGCGGTCCACAAACTCGCCCGAAGCCTCAATATTCGATTGCAGAGTAAAATAGCTGTCCAACAAAGCCCCTCAACAACAAGCAAAGCAACAAACAGCCTCAATAATACGACAAACAACATATCGATTGTCAGGGTAACAAAAATGCCAAGTGGGCCTATAAGCCGGGTTCTGTCGTGAACGGTCATTTATCTTGTCTGCACGTTACCGCGCAGCTCCACGCACGCTACCCGAACGCGGACCGGGCCGGCCCATAGCGTTCCTATTCGCGCTTGCTCCGGATGGGGCTTGCCAAGCCGCCGTGTTACCACGACGCTGGTGGTCTCTTACACCACCGTTTCAGCTTTTCCCTTTACGCCTTGCGGCGCAGGTGGGAGTCTTCTTTTCTGCGGCGCTTTCCGTCGGATCACTCCGCCCGGCCGTTAGCCGGCATCCCGCCCTCTGGAGCCCGGACTTTCCTCACGCGTGCTGCAAGCAGCACATCGCGCGACCGTCTGGCCCACTCAGCAGTGCAAGAGTGTAGCACACCGTTGCCGCAGGCAATGGCACAACGCAAGCGTTCGACACGATAAACCAAGAACCACGCCATGCAGTACAATAGGGTTGTCGATGGGCAACGTCGTCAGTCGAGACGCGACCGCGCTCCGCACCCCTCCGTCTACTCGGTGCGCTCCCGCCTCCTCCCCGAGGCGGGATGTCGGCATTTTTTTCATGCACCGACAACCAAATAGCCTGTGGATGGCATGGGCAGCATCGTGCATCTCGGCACCAAATGCAAAAAGGGACCCGTCCATTACGGACGGGTCCCTTAAAACAAGTGATCGTCAAACCGATTTACTCGGCGTCGGTCTCCTCGTCCTTCTTCTCGGAAGGAAGCGGGGTAACCTCGATCTCGACGCCCAGAGTCTCAGCAGCAGACTTCATGGACAGGGAGATACGACGACGGTCGAGGTCGATCTCCATGACCTTGACCTGAACCTTGTCGCCCACGTGGGTGACCTGAGAAGGCTGATCGACGTGCTTGTTGGCCATCTCGGAGATGTGCACCAGGCCCTCGATGCCCTCGCCCAGATCGACGAAAGCGCCGAACGGGACAAGCTTGGTCACAGTGCCCTCGACGATAGCGCCGACGGGGTACTTCTTGACCAGTGCGCGCCACGGATCCTCGGTGGTCTGCTTGAGACCCAGGGAGATGCGCTCGCGGTTGAGGTCGACGTCGAGAACCTCGACCTCGACCTCCTGGCCGACCTTGACAACCTCGGAAGGATGGTTGACGTGGTTCCAGGAAAGCTCGGAGATGTGGATGAGGCCGTCGATACCGCCGAGGTCAACGAAGGCGCCGAAGTCGACGATGGAGGAAACGGTGCCCTGGAGACGCATACCAGACTTGAGCTTGGACAGGATCTCGGAGCGCTCGGCCTTACGGGACTCCTCGAGAACGACGCGACGGGAGAGGACGACGTTGTTGCGGTTGCGGTCCATCTCGATGACGCGAGCCTCGATGCGGGTGCCCATGTAGGAGGTGAGGTCCTTGACGCGACGGAGGTCGACGAGGGAAGCGGGCAGGAAGCCACGCAGGCCGATGTCGAGGATCAGGCCGCCCTTGACAACCTCGATAACCTCGCCCTCGACGTTCTCGCCGGAGTTGAACTTCTCCTCGATGCGGTTCCAAGCACGCTCGTACTCGGCACGCTTCTTGGACAGGACCAGACGACCGTCCTTGTCCTCCTTCTGGAGAACCAGAGCCTCGATGGGATCACCGAGTGCAACGATGTCTGCAGGGTTAGCGTCCTTGCGGATGGACAGCTCGCGGACCGGGATAACGCCCTCGGACTTGAATCCGATGTCAACGAGCACCTCGTCATGCTCGATCTTAACGACAGTGCCGTTAACGAGATCGCCCTCATCAAAGTCGGTAATCGTACCGTCGATGAGGTTGTTCATCTCCTCCTCGTTGACATCGTCAAGAGAGAAAATGGACGAGTTCTGAATCTCACTCAAAGGTGGACCCCTTTCGAACTACGGGGCCCCGATTGCTAGGACCTACAGAAGGGTGCGACAAGCACACAACGTTTAGGAACACTCGGGAGCCGACAGATACTAATGTGACGCTTATGCAATCACGTTCGTATAGGTTACGGGGAAATGAGTTCGATTTCAAGCGTGAACTGCGATTTTTTACTCGTGTGGAGACTTTTTCGTAATCTTATGAACACACGTCTCCGCAACTTGACGATAACCAGCTAGGCATTCGGCTTTGGGGTAAAGTATCCGGAGCCAACGATTCTAGATCGATTTTTCGAGAAAGGTGCCCGCGTGCTCAAAGCAGTCGTTTTCGATATGGACGAGACGCTTCTCAGCATCAACCTCAACGCGTTCATCCTTCGCTATTTTAAGGATGTCTCTTCGATGCTCGCGGATATCGGGCGCCGCAGCCGCGGTGGCACGATGGCACGCCTCGGCACCATCCTGGTCGACCTCAACGCCAATCGCCGCAGCGGCACGGACAACCGCACCAATCTTGAGTTTTACCAAGAAGAGGTCGAGCGCCGATGCGGGATCCGCCTCTCCGATCCCCTCATCTACGAGGCGTTTACCTACTACGACCGCGAAGTTCTTCCGTACAAGAACGACGATGTCATTAACGCCCACGCCATGCCGGGCGCACACGCCGCGCTCCAGGCCGTACAGGACGCAGGGCTGCGTTGCGCGCTCTTTACCAACCCCAGCTTTCCCCAGGGGGCCATCGAGTGCCGCATGGGTTGGGGCGACCTGGCCGACGCTCCCTTTGAGCTCGTCACGCACATGGGAAACACCACCCGCTGCAAGCCCGATGCCACCTACTATCTAGAGCAGCTTCAGGTGATGGGACTCGAGCCGCACGAGGTCCTTATGGTGGGCAACGATCCCAAACGCGACTTCCCGTCCCCCGATTGCGGCATCCAAACCGCCTTTGTGGGCCAAGGAAAACCGGGACGCGCCACCTGGCGCGGAACCATGGAAGATTTCGCCCACGACTTTAACGCCGTAATCGAGGCCTTCTACGAGCACCAAATAGCCGACGAACTATCGTAGGCGCCAGAACATCTAGCGCAGTTGCGGTGAGATAGTTCCTGTTTGCCCCTCACGGGGGTGCGGACGATTTCTTGGACCGCGCCTAGGCGTATCCATGGAGTGGGTATG
>URKG01000025.1 GCA_900548265.1 uncultured Collinsella sp.
GGGCTCTGTCGTTCATTCGAACGACAGAGCCCACACTCACTTTATTTCTCAGCCCTAGTCATCGCGCAAAGCCCCTTCCGCAGCACACGGTGCACCCGAGTCACCGAAGGCCGGGGCGGAGGAGCCGAGTTTCCCACTGAGCGACTCTGCTTGCAGCCGGAGCGAAAGGGGGAAATCTCGGCCCCTCCCGCCCCGGCCGGCCAGGTCAACTACACCGTGTGCTGTGGCAGGTCCTGCAGGGCGATGACGTCCATGCCCATGTCGTTAGCGCTGCCGTGACCCTGCTGGTCCTCGCGCACGGCCTCGATGGCGCTCACGTACGTGTTGGCCGCAGACATCGCCGTCACGCAGGTCACGCCGCGGCGCACGGCCTCGGTACGCAGTAGGTAGCCATCGCCACGCGAGCCCGGACCGTACGGCGTGTTGATGATTACCGCAATCTTGCCATCGGCGATGAGGTCGCCGATGTTGGGGCACTCGCCGTCGTGCGGGCCACTGATCTTCTCCACGACTTCGCACGTCACGTTGCCGCCGCGCAGCACGCGCGCCGTACCCTCGGTGGAGCAGATGTCAAAGCCCAGGTAGCGCAGGATACGCGCGACCGAAAGGATATGACGCTTGTCGCGGTCGCACACGCTGATGAACACCTTGCCGCAGCTCGGATCGGGCAGCTTGTAGTCAATCGCCAGCTGTGTCTTGGCATATGCCTCGGGATAGCTCTTGGCGATACCCATGACCTCGCCCGTCGACTTCATCTCGGGCCCCAGGATAACGTCGGCACCGGGGAAACGACCCCAGGGCATAACGGCTTCCTTCATGCAGAACCAATCGAGCTGACGCTCGTCGCTCGGCAGACCCAGGCTCGCGATGGAATCGCCTGCCATGATACGCGCCGCGCACTTGGCCAACGGCACGCCAGTGGCCTTGGAGATAAACGGCACGGTACGGCTGGCGCGCGGGTTGGCCTCGATCACGTAAACGGTCTCGCCCTTGATGGCGTACTGCACGTTGACCAGGCCACGCACGCCCAGCGCCATCGCGATGCGGCGCGTGGTCTCGCGGAGCTTCGCCTGCAGGCTCTCGCTAAAGCTGAACGGCGGGATGCAGGTCGCAGAGTCGCCGGAGTGAATACCGGCCTCCTCGATATGCTCCAGAATGCCGCCGATGTAGACCTCCTCGCCGTCGCACAGGGCGTCGACGTCGGACTCGATCGCACCCTCCAGGAAGCGGTCCAGATACACCGGGTAGTCGGGGCTAATGCGCGCAGCCTCGGCCATGTAATCGCGCAGATGCTCGGCATCGTAGGCGATCATCATGCCGCGGCCGCCCAGCACGTAGCTCGGACGCACCAGCAGCGGGTAGCCGATGTGCGCGGCCACGGCCTCGGCCTCCCCAAACGAGGTGGCCTGGCCCGCCGGCGGGTACATGATGCCCAGCTTGTCGAGCAGGGCGGCGAAGCGCTCGCGGTCCTCGGCAAAGTCGATGGCATCGGGCTTGGTGCCCATGATGTTCACGCCGCTCTCCTCGAGCATGCGCGCCAGCTTAAGCGGAGTCTGGCCGCCGAGCGTCACCACGACGCCGTCGGGTCGCTCAACATCGATGACATCCATGACGTCCTCATAGGTGAGCGGCTCAAAGTACAAGCGGTCCGAGGTGTCGTAGTCAGTCGAGACGGTCTCGGGGTTGCAGTTGACCATGATGGTCTCGAAGCCGCGGGCCGCCAGCGCGTAGCTCGCGTGCACGCAGCAGTAATCGAACTCGATACCCTGACCAATGCGGTTGGGGCCGGCGCCCAGGATCATCGCCTTGGGCTTGTCCGCCGGCGTGGTCTCGTCGGAGGCAACGCACTTCTTGGCATCCGGGCTCGTGCGGTAGATGTTCTCGTACGTCTTGTAGTGGTACTCCGTGGCGCTCGAGAACTCCGCAGCGCAGGTATCGACCGTCTTCATGCTGGGAACCACGCCCAGACCCTTGCGGTAGGCGCGCACAAAGCGCTCATCCGAGCCGGTCAGCGCGGCAATCTCGGCGTCGCTCGTGCCGTACTGCTTGAGCAGGCGCATCGCGTCGGCGTCAATGTCCTCCACACGCAGGCCGCGGATGCTCTCCTGGACCTGCACCATATCGTTGATACGGTTGAGGTACCACGGATCGATACCGCAGATGGCATGGATACGAGCGATGTCCCAGCCACGGCGCAGGGCCTCGACCACAAAGAAGATGCGGTGCTCGGTCGGGGTCGCCACGGCCTGGGCGAGCTCATCGTCGCTCAGCTTGTCGGCACCCTCCTTGCCACCGGCGCAGATACCCTGGTGACCGTCCTCCAGCGAGCGCATGGCCTTGCCAAAGGCCTCCTCAAAGGTGCGGCCGATCGCCATGATTTCGCCCACGGCCTTCATGCGCGTGGTGAGCGTGGGGTCGGTACCCTTGAACTTCTCGAAGGCAAAGCGCGGCACCTTAACGACGCAGTAGTCGATCGTGGGCTCAAAGCAGGCAGGCGTTGCCTTGGTGATGTCGTTGACGATCTCGTCGAGCGTGTAGCCCACGGCCAGGCGCGCGGCGGCCTTGGCGATGGGGAAACCCGTGGCCTTGGAGGCCAGCGCGGACGAACGGCTCACGCGCGGGTTCATCTCGATGACGATCAGGCGGCCGGTCTGGGGGTTCACGGCAAACTGCACGTTGGAGCCACCGGTCTCGACGCCGATCTTCTCCAGAATGGCGAGCGAGGCCACGCGCATGCGCTGATACTCAAGGTCGGAGAGAGTCTGCGCCGGCGCCACGGTGATGGAGTCGCCGGTGTGCACGCCCATGGGGTCGAGATTCTCGATGGAGCACACGATGATGCCGTTGCCGGCGTGGTCACGCATGACCTCCATCTCATACTCTTTCCAGCCCTCGATGGACTCCTCGACCAGCACCTCGTGGGCGGGCGAGAGCTCCAGGCCCTGGCTCACGATGGAGACGAGCTCCTCGTGGGTGTGAGCGATGCCGCCGCCGGCGCCGCCGAGGGTAAAGCTCGGGCGCAGTACGCAGGGATAGCCCACGCGCTCGGCGATGGCCTCGGCGTCGGCCACACTGTAGGCATAGCCCGAGCGTGCGACCTCCAGGCCAATCTCGGCCATGGCCTCGTTAAAGAGCTTGCGGTCCTCGCCGCGCTCGATGGCGGCCAGGTCGCAGCCGATCATCTCGACGCCATACTTGTCGAGCGTGCCGTCTTTCGCCAGCTCGACGGCGGCGTTCAGACCGGTTTGGCCGCCCAGCGTGGGCAGCAGCGCGTCCGGGCGCTCTTTCTTGATTACGCGCTCGATAAACTCGGCGGTGATGGGCTCGACATAGGTGCGGTCGGCAAGACCCGGGTCGGTCATGATGGTCGCCGGGTTGGAGTTGACCAGGATGACCTCAAAGCCATCCTCCTTGAGCACCTTGCAGGCCTGGGCGCCGGAGTAGTCGAACTCACAGGCCTGGCCAATAACGATGGGGCCCGAACCAATGACGAGGATGCGCTTGATGTCAGTACGTTTCGGCATGTTAGTTCTCCTCGGTCTCGGTCGCGGCGGTCTCGGCAAAATTCCAGCCGGCAAGGCGGTCCTTCGCGGTGTCGATGTCCAGGTAGTTCTCCTCGCCGTCCATGAGTCGCGTAAAGGCGGTAAAGAGATAGTGGGCATCGGTGGGGCCGGGCGAGGCCTCGGGGTGGTACTGGACCGAGAAGCATGGGGCGTCGAGCAGCTGGATGCCCTCGGCGGTGCCGTCGTTGAGGTTCACGTGCGTCAGGCGAATGCGGCCGAAGCGCTCGTTCATCACGACCGGCGCGATGCCGCGACGCACCCAGGCGCGCAGGTCGCCATCGGCCGCATGCTCGGTCTCGCCGCCGGAAAGCTCCGGGATCAGTTTGCCCAGACTGGGGAACAGCAGGCCAAAGCCGTGGTTTTGCGCGGTGATCTCCACGCGGCGGCTCACCAGGTTCATAACCGGCTGGTTACCGCCACGGTGACCGAATTTAAGCTTTTCCATTTGGGCGCCGCACGCCAAGCTGATCATCTGGTGACCAAGGCAAATGCCAAAGACCGGCACCTTACCGATCAGCTGCTGCACCTGCTCGTAGGTCTCCGCCACGGCATCGGGGTCGCCGGGGCCGTTGGATAAAAAGACGCCGTCGGGATTCATGTCGAGCACCTCACTCGCGGGCGTATCCCACGGCACGACAGTAAGGTCGCAGCCGGCGCGGACGAGGCCCTCCAGAATGCCGCGCTTCACGCCGCAGTCGTAGGCGACCACGTTGTGGCGGGCAGGAGCGGCAGGGGCAAGCGCAAAGTCATGCGTAGCAGGCAGGTCGCTCGCAGCAAAGGCATGAGGCGCGGGGCAGCTCACGGTCTTGACCAGGTTCTCGCCCACCAGCGTCGGCGCTGCGGCCAGACGCTCGGCAAGCTCGGCGACGTCAAAGATTTCCGTCGAGATAATACCCATCTTGGAGCCGTTGTCGCGCAGGTGGCGCACAAGAGCGCGGGTGTCGACGCCCTCGATAGCGACGATGCCGTGGGCACGCAGGTATTCCGGCACGCTGACGGCCGAGCGCCAGTTGGAAGGCGTAGCGCACATGTCGCGGACGATTATGCCGCGCATGGCGGGAGCACTCGCGGGGCGTGCGGCGTCGCCGGGGAAGGCCGACTGGACGTCGGTCTCGTCGATGCCGTAGTTACCGATCTGCGGATAGGTCATGGTTACGATTTGGCCGGCATAGCTCGGGTCGGTCATGGCCTCAAAGTAGCCCTCAAGCGAGGTGTTGAAGCAGACCTCGCCGGTCGCAGTGCCCTCGGCACCACATGCACGGCCATAAAAAACGGTCCCATCCTCAAGGTACAGGATGCAGGGACCGCAGGTGCCCTTGCTGGTTTTGGCCAGCATGCGCTGGCAAAGCTCGCTGGGCGCGAAGGTGCGGGCAGCAGTGCCCGCAGTATGGTTGTTCGCCATAATTCTCCTTCCCGGTCTCTCCGGACCGGCTTAAAGGTTGGTAGTTAGGCCTTGCGGTATTTTAACCGCAAGTATGCGCCATGGCGTTAATTTCATCGAAATGTTTACGAAATGATAATTATGACTTTCTATGCATAATGATTTTTCTGGAACGGGGATTGAAAAATCAGTCTGCCATGTATGCAGTTGGCGACAAAGTCCCGCTCTCAGAATGATTATTTAATCCCCGTCCCAGAAAAATCATCCCGCGCGGGCACTTGGCTCACGCGGGATGATGGCGTCTTATTTATCCTGCTCAAGCAGATCGGACGGTGTGCGGTCGGGCTTGCCACCGCGGAAGATCTCGCGACCGTGCAGGCGATGTTCCAAGTCGCGCTCGGCCTTTTCTTCCGTAATCTTGGTCTGGCTTACCGCCGGGTCCTCAATCAGTGACGACACCGAGTTCACCTGCTTTTGGATGCGCTCGGCAATCGTGTCGTCCATGCTCACGATACGCATCTTCCAGTCGATGCTCGTGGCATTTGACGAGCTCTTGGTCCACACAAACGTCAAAATGGCGCTCTGATGGCCCCGTGCGGGAAACATGCCAAAGAAAGAGTCGTGCTGAATCTTGCTGTCCTCGTCGATATAGGCGTGCACGTTATACACCACGCGGTCGATCTTATCGTTGAGCAACGCGTTGGTCGCAAGTGCCGCAGCCTGAATCTGCCCGTTAGACAGCAGCTCGAGCTCGTTGGCAGACGACGTGTCCAACACCGTCACCTCTACCGTACCCGTGCGCTCGTCCGCCTCGTCGACACTAAAGTCGAGCGGGAACTGCGTAAAGCCGTTGCCCCACTCGAGTCCACCCTTGAGTGCTGTAGAAACGGTATCGACCGAAACGCTCTCGGACAGGTTGGCGGTGTTCAGGCGGCGCATCACGCCGTAGCCAATCTGCATGCCCACGATCAACACCAGAATGCCAATAACTACGGCCATGGCGGTCTTCGTAATGGTATGGCTCACCTGCGAGCCCGAAGGATCATCCTCGGACAGCGGGTCGATATGTTTTGCCTGGCTCGCGCGATCCTCGCTGCGCAGCCGCGCCAGCGTCGCCTTGTCACCGCGCTTGGCCGCGGCCTCTTTTTCGCGCATGCGCTCGGTACGCTTTTTGGCGAGCGTCGGATCCAAGACGCCGGATGCATCGATTTCGGAGAATAACTCCGTCACTTCTTCCGGAGTCAAAGGGTTCTTGTCAGCCATAAACTTCCTGTCGTATCAATCAGTCGAGCTCGTGCGCACGCGCACCTTCGAACTGCATTCGATAGTAACGGGCATAGGTGCCGCCACGGGCGAGAAGCTGCTCGTGCGTACCACGTTCCACAACGCGACCATGCTCGACGGTCGCAATCTCGTCAGCATGTTTAATGGTCGAGAGACGGTGGGCGATGATGATTGTGGTGCGACCGCGCGCCAGGCGCTCGAGCGACTCCTGCACCGCCTCCTCGCTCTCGTTATCCAGAGCACTCGTCGCCTCATCCAAAATAAGGATCTTGGGATTCTTGAGAAACACGCGCGCAATGGCGACACGCTGCTTTTGACCACCCGAAAGACGGCTGCCGCGCTCGCCCACGACCGTGTCGTAGCCCTGCGGCAGGGACTCAATGAAGGCATCAATATTGGCGCGGCGGGCGGCCTCGGCGACCTCTTCTGCCGTGGCGCCTGGCTTGCCGTAGGCGATGTTCTCGCCAATCGTACCGTCAAACAAATAAACATCCTGTTGCACCAGGCCAATAGCACGGCGCAAACTCTGTTGCGTCACGTCGCGCACGTCCTGCCCGTCGATGCTGATGGATCCCTCAGCCACGTCATAAAAGCGCGGCAGCAGCGAACACGTTGTGGACTTGCCACCGCCCGAGGGGCCAACCAGGGCAATGGTCTGTCCGGGCTTGATGGACAGATCCATGTGGTCGATAACAGGGCGTCCGTCAGCGCCGCCCTCGCCCAACTCAACATCCTCGTAGCTAAAGCACACGTCGCGATATTCAACCGCGCCAGCCGTCACCTGCAGGTCCGCGGCATCCGGCTTATCCTGGATATCCGGGGCGGTCGAAAGCACCTCGTCCATGCGTTTAAAGCCGGCGATGGCCTTCTGATACGTCTCAGCCGAGTTCACAAGCGTCTCGAGCGGGGTGCAGAACAGCGAAATATAGAGTGCAAAGGTTGCCATATCGACTGCCTGCAGCTGACCCTGGGCAACGAGCCAACCACCCAGCAGCACCACAATCACGTACAGCACGCCAGAGAGCAGGCCATACGTCGCAGTATAGATGCCCATGGCGTGATACATATTCTCCTTGGACGAAAGATAGCGGTCGTTCGAGGCGCGAAACTTAGAGCGTTCGGCCCCCTCGTTCGCAAAACTCTTGACCACGCGCATGCCCGCCAGCGAATCCTGCAGCTGAGCATTAATACCGCTGATCTTTTTGCGGTTGTCGCTGAAGACCTCGCGCATGCGCATGTTCTGCCAAAACATGATGACCGCAAACACCGCCGTCACCACGGCCATGGCAAGCGCCAGCACCGGGGCGATAGCAAAGAGAATCACAAACGAACCGACGATCTCGATGCCGCAGATGATAATCCACTCGGGCACGTGGTGTGCCGCCTCGCAGATATCGAACAGGTCGTTGACCACGCGGCTCATCATGTCACCCGAGCTGTTGCGATCGAAGTACGCAAAGCTAAAGCGCTCGTACTGATCGAACAGGTCCTCGCGCATCTTGGACTCCATGCGCGCGCCCATCACGTGGCCCCAGTAACTCACAAAGTAGCGACAGGCGCAACGGATGGCATACATCAGCACCAGGCCAACCGCGATCATACCGAGCGCCTGCATAATAGCAGCCTGCCCCTGGGTAAAGAGCCCGCCGGTCAGATTGCGCAGGATAATGGGAAACGCCAGGTCAATGGCGGCAAGCACCAGGGCGCAAATGGTATCGGCAACAAAAAGCCCCATCTGGGGCTTGTAATAAGAAAGAAAACGCTTAAACATGCAGTCCTCGGGGAGAAATAAATAGGGTGAGAAATCTGGTTGAACCGTTCGAGTTGAAAGAAAAGCAGCCCAACAAGCATAACGCCGATGTTCTGGCAACGTCAGCGAAAACGTCCCTAAGCGAGCAAGGTGCCTTGAAAGAGGAGCGACGCGTACTTCGGTACGCGAGCGACGATTGAAAGGCTGATTGCCGCTTAGGGGCGTTTGCAGCGTCGACTCGTTACGCGGTTTGGTAAAACCGCGTAACCTAGAGTTCGGCCCCGCCTAGTCGGTGCGCGATGCTATCGCAGGCCAAGGCGCCTACGACGGTCTTGGCGTCTTCGATCTTGCCGTCGAGCACGGCGTCGATCAGCTCGTGCAGCGGCACCAGGTCCACGTTGACAAACTCGTCATCATCGGGGTTGGGCGCGTCGAACTCGAGCTTGGTGGCCAGGTAGATATGAATGATCTCATCGCAAAAACCGCAGGACGTGACAATCGACGTCAAAAAGCGAATACGACCAGCCCTAAAGCCCGTCTCCTCATGCAGTTCGCGCTTGGCGCAATCGAGCGGGTCCTCGCCTGGATCGAGCTTGCCGGCGGGAATCTCGACCGTCACGCGGTCGATGGCGGTGCGGTACTGACGCACCAGTATGATCTTGCCGCTCTCGGTCAGTGCTACAACGGCCGCCGCACCCGGATGGCGAACGATATCGCGGGCGCTGCGGTGACCGTTGGGCAGCTCAACCTCAAGACGGTGGACGTCGAGGATCTTGCCCTTCCAGGCGCACTCCTCCGAAAGAATCTTCTCGTGCAGCTCGGTATCGTGCGGGTCGTCGTCGCCCAGCACCAGCGCCGGCTCGTCAGCGACCTCGCCACCAGGCTCGCCCTCGGCGTGCCCATACATGCGGCTGTCCTCTTCGACGATCTGCGCGTCCACGAGCTCTTCGTTCTTCTCGTCCATCCGTCTCATTCCTCTCGGATTTTAGGCATCCCAGGCGTCGCGGCCGCGCAGCGCGCGCAGGCCGATGTCGTGGCGCAGGGTCTTGCCCTCAAAAACAATCTTCTCGCAGGCCTCGTAGGCAAGGTTGCGAGCGTTCTCGAACGTGTCGCCCAGAGCGGTCACGGCAAGCACGCGGCCACCATTGGTCACGAGCTGGCCGTCCACCACGGCAGTGCCCGCGTGGTACACGGTCACGTTCTCCATGGCCTCGGCATCGGCGATACCGGTGATGACCTTGCCCTTCTCGTAGCTGCCGGGATAGCCCGCGCTCGTCAGGACAACGGCCACGGCCCACTCGTCGCGCCAGTCGAGTTCAATCTGATCGAGCTCGCAGTTGGCGCAGGCGAGCATGACCTCGACCAGGTCGTTCTTAAGGCGCGGCAGCACGACCTGCGTCTCGGGGTCGCCAAAGCGGGCATTGAACTCCAGTACCTTGGGGCCGGCAGGCGTGAGCATAAAGCCGCCGTACAGGCAGCCGCGGTAGTCGATACCCTCGGCAGCGAGCTCGGCCACGGTCTGCTCCATGACCTTCACCATGGTGGCGTGCTCCTCGTCAGTCACGATGGGCACCGGGCTGTAGACGCCCATGCCGCCGGTGTTGGGGCCCTTGTCGCCCTCGAGCGCGCGCTTGTGGTCCTGCGAGGTGGCCATGGGGCGCACGGTCTTGCCGTCGGTAAAGGCCAGCAGCGAGCACTCGGGACCAACGAGCATCTCCTCGATAACCACGGTGTTGCCGGCATCGCCAAAGGTGCCGCCAAAGCACTCGCGCACGGCTTCCTCGGCCTGCTCAAGTTCGGTCGCCACGATAACGCCCTTGCCCGCGGCAAGGCCGTCGGCCTTGACGACCAGCGGGGCGCCCTGCTCGCGCACGTAGGCGAGAGCCGAAGCCTCGTCGGTAAACGAACCATAGGCTGCCGTCGGAATGCCCGCACGCTCCATGAGCTGCTTGGAGAACAGCTTGGAGCCCTCCATCTGGGCGCCCTCGGCACCCGGGCCAAAGCAGGGAATACCCGCCGCGCGCACGGCGTCGGCCACGCCCGCCACGAGCGGAGCCTCGGGGCCAATTACCACGAGTCCGCATCCGTGGCTCTGCGCAAACGCCGCCACGGCCGCAGGATCGCAGTCGTCGAGAACAACGTTCTCGCCGCAGCTCGCGGTGCCGCCGTTACCCGGCGCAATGTAGAGCTTGCCGGCGCGCGGTGATGCTGCGAGCTTAGCTGCCAAAGCATGCTCACGGCCGCCGCTGCCCAACAACAGGATGTCGATGGTTTGAGTGTCCGCCTTCAAGGGTGCCTCCTCTATGGATGAATGGCCCGCTCCGCGCGAGCCCTTTGCAAGCAAATATACCCCTCGGCCGCCCGTCCGGGCTGCAAAGGGGTATATCGCAATAACCAAATAGTCCCGATTACTTCCAGAATCGGTTGATGATCTGCTCGCGACCAGCGCCAACGCCAATGAACGTCACGCGGGTGTGTGCCAGATCCTCAATAAACGCCACGTAGTCCTGAGCCTCCTGCGGCAGCTCGTCAAAGCTGCGGCAACCGGTGATATCGCACTTCCAGCCAGGGAGCTCCTCGTAGATGGGCTTGGCATGCTCAAAGCGCACCTGGTGTTCGGGCACGCTCGTGTAACGCTCGCCATCGACGTCGTAGGCCACGCACACCTTGATGGTGTCGAAGGCCGAAAGCACGTCGAGCTTGGTCAGGGCGATGTCGGTGAGGCCGTTGACGCGCGAGGCATAGTTGGCGATAGGGCCGTCAAACCAGCCGCAACGACGACGGCGACCGGTGGTCACGCCGTACTCGTAGCCCTCCTCGGTCAGCGTGTGACCGGCCTCGGACTCATAGGAAAGCTCGGTGGGCATGGGGCCCGAACCGACGCGGGTGATATAGGCCTTCATGACGCCCAGCACGCGGTCGACGTTCTTCATGCCCACGCCGGAGCCGGTAATGGCGCCGCCGGCGGTGCAGTTGGAAGACGTCACGTACGGATAGGTGCCGTGGTCGATGTCGAGCAGCGTCGCCTGGGCGCCCTCAAACAGCAGGTCCTTGCCCTCGTCGATCATGTTGTTGAGCAGCAGGCTCGTCTCGGTGATGTAGGGGCGCAGGCGCTCGGCCATCGGCAGGTACTCGTCGCAAATCTGGTCCACGGTGTAGGTGGGCAGGTTGTAGATGAGCTCGAGCTCGGGGTTCACGCGAGCGAGAGCGGTCTCCAGCTTGTCGCGGAACAGCGCCTCATCCAGCATGTCCTGCATGCGCAGGCCAATGCGGGCCATCTTGTCCTGATAGCACGGACCGATGCCACGCTTGGTGGTACCGATGTTCTTCTTGCCGAGCTTCTGCTCAAAGGCGCCATCCAGATCAATGTGGTACGGCATGATGACATGCGCGTTGCCGCTAATCTTGAGGTTCTTGGTGGTGATGCCGTCGGCCTCGAACATGTCGATCTCCTCAAGGACAACCTTGGGGTTGACGACGCAGCCGTTACCGATCACCGACACGTGGTCGGAATACATGATGCCGGAGGGCACCTGGTGCAGGCCGTACTTCTTGCCGTTGACGACGATGGTGTGGCCGGCGTTGTTGCCTCCCGAGTAGCGCACGACGGCATCGAAGTCGCCGGCGACCAGGTCGCAAATCTTACCCTTGCCCTCATCTCCCCACTGGGCACCGACCAAAACGGTTGACGGCATGTTTACTCCTTACATTCATGGACTGTCTGCGCGCCACGCCGGCACGCAGAAGCACAAAACATTCCCAGTATACCCGTGCAACGGGCGCCTGTCCTACTCCTCGGCATGTGCCCCATCAAGCTCATAGAACTTGGTAGATGCCGGCAGGAACATCAGGTCGACGTCGCCGATCGGGCCCGAACGGTTCTTGGCCACGACGATACGCGTAACGCCCTCGTCGGGTCGATCGTCGCGCGAGGCTTCGGCCTCGTCGGCGGAGCGGTCCAAGAACATAACGATATCGGCGTCTTGCTCGATGGAGCCCGATTCACGAAGGTCGGAAAGCTGCGGGCGCTTGCCGGTACGGGATTCGACCTGACGCGAGAGCTGTGACAGCGCGATGAGCGGGATCTTGAGCTCCTTGGCCATGATCTTAAGACCACGCGACATCTCCGAAACCTCGACGGTACGGCTCTCGGAGCGGCGTCCCGGTGGGGGACTCACCAGCTGCAGGTAGTCCAGGATGATGATTGCCTTCTCCTTGTTATGGAGCATGCGGCGGCTCTTGGCGCGAATCTCGGTCACTGTGGTGCCGGGCGTATCGTCAATCAGAATATCGAGCTTGGACAAGGTCTGCGTGGCCTCGTTGATATTGGCCCACTGCTCGGGGCTAATGCGACCCATGCGGAAGTCACTGATCGAGATCATGGCGTAGGCGCAAATCAGACGCTGGGCAATTTCCTTGCCCGACATCTCCAGAGAGAAGAAGCCGACGGTATAACCGGCAGCGGCAGCGTTGAGCGCCAGATTCAGAGCGAACGACGTCTTACCCACGGCAGGACGGGCGCCGATGATGATGAGCTGACCCTCGCGAAAACCCATGAGCATGCGGTCGAGCGACGGGAAGCCCGTGGGCACGCCCGCAGCCTGGCCACCGGCCTGGCACACTTCCTCGGCCTCGTTATAGGCCTCGACCATAAACTCGGTCAGCGTCTTGTAGCTCGACTTGACCTCGCGTGCCGTAACCTTGAGCAGCTTGCTCTCGGCCAGCTCCACGACCTCTTTGGTGTCGGTGGGGGCGTTATAGGCCAGCGCGTTAATCTCGTTGGTGGCGCCGATCAGCTCGCGCAGCATCGAGTCGCGACGGACGATGGCGGCATGGTGCTGCCAGTTCACGAGCGACAGGGTCTGACCCATCAACTCCAAAATGTACGCTTCGCCACCCACGGCATCGAGCTTGTTGATGCTTCGCAGGTAATCGATCAGCGAGATGGAGTCGATGGGAATGCGGCTGTTGTACATATCGACCATCGCGGTATAGATGGTCTTATGAATGGGCCGGTAGAAGTCATCGGGCTGCAGCTCGACCTGGGCCTCTTCGACCACCTCGGGCGATAGCAGCATAGCGGCCAGTACATTGGCCTCTGCATCTTGGTTTTGGGGAAGACCCAACTTTGAGCCGCGGTCCTCAACCGTCAGCCCGGTCTCCCTATCGTCATATGCCATGAGCATCCTCATTCATATCGCTTGCGAGCATCCATAGTATCAGCCACGGTCCCAAAACGCGCCGCACGCGGCCAATCATCACCGAACCAAACGGATGAACGGTCCTGTACACAGGACTTCGACGCGACGTTCACTATGACACTCACTCAGCGCAAAAAACAAAAGGGCGCCCTGGTTTCCCAGAGCGCCCTTCTTAGAACAAGATTGTTGCGTTGCAGCAAATGCTACTCGGCAGCAGCCTCAGTCTCGACCTCGGCGGTCTCGGCCTCGGCGACCTCAGCGGCCTCCTCGACCTCAGCCTCGGCAGCGAGCTCCTCGGCGGTAACGCCGACGAGAACGACAACCTCGGCCTTGATCTCGCGGTACAGCGAGATGGCAACGGTGTGGGCACCGGCAACCTTGATGGGCTTACCGAGCTCGACGCGCTTGCGGTCGATGTCCATACCGAGCTGAGCCTTGATGGCGTCAGCGATCATAGCGGCGGTAACGGAGCCAAAGAGGATGCCCTCGTCGCCGACCTTGACGTCAACGGTGACCGTCTTGCCCTCGAAGGCAGCCTTGGTCTCGTTGGCGGTAGCCAGACGGACGGCCTCGCGCTTGGCGATGTTGTTGCGACGCTCGTCAAGCTGCTTGAGGTTGCCCTTGGTGGCGGCAACAGCGAGCTTCTTGGGGAACAGGAAGTTCTCAGCGTAACCCTGAGCGACCTCTACGACGTCACCCTCGCCGCCCTTGCCCTTGATCTCATCGAGAAGAATAACCTTCATGATGCGTCTCCCTTCTTAGCCGCGGTCGCGGTTGCCACGAGAGGAAACCACGGGGACGGTGTACGGCAGGAGAGCCATCTCGCGGGCGCGCTTGATGGCGTTGGCGATGTCATGCTGATGCTGCGTGCAAGCGCCAGTGACGCGACGGGGCTTGATCTTGCCACGGTCGGTCATGTACTTACGGAGAAGCTGAGTGTCCTTATAGTCGATGAACTCAGTGTTCTCCTTGCAGAACTGGCAGTACTTACGACGCGGCTGACGTGCAGAAAAATCATTAGCCATGTCAAAATACCTTTCATTTGGCAACTTCGGCGAACCGAAGCCGCCTCTCACTCAAAAATAGGTGAACAACCCTTAGAACGGGATGTCCTCATCGTAGACGTCGACCGCAGGCGGCGTGGCCACCGGTGCGGCAGGACGTGCTGCGGGCGCGGGCGCTGCGGGGGCGTAACCGCCCTGATCGTAGCCACCCTGGCCACCACGGGAGCTCATAAACTCGATCTCATCGACGATGACCTCAAGCTTGCTCCGGCGCTGGCCGTCGCGCTCCCAAGAGCTGTAGCGCAGCTTGCCCTCGATCGCGACCTTGTTTCCCTTTGCCAGGAAACGGCTCACGGCCTCGGCGCGGGTGCCGAACATGGTGCAGTCGACAAAGTTGGGATAGTCCTCCCACTCGCCAGTCTGCGCGTTGCGGCGACGATCGTTCACGGCGACGCCAAAGGACAGAACCTGGGTTCCGCCGGCGGTGGCGCGCAGCTCGGGATCGCGGGTGAGGTTACCGGTGATGTTCACTCGATTGATGCTCATAACTCACTACTTCCTCTTGGGGCACAAGCCCAGTCCAAAACGACAGTCTTACTCCTGGTCGTCGCGACGGACGATCATGTGGCGGACCACAGCGTCGGTGATGCGCAGGACGCGATCAAGCTCGGCGATCTGGGTAGGATCTGCGTGGAAGTTGATGAGGGTGTAGTCACCATCGGTGAGGTCGTTGATCTCGTAGGCGAGCTTGCGCTTGCCCCACTCGTCAACGGAGTCGACCTTGCCAGCGCCCTCAGCGATCGTGGTATCGATACGCTTCATAACAGCGAGACGAGTCTCGGGGTCGAGCGACGGGTCAACAAAGAACAGCAGTTCATAAGCCTTCATATTGTCACCTCCTCTGGGCAAATGTGGCTTCAGGTCGTGAAGGTGCGCCTGAAGCAGGAAAAGACTTGGTAATAATATCTTTCAACCTCCTAGGCTGCAATAATTTGCAGCTACAACCTCATGACCTCCACATATGCCCATACTCGCACCACGTTTCATGCGCATTCCAACCAAATGCCGACCAAAAGCTTGACAGATCTGTGGACAAGATACGGTGCCGTGGGGACAAGCTGAGCCAAGCCGCAGGTCAACGGGCACAAGGCTGTGGTCGCAAAATGCATACCAGTGGTCCACAGCACCACCCAAAGATTTTTAAATTCATTGCCAAGTCGCTTATGAATACCCCTTTTGAACAATTGAGTTGATCAACCACGCTGGTCGGAAGCCGTTTTTTGGCACCTCAAACCCCACTGCAACGCCAAGCGCGGCCAAGCGTTTTAAAAAATGCCAACTTTTCTGTTTGCACTTTGCGATTCCTCGTGTATACTGACTTTCGCATTTAACGGAGAGTTGTCCGAGTGGCCGAAGGAGCACGATTGGAAATCGTGTAGGCGTCAAAAGCGTCTCCAGGGTTCAAATCCCTGACTCTCCGCCAGTTAATTCCAAAGCAGGCCTTCGAGCCTGCTTTGTTTTTACCCCACGCGGAGGGGTGGCAGAGTGGTTGAATGCGGCGGTCTCGAAAACCGTTTGGCCTGTATAAGGTCACGAGGGTTCGAATCCCTCCTCCTCCGCCATTTTGGTTGAGAAAGCTCCCGGGAATGGGAGCTTTTTTGTTTTGAGTCCCTAACAAGCAAATACGGCGGAGGAGGAGGGATTCGAACCCGCCAGGGCGCGGAGCGTAAAGAAAACGCGCCCGTGGCGCGTTTTTAGCGCAGCGCGGTCGGCGCAAGCCGACCGGATAAATTTTGAGCGGAGCTCAAAATTTGGACATCCCTCCTATTCGACCACGCCCCCATCGCGTTCAGCATCAACCCGGATCCCCAAACATGGAACCTATGACCGTACCCAGTCCCGACCGTTTGCCGAGCAATAGGGTCGCAATCGGCGCCGAACATGTACTATGTACGGGCATTGTCTAAACCCGTTACTCAAAGGACCCCATCTTGCCCGTTGCCGCCGCTATGATCGTTACCGCACACGCCTCGGATGCCATGGTTGCCATCCCGTTTTGGCTCGAGATGTTCGCCGTCGTCGCGGCATCGATCTCGGGCGTGTTGGTCGCACGCGAGCACAAACTCGACCTGGTGGGCGCCGTCGCGCTCGCCGTGGTCTGTGGACTGGGCGGCGGTCTTTTGCGCGATATGACGCTGCAGGTGGGCAACGTCTACATCCTCAACCAACCGATGGCGCTCCCGCTCTCCATCGCCACCGCGGCCATCATCTACATCTTCCCGGCAATCGTCGACAAGCCCGAAAAGCTCATTCCCCTGCTCGATATCATCTCGGTGGGTATTTATGCGGCAACCGGCGCAGACAAGGCGCTGGTCTACGGCTTTGCGCCGGCGGTGTGCATCATGATGGGCTTTTTTACCGCGGTGGGCGGCGGCATGCTGCGAGATGGTTTTATGGGTGTGGTGCCGGGTATCTTCCAGCGCACCAACTTCTATGCCATCGCGGCCATCGCCGGATCGGCAAGCTATGTTTGCCTTGTCATGAGCGGCTTGGTCAGCAATGTCGTCGCACTGGTCGTTTGCGTCGTGGTGACCATGGGACTACGCTGGCTGTCGCTGCGCTTTGATATCAAAAGCCCCACCGAGGATGACATCGCACGCTTTTTGCACCGCAAAAAGTAGGTGGCGCGGGCTCATCCTTCGAAATGCAACCGAGAGGTTCTTTTAGAGCGCCCACGCGTTGGGTACCCTGTTAGGTGCATGTCGAGCATCTGACGAAGGATTCACTATGCCCTGTAATCAATTCCCGTCGACCCAGCGCCGTAAAGCGTGGGGCCGCATCACGATCTTATTCGCGCTCATCGCTCTAGCGGTCACCGCGCTTCCCACGGCGTCGTTCGCCGGCACGGACACCGCAGGCAACGTACTTGCGACCGACAATGACGCCAATTCGTCCGGCGTCGAAGGTGACCTGTACTGGGCAGGTCAGGCCCTCAACTTGGACGATGCGTCCATCGGCCGCGACATAATTGCAGCAGGCGAGAGCCTCTCCATCCGCGACTGCACGGTGGGCGGCGCCGTCCGCTTGGCGGCACGCACTATCGATATCGCCAAGACCACGGTTGATGGCAGCGTCACGGTCGTCGGTCAGCACGTTGTGCTCAATTCCGACAGCACCGCCAACTGTTTTTACGCGATAGGCGAGACGGTTGCCCTGCGCGGCTCTACCAAGTCGGCAGCGCTTGCGGGCGACACGGTGACCATCGATGGCACCGTCGAGGGCGATGTCGAGGTTTGGGCCGACAAGCTCATCCTGGGCAAGAACGCCCACATCACCGGCACCGTGAACGCGCACGTCTCCGAGGACCCCGAGCGTGCCGCAGGAGCCGAGGTAGGCGCGCTCAAGATCGACCGCACCGAGAACGAGGATACTTCCACCGTTAACGATGTCATCGGCGGTATCGTCGCCGCGGCACTCTCGACCTGCTTTGTCGCTCTGCTGCTCGAGCTCGTCTTTCCGCGCGCGACCGCCAGCGCCGCCGGCATGCTCCACCAGCGCCCCATGCCCCTGTGGGTGAGCGGTCTTCTGGGCACGATTGCTATCGTCCCCGCCGTCCTACTGCTAATTATCTCTATCGCTGGTCTGTCGCTTGCCGGAGCCCTCTTGTGCGGTGTTATTGGCATCGCACTGGTGTCGAGCGCCTTTGCGGGGTGCGCGATCGCGCGCATGGTCGGAAACAGCCAGAACCGCTACGCCATGGCAGCCGTGGGCGGCGTAATCGCAGGCGCCCTCACGGGGCTTCCCCTCGTAGGTGGCTTCATCAGCAGCGTAGCCTTTGTCTTTATGCTCGGCTACGTTATCCAGATCATCTGGCGCAACGCCCACCTCAAACCGCAGCAGCCAGCTAACACGCCAGGACTCCCCACCGCTTAGCCGCCGACCACCACAAAGATGCCAAGCACCTTTGTGGTGGTGCAAAGGGGTCAGGTTACTTTGCACCAACAAACGAAGCGGGGCACCCGATCGCATCGACCGGGTGCCCCGCTTTTCTTGGAGGGTTCTCTAGTAACTTTTTCAAAACCAATGATCATCAGGCCGATGGACCTGCGCGTCACTCGCTACGGAGGCAGTACGCCATTGAACAAGGGGGGCAATTATTTTTCACGGCGACCTCCTCCCCGCTTGATGACGAGCGCGACAACAATAACCGCCACTCCGATGGCAGCCAAAACCGCCACCAGCACCAACGCTCTATCTCCCGTCGAGGGCATAAAGCTTCGACTTGCTTCTTTGCTTGGGGTGTTGAGCACCGACAGCTCAATCGAACCCGTCCCGGCATCGGCGGTATCAACCCGTAGGGAGCTCTCGGCCGACACGGTCACCTCGGGCTTCGCTGCTGCTACCTGTTTAACGTCCAGGCCCTCGGCCGTAACTGTCACCGCACGTTTGCCCTCAAAGGCGGTGTAGCCCTTGGGAGCCGCGACCTCTTCGACGGTGTAGACACCCGCGTCCACACCGTTCAATTCCACATGGCCATCTGCGCCGGTGGTGACGCACGCGCCGGCATCCGTCGACCACGCGCCGTCGGTCGTTAGAATGCGCCCGCCGTCATCGATGATGCGCAGCTTGGCGCCCGCGAGCGGTTCATCGTCCGAGCTTGAGCGCTTGATCAGACTGAGTCCCCAGGTGTAGACCGTCGCATCGTCACTCGGCGTGCGGGTGAATCCGGCGTCGACGGACAGGTCGGCGAGGGGAGAGCGCGGGTAACGCAGGAAGACCTCGTTGGGATTGCCCTTGGTAGCGCCTCGATTGCAGTTGGCCCCCAACGGCGCATTGTAGACAGCGACCACGCGGGCGCCCGAGGTAAAGGCGTCTGCCCCGCCGAGCGCGGCGATGAGGTCGCCGGTACGCACGGTGAAGGCATTGCCCTCGACCGAGACCTTGCACCGTGAAGTTATGTCTGTCCACCCTTTAGCCGGCGTCGAGCTGACGTTGCCGCCCTCACATGCGACCACATCGAAGCCGCCGTCCGCGCCCGCCGCCACGTACATGCGCATGCTCGTGGCGACCTTGGAGGGGTCGAGCCCCACGCTCATGGTGTCGACGAACTGCACCGTATAGGCGTCGTAGGCCGTGAGCCCGGCCGGGACCGTGGCAGAGAGGCGCCAGTACAGGTCGTCGGCGACCGTGGCGTCGGCGGCCTTGCCCCATGCGGCGGTGCTGTCCTCCAGCACGTGCTTGGCCACCTTGGGCGTCGCGGCCTTGGGCTTGACGGTGACGGCGCTGCCGCCGACCAGGGCCATGATCGGCGCGGTGCCGGCCTCGCCCTGAGCGATGGCGTCGTCGTCGACAACGATGAGCCAGTAGCCACAGGGCAGCTCGGCCGCCGTGCCCGCGTTAAGGCCCACGGAGGCGGCGCCTGCTTCGACAATTGCGCGGGCAAGTTTTGCCGTCAGCGCAGTCGTCATGCGTCCGTCGGCATTCATCCATTCGGCTGCCGCTTGCGCCGTCGATGCCGAGCTATCAAGCCCCGCATCATGAAGCACAGGGAGAACGGCCTGGCAAACGGCATCATTCGCCCACGCCAAGTCCGTCGCAACCTTTTGATCGGAGCCGGCCTTATCGGCAACAGTTGCCGAAAAGAGCTGGTACGCATCGTATTGCGTCGCGACGTCGCCGCTAATCGTGATGACCCCGGCATCGGCAGCACGGACCGTCTCGGGCGACACTGCAAAAGCAAGGATAGCCATCATGGCCACCATCATGACGGTCAACAAGCGGCGGCTAAGCCTACTCACGGCGACCACCTCGATCTTGATCGCGATGGCGGCGAGCATGCATCCACGTCGCGGCAAAGCACAGCAACGATGCGCCAGCCAAATACGTCATAGTCAAGCCAGCCCCGCCCGCCTCGGGAAGCGTGGTCGAGTATTTGTTGGTAAAGGTTGGCGGATCCTGAGAGCCCTTGCCATAGGTAACTACGACGTTGAGCTGGTCCGTGCCATTAGTTACCTTAACCGTGACGTTGTACACGGTCCTGTCATAGGTGATGTGATCTTTAACATGGTCGACGGCGCCCTCGGGCTCGACCTCGGAGATGGTGTAGGTATAGGTTCCCGCCTTGTTGTACTTGACGTCAAAGGAGACATTTCCCTTGTCATTATTGGTCACCGTCTGGAGCACTTTGCCCTCGGCGTCCTTGAGCGCGAACGAGAACTGACCTTCCCTGAAGGTTCCGCCTTTAAGCACTTTCTTTGCTTTTATCGTCGCTTTGCCTTCAAGGGGCGCGTCATACACCCAAATCTCTGCATCTGACGTTATCTCCGTATTGGCACCAAGCAAAGATTTCGCCGTATTCATGGCTTGCTCGTATTGCCCGTCGTCCGCGCTGCCCTTGAGCAGAATCCATGTTGGTTGAGCGGCGCGATATCCAGGAGGCGCCGTCGTCTCTTCGAGGCAGTAAAGCTTGCAGGATGCCATGGCGCCCGAACTCGTTCCCGAACTCGTTCCAAAAGTCACACTTCCGTCAGGGCCAGTCGTTCCGTCAGAAAAAAACGTCTTTGCGCCCTCAACGCCGGCACTGTCCTGCGCCTTATCCATGTCAATCGCATAGAGTGTGAACGTAGCGTCAGCCAACGGCGCGGTAACGTCCTTTTCATCCACTTTGTGGACCACAATGCCGTGCCCCGTTCCGCCTCCCGATGCGCCGGCATCTATGTCATATTCACGTTCGTGTTTCACATACCCGCCTGCAATACCTTCAAGCTGTGCCTCGTTGGAAAGGGAAACTGTACCAGACTCACCGGACAGAACTTCATATTCTACTTTCAGATATTTCTCATCGGGAAGCCTCAACGTCAATCGCTGCTGCTTTCCAGCGCCTCCGACAAAGAGATCAAGAGCCGTCCTGTATTTTTCTTTTGTCAGCACACGCCATTCGCCGTTATCGCGCTCAGATACGCTAAGCGACGAGGGGATAAACGTGCACTTAGAATCCATCACATCATATAGATCGAGGTAGTCGGTTCCGTCTTTTAGGTCTAGCGCCGATTCATTAACAAAAATCGTGTAGTGAATTCGTTTACTATTACTTACTGACGCACCGGTCTTTGACAATACGTCGTTCTTGATCTGTACGGTATCAGAGCCCGCCTTAAAATCCTTATTATCCGAGCTCGCACTCGCCGAGTTCGTAAGCTCGCCGAGGTTCTTTGACGTGTCGACCACTGACCTCTTGACAGCAGTTGCATACGTCAGCTTCACATAGCCTGTATTGTTACTCAACTTTTCCGTTGGAATCGAAAACGTAACCTCTCGACGATCAACGGCAGGCGTCAGCAAGACACCCGAAGCCTCGGTTTTTTCTCTCTCATGTTCCCATTCGCGGCCGGGCACCGCCGTCCCGTAGGGATTTGAATACAAAGAATATTTAGCCGAACAGGGGATATAACTCATTCCATCAGGAAGCTCATCTTTAACAACGACATCTTTACCATTAAGCTTGCCCGCGCCATAAGATTCATCGGCAGGAGTCTTAACTCGATTGACATAGACCGTCCAGTCGACAATCCACGCACCTTTGTCGTTCGAGCCATCAACTGGTTTCCAATCAAACGCCTCATCCCACCGTGCCTGCGAACCATCTTCATTTATTTTTACGCTCTTCTCTACCGAAGGCTTCGTTTCGCTTTCAACATAGTAAAAAACGTAATCAGAATAGCCGCTAAACCCATCAACAGAGGCAAAGTTAGAGTACCAACCAGGAAGTGCGTCGGTCACCGTTTTATACGTAATAACCACTTCAGGGTCTTTATCCAGTGCTTTTTTGACTTTATCCATATTGGTTATTCGGATATTGCAGTTATGTTGGTTGCTTTTCTGCGACAGATCTGCGCCTCCCTCAAACTTCCAATCGGGACCTTGGTCCAGCTTGGTATCCCCGATGGTAATTACATGTGAAGGACCATCGGAGGTATCCGGCCCCATAGTCTGCTTCCAAGCCGCCAGCATGGTATCTTTGATAAGAACGGATGTTGGGTTTTTCGCATTTACGTAATCACGGAGCTCTACGCGTAATTGCCAAGTTGCTTTTCCGGTCCGAGATGCCTCATCCGGATTAAGCAGTGTTTTACGAATGGTCTTGCCCGTCCAAGGACGGTTGTAGTATGCGGTGCTTTCTCCGGAGGGCTGATCTGAACCTTCTTTTTTCACGCTTGCCGTGTTGCTTACCTTTTCGTAGGATTTCTCATCTTTCAGCTTGGTTTGATAGACGATGCAATAGGTCGCATACCGGTCGCCCTCTTTTGGATTAAACGTATAGCTAAATGAATCCCCTGACTCGCTCAGCGTTCTCTCATCAATCTTTTGTTTTTCATCGGCGGTCTCTCCCTTGTAGACCTTGTAGTTGCCAATATAATCCTGCTTGCCATCGAGCTTGTCGGTAAAGGCGTAGCCAGACATATCGGCCTTGAGAGATCCCCTGTTGAGCACAACCTTCCAAGTGATGACAGACGATGTTCCGGAGCCAGCCCCTTTTTGAATCATGTCGTATTGAAACGGTTCCGACACCCCGTTAATCGTAAGAGATTGTTGGGGATTTGCTTTTCCCCAAGTTGCTTGTACGCTATTCCTACCTTGCGTAGGTGTGCCATTAGAAAGAGACAAGTTCTTGCTAACTGTCGTTTCGTAGGTAACGGTATGGTCGCCCTGAGAAAGGTTACCTAGCGACAATATTGCAGTTCGCTCTTCGATGCTCACGGACGAACCAAGAGGATTTCCATCGAGCTTGAAGCTGCTTTGGTCAAAGTCCAGGTAGTCGCCGAGCGTATCGATCAGCTTTACATCCGTTGCGTGCGACGTAACACTCAGAATAATAGTCCAAGTTATCTTGGCAATTCCAGTACTGCTATCCTGAGAAAAGATACCCGATTTACTTCCCTCAACTGCGCCATCTTGAATCTTAATCGGCACAGCTTCGCCAACGCCTGGAAATTTCAGTTCGGCTTTTTTGCCGTCATCTACATCTTTGTCTTTGAGCGTAAACTCGAAATTGATCCGCACATAGAGCGAAGAGGGATGGCCGCTGAGATAGCTGTCATCGTAATTAAAAACGAACTTGTTATCCTTTATGTACCAAGTTCCCATCCTTTGTGCATTCTCGGTATCGTCCGTCCATAAGACACCGCCCTCGTTGTTCTCCACAGCAATCGAATTGGGAAAGGTATAGATCGCCTCAAGCCTTTCAGGTGTAGGCCCACAATTCTCATAAAAATGAGCCTCCATAGAACCGTAGATAGTATCGGCTGTCGTAATCGAGGGTGAGCTCTCTTTACCGAAAGGCTGCTGACGTTCCTTATCGGCATACAGCCCAACCGTAACGTCCGCCGTATTCTCATCAATCACAATCGGCGTCGGCGTCGTCGCATCCTCGGCGCGCACGGGGGCTGCGCCGTGAAAAACTGCAGCGGTAAGGCTAATTAAAATAAAGACCAGGGTCGCCATACCCAGCGACCGTGAGCGGTGTGCGTCCATAGTTGTCCCTTAATTCCTACAACACAGTGTGGAATACGGCGAATCGTCGGATCGAACACAAGCCCCAACATCTACGAGAACCTACCTAGCGCATTGCAAGAACCCATTGGGGGCAACTTCTAAGACGGTTCGTCTATGCCACAATGCATAAAATACAATATAGATAACAGTCATGTAAACCGCTGGTAAAGAGGTCTTTTAATGTAATACCAGTTGATATTTATCTGTTAACGGTTTTGTATCAAAGCGGTTATATCCTGTGGAATTATGTATATGTTTAAACAACTTTACTTTGGCTGGAAAGCCGCTCGGGGGATAACCTCCTCCACCGTGGTGCAAAGTAACCTGTCCCCTTGCACCAAAAAGGGCGCCGACCATTGCGGTCGACGCCCTTTCTTGTTAGACGCTATAAAGCCCGGCACTTATTTGTTGACCTGGCCGGCGCGAACGGCAGCCTTCTTGCGGTCGGTAGCATTGAGCAGACGCTTGCGCAGGCGGATGTTCTTGGGAGTAATCTCGACCAGCTCGTCGTCGGCGATGTACTCCAGCGCTTCCTCCAGCGAGAAGGTGCGGGGCGGCACCAGCTGGACGGAGATATCGGAGGTCGAGGAACGCTGGTTGCCCAGGTTCTTGGTGCGAGCGATGTTGACGACCATGTCGCCGGCCTTGCTGCGCTCGCCCACGATCATGCCCTCATAGCACTCGGTGCCCGGCTCAACAAACAGCTGGCCGCGCTCCTGCAGCGTACCCAGAGCATAGGCAACGGCCTTCTCGGTGGTCATGGAGATCATTGCGCCGTTCTGACGGTTACCGATCTCGCCGGCGTAAGGACCGTACTCCAGGAAGGTGTGGTAGAACACGCCCTCGCCGTGGGTGACGTTCATGATGCGGTTCTTGAGACCCATGATGCCGCGCGTCGGGATCTTGAACTCAAGGTGCGTCACGATGCCCGAGGTGTCCATGCTCGTCATGATGCCGCCGGAGGTACCGAAGACCTCAACGACCTTGCCTGAGTACTCGTCCGGGCACTCAACGACGGCCTGCTCGACAGGCTCCATCTTGTTGCCGTTCTCGTCCTTCTTAAACAGGACGCGGGGACGGCCGACCTGGAACTCAAAGCCCTCGCGGCGCATGGACTCCATCAGAACAGACAGGTGCAGAATGCCGCGGCCCGAGACCTCGACGCCGCTCTTGTCCTCGAGCTCCTCGATCTTCATGGTCACGTTGTTCTCGGCCTCGTTGAACAGGCGCTCCTTGAGCTGACGGGCGCCCACGATGTCGCCGTCGCGACCGACGAGCGGGGAGGTCGAAGCCTCAAAGACGATGGACAGGGTCGGCGGGTCGATCTCGATGGGCTCGAGCTCGACGGGGTTCTCGGGGTCGGTGTAGACATCGCCGATATCGGTGCGTTCAATACCCACGACAGCGGCGATATCGCCGGCGCCGACTTCCTGGCACTCGGTGCGGCCCAGGTAGTCGAAGGTAAAGAGCTGCTTGACGGTAGCGGTGGCGCTGGAGCCGTCGTTCTTCACAACCAGAATCTGGTCGCCCTGGTGAATGGCGCCGGAATACACGCGACCGATACCGATGCGGCCGACGAAGTTGGAGTGGTCGATGGTCACGCACTGCATGGCCAGCGGGGCGTTCTCGTCAACCTCGGGCGCGGGCATGTCGTCGATGATCATATCGAGCAGCGGATACATGTCCATGTTGCCGTCGTTGGGGTCAAGACGGGCAAAGCCGTTCATGGCGCTGGCGTAGACCACGTGCTCCATGGCGAACTCAAGCTGGTCGTCGGTGGCGCCCAGGTCGGCCATAAGGTCGAGGCAGTCGTTGTAGGCCTTCTCGGGGTTAGCGCCCGGACGGTCGATCTTGTTGATGACGATCATAATCTTAAGGCCGGTGTCGATAGCGTGACGCAGTACGAAGCGGGTCTGGGGCATGGGGCCTTCAAAAGCGTCGACCAGCAGCAGGGCGCCGTCGGCCATACGCAGCACGCGCTCGACCTCGCCGCCGAAGTCGGCGTGGCCCGGGGTGTCGATGACGTTGATCTTGACGTCTTTGTACTCGATAGAGATGTTCTTGGCGAGAATCGTAATGCCGCGCTCGCGCTCCTGGTCGTTGGAATCCAGGACGCGGTCCTCGACCTGCTGGTTGGCACGGAAGGCATCCGTGGCACGCAGGAGCTTGTCGACCATCGTCGTCTTGCCGTGGTCGACGTGAGCGATGATGGCGATGTTCCTCAGATTGTCTACGCGCATGTAGTTCCCCTATCTTCTATCTATATACAACCGGCACGCGTATGCGGCCCGCCCAGCGATACAACGCTCAGCGGGAATATTGAGCCTTTTACCGAAAACTCGTTTATTTTAGCGATTTTAGATGAGAGGGGTTTCCTCACCTGCAGGTTCAGGGTCGCTCCACATAAAACCATCGCCGGCGCCCATGCCCTCATACAGCACATATGCCGAAAAACCACTCTCGAGCGTGGTTTCGAAGAAGCTCACGAGCAGAGCATCGTGATAGCCGCCGTCAATCTCGACGCAGCCGGTGTAGCCGATGGCATAGCGAGCGATACGGCCCAGGCCCTCGTCCTTAAGACCCATCTTGTGCTCGGAGATAAAGTTGGTAGCCGCCTCGAGGCACGCCTCTTCGCCATCCTCATCGAGCGCCGCCAGATAACGGTTGGAAGCGGCGTCCTCAATTGCCACGACCACGCCGGGGTTTTCACCGGCAGCAAGGTCGTCCAAGAACGCGCCGATCAGATCGCACACCATGGCGTCGAGCTCGGCGGAGACGTTACCGGCGTCCTGCATATCCTGTGCCATCTTTAGACCTTCCCATCGAGTCTGGCGTCGTTACAGTTCTTGCGCCTCGGCGGCGATCTTAGCAGCGGCATCGCGGACGCGCATCATATCCGCTGCGCGTTTGTCGAGCACCTTGATCTGGCTAGTCAGCATGACTGCATCGACCACACCCCAGATCACCAGGCCCGTAGAGATCGAAAACCCAAGCGCACCAACTGTACCACGAAGGCGCGAACAGATTGCCGCGACAAGGGCGGAGATGACAACCATCTTGATAAACGAGCCGCGGCGTTCGCGAATCGTGCGGGCCTGCGTCACATAGGCAATGCGCGCCGCCTCGGACGCCTCAGACCGCATCTGGGCCTCGCGGGCAACGGCCGCCGCCTCAGCCGACATACCGCCGGCCATCAGCGAACGCTCCGCATCCTGGCCGCCCCGCATTTAGAAGTCATCGGGGGAGAGCGTATGGACGAACTCGTCGAACTTCTCGAACTCTTGCTCGTCGTCGACTTCCTCGGCGTGGGTAGACACAGTGCCCAGGCGATTCATGATGTCGTCCTCCACAAACATGGGGGCATTGCTGCGCACGGCAAGGGCAATGGCATCACTGGGACGGGCATCGATCTTGCGTTCGTCACCATCGGCCAGTACGACGATCGTCGCGTAGAACACCGGCGGCTCGGCGCGAACGATCTCGATGCGCTCGAGCTTGGCGCCCAGGGCGCCAACAGTATCGAGCAACAGGTCATGGGTAATCGGGCGCTCGGCGCGGCCGCTATCGATGCCGCGGCTAATGGCAGCAGCTTCAAACGAACCAGTCTGAATGGAAAGGGAACGCAGCGGTGCGGGCGAGTCCGACTTGCCGCAGCGCTCGCGAAGCACGATAAGCGATGGCACGGGACCGGCGGCCATGACGATGGTCTCTATGTCGACACGAACCATGGAACACCTCCGGTACGTAGCGGTTAACACGCGGCAGCTCCACCGCATTGAATAGCTATACTACCCAATCTTTCGCACAGCACACAAAACCAAAATGAGATTTATCGCAGATAAGAAAAAAGCCCCGAGGCAATGCCCCAGGGCTCTTCACAGTTTTGATGGTGGACCTGACAAGATTCGAACTTGTGACCTCCCGGTTATCAGCCGGACGCTCTAACCAACTGAGCTACAGGTCCATCATGGTGGAGGTTAGGGGGATCGAACCCCTGACCTCAGGCTTGCAAAGCCCGCGCTCTCCCAGCTGA
>URKG01000026.1 GCA_900548265.1 uncultured Collinsella sp.
AGGAAAGCACTTAATGTGCTTTCCGTCTTGCGCAGGACTGTAGAGCAGCAAACTTCATGCCCTCCGGTCCGCCCCGGGAGCCACTGCTAAGTTATCCCCCGGCATTCAGAAAATCTAAGTGCCAAAAAATAAGATTTTTTGACTCTGTGTTGTATAACCCGCCATTCGTGGGTACCATTCAACGCGTACGCAAACAAAAAAGGGTTAATTCGCGTGGCATAACCACGCGGCCCAAAAAGGAGGAGACAAGCATGTCGTCTTTGAAGCCGCTTGCAGATCGTGTTCTGGTCAAGCCCGACGAGGCCGAGCAGAAGACCGCTTCTGGTCTGTATATCGCCAGCAACGCTCAGGAGAAGCCGCAGCGTGGCACCATCGTTGCCGTTGGCGCCGGCAAGGTCAACGACAAGGGTGAGCGCATCCCCATGGACGTTCAGGTCGGCGACGTTGTCATCTACGGTAAGTTCGGTGGTAACGAGGTCAAGGTCGACGGCGAGAAGTATCTGCTGATGCGTGCCGACGACATCTACGCCGTCGTTGAGGCCTAGTCTCGTCAGACTCTCTGGTTCGTCTTTGAGCGCGCCGTCGCATAGGACTCGGAAGCGGCGACGCGAGTCACATTTCTTTTGGAGGATTACCCACTATGGCAAAGAACATTACGTTCAACACCGATGCCCGCGCTAAGCTCGCCAAGGGCGTCAACACCCTGGCCGACGCCGTTACCGTCACCATGGGCCCCAAGGGCCGCTACGTTGCGCTGCAGCGCACGTTCGGTGCCCCGACCATCACCAACGACGGCGTTTCCGTCGCTAAGGAGATCGAACTCGAGGACAACATCGAGAACATGGGCGCCCAGCTGGTGAAGGAGGTCGCCACCAAGACCAACGATACCGTGGGTGACGGCACCACCACCGCAACCCTGCTCGCCCAGGCCATCGTCAACGACGGTCTGCGCAACGTCGCCGCTGGCGCCAACCCGCTGGCCATCCGTCGCGGCATCGACAAGGCCGTCAACGCCGCCGTCGCCGAGATGAAGAAGCAGGCCAAGCCGGTCGAGACCAAGGAGCAGATTGCCTCCGTCGGTACCATCTCCGCCGGTGACCCCGAGGTCGGCGAGAAGATCGCCGAGGCCATGGAGGTCGTGGGCAAGGACGGCGTCATCACCGTCGAGGATTCCCAGACGTTCGACATCACCATCGACACCGTCGAGGGTATGCAGTTCGACAAGGGCTATGTCTCCGCTTACTTCGTCACGGATAATGACCGCATGGAGGCCGTGATGAAGGATCCGTACATCCTCATCACCGACCAGAAGATCTCCAGCGTCCAGGACATCATGCCCGTTCTCGAGGCTGTCCAGCGCGCTGGTCGTGGCCTGCTCATCATCGCTGAGGACATCGACGGCGAGGCTCTGCCCACCCTCGTCCTCAACAAGATCCGTGGCGCTCTCAACGTCTGCGCCGTCAAGGCCCCGGGCTACGGCGATCGCCGCAAGCGCATCCTCGAGGACATCGCTGTCCTCACCGGTGGTCAGGCCGCTCTGGACGAGCTGGGCGTGAAGGTTGCTGACATCACTGCCGATATGCTCGGTACCGCTAAGTCCGTCACCATCTCCAAGGACAACACCGTCGTCGTCGGCGGCGCTGGCTCCAAGGAGGCCATCGACGCCCGTATCGCTCAGATCAAGGGCGAGATGGAGAACACCACCTCTGACTTCGACCGCGAGAAGCTCCAGGAGCGCCTGGCCAAGCTCTCCGGTGGCGTTGCCGTCATCAAGGTTGGCGCTGCTACCGAGTCCGAGCTCAAGGAGATCAAGCATCGCGTCGAGGACGCCCTGCAGGCTACCCGCGCTGCTGTCGAGGAGGGCATTGTCGCTGGTGGCGGCGTCGCCTTCATGGACGCTGCTCCTGCGCTCGACGCTGTCGAGATCGACGACCCCGAGGAGAAGATCGGCGTCGACATCGTCAAGAAGGCTCTGACTGCTCCGGTTGCTACCATCGCCAAGAACGCTGGCTTTGAGGGCGCTGTCGTGGTCGACAAGGTTGCCGAGCTGCCCGCCGGCCAGGGTCTCAACTCTGCCAACGGCGAGTGGGGCGACATGATCGAGATGGGCGTCCTCGACCCCGTCAAGGTCAGCCGCGTCACCCTGCAGAACGCTGCTTCTGTCGCCAGCCTGATCCTCATCACCGAGGCCACCGTCTCCGATGTGCCCAAGAACACTCAGCTTGAGGACGCTATCGCTGCTGCTACCGCTGGTCAGCAGGGCGGCGGTATGTACTAAGGCCGACAAGGTCTAGAACTCCCACCGGGAATCCGGGGGCGTGACGGGGTTTCTCTCCGGAACGTCCTCGGACATGCAAAGAGGCTCCGCATCGCGCTTCGCGCTGCGGAGCCTCTTTGCGTCCTGCGGAATGTTCCGGAGAGAAGCCCCGTCACGCCCCCGGATTCCCTGCGTTTACGGCCTTGAGGTCGGCGTGGGCGGAGATCGTGGCTGATGGGGATACGTGTCCCGGTCGCTGTTTCGCGGCTTTGCCGCGAAAGGCGCGCTACTTTGGGATGGATGGGGAACGTGGTAGTTGCGGCAACTGGTCCCCGCCATAAATTACCCTTGGCATACTTGCGCAAAAGCCTGCTGGTGCTACACTTGCAATTGCTGTTTCAGGGCGGGGTGGAATTCCCCACTGGCGGTAAATCGGGCGGTGCCAAAGGGGTGCCGTGGCGCAGACGAGGCGTCTGCGACCGAGCCGATGAGTCCGCGACCCGTGCGTGTGTTGGTTCGCATGCCGGCTGAACTGGTGAGACCCCAGTACCAACGGTTAGAGTCCGGATGAAAGAGGCAGGTGATCTTATGTCTGAACAGTCGCAGCATATCCATTTTGAGAACACGAATAGGTGGAGCACCAAACAGCTCGTTACCATGGCGTTGATGTGCGCCTTGGGCGCCCTGTTTATGTATGTGCAGCTGCCCATTCTTCCTTCGGCGCCGTTTTTGACGTATGACCCGTCGCTGGTGCCGGCGATGGTGTGCGGGTTTGCGTATGGCCCCGGTTCCGGTACCGCTGTTGCAGCCATGGCGATCGTTATCCATGCGCTCACCACGGGTGACTGGGTCGGCGCGCTTATGAACCTGGTTGCCACGCTGGGCTACATTCTGCCCGCGGCTATCGTCTACCAGAAGATGCATACCTATAAGGGTGCCGTGATTGGCCTGGTGCTCGGCGTTATTGCTGCTACGGCGTTGTCTATGGTCGCAAACCTTACCATTGGCGTATGGTTCTGGTATGGCTCGGTCGATGTGATCGCCCCGCTCATGATTCCTGCCGTGCTGCCGTTCAACCTTATCAAGACCGTGCTTAACTCGGTGTTGACGCTTGCGGTGTACAAGGCGGTCTCCAACCTCATCACGCCTAAAAAGGACCAGGTCAAAGGCCGCGCATGATTGAGTGTCGGGGCGTTTCCTTTAGCTATGACGGTGCCGTGTCGGCACTCGACGGTGTCGATCTGAACATCGAGGACGGTGAGTTTTTCTGCATCCTCGGTGGCAATGGGTCGGGCAAGTCGACGTTTGCCAAGCATTTGAACGCGCTGCTGCAGCCCGATGCGGGAACGGTGTGCGTCAACGGCATGGACGCGTCCGATCCCGAGCTGGTCTACGACATTCGTTCGACCGCAGGCATGGTGTTCCAGAATCCCGACGATCAGCTGGTGGCGACGCTTGTCGAAGATGACGTTGCGTTTGGTCCCGAAAACCTTGGCGTGCCATCGGCGCAAATTGCGCAGCGCGTACGCGAGGCGCTGAAGGGCGTGGGCCTGGTGGGCTTTGAGCGCCACGAGACCCATGCGCTTTCGGGCGGTCAAAAGCAGCGCGTGGCGCTTGCCGGCGTGCTCGCCATGGAGCCGCGCGTTCTCATTTTGGATGAGGCCTCCTCGATGCTCGATCCGCGCGGACGCAAGGGTCTTATGAAAGCGTGCCGCGCACTTCACGATCGCGGCATGACTATCGTGATGATTACGCACTTTATGGAGGAGGCCGCCGAGGCCGATCGTGTCGCGGTGTTTCGGGCGGGGCACGTTGCCATGCTCGGTACGCCCGAGGAAATCTTGACGCGGGCGGATGAGCTTGCGCAGCTCAACCTGGATATGCCGGAGTCGTGTCGTCTGGGCAGGTCACTTCGTGCGAAGGGCGTGCCCGTTTGCGCGCAGGTGCGTGAGGCGGATATGGTCGCCGAGATTGCGCAGGCTTATGCCGAGCGAAGTAGGGCAGGCATCGCGGGGCAGTCTTCCGTATCCCAGTCGGAAATCGCTGACGGCACTGTTCCGGTAGACAACGAGGGCAACGCGTCGGAGCCCGTCATCGAGCTATCCCATGTTTCGTACAGTTATTCGCTCAGTCCGCGCGAGCGCCGCCGCTGGCATAAGCGCTCGGCCACTGCGGGCAAATCGAGCAAACAGGCTCTCTGGGGAAACGACCCCAGCAGCCCGTGGGCGCTGCGCGGTGTATCGCTGACGGTGCGTCGCGGCGAGTTCCTGGGCTTGGCAGGTCATACCGGTTCGGGTAAGTCGACGCTGGTCCAGCATCTCAACGGTTTGATTCGCCCCCAGGAGGGATCCGTTCGCGCGCTGGGGCTCGATCTGTCAAACAAGAAAGACGCCGCTGCGGTTAAGGCCAAGGTCGGCGTGGTGTTTCAATATCCTGAGCGTCAGCTGTTTGCCGAAACCGTGGCGCAGGACGTGGCGTTTGGTCCGCATAACCTTGGCTTGCCGCAAGATGAAGTCGACCGTCGTGTCGAGTCATCGCTCTCACGCGTGGGCCTCGACCTTTCCACGGTCGGCGACAAGAGTCCCTTTGAGCTTTCGGGCGGTCAGCAGCGCCGCGTGGCATTCGCCGGCGTACTCGCCATGGAGCCTGAAGTCCTGGTGCTCGATGAGCCCATGGCGGGGCTCGATCCGGCTGCGCGCAGGGATTTCCTTGAGCTTATCGATCGACTCCATCGCGAGGGCCTGACCGTTGTCATGGTTTCGCACAGCATGGATGACCTGGCCAATTGCTGCGACCGTATCGTCGTAATGAACGAAGGTGCGGTGTTTGCCGAGGGAACCCCCGCGCAGGTGTTTGCGCATGCCGATGAGCTCAAGTCGATCGGCTTGGGCGTTCCCGCCGCCCAGCGTATGGCGCTGGCGCTTACGGAGGCGGGCGTGCCGCTGCGTCGCGGCGGGCTCTATACGGTTGAGTCGTTGGCCGACGAGTTGGTGGACCTGCTGATCGGTCGCTCAGACGGTTCTTCTAACGTCTCGGACAAGGCCAAATCCGAAACGGTCGTGCGAGAGGAGGGCTGCTGATGGAGGCGTTTTCGTTTGGCAGCTACTATCCGAGCGATAGTGCGATCCATCGCCTGGATCCGCGCACCAAGCTGCTCCTGGGCTTTGTGTTTTTAATCACAACGCTGACCGTCGGCGGCTTCCGTGGACTGGTCCCGGTCGCAATCTTCGTTGTCCTGATCTATACCGTGTCCCGGGTGCCGTTGCGCCGGGTCCTATCATCGATGGCGCCGCTGCTGGCAATCGTCGTCGTGGTCGCGGTGCTCAACCTGTTTACCGATCAGAGTGGGCGCATCCTGTGGCAGCTCGGCTTTCTGCAGATAAGCGAGGGCTCGCTGCGTTCTGCGGCGTTTATGGCGTGCCGCCTGACCCTGATGATGGCCGGCATGAGCGCCATTACGCTCACCACCCCCACGCTCGACCTCACCGCGGGCTTTGAGCGTCTGCTCGCACCGTTTGCGCGCGTGGGGCTTCCGGCGCATGAGCTCGGCATGATCATGGGTATCGCGTTGCGCTTTATGCCGCAGTTCGCTACCGAGATGAAGCAGACGGCCGATGCGCAGGCGAGCCGCGGTGCGCGCGTGACGGGAGGCCCGCTCGGCGGCGTGCGTATGCTCGGCAGTGTGGCGATTCCGCTGTTCACGGGCGTGTTCCGCCATGCCGAGACGCTTTCGGCCGCTATGGATGCGCGCTGTTATCACGGCGAGCAGGGGCGCACGCGTCTGCATGCGCTTGCATTTGGCCGTGGCGATGCGTTGGCGGCGGTGGTGACGGCGTTGCTGCTCATCTGCGTCATCGTCATCAATCTTCAACTTGTTTAGGCGCGATTCGAGCGCAAGAAAGGGGTCCCTATGACCGACAACGACCGCACGGCTCAGCTTGAGCGCGCCTGTTCGTATCTCAGGCGCATTCCGGCGTGGTATCTGGCCACGACCGATGCAAGTGACGGGCATCAGCCTCGCGTGAGGCCGTTTTCGTTTGCCATGGTCGATGACGGTAAGTTGTGGTTTTGCACGTCGCGCGACAAGGACGTGTGGGCGGAGCTGAGTGCGAATCCCAAGTTTGAGCTCTCGGGCTGGAAGCCGGGGGAATGTTGGATCGTATTGACCGGCGAAGCCGCACTTGAGGACGACGCAGTTGCGAGCGACAAGGTGCGTCAAGCGGGTTTTAAGCACATGGTGGGCATTGGCGAGGAACACGAGAGTGCCAACGACGGCCGCCTTGCTTTCTTTTCGGTCCGCAATATTGCCGCGCGCTTCTGTGATATCGACGGCAGCGAGGAGCGCCTGGAGCTCTAGCTCGCACAAACCAGGTTCCCAAACTAACTAGTACAGGAGGAAACGTGGACGGATTGAATACGGTGTTGGAGTATCTGACGTCGGTGCCGGCATGGTATTTGGCGACGAGCGTTGACGGACAGCCTCATGTGCGTCCGTTTTCGTTTGCGCAGATCCAGGATGGCAAGCTGTGGTTTGTAACAGCGCGCACCAAAGATGTGTGGCAAGAGCTGCTGCAAAACCAGCGCTTTGAGGCCACGAGTTGGTGGCCGGGCCATGGCTGGCTCATCTTGCGCGGGCGTGCCGGCTTGGATGACCGGGCTTTAGACGAAATGCGCGAAGCCGGGTGGAAGCATCTAGAGCACCTGGGCGAGCACTATGAGGGGCCTAACGACCCCACGCTCGTCTTCTTTAGCGTCGAGGATCCCGAGGCTTTTATCTGCAATCACGACGAATGGGTGCCGGTCGAGCTCTAGCCGGCTGGCTCATCCTAACAACTTGGTTTTCGCATGGGCGGGCCCCGTATTGCCCGGTGCCGTTAGGAGCGCCGGTCAATACGGGGCCCGCTCCATTTGTCAATTCCTTCAAGCGAATGTGTCGGGATTGTTTCAATGCATGAATATGCAAGCCATTTACGTGTTCATGCATCTTTTGGTGCTAAAGTTTCAACCCACTTCATAACGACCACTGCGAAATGCGCATCGGTGCATAAATCGCAGACAAGGAGTCTGATATGTCATTGAAGGTTGGAATCGTCGGCGCGGCTGGATATGCCGGAGCCGAGCTCATTCGCCTCGTGCTCGGCCATCCCGAGTTTGAACTTGTTGCCATTACGTCCAACGCCGATGCCGGCCAGCCGCTGTCCGCGGTGTATCCGAGCTTTGCTGACGTGAGCGATCTGGTTTTCACCACGCATGACGCCCCCGAGCTCAAGAGCTGCGATGCGGTTTTTCTTGCCGTGCCGCACACGGCTGCCATGGCACAGGTGCCCGCGCTGCTTGCATCTGGCGTCTCCTGCTTCGATCTTTCGGCCGATTACCGTCTGAGCGACGCGTCTGTCTTTGAGGCATGGTATGCCGCCGAGCACACGAGCCCCGAGTTGCTCAAGACCCGTGCCTTTGGCCTGCCCGAGCTATTCTGCCGGGACTTGGAGACCGCCGCATCCGACCATGCCGACGGCAAACCCGTGCTGGTCGCCTGCGCCGGTTGCTATCCCACCGCAACGAGCCTTGCCGCCGCGCCCGCCGTGCGCGCTGGCTGGGTTGCCCAGAGCGGCCCCGTGATCGTTGATGCCATCAGCGGTGTGACGGGTGCCGGCAAGTCCTGCAACGCTCGTACGCATTTTTGCAGCGCCGACGAGAACTTGGAGGCCTACGGCGTGGGCAAGCATCGCCACACGCCCGAGATTGAGCAAATCCTTGGCCTGACCGATCGCGTCGTCTTCACCCCGCATCTGGCACCGCTCAAGCGCGGCCTGCTCTCCACGGTGACGCTGCCGCTCACGCCGCAGGCCATCGACTCCCTGGCTCTTGAGGATGTCGTCGACTATTACAAGCAGTTCTACGCTGGACGCACCTTTGTGCGCGTGCTCGATGCCGGCCAGCAGCCCAAGACGGCTTCGGTCGTCGGCACCAACGCCGCCCAGATTGGCCTTGCGTTCAACAAGCGCGCGGGCGTGCTGGTGGCGACGGGCGCCATCGACAATCTGTGCAAGGGCGCTGCGGGCCAAGCGGTCCAGTGCGCCAATATCGTCTTTGGCTTTGACGAGCGACGAGGCTTGCCCACAGTGGCGTGCCCGGTGTAGCACATTCGATTGTTAACGATTTGGTAGTCGGGCATCGAGTGGGGCGCCACTCTTAAGCTGGTCTCATGATTACGACTGGCATGGCGCACCAACCGATGTCCGTTTTTTGTTTGACATAAGGAGTCATAAAGACGATGAATACCGAGCTGTTTGATATCAAGATTCGCGCCGTCGAGGGTGGCGTTACGGCTGCGGCTGGTTTTAAAGCTGCGGGCATCCACGCTGGGTTCCGCAAGAACCCCGAGCGTCTGGATTACGCGCTCGTCGTGCCCGATAAACCCTGTCCCGGTGCCGGCGTGTTTACCACCAATCGCTTTTGCGCGGCGCCCGTGCAAGTGAGCCGTGCCAACCTGGGCGGTGCCGACAAGGGTTACGGTATCATCGCCGGCGTTTCGGTCAACTCTGGCAATGCCAACGCCGCCACGGGTGAGACCGGCCTTGCATGCGCGCGCGAGACGTGCAGCATCGCATCGCAGGTCATCGGCTGCGAGCCCCAGCAGATTCTGGTTGCCTCCACGGGCGTGATTGGCCAGATTCTGCCGATCGACACGTTTGAGACTGCCATTCCTGCTGCCTACGAGGCGCTCTCCGCCCACGGTGGCGCCGATGCCGCTCGCGCCATCATGACGACTGACACGCACTCCAAGGAGTACGCCGTGTCCTATGTCAGCGAGGCTGCGGGTCATGCGGGCAATGTCTATACGGTAGGCGGAATGTGCAAGGGCTCGGGCATGATCATGCCCAACATGGCCACCATGATCGCAGTTATCACCACCGATGCCCCCGTCGAGCCTGCGGCACTTCATGCCCTGCTGCTCTCGACCGTCAAGCAGACCTTTAACAAGGTAACGGTCGATTCCGACACCTCGACCAACGACACCTGCATCATGCTTGCCTCCGGCGCCGCTGCCGCAGATGCCGAGCCTATCGTCGAGGGCTCCGATGCCTTCGACGAGTTGGCATTTGCCGTGCACGAGGTGTGCGAGAGCCTGGCGCGCAATATCGCCGCCGATGGCGAGGGCGCATCCAAGCTCGTTACGGTCAACGTTACCGGAGCCGCCAACGACGAGGAAGCTGATATCGCCGCCCGTGCCGTCGCCAACTCGCCGCTCGTTAAGACCTGCATCGCCGGCCACGACTGCAACTGGGGCCGTGTTGCTATGGCGCTTGGCAAGTGCGGCGTGAAGTTTAATCAGGAAGACGTTTCCATCGACATGATGGGCATGCCTGTCTGTCACGACGGTCTGACTGTTCCCTTTGACGAGGACGAGGCTCTACGACGTTTCGAGGCGCCCGAGATCGTGATCTCGGCCGACCTGGGCGCAGGCGACGCGGCAACGACTGTGTGGACCTGCGACCTCACGCACGAGTACATCTCCATTAACGGTGACTACCGTTCCTAGATTCCGGGCACGCTGCGCATCTTGCCGCGATTGCGGACAGCGGAGCACGGCGCGATAACGATACGAAAGACGAGGCAGATTATGAAATTCGCACGCGATTGTCGTTCGAGCGAATCCAACGAAGCAACCGCGCAGCTGCTGTTCGAAGCGCTGCCGTGGATTAAGAACCTGACCGGCAAGACGGTTGTTATCAAATATGGCGGAGCCGCCATGGTTGATGAGCAGCTGCGCCGCGACGTGATGAGCGACATCGTTTTGCTCAAGATCATCGGTATGCGCCCCGTCATCGTGCATGGCGGCGGCAAGGCTATCAACGAGGCGCTGAGCCATTACGATATTCCCGTCGAGTTTAAGAACGGCCAGCGCGTGACCACGCCGGCGACTATGGATATCGTGCGCGAGGTGCTGGGCGGCAAGGTTAACCAGGAGCTGGTTGCTGCCATCAACCACCACGGCAACCTGGCCGTGGGCGTGTCGGGCAGCGATGCCGGCACGCTCATCGCCGAGCCGCTCGACCCCGAGCTCGGTCGCGTGGGCAAAGTGACGCACGTCAACACCGACTATATCGAGCGCTTACTCGATAGCGAGTACATCCCCGTCATCGCTACCGTCGCGGCGGGGGAGGACGGCGGTTTCTTCAACATCAACGCCGATACCGCCGCCGGTGCCGTTGCCGCGGCGCTCCACGCGCATAAGGCAATCTTTTTGACCGACGTCGATGGCCTGTACAAGGACTTTAGCGACAAGGACTCGCTTATCTCCAACCTAACGCTCGACGAGGTCAACGAAATGCTCTACGGCGGCGAGGTCGATAAGGGCATGATTCCTAAGCTGCGTGCGGCCGTCGATGCGCTTACCGGCGGCGTATTTCGTGCCCACATCATTAACGGTACCACGCCGCATTCGCTGCTCCTGGAGCTGCTGACCGATGCCGGCGTCGGTACCGTGATCCATTCCACCGAGACGGCTTACGAGTTCGATACGCATCCGCATCCGCTTTCGACGTTTGCTGCGCGTCTGACCGAGAACCTTGACGAGGTCGAGAAGCTTCAGACGGTCTAGCTGACCCGCAGCCGCCCCATTCCTGCACCCATAGCCCCGCGCCGTCTGGCGCCCAACGAAAGGCATCCCATGTCACTTGCAGCTCAGCAATCGCTTGAATCCCATTACGTTATGCATACCTTTGGCCGCTCTCCGGTCGAGTTTGTCGAGGGTCACGGCATGAAGCTCACCGGCGACGATGGCCGTGAGTATCTTGACTTTCTTGCCGGCATCGGCGTGTGCAGCCTAGGTCATGGCAACCTGGCTGTGCTCTCGGCGCTCGAGGCACAGACCAAAAAGCTCATGCATGTCTCCAATTACTTCTACATTGAGCAGCGTGGACAGGTCGCGGCGCTGCTGTCCAAGCTTGCTAACGACGACGTAGATGGTGCGCGCGTGCTTGCCGATGCCATTGCCGCCGGCGATGAGACCACGGCAGCTGCTCTTGGTGCCCCGGCTGCGGACGAGCAGGTGTGGGAGACCTTCTTTGCCAACTCTGGCGCCGAGGCCAACGAGGGCTCGATGAAGCTTGCGCGCCTGTACGCCAAGCGTGCCGGTAATGGCGGCAACACCATCGTGTGCATGCGCGGCGGCTTCCACGGCCGTACGCTCGAGACCATTGCCGCCACCATGCAGGATTGGCTGCAGGACAGCTTCCGCCCGCTGCCGGGTGGCTTTGTGGCCTGCACGCCCAACGATGTCGATGAACTGCGTGCGATCTTTAAGCAGCTGGGCAGTGAAATATGCGCTGTAATGCTCGAACCGATCCAGGGTGAGAGTGGCGTGCACCCTATGACCGAGGAGTTTATGGCGGCAGCGCGCGACCTGGCACACGAAGTGGGCGCCGTGCTTATCGCCGACGAGGTCCAGTGCGGCATCTTCCGCTCCGGCAAGCCATTTGCGTTCCAAACCTATGGCGTGGAGCCCGACATCATGAGCCTTGCCAAGGGCATTGCCGACGGCGTGCCCATGGGTGCCGTCGTGGCAAAGAAGGAGATTGCCGACGTGTTTAAGCCGGGCGACCACGGCTCGACCTTTGGCGGTAGCTGCCTGGCCATCACGGCGTGTGCCGCGACGCTCTCCGCGCTTGTGCGCGGCGATTATGCCGACCATGCTGCCAAGGTGGGTGCCTATATGGAGGCAAAGCTCGCCAAGCTGCCGCACGTGACCGAGGTACGTGGCCGCGGCTTGATGCTCGGCTGTGATTTTGATGATGCCGTGGGCGACGCGCATGATGTTGTTGCCCGCGCGCTGGCCGCCGGTGCCGTGATTAACGCTACGGGTGCCCATACGCTGCGTTTCCTGCCGCCGCTCGTCTGCGAGGAAGCCGACGTGGACAGTCTGATCGAGATCCTGTCGGATGTCTTGGGCTAACGCGGCGCAATAACTCAATTTGGACCGGGTTCCGGACTGCGGACGTGCCCTATGCGGCATGATTCAGCGGTCTGGAGCCCGTTTTGCCTTAGATTTGCTAAGGCAGGGAGACCTGCTGGTCAAAAAACATCAAATATGAGTACTGTTACCGATTTGGTAGCAGCAATTTTGGACTAATAAGGCCAGATGGCAAGTCGAAATGGCGATGAATACACGATTTTGATCTGACTGTTAGTCCTTATAATGGACATATGTTGCGTAACCTAAGCAAACACTATCTGTTTATATGTTGCAAGCAAAGTAGCAGTACTCATTTTTGCCATTTTTTGACCACGGACCTTGAAATAAGGGGTCCTTAGGGTTCGAATCCCATGCGCCGGGCACAAAAAAGAAAGGCCTCCAACACCGGAGGCCTAACAATTCAATGGTGGGCGATGAGGGATGTCCGCGTGCGGCTGGCGCCGCCCGCATCCGCTTCGTCGCTCCGCTCCTCGCGTGCTGCGCTGGAAAACGCTTCGCGTTTCCTCAGCTCCGCACCCTTGCGGGTTCGAATCCCATGAAATGGGCCCAAACAAAAACGGTCCCCTTGCGAGGACCGTTTCCAATTCGGTGGTGGGCGATGAGGGATTCGAACCCCCAGCCTTGTGCGTGTAAAGCACCTGCGCTAACCGTTGCGCCAATCGCCCGTGCGGAGAGAGTATAGCAAAACAATCGCCCCATTCACCTCATATCCATTAAAGGTAACCGGCGCGTGTCACAGCGGAGCTGATTCAGTTGAGATTGCCTGAACATTCCGCCCCTCTTTACGCCCTCGGGTATACTCAAAAGCTACTGATTCGATTTGATGCCCAGCAACAGCAGAGGGGATAGTATATGTGCGGTTTTGTCGGTTTTGTCGGTGGGACGGATAACCAATCCGAGGTGCTCACCAAGATGATGGACCGCATCGTCCATCGCGGTCCCGACATGGGCGGTCAGTTTATCGACGGCCGCGTTGCCCTCGGCTTCCGCCGCCTGTCGATCCTCGACCTGACCGAGGCTGGCGCCCAACCCATGGCCAACGAGGACGGTAGCGTCGTCATTGTCTTCAACGGCGAGATCTACAACTTCCAAGAACTCCGTTCCGAGCTCGAGGCCAAGGGCTACAAGTTCCACTGCGGCGCCGACACCGAGAGCCTCCTGCACGGCTACGAGGAGTGGGGCGAGGCCGTTCTCGATCGCCTGCGCGGTATGTACGCCTTCGTCATCTGGGACAAAAAGAAGAACAAGCTTTTTGGCGCCCGCGACATCTTTGGCATCAAGCCGCTCTACTACTATCCCATGGCCGATGCGGGCGACGGCGCTCCGGGCGTGCTCTTTGGTTCCGAGATCAAGAGCTTCCTGGACTACCCGCACTTCCACAAGGCGGTCAACAAAAAGGCTCTGCGTCCGTACATGACGCTGCAGTATTCGGCAACCGAGGAGACCTTCTTCGAGGGTGTCTACAAGCTGCCGCCGGCGCACTACTTTACCGTCGATATCCCGACCGGCAAGATGAACATCGAGCGCTACTGGGATTGCGATTACTCTGCCGTCGAGAAGCCGTTCGAAGAGTATGTCGATGAGCTGGACGAGGTCGTGCACGAGAGTGTCGAGGCCCATCGCATCGCCGACGTCAAGGTCGCGTCGTTCCTCTCCGGCGGCGTCGACTCCAGCTATATTGCCGCTTGCCTCATGCCCGACAAGACCTTCTCGGTGGGCTTTGACTACAAGAACTTCAACGAGACCAACTACGCCAAGGAGCTTTCCGATAAGCTCGGCGTCGAGAACGTCCGCAAGATGATTACCGCCGACGAGTTCTTCGGTGCGCTTGAGGATATCCAGTATCACATGGACGAGCCACAGTCCAACCTGTCTTCTGTGCCGCTGTGGTTCTTGGCCGAGATGGCCCGCAAGGACGTCACCGTCGTGCTTTCGGGCGAAGGCGCCGACGAACTCTTTGGCGGCTACGCCTACTACGAGGACACGGTCCCGGTCCGCAAGTACAAAAAGATGGTGCCGCTGCCCATCCGTCGCGCGCTCGGTAACCTGGCGCTGCATATGCCGTACTTCAAGGGGCATAACTTCCTGGTCAAGGGTGCCGAGATCCCTGAGAAGTCGTTCCTGGGACAGGCTCTGGTATGGCCGGAGCGCGAGGTCGACGGCGTGCTCAAGCCCGAGTACAACACCGGCGATGGCGCCTTCGAGCTTGCCGCTCCCATCTACGCACGCGTGAAGGGTCAGCCCGAACTGGTCAAGAAGCAGTACCTGGACATGAACATGTGGCTCCCGGGCGACATTCTGCTCAAGGCCGACAAGATGTGCATGGCACACTCGCTGGAGCTGCGCGTGCCTTTCCTGGACCGCAAAGTCATGGAGTTCGCCGAGCACATTCCCGACCGCTACCGCATCAACGAGAACGGCAACAAACAGGTACTCCGCCACGCTGCCAACAAGTCGCTGCCCGATGAGTGGGCCACCCGTCCCAAGGTGGGCTTCCCGGTGCCGATTGTCTACTGGCTGCGCGAGCAAAAGTGGTACGACTATGTCAAGGAGTACTTCACCGCGCCGTGGGCAAGCGAGTTCTTCGATACCGACGAGCTCATGCACCTGCTCGATCTGCACTTTGCGGGCAAGGGCGATTTCCAGCGCAAGATCTATACGCCGCTCGTGTTCCTGGTGTGGTACAAGCGCTTCTTTATCGACGAGGACCAGCCCGCTGTTCAGGCTGCCTAGCCTCGGCTTACGAACGCCTGCGCGTAACGGCTCCTCCGGGAGCCGTTTTTGCGTGGGTGCGTTTCAGTTACTATAAAAACCGTCCCTGCCAAATGGTTGAGAAAGGTGAAAGATGCACCATTCGGATTCCGCGACCGTGACCACGGTCGATACGCTTGCCAAACTGCTCGATGTGTGCGGCGAGCTGCGCGCATCAGAGCAGGTTGACGAGCGTGCCGTGACCGGCTGCTCGTTTGATTCGCGCGCGGTCTCGGCAGGTGACGTGTTCTTTTGCAAAGGTGCTGCCTTTAAGCCCGCGTTTTTGAGCATGGCGCTCGATGCGGGCGCCGTCGCATTTGTGTGCGAGGAGTCGCTGGTCGAGTCTCTGGAGCCGCTGGCGCAGGAGAGCGGTGCTGCGATGCTGGTTGTTGATAGTGTTCGCACGGCCATGGCCCTGTTGCCGCCGGAGGTCTACGATCGTCCCGACCACGATGTCAAGATCGTGGGCATCACCGGCACCAAGGGAAAGACCACGGCCGCTTTTATGCTCCAGTCCATCATCAAGGCGGCGGGCGAGTCCTGCGGCATGATCGGCTCGGTGAGTACCGACGATGGTATCGAGTGCTACGAGAGCACCAATACTACGCCCGAGGCCCCCGAGGTCTGGCGCCATATCGCCAACTGCCGCACGTCCGGTCGCCAGTCCATGGTCATGGAGGTCTCGAGCCAGGCGCTCAAGTACCAACGCGTCGAGAATCTGCCGTTTGACGTGGCGTGCTTTCTCAACATCGGCCGCGACCACATCTCGCCGATCGAACACCCCACGTTTGAGGATTATTTTGAGAGCAAACTCAGGATCTTTGACCAGGCAAAGACCGCCGTGGTGAATCTGGGCACCGAAGAGGTTGACCGTGTGCTGGGGGCAGCGTCGACGGCCGAGCGCTTGGTGACCGTTGGCGTTGAGCATCCCGAGGCAAGCCTGTGGGCGAGCGATGTCCGCATGCTCGGCTTTAACATCGAGTTTAACCTGCACGGCATGAGCGCCGACGAGCCCGAGGCGGGGGAGAAGGTCCTGCTGGGTATCGCGGGCGACTTTAACGTGGAAAACGCGCTGGTCGCTATCGCCGCTGCGCGCGAGATCGGCATCGGTATCGAGGCTATCAAGAAGGGCCTCTCCAAACTGCGTGTGCCGGGCCGTATGGAGGTCGTGGAGTCGAAGGACGGCCGCGTGATTTGTGTCGTCGACTACGCGCACAACCAGCTTTCGTTCCGCTCGCTTTTCTCGTCGGTCAAGCGCGCGTTTCCCGCCAGCCCGGTCATCGCAGTGTTTGGCGCTGCCGGCGGCAAGGCGCAGGAGCGCCGCGAGCAGCTTCCGCGCGAGGCCGCACCGTATTCCGACCTGATGATCTTTGCCAATGAGGACCCGGCTCACGAGGACCCGATGAAGGTCTGTCGCGAGCTTGCCGAACATGTTCCCGACGATACGCCGAACAAGATCATCCTCGATCGCGAAGCCGCTGTGCATGCGGCGTTCAAGGCGGCGCGCGAGGAGTACGTCAACCCCGATGCTCCCACCATTGTCTTGCTGCTGGCAAAGGGTGACGAGGAGCTCATGCACGTGGGCGACGAGTTCGTGCCCATCGAGAGCGACCTTTCGCTGGCCAATCGCCTGATCGATGTTGCCCAGTTTGACTAATGAACCATGATGGCGGCGGCGCCCTGAGTGCGCTGTCGCCATAAGCGTGTTCCCTCAATCAAAACATGCCGTCCAAGTCCAAACCCTTCTACGTAAACGGAGTAACCATGTCCCACAATACCCTGCCGACCGTCGCCGAGCTTTCGGGCGAGATGCGCGAGCGCTTGGCCAAGGTCAAGTACGTCTTTACCGACCTGGATGCCACGATGCTTGCACCCGGCTCGTGCGTGCTGCGCGACAACGACGGCAACCCCTCGACCAAACTCGTCGAGGCCGTCGTGGCGCTCGCTCGCGCTGGTATTCAGGTGGTTCCCACCTCGGGCCGCAACCGTACCATGATCCACGAGGACGCGCGCGTGCTCGGCCTCAACTCCTACATTGGCGAGATGGGCGGTCTGGTCATGTACGACCTTAAAGCCAACGATTGGGAGTATCTGACCGGCGACATGCCCTACGACCCCTCTTGCGGCCTCACGCCGCACCAGGTGATCGAGCAGACCGGCGTGTGCGAGAAGATCCTCGCCCGCTGGCCGCACAAGATCGAGTATCACAACGACATGTCGACCGGCTACAAATACCGTGAGGTCACCGTCGGCATGCGCGGCGATGTGCCCGACGATGAGGTTCAGGCCATCCTGGACGAGGCCGGCTGCGGTCTGATCTGGGCGTGCAACGGCCATCTGACTCACCTGTCCAAGCCGACGACGCTCGAGCTCGATCGCGTCGAGGACGGCCGCGCATTCAACATCAATCCCGCGGGTCTCAACAAGGGCGTCGCCATTGCGCGCTTCTGCGAGCACCTAGGGATCGAGCGCGAGGAGACGTTGGCGCTCGGCGATTCCGAGTCCGACTTCTACATGGCCGATCACGTGGGCACGTTCTGCCTGGTCGAGAATGGCCTGACGAGCGCCGGCGCGCCTGAGTTCCTGGCTGCTTGCGAGAACGCTTTCGTTACGCGTGGCAAAATTATCGACGGTTGGGCGGCGACGGCAGAGCTGCTGGTCGCGGCGCGTTCGTAGCGCGGCGTCGCCGCACTTGGACATGTCTTTTCGAGAGAGACTGGTGAGGTAATGTCCGATATCGAGAATCCGGCAGGCGACACGCGCCCGATTGGCGTGTTCGATTCTGGTTTGGGCGGTCTGACGGTTGCGCGCGCGATTGCGACGGCGCTGCCGCACGAGTCCGTCTACTACTTTGGCGACACCAAGCGCTGCCCCTACGGCACGCGCACCGAGGATGAGGTGCGCTCGTTTGCGTTGCAGGCGGGTCGTTGGCTTTCGAAGCACGACGTCAAGATTATGGTCATCGCCTGCAACACGGCAACCGCTGCGGCCTTGCGTTTGGCCCAGCAGGTGCTCGACGTTCCCGTGATCGGCGTGATCGCGCCGGGTGCCCGTGCAGCAATCAACAGCACGCGTACGCGTCGCGTGGGCGTGCTCGCTACCAACCTCACCATTCGCTCGGGCGCCTACACGCGCGCCATTCAGGATCTAGATGCCGGCGTCGATGTATACGGCTGTCCTGCCTCGAGCTTTGTCGAGGTTGTCGAACACGAGCTTGCCTCGGGTGCACATCTGCAGGAACAGTGGCTTGAGAACGAGGACATCTTCGATACGCCTGCCGTGCGTGCGCTGGTGGGTGCCACGGTTGAGCCGCTGCGCGACCACGGTATCGATACCGTGGTGCTTGGATGTACGCATTTCCCGCTGTTGGTGGGACCTATCCGCCATGCGCTGGGGCCTGGGGTACGCGTCGTGAGTTCCGCCGAGGAGACCACGCGCGAGCTGACCGATATCCTCACGCGCCGCGAGCAGCTGGCGGGCGACGCCGCCGAGCCGCAGCATCGTTTTGCCACGACGGCCGATAACATTGCCGAGTTTGCGGTGGCGGGTAGCTTTATCTTTGGTCAGCCGCTCAAGAGCATCGAACATATCGATATCGATGAGCTGAAATAGATGTAAGGCAGCCGCCAAAGCCTTCGCCACATCTTTTGCCGAAAGGATATTTCTATGGAGTACATGCAGGTCAACCGCGCTAACGGTCGCGCCGCCAACGAGTTGCGCCCCGTTAAGCTCACCCGTGGCGTCATGAAGCACGCCCACGGCTCGTGTTTGGCCGAGTTCGGCGACACGCGCGTGCTGTGCGCCGCCACTATCGAGGAGGGCGTGCCGGGCTGGCGAAAGGGAGCTAAGGCCGGCTGGGTGACCGCGGAATACGCCATGCTGCCGGCATCGACCGGCAAGCGCTGCAAGCGCGAGCACGCCAACCGCAAGGGCCGCTCCATGGAGATCGAGCGCCTCATTGGCCGCAGCCTGCGTACCGTCGTCAACATGAAGGCGCTCGGCGAGTACACCGTCACCGTCGACTGCGATGTGATTCAGGCCGATGGCGGCACGCGTACAGCGAGCATTACCGGCGCCTGGGTGGCGCTGCGCGACGCCCTCGCCATGTGGGTCGAGGCGGGAAAGATCGAGCGCATCCCGCTTACCGGCCAGGTGGCTGCCATCTCCATGGGCGTTGTCGACGGCAATACGCTGCTTGACCTCGATTATTCCGAGGACAGTCATGCCGAGGTCGACATGAACCTCGTCGCCACCGACACCGGCGAGATGATCGAGCTCCAGGGCACCGGCGAGCAGGCGCCCTTTGACCGCAAACGCCTCAACGCCCTGCTCGACCTGGGCGACAAAGGTATCGCCGAGCTCATCGAGCTCCAGCGCCAAGCCCTCGCCTAACCTGCCAAAAGGGACAGGTTTATTTTGGTAGGTTTTATCTGCGGAGACGTCTAGACACAAGACTGCCGTTGATTGAGAGGGGAGAGGCAGAGGCCCTCGTCGCCCTCGGCGCGGTATTGCTATAGAGACAAGGAGGCCAGTTATGGCACTTGAGAAGATCGACATCGACACCCTCGACCCGGCGGCGACCATCGTCGTGGCAACCGGAAACGCTCATAAGCTCACCGAGATCGAGGCCATTTTGGGCAAGGTCATGCCCGAGGTTCGCTTTGTGGCGCTCGGCCAGCTGGGCGATTTTGAGGACCCCGAGGAAAACGGCACGACGTTTTTGGAGAACGCCATCATCAAGGCGCAGGCTGCGGTTGAGGAGACGGGCCTTATGGCCATTGCCGATGATTCTGGCTTGGTCGTTGATGCCCTGGACGGCGAGCCTGGCGTGTATAGCGCACGCTATGCGGGCGTGCACGGAGACGATGCCGCCAACAACGCCAAGCTTCTCGTGAATCTGGAGGGCGTGGCCGACGAGGGCCGCACTGCGCGCTTTATGAGCGTCGTCGCGCTCATCGACACGGACGGTTTGGTCACCTATGGCGAGGGCGCCTGCGAGGGCGTTATCGCGCACGAGGGCCGCGGCGATCACGGCTTTGGCTACGACCCGCTGTTCCTGCCGGTCGACACGCCGGGCAAGACCATGGCCGAGCTGACGGCTGACGAGAAGAACGCCATCAGCCATCGTTTCCACGCGCTCGAGCATCTGTCCGCCAAGCTGACAGGCGAGGAGTAGACCGTGCGTGCGGTGGTGCAGCGCGTGCTCAACGCCGGCGTGACGGTCGACGGCGAGTGCGTGGGCCGCATTGGACGCGGCTACCTGGTGCTGCTGGGTGTTGGCCATGGCGATACGCGTGCCGAGGCCGACAAGCTGTGGGGCAAGCTCCGCGGGCTGCGTATCAACGAGGACGAGAACGGCAAGACCAACTTGGCGCTTGCCGATGTCGACGGCGAGGTGCTCGTGGTGTCGCAGTTCACGCTGTTCGCCGACTGCCGCCACGGTCGCCGTCCGTCGTTTACGGATGCCGGCGCCCCCGATGTCGCCAACGAGCTCTACGAGTACTTCCTGACGCTTGTGCACGAGGACGTTGAGCATGTGGCGCACGGCATCTTTGGCGCCGACATGAAGGTCGACCTGGTCAACGACGGCCCATTCACCATCGTCTTGGACACCGACAACCTTTAGGTTACGCGGTTTTACCAAACCGCGTAACAACTGGTCATGCGAGGTTGTCGTCTGGTACGTATTTGGGACGGGGCTTATTTAGCTACTTGCGTATGGCCACAACAGGGTGCTATAGTATTAGAGTTTTGTCTATCTTAGGGGTATTATCCCCTTTTTGAATTGCACCTTCTGGAGGCCCTGTTCATGGAAGAGATGGAAGTCAATCACGTCGACGACATCCACGAGAAGCTGACCGATATGGTGGGCGATCGCGTCAAGGTGAAGGCCAACATGGGCCGTACCCGCGTCGTCGAGCGCATGGGCACCATCAAGAGCGTCCACCCCGCCGTCTTTATCGTCGAGGTTGACGAGCGTCGCGGCCGCAAGTCGCGTCAGTCCTACCAGTATATCGATGTCCTCACCGGTCAGGTCGAGCTGTTCGACCCCGAGAGCGGCGAGCACATCTTTACCCCGCTCGGCAATCAGCTCGAGGAGCATTAACGGTGACCGATCGGTCCCTGACTCTTTCCGCGCCGGCAAAGATTAACCTCTACCTGGGGGTTCATACCGAGCGCGATGACCGCGGCTACCACAGGGTCGATTCCCTGATGGCGGCCGTCGGTCTTTCCGATACCGTGACGGTCACGCCGGCGCAGGCGCTGACCGTCCAGACGGTTCCAGCATCAGATTTTCCCATGCAAAAGAATACGGCGTATCGGGCTGCGGTTGCTATGGCCGAGCATTATGGTCGCGAGGCAAACATCTGCGTGACGATTGAGAAGCGCATTCCATTGTGCGCCGGCTTGGGCGGCCCCTCGACGGATGCGGCCGCGGTCATTGTCGCCTTGGCAGAGCTCTGGGGCATTGATCGCACCGACCCAGCGCTCGACGATATTGCGCGGGGCATTGGTGCCGACGTCCCGTTCTTTTTGCACGCGAGTCCTGCGTTCTACGTAGGTGGGGGAGACGTGCTGGCAACTGAGTACCCCGCGCTGCCCGCGACGCCCGTCGTGCTGGTCAAGCCGCGCGAGGCAAGCGTTTCGACAATTGAAGCCTATCGACGTTTTGACGAGGCCCCGGTGCCTGCGGACAAGCCCGGCGCGATAGCTTCTGCCTTGCGTGCTGGTGATGCCGAGACGGCATATGCACTCATCCATAACAACCTTGGTGTCATTTCCGCACAGATGGAGTCGCAGATTCAAACGGTCCTCGACTGGCTGCGTAAACAGGACGGAACCGTTGCTGTAGATGTGTGCGGATCGGGTGCCTGCTCGTTTGCCATTTGCGACACCGCTGCCACGGCCGAAAGGCTTGCCGATGCTGCCCAGCAAAATGGCTGGTGGGCCTGCGCGACTGAGCTTATTTCCAACACGGTTCAAATCGACGCGCCAAAGAAATAAAAATTTCTCTAGCACGCGGCGAAAATCTTTGTTACTATAGTCGAGCTAACGGGTTGTGGCTCAGTTTGGTAGAGCACTGCGTTCGGGACGCAGGGGTCGCTGGTTCAAATCCAGTCAACCCGACCAGAGCATGAGGAGGGACCGCTTCTTGCGGTCCCTTTTTTTAGCTAGTGTTGTGATACCGCGATACCCGCGGTATACTCATTCGAGCTTGTCTCGCTGTATTGTGGAGGTCTACATGTTTGGACTGAGGGCTCCTGAGCTCATCATTATTCTCGTCGTTGTCCTGATTATCTTCGGGCCCAAGAACCTGCCGAAGCTCGGCAAGTCCCTCGGCTCTACCGTCAAGAATATCCGTGAGGGTATGGAGGGCGACGATAAGGCCGAGACCAAGCAGGCCGAGGAGGTCGTGGTCGAGCAGTCCGAGGAGGACAAGGAGATCGCTGAGCTCGAGGCCAAGCTCGCTGCTGCCAAGAAGAAGCAGGCAGAGGACAGCGACGCGGACGCAGAATAGTCCCATCCCTTTGGGGTGAGCACCTGACCGGCTTGCCCGCAGGCTAGCCGGTCTTTTTCGTTTTGTTGACAGTTGATTGTTTGATCAGAGTTGGGGAGATATCCGTATGGACGCAAGCCAGATCGTACTGACCGCTGAGGGCCGCCAGAAGCTCGTCGAGGAGCTCGCTTGGCGTGAGGGCGATTACGCCAAGGAGATCGTCGAGGACATCAAGGAAGCCCGCGCGTTCGGCGACCTTTCGGAGAACTCCGAGTACGACGCCGCTAAGGACAAGCAGGCCCAGAACGCCGCTCGTATTGCCGAGATCCAGGCCATCCTCGCCAACGCTCAGGTTGCTGCCACCACGGGCGACCTGACCGTCTCCATCGGTTCCACCGTTTCGCTGATTGATCCCAACGGCGAGGTCATGGAAGTCACGCTCGTCGGTACCACCGAGACCAACTCGCTCGAGCACAAGATTTCCAACGAGTCTCCGGTCGGTCACGCCATCATCGGTCACGGCGAGGGCGACTCCGTCGAGGTCGTTACGCCTTCCGGCAAGACTCGCGTCTACACCATCGCCAAGATCGCACGCTAGACCACGGTCCCGCGTAAAGGTATGTTTTCGCTCCCTGGGACCGAATCCTGGGGAGCGTTTTAGTTTGAGGAGCTAACTTATGGCAGAGAACCAGAACGCCGCCGATCAGGCATCGACGCTCAACGACGAGCGCGCCACCCGCCTGGCCAAGCGCGCCGCCCTGTTCGAGGCGGGCCAGAACCCCTATCCCGAGCACTCTGAGCTTGAGGACTACGTCGCCGATATCGAGACTAAGTACGCCGAGCTTGCCGATGGCGAGGACACCGAGGACGTCGTGAAGATCGCCGGCCGCGTGGTCGCCAAGCGCGGCCAGGGCAAGATAATGTTCATCGTCGTGCGCGATGCGACTGCCGAGATTCAGCTGTTCTGCCGCATCAACGACATGGACGAGGCTGCCTGGAATACGCTCAAGGCCCTCGACCTGGGCGACATCCTGGGCGTGACCGGCGTGGTCGTGCGCACCCAGCGCGGCCAGCTTTCCGTTGCCCCTAAGAGCGCGACCCTGCTTTCCAAGGCCGTTCGTCCACTGCCCGAGAAGTTCCACGGTCTTTCCGACAAGGAGACCCGCTATCGCCAGCGCTATGTCGACCTGATCGCCAACGACGACGTTCGCGAGACCTTCCGTAAGCGTTCGCAGATTCTCTCTACCTTCCGTCGCTTTATGGAGTCCGACGGTTACATGGAGGTCGAGACCCCCATCCTGCAGACCATCCAGGGCGGCGCTACCGCCAAGCCGTTCATTACCCACTTCAACGCGCTCGATCAGGAGTGCTACCTGCGTATTGCCACCGAGCTCCATCTCAAGCGCTGCATCGTCGGTGGTTTTGAGCGCGTGTTCGAGATCGGCCGCATCTTCCGTAACGAGGGCATGGACCTTACCCACAACCCCGAGTTCACCACGATGGAGGCCTACCGTGCCTTCTCAGACCTCGAGGGCATGAAGGCGCTCGCCCAGGGTGTCATTAAGGCGGCTAACAAGGCCATCGGCAACCCCGAGGTCATCGAGTACCAGGGCCAGACCATCGACCTTTCTGGTGAGTGGGCCAGCCGTCCCATGACCGACATCGTCTCCGACGTGCTCGGCAAGCAGGTCACCATCGACACGCCGGTCGAGGAGCTTGCTGCCGCCGCGCGCGAGAAGGGCCTGGAGATCAAGCCCGAGTGGACTGCCGGCAAGATCATCGCCGAGATTTACGATGAGCTGGGCGAGGACACCATCGTCAACCCGACCTTCGTGTGCGATTACCCCATCGAGGTCAGCCCGCTCGCTAAGCGTTTTGAGGACGACCCGCGTTTGACTCACCGCTTTGAGCTGGTCATCGCCGGCCACGAGTACGCCAACGCATTCTCCGAGCTCAACGACCCGGTCGACCAGGCTGAGCGCTTTGCTGCCCAGATGGCCGAGAAGGCCGGCGGCGACGATGAGGCTATGGAGTATGACGAGGACTACGTGCGCGCCCTCGAGTACGGTATGCCTCCCGCGGGCGGCATTGGCATTGGTATCGACCGCGTGGTCATGCTGCTTACTAACCAGGCTTCTATCCGCGACGTCCTGCTGTTCCCGCACATGAAGCCCGAGAAGGGTTTCCAGTCCGGTGCCGCTGCCGCCAAGGCTGCAGAGGCCGGCAACGCCGCGAGCCCATTCGTTAAGTCGCTTAAGCCCACGCTCGATTACTCCAAGATCGCCGTTGAGCCGCTGTTTGAGGAGTTCGTCGACTTTGATACCTTCTCCAAGAGCGATTTCCGCGCTGTGAAGGTCAAGGCATGCGAGGCCGTCAAGAAGTCCAAGAAGCTGCTGAACTTTACGCTCGACGACGGTACCGGTACCGACCGCACCATCCTCTCCGGTATTCACGCTTATTACGAGCCCGAGGACCTGGTCGGCAAGACCTTGCTCGCCATCACCAACCTGCCTCCGCGCAAGATGATGGGCATCCCCAGCTGCGGCATGCTCATCAGTGCCATCCACGAGGAGGATGGTGAGGAGCGCCTCAACCTGATCCAGCTCGACGCCTCCATCCCCGCCGGCGCAAAGATGTACTAACTAGTTACGCGGTTCTACGAACCGCGTAACGGCTCGACGCTGCGTGGGCCGCATTTGGACAATCTGACGTTCAACTTCAAGGGCGCGACCTAGGTGGTTACGCGGGTTTACCAACCCGCGTAACCAGTTGACGCTGCGCGCCGCCCAGGGCGACAATTTGTCATTCAAAAGGCAAGGCATGACCAGAAGGTCTATGCCTTGCCTTTTTCATGCCAACTTGTTCGCCCTGGACGTCGCTCGCTCATATGACCCAATCCGCTGTCAAGAGCCACAATGGCCCCGCCGACCGCTTGCAATCGGTCGGCGGAGCCTGCCGTTAACCCGTCCCGGTCCGCCCCCGGCATGTCATCGACGCCTTCGGCTCAGTCTCATATCCGCGGATACCGTTCTGCCGGCCCGCACTCCATTCCTTCGGCGGGGTTCCCCAAGTCTGTCGAGGCGCATGCGGAGGGCTCCGCGCGCACAGCGAAATAGGGGGTATCCCCGAAGGCCGCCCGGCTCGCCGGGACGGGGGCCATGTCTATTCCGCGCCCTCCCGGCACATCATGCCGAGGGCCCAGAGCCACCTCACGAGCTCGGCCGCGGTGGCCGCGTTGGCCTTCGCCGCGGGCATGCCGCGGGCGAGCATCTCCTCGCGCCGCCGCAGGAGCCGCTCGGACCCCTTCCTCCCGTGCATCCTTATCTCGAGGGGCACGCCCGTGTCCCTCGGCATGAGCTTCGGCTGGTGCCGTGCCGCGGCGTAGCACCATGAGCCCTCAACGGCCAGCTTCCTCACGAGCGCGTTGCCCGCGCCGCTGATGCCTCCGAGCCGCATGGAGTCGCCACTCGACCTCTGACTCGGCGCGAGGCCGAAATAGGCCGTGACCTGCCTTCCGGAACGGAACCTCGTGAAGTCGCCGACCTCGGCCGAGAAGGCTGCGGCCAGCGCGAAGGCGCAGCCCTTGATCGACTGGAGGGCGGCCACCTCCGCGGCGATCGGGCTGGCATCCACGGCGGCCCTGTACTCGGAGAGCAGGTCCGCCCGGGCCTCCGCCGCGGCCTCGACCTCGTTCCTCAGGGCGGCGAGCGTCCGAACCCCGCCATCGTCCTCCGGCCTGACCTTGTCGAGCCACCTCAGGAAGTCGTAGGTCCAGTACTTCCTCGGGTTGCCGGCGGGCGTGGCGCCGCCGTAGACGAACCCCCGCTTTGCGAGGAAGGCGAGCAGCCGCTGCTTGGCGGTCCCTGTTAGCGTCAATCTATTTTTCACCAGTTTCGCTAAACAGGCGCACCGTTCGC
>URKG01000027.1 GCA_900548265.1 uncultured Collinsella sp.
GGGAATATGACGGCGTCGCGGGAGCGGCGCCGTTTCTGGTTTGCGGGGGCCGCCGGCGGATGCGGGCCGTCGACACCCGCGCCACCAATTTCCCCGCGGGGGAGTTTTCGAATCCGCCCGGGGGCACCAGGGAATATGACGGCGTCGCGGGAGCGGCGCCGTTTCTGGTTTGCGGGGGCCGCCGGCGGATGCGGGCCGTCGACACCCGCGCCACCAATTTCCCCGCGGGGGAGTTTTCGAATCCGCCCGGGGGCACCAGGGAATATGACGGCGTCGCGGGAGCGGCGCCGTTTCTGGTTTGCGGGGGCCGCCGTGCTGCTCGCCCGTGGGGGACTGGCATCTGTTTCCTAGAGTGCGCTGCGGTAAATCTTTCTCGCGTTGTCCAGCGTGAGCTTCCTGAAGCTGCCGAAGAGCTCTCCGCGGTTGATCTTGAGGCCCGGAATCATCTTTTCGATATCGTCCTCGGTGACTCCGAACTCCGATAGCGCGCGCGGCATTCCCAGCGAGACGAAGAAATCCTGCAGCTCGTCGATGGTCGCTTCGACCGCGTACTCGATTGCCTGCTCGGGGGTTACCTCCACATCGAGCTCGTCCGCGTCCGAATCGATGGGTTCGATGCCAAGGGCCTGGGCGCTGAACTCCAGGAAGCGCTCAGGGTGCTCTCGCCATACGTAGCGCATCCAGGCGGGGAAGATGACGGCGAGGCCGGCGCCGTGCGTGATCTTGGTGTCCAGTGCGGATAGCTCGTGCTCAAGGCCGCGGCAGGTCCAATCGCCGTCGCGCAGGGCGTTATGGGCGAGCGTACCCACCCACATGATCTCGGCGCGGGCGTCGTAGTCATCGGGGTTCTCCATCACCTTGGGCGCCGCCTCCCTCGCGGCGCGCACTAGCCCGCAGGCGATGTTGTCGGTTACGCCCACGGCGGGCTCGCCGGAGAAGAGTCGCTCCATGATATGGGCGATCATGTCGGTCACTCCCGCGGCGGTCTGGCGGGCGGGCAGGCTGAAGGTCAGCTCTGGGTCGAGGAAGGCGATGGCCGGGCGGTTGAGGTCCGTGTTAATGCTGCATTTGAGGTGCTCCTCGTCGTTGCTGATAACGCAGGAGTTAGAGGCCTCGGAACCGGATGCGGGGATGGTCACCACGCAGGCGACGTCGATGCGGTCGGCGGGAACGGCGCGCTTGCGGAAGAAGTCCCATACGTCGCCGTCGTATACCGCCCCAGTGCGATGGCCTTCGCGCAGTCCATGACGGAGCCGCCGCCCACGGGCAGGATGATGTCGGCGTCGTTTGCCCGTGCGAGCTCGACGCCTTCTCGTGCCAAGCCTATTTCGGGGTTTGGACGCACCCCTCCAAGCCCGATGTGCTCCACGCCCGCGGCATCGAGCGATGCCCTCACGCGGACGAGCGTTCCGCAGCGAACTGCGGAACCCCTGCCGTAGACAATGAGCGCTCAGCGGTAGCCGGAGGCGGACAGAGTCCCCCAACCTTGTCGGTCGCTTTTCGCCCAAAGACAAAGCGGGTGGGGGAGTAGAAGGAGAAATCGTTCATGGAGCTCCAATCTGGCGTTTCGCCCTACATGCGCGGAGGAGTTTTTCGGGCGCATCGCCTGCGTTCGCGTCGCAATCTCGGCGGCGCGGTGCGGTCCGTGGATTCCATCGTATCGCCCGCGGCACCCCTTACCGACGATTGAGGCGAGTCTGCATTTCGCGGCGCGACGTCCACCTGGCGGACGATATCCGTTCGCGACACGTGGCCGTCCCGGTCGCAATAGCGTATGCGCACCGGGTTGCCGAGATGGGCCTGCGACCCCTTCTCCTGATGCGAGCGCGCGAGACGGGCGAGCAGCGGCGCGAGCACCTGCTCGACCGTCTCCTCCCGATACCACGCCGCCACGGGCAACCCGTTCACGTCAAACCCGTACGTTCGCCATGCCATTCGCCTCGCCGCCTTCGCCGAACGAAACCGCGTATCCAGACCGCCGGTCCCCCACCCAGCACTTCGACGAGCCTTCGCGCTCACTTCTGCGGTCGGGATGCGCCCGCGAGGCGCTCGGCAGGCAGCGCCATTTCCGCTCGCTGTGTCGAGCGCGAGTGTCGAGAAGTCGCCATATGCCACTCAGATGTAGCATGGAGTGCCGAAGCGCACGCGCCCGTGACGAAACACTGGCGCCAACCCGTTCCGCGCACCACCCCGCCCGTAAGGTGTGTGGCGAAAGGAGGACCAGCCGCATGAACATCCCCGAGACACAGAGCCTACCTCGATCGCATTCCGCACGAGCTTCTCTGACATTTCCGCCCATTACCACGTGGAGGTCCCCGTCGCGGAGATCGCCTACGCATACGACTACATCAATTCCCGGCATGCCCCGCGCAGGCAGGCCACGCCGAACGATGGGCCCGCGGCTCAGCAGGACGAGTGACGCGCCTCGCAAGCAAAGGAAGGAAGCCAACATCACACGAGCATCATCGATCGCTGCGTGCAAGGCGGCGGGCCTCACCGTGTTCGCCAAGCGCGAGGAGCGTTTTGGTTTTTCGCAAGCAAATGCGGACGAAATCAGCGACCAGATTCCCGATCCGCTCAAACATGCAGGGCCCCTATGTGTTTAACCTCATTTTTCCGTGTGCGGTAGAATGGAGTCGTTGAGATCGCGAACGCCTTAAAGGGAGAGTTTTTGTGGATGCGCATCTGGATGGGGGCTCTTCCGCCCCGCTGTATCAACAGGTGCTCGATTTGCTTAAGAGCGATATCGAACAGGGGACATATCCCGTTGACTCGCAGATTCCAACGGAACTTGAGCTTTCTAAGATGTACGGCGTGGGAAGGGTCACGGTTCGCCGCGCAATAGAGGAGCTTGTGGGCGAGGGGTATCTCACCAAGCGGCAGGGGCGTGGTACGTTTGTGACCGCGACAAAGATAATTCGCAAGGTGCATCAGAAGGACGATGTTCAGAGTTTTACCCAAGCATGCGCTGAAAACGGCATGAAGGCGGGCGCTCGCGTCGTTGCCCGCAAGACCGTTGCCGCCGATCGCGACCTCGCTTCTTTCTTTGGCTTGGATGAAGGCTCTGACCTCATCTTGGTCTCACGCGTGCGTACCGCAGACGGCGTGCCGGTCCTGTTCGAGAACAACTACTATCCTGTCGATGGATTCGAATTTCTCAAAGATATCGGTCTCTCCAATTGTTCGATATTCGAGGCCGTGGGGGAGCGTACGGGTAGGTATCCCTGCTCGTCCGATCCCTGCAGGCTGGAGATCGCCCGTGCGGGAATTGATGCCGCCCGCGAGCTCAAGGTCCCAGTAGGGGAGCCGCTGTTCTTCATGAACGCGGGCTTTCTCGATTCCAACGGAGAGCGCTTCTGCTATGGCAGACAGTACTACGTGGGTTCGCGCTACAGCTTCGATATCTAGCGGCTCTGTCTCACACAGCGCTGTTCTCGTATTGCCGCGGCAGGTCCGTTTAGCGCGTAAAAGTTACCACTTATAGAACAACCTAATATGTTTCTTAACCGACGCCTTCATGCAGGTTATACATAGAACAACCTAAGATGTTTGCCTATACGTGAAGGATTTTTGGCAAGCATCGTTGCTCTGGCAGGAGGTTAAGAATGTCGGATGCCAAACAGGAGAAGCCCAAGCGCAGATTCCATCTCCAGCTTCCCCATGTGTACACCATCGCGTTCATGCTGATCGTGTTCTTCGCGGTGCTCACATGGATCGTCCCATCGGGTCAGTTCGACCGCCAGACCATTCAGACGGCCGCGGGCGAGCGAGAAGTCGCCGTAGCCGGAACGTACCAAGAGGTCGACAAGGTCTACACCGATTCGGAGACGGGGGAGACCGTCGATCTGCGACAGGGCATCGATGCCGTCCTGCAGGCTCCCGCCAAGGGCATTCAGGCTGCGGCCGATGTCGTCGCGTTCGTCCTGCTGATCGGCGGATCGTTCGCCATCGTCACCAAGACCAACGCCCTAAACGCCGGCATGAGCCGCGTGATCAAGAAGCTGAAGAACAAGGACATCTTGATCATCCCCATCTCCATGATCCTGCTCTCGATCTGCGGCACCACGTTCGGCATGTCCGAGGAGGCGCTGCCGTTCTACGCGATCTTCATCCCCATCATGCTGAGCATCGGGTATGACTCCATGACCGCGTTCATCATCTGCTTCCTCGGCCCCAACCTTGGTTACTGCGCATCCACTATTGATCCTTTCAACGTGCTGATCGCCCAGGGCGTTATCGGCATCGAGGGAAATCCCCAGCTTTGGCTCCGCGCCATCCTGTGGGTCATCTTCACCGCCGCGGGCATTTTCTGGGCCATGCGCTACGCGCGCCGCGTCAAGCTCGATCCCAAGTCCTCCATCACCTATGAGGACGATAAGCAGAAGCGCATCGAGTTCTCTGTCACCGATGCTTCTATCGAAGAGGAGTTCACGCTTCGCCACAAGCTCGTCCTCATTGATTTCGCGGTCGGCATGGGCGTTATCGTGTGGGGCCTCGTTACCCAGGGCTGGTATATGGACGAGATCTCCATGGTGTTCCTGGCCATGGGCCTTCTTGCCGGCATACTCGGCGGCCTGGACGAGAAGACCATTGCGGAGGAGTTCGTCCGCGGAATCGCCGACTTCGCCTACGCAGCCTGCATCATCGGCATCGCCCGCGGCATCCTGGTCGTCGCAGAGGGCGGAATGATCATCGACTCTATTCTTAACTGGCTCGTCGGACTCCTTGCGGGCGCTCCGTCCTTCATCTATACCACCTTCATGTACATCGTCCTCGGCCTGCTTTCGCTGCTGGTTCCTTCCAGCTCCGGCCTCGCTGCACTCACCATGCCCGTCATGGGCCCGCTGACCGAGCTTATGGGCCTCAATCCCGAGGCTGCCGTCACCGCTCTGCAGTTCGCGAACCAGACCGTCAACACCATCAGCCCCGTTGCGGGCATGACCGTCGCGGGTCTTGCCGTGGCGAAGATCTCCTTCGGGCAATGGTGGAAGACCATCTGGAAGTTCTTTATCTTCATGGTTCTGTTCGGATTGGTCGCGACTGTGATTTCCGGCCTACTGCCGATGTAGGAGGTGCCCAGCATGGATTTAAGCGCTTCCACACCCCGTCTGCGTCGCGAGCAGGTCGCCGGCATGAACATTCACTACATCATGTGGTCGCTCGATTACTTCCTTGATGCTCAGCAGCGCCTTGGCTTCAAAACCATCGAGCTTTGGGCGGCCGAGCCGCACGTGACGCTGGACCACACGGGGTATTTCGAGGCCGACGAGCTTCGCCGCAAGATCGAGTCCCGCGGACTCTCCGTGAGCTCCCTGTGTCCGGAGAACGTGGTGTATCCGTGGCAGTACGCTGCCAGAAAGCCCCTCCACGCGCAGCGGAGCCTCGCTTACTTTAAGCACGGCATCGAGCTCGCCGAGGTGCTCGGCGCCCCGTATATGTCCATCAACTCCGGTTGGGGCGATTGGGACGAGGACCGCGAGGAGGCTTGGAAGCGCTCTGCCGAGCACTTGGCGATTCTTGCGGACTATGCCGGCGAGCACGGCGTGACCCTCTGCATGGAGAGCCTGAGGCCGGAAGAGAGCAACTTGGTGGTTACACTCGCGGACGCCAGGCGCATGCTTGACCAAGTAGCCAGCCCGCACCTTACTCCAATGGTGGACACTACCGCTATGGGAGTCGCCGGCGAGAGCCTTGAAGAGTGGTTTGCCGAGTTTGGCGATGGTGCCATAAGGAACATGCGCTTCATTGATGGCGACCCATATGGCCATCTGGTTTGGGGCGATGGAAAGCACAGTATGGACGATTTCGTACGCGTCCTCAACGCGCATGGGTTCGAGGGCTATCTTGGCCAGGAGATCACCGATGGAAGGTATTTCGATGATCCCGCAGCAGCGGACCGGCACAACATGGACGCCTTCGAGAGGTATTTTGTCGACTAGCGCGTAGCTCCCATTCGCGTGGGGAAGTCAACACGCTTGACGAGAAGACTCGCAGTAAACGTTGGCGGATTCGTCCGCCGTATCGAAAGGAAGAATAACAATGAACGCACATGATCTTATCGCCGACGCAATCGCTGAAAAGGGCGGTTTCGATAGCGTCTTCTGGGTTGCCTGCGGCGGCTCCCTCATCGACCTGCTGCCCGCCCACGAGCTGCTCAAGCGCGAGGCGACTACGTTTGCCAGCGAGGCGTATACCGCCCGCGAGTTCGATATCATGCGTCCCAAGCGCCTGGGCGAAAAGTCCCTTGTCATCGCTTGCAGCCACTCCGGCAACACCCCCGAGGTAATCGATGCGTGCTCGATCGCCAAGGCGGCGGGCGCGACCGTTATCGTGCAGACGGACAACGCGGGTTCCGGCATCGATAACGGTGAGTGGACGTGCTGGGTATATCCGTGGGGCGAGGGAGTTCCGCAGGCGGAGGTGCCCGCCGGCATCTCTTTGGCTCTCGCTTCCGAGCTCCTGGATCAGCAGGAAGGTTATGCCGACCTTGCCGACATGTACGAAGGCATCGCCAAGATGGACCAGATCCTGCCTGCAGCTCGCGAGAAGGTCAACGCCGAACTCTGCGACCGTTTTGCCGCCCTGTGCCAGGACCACAAGTTCCTGTATATCTTGGGGTCCGGTCCCGTGTTTAGCCAGGCCTATGGCTTCGCTATCTGCTCGCTTATGGAGATGCAGTGGCAGAGCTGCGCCTATATCCACTCCGGCGAGTACTTCCACGGCCCCTTCGAGGTGACCGAGCCCGGAGTCTTCTACTTCCTGCAGATGTCTTCTAGTGAGTGCCGAGCCATGGATGAGCGCGCCCTCGCATTCCTCGAGACCCATACCGACACTCTTATGGTGCTCGACGCCATGGAGTACGGCATGGACCAAGTACCGGCGAGCGTTCGCGCGTTCCTTGATCCAATTCTGTTCTACGCGATGAACTGTGAGCTGCGCTCCGCTCGCGGCAAGGTGTTCGACCATCACCCGGACGTGCGTCGTTACATGGGCATCGAGAAGTACTAGCGATTTTAAAACGGGGCGCGAGGCGCGTTGAGACGTGCGAATCCCTCGCGCCCCGTCTGCTCGCCGTAACCACGGCGGTTTACCTGAATGGAGATAACCATGGCAGCCTATCCTATAAGCGTGCTTGGCTTTGGAGACAACGTTGTCGATAAGTACGAGCACATCAAGACCATGTATCCCGGCGGCAATGCAGTTAACTTCGCCGTCTTCGCCAAGAAGCTCGGCGTCGATCGCAGCGCCTACATGGGAATCTTCGGATCAGATGAGGAGGCCGAGCACGTTATAGCATCGCTCGAGGACGAGGGCGTCGAGCTTCTTCGCTGCCAGCAGGTCCTGGGCGTCAACGGCGCCGCTCGCGTGACCGTTGACGAGACCGGGGACCGTATCTTCCTGGGCCCAATGAAGGCGGCATACGTGGCGACATGCGCTACGTGATAGACCGCTTCGCCGCCGAGTACGTCAGCGGCTTCGATTTGGTGCACAGCGGCAACTACTGCTTCACCGAGCGCGAGCTCCCCAAGATCAAGGCTGCCGGCGTGCCTATCAGCTTCGACTTCTCCGATGACTCCACCGACGAGCACTTCGGGCAGATTGCGCCATTTGTGACGTACGCCTTTATGTCCATGGGCGACGCTTCCCTGGAGGATATCAAGGCGAAGCTCGAGTGGGTGAAGGCCCTTGGCCCTCAAATCGTATGCGCATCGCGCGGGAGCAAGGGCTCCGTCGCCTATGACGGCGAAAACTTCTACGAGCAGGGCATCAAGCCCGTGGCGCCCGAGGAGCTCAAAGACGCTATGGCGGCCGGCGATTCACTGCTGACGGCGTTTTTGGTCACCTATCTTTCCAAGAAGAAGGCCGGCGAGTGCGGCGAGGCCGCGATTCGCGAGAGCTTGGACTTCGCTGCCGGTTTTGCGGCGGAGACCTGCAAGATCGAGGGCAGTTGGGGCCACCCGCTGGTCTACGAGAACTAGTTTTTTTGTCGTGGCGGGGTGTCTTGGGGCGCCCCGCATTGCGTTAGGAGTCAAGATGTCCGTTCGTGCCTGCGCGGCAGGATTTTGCTGCGCCGATGTCTACCAGAATCTGGATCCCCTGGGTTGCATCCAAGGGGGCCTCTCAGGAGCGCTTCGAGGGGTGCTTCTTGAGTATATGAAGGCAAAAGGGATATGCAATCTTCATATACGGCCTTCTTTTAGAGGGCGTTGTCCTTACTCTTTCATCTCCTTGCCTATGGACATTTTGTCCATAGGCAAGAGTCCATGGTCGAGATCATGGTGAAGTTCTGCGGCCAGTAATTACTGCATTACATATTCTGTTGTCACCTGGGAGGCTCGCTTTTGCGGGCCTCTTTGCGTTGCTAAGGGGCCATGGTCTGTCGATAAATAAAGCGCCCGCTTGCGGGGGAGCAAGCGGGCGCCGTTGAGCGAATATGTTTGCGGCCCTAGCCGCTGCGGGTGATGGGTCCTCGACTAGTTAGTCGTGCCGGAATCGTCGCCCGAATCGGAGCCAGAAAGCGAAACCGTCAACGTGATCGTGCTGTCGGTGGACTGCTTGCCAGTGGGGGAGACGCCCGTCACGGTGGCGTTTTCGTTGCCACTCACGGGGTTGCCGTTCTGATCGCAGAATGCGATGTTGTAGAACCCGGCGTTGTTGAGCGCGGTGACGGCGGCGGAGATGCTCTTGCCGTACAGGTTGCCCGGAACGCTGGCCTTGCCAGACTTCTTGGCGATGACGACGGTGATCGTGGCGCCGGGCTTCTGCTTGCCGCTGGGGTTCCAGCTAATGACGGTGCCCTCGGTGACGGAATCGTTCTCCTGGTAGCTCACGTTGACGCCAAAACCGGCCATGTCGAGAGCGTTGCGTGCCTGGGCCTCGGTCATGTCGGTCAGATCGGGGACGGAGGTGGTGTCAGGACCGCTGGAGACCTTATACGAGATGGTCGTGCCCTTCTCGACTTCCTTGCCGGCATCAGTGCCCTGCTCAAAGACCTGGCCTTCGTCGGCCTCGTTGGCCTCCTCGGTTGCGTTGCCCTTCAGGCCCACGCTTGCCAGCGCGGCCTCGGCCTGGTCCATGGTTAGGCCGACGAGCTGCGGAACCTCAACTTTCTCGGAGGGCTTGGGGCCCTTGGAGATCACCAGGTTAACCTTGGAGCCCTTGGGCTTCTTAGTGTTGCCGTTGGGGGTCTGCTCGGCAACCTTGCCCTCGTCGACATCGTCGTTATAGCTCTGGTCGACAGTTCCGACCTCAAGGCCGGCCTCCTTGATCAGCTCGATAGCGGTCTGCTGGTCCTTGTTAAGCACATCGGGCACCGTAACCTGCTCGCCCCCAAAGAGCCCGGTGGCGAAGGCCACCACAACGCCAACCACGGCGATTGCGGCGACTACGGCGGCGATAATCTTGTTCTTGTTGGACTTGGGCTGATCGACCTCGTAGGAACCGGTGGAACCCGAGACGGCGCTGCGGGGGTTGGTCTGTCCACTTACGCCCGATACGGGGCGAACCATAGCGCGTGTGGAGTCAGACAGCTCACGGGTCTTGGTGGCGCCCAGGTCGCCCGCGGCACCGATGATGCGCGTGGGCTCGGAGACGTTGACGGCGCGGCCGGACAGGTAGTTGTTGAGCACCTGGCGCAGCTCGTCTGCCGTCTGGAAGCGGTTCGACGGGTCCTTTTCCATGCACTTGAGGATGATGCGCTCCAGATCGGCGTCGACGCCGGAGTTGATCTGGCTCGGCGGAACCGGCAGTTCGTTTACCTGCTTGAGCGCAACCGAGATGGCGTCGTCACCGTCAAAGGGGACGCGACCGGTGGCGCACTCGTACATCACGACGCCCAGGGAGTAGATATCCGAAGTGGGACCGAGGTCCTGGCCGCGCGTTTGCTCGGGGCTTACGTAGTGGGCGGTGCCCAGTACATTGTTGTCCTGCGTGAGGTGGCTGTTCTTTGCGCGCGCGATGCCAAAGTCCATGACCTTGATGTTGCCGTCGGGCAGCACCATGATGTTTTGCGGCTTAATGTCGCGGTGGATGATCTCGTGCTTGTGGGCGACCGAAAGCGCGGAGCTGATCTGCGAGCCGATCTGCGCGACCTTCTTTGGATCGAGGGCGCCGTGGCTCTTGATGCCGCTCTTAAGGTCGGTACCGCGCAGGTACTCCATGACGATGTAGTAGGTATCGCCATCCTTGCCCCAATCGTAGACGCCCACGATATAGGGGGAGGATAGACCTGCTGCTGCCTGGGCCTCCTGCTTAAAGCGGGCGGCGAAGGTGGCGTCGCCGGCATACTGCGGCAGCATGATCTTGACGGCAACCGTGCGGTCGAGGACCTGATCTTGCGCACGGAAGACGGTCGCCATGCCGCCCGTTCCCACCTTATCCTTGAGGAGGTATCTTCCCCCGAGGACCCTCTGTTCCATTCCTGCTCCTAACTAACTTATTCGCTCAACGATGTGTGTAGTACCAAATCTATGGCCGCTGGGGCCGCGTGGCGCCTTGCCGCTAGCTCATCGGCCGCGGCGCGCCCCAAGTCTCCGCTTCGATCACGGGCATCACGCTCCTTGGGCGGCAAGTGCCGCGGTCAGGACGATGCCGGCGATCTTGGCTGCCTTGACGTCGTGTTTGTCGTAATCCTCCAAGGCCACCGAGATGGCGACCGTGGGTGAATCGTAAGGTGCAAAGCCGACGAACATAGAGTTGACGTTGGTGCCGCCGATCTCGGCCGATCCGGTCTTGCCGGCGACCTTGACGCCCGGAATCTGGGCATCGGTGCCGGTGCCGGACTGGACGACGGCAAGCATGGCCTGCTTGACCTGGTCGGCCGTGGCGGAGCTGACGGCCTGCCCCAGCGAGCGGGACTGCGTGGTCTTGACCACGGTTCCGTCCGGGGCAAGTACCTGGGCTACAAAGTACGGGTCCATGACCACGCCACTGTTGGCGATGGCGGCGGCAATCACGGCGTTTTGCATGACGGTGGTCTGCGGGCCGGGCGTGTGGTCCATGCCGACAGGCTGGCCGGCGCCGGCCCAGGCGGTCTCCCACTCGGTCATGAGCGACGGGTCGGCCATGATGGAGGCCGCGGAGGTCAGGTCCTGGCCGAGCTTTTGGCCGTAGCCAAAGGCGTTGGCAAACTGTACGAGCGTGTTTGCGCCAACTTCGTTTGCCACCTGGCCGAAGACGACGTTGGAGGACACGGCAAAGGCCTGCTGCAGGCTGATGGTGCCGTAGCTCTCGTTGGCATAGTTGGTGACCGGTGCGTTGCCGATGTCCATGGAGCCGGGCGCCTGGTAGGTGCTGGTAAGGCTGGCGGTACCGGTCTCGAGTGCCGCGGAAAGCGTAACGACCTTAAACGTTGAGCCCGGCGTGTACAGCGCGTCCATGGCGCGATTGTACATGGAGCCGTCCTCGCCGCCGCCCGTCTGCAGCAGGGCATCGATGTTGGTGTTGTCGTAGGTGGGCGAGCTGGCACATGCGAGCACCGCGCCGGTACGCGGGTCGATGACCACTACAGCGCCCTTAAAGCCCTTGAGCGCCTGCTCAGCAGCCGTCTGGATGCGCGAGTCGATGGTGAGCTTGGCGGTGTTGCCCGGCTGGGTCTGGCCCGCGAGCGACGCGATGGCGTTGTTCCAGCTGGAGTAGTCCTTAGAACCGGTGAGCGTGTCGTTCATGACGCTCTCGATGGCGGTGGTGCCATACTGCTGGCTCACGTAGCCAACCACGTGCGCTGCCAGGTTACCGTTGGGGTAGGAGCGTACGTAGGTGCCGTCCTCCTGCTGCAGCGACTCGGCCAGCGTCACGCCGTCGGACGTGATGATGGAGCCGCGCTGGATGTACTTGGAGCGGGCGATGGTGTGGTTGTTGGTCGGCATGTCCTGATAGTCCTTGGCCTTAATGACCTGGACATAGGTGAGGTTGCCGATAAGGATGGCGAACAGCGCCGTAAAGGCGAGCACCGCACGGGTTAGACGGTTGGCGAGCGCAACGCGGCCGAGCACACCGGATTCAGGCGTGTCGAGCAGGCGACGGCGCATGCGCGAGCCGACGGAATGGCTGCCGCTGCCGTAGGAAGACGAGGTGGCAAAGCGCGTGCCCGTCGGGGCGGCGGCAGATGCGACCTGATCATCGGTGATGGCGGCCATGGTGCCGGTGCCGGTAAGCTCGGCCTCGCGTCCGGTAGCCTCGTCACCGGCGCGCAGCAGGAGCGCGACGATGATAAAGCTCGCCAGCAGCGAGGAGCCGCCCTGGCTCATAAAGGGCAGGGTGACGCCGGTCAGCGGGATCAGGCGGGTGACGCCGCCCACGATCAAGAAGGCCTGGAAGCTGATGGCTGCCGTAAGACCCGTGGCGCTAAAGGCGGCGAGGTCGGATTTAGCGCGGGCAGCTGTGGTGAGGCCACGCACGGCAAAGAGCATAAACAGGATGAGCACGGCGCCGCCGCCCAAAAGGCCCATCTCCTCGCCGATAGCCGAGAAGATAAAGTCGGACTCGACGACAGGGATGTTGTTGGCCATGCCGTTGCCGATGCCAACACCGACCAGGCCGCCATCGGCAAGCGAGAAGAGCGACTGGACGATCTGGTAGCCCTGGCCCTGGGCGTCCTTAAACGGATCGACCCAAACCTGGAAACGCACCTGAACGTGCGACAGGAACTTGTAGGCGCCCACGGCTCCGACGGCTAAGAGCGCAAGGCCGATAACGACATACGAAAAGCGCCCCGTGGCAACGTAGAGCATCAGCAAGAAGATGGTGTAGAACAGCACGGCCGAACCCAGGTCGCGTTCGAAGACGACGACGAGCAGGCACACACCCCACACGGCAAACAGCGGCAGCAGCAGTCGCAGACGAGGGATCTTAAAGCCCAGGATCTTGCGGTTGGAGATGGAGAGCAGCTCGCGGTTCTCGGCTAGGTAGCCGGCCAGGAACAGGACGATAAAGACCTTGGCGAACTCGCCGGGCTGGATGGTAAAGCCCGCGATGCGAATCCACAGCTTGGAGCCCGAGATCGTGGTGCCGATAAAGATGGGCAGCATCAGCAGGATGATGCCGATAATGCCAAAGGTGTACTTGTAGCGCATGACCACGTCGAGGTTTTTGACCAGTGCAAGCGTTCCCACCATGAGCGCCACCGAGACAAACAGGATGATGAGCTGTGAGATGGCGAGAGCGGGGGCGAGACGCGTCACGAACGTGATGCCGATGCCCGAAAGTATAAATACGATGGGCAGGATGGCGGGGTCGGCACCGGGCGCCAAGATGCGCACGGCAATGTGGGCCGCGGCAAAGGCGGCAAAGAGGCCGATCGGTACGGCGAGCGTCTCAAAGGAGATGGCAGCGCCCGCGGTGAGGACGTACATCGCATACAGCAGGATGACGGGGAACGCCGAGGCGATGAGCAAGAGCAGCTCGGTGTTGCGGCGACTCATAAGCGGCACTCCCTTTCTAATTCTTATCGGAGGCTTCGGCCTCGGCGGACTGTTCGGCGGTTTTCTCGGAATCTGATTCGGAGGTCGATCCCTGATTGGTGTTGTCGCGAATCGTTTGCGCGTCGATCACCTGGCGGGTCTGCTCCTCGTCGATCTGGTGGCGGTACTTGGATATCGTGTCCTGCGCATCGTCGACACTTGTTTGCGGAATGCCCGCCTTGAGGCGGTTTTGCGTGTCTTCGGGCAGGTCGGACAGCTTAATGCTGGTTTCGCTTTCGAGCCAGTGGAGCTTGAGTCCGAGCGGCTTGCCGGGCAGGCCGCGCCAGACGGCGACATTGCCCTGGTGGGTACCCAGGTAGTACGAGCCGGTGACACCCGTGTAGGCCCAGATGCCAGCTGCCAGCACAAAGACGAGGGCCAGGATGGCGGCGATGGTAATGTTGCGGCGACGCACGCGTTGCGCCTCGCGCATAACGCCATCGTCAACCAGGTCAACGACTACTACGGTCACGTTGTCGTGGCCGCCGGCGGCAAGCGCCGCGTCCACTAGGTTGTCGACGCAGATTTGCGCGGTTGAGGACTGCGTGGCGATGTTCTCGATATCGCTGTCGGGAATCATGCTCGAAAGGCCGTCGGAGCACAGGATCAGGCGGTCGCCTTCCTCGATATGCAGAGTGAAGTGGTCGGCATACATGGCGGGGTCCGAGCCCAGCGCACGGGTGATGACCGAACGGTTGGGGTGGACGCGAGCCTCGTCTGCCGTGATCTCGCCGGCGTCCACGAGCTCCTCCACGTAGGAGTGGTCGCGGGTCACGCGGATGAGCGTGCCCTCGTGGAGCAGGTAGGCGCGCGAGTCGCCCACGTGGGCGATGGCGAGCGTGTCGTTTTCGATATAGGCGCAGGTGGCTGTGCAGCCCATGCCGGGCTTGCCCAGGCCGTTCAGGGCCGCCTCGATTACGGCGGCGTTAGCGGCCTCGACGGCTGCGGCCAAGCGTGCTGCGTCGGCGGACTGCGGGGCCGTTTTGGCAATAGTCTCGACGGCGATAGAAGAGGCTACCTCGCCGGCGGCGTGACCGCCCATGCCGTCGCATACGCAAAAGAGCGGCGACTGCACCAGGTAGGAATCCTCATTGTGCGGGCGCACACAGCCAACGTCGGAGCGGGCGCCCCACATGAGTTGCGTGGTGGTGCCGGCATCATAGGTCGAGTCGGTCTCGATGCGCTCCTCGGTCAGGGGCTCAAAGCTCATGGTCGAGCCGGGGTCTTTGAGCTTGGCCTCAACGGCGGCAACGTCGATCTCGGCTGTGTCACCGGGAGAGACGGTGTCGGTCTCGGTGTTTGATTCGGAATTGTCGGTGTCCGGGGAGTCGGGCTCCTCGGACACGCGGGCGGTCGACTCGTCGTCTTGCGGGCTGACGTCTATAGGCTCGGGCGCCGGCGTAGACGCGGGCGCAACCTCGGATGCCGGGGCTATGGGAAACGCCGGCGCGGCGGGCTCGGGTGCCGCAAACACCGCAGCGCTCTCGTTGATTGCCGCGGCGACGGGCTCTGCAAAGTGAGCCGGCGCCGGGGCTGCTTCGGGCGCTGTGGGCTGTTCCGCAGCATGTGCGCCGATGGGCGCCGCTACGGCATCCTCTTCGTCCTCGTTATCGGCGAGATCCGAAATATCATGCGTTACATGCGAAAGAGGCAGGGAGAACACGGTGTCCTCGGGTTCCACGGGTGCGGAGCCCGCCGGAGCGGCGTGGGCCGGTGCAGCTGCGGCGGCAGCCGGTGCCTCGGTCATGGTTGCGGACTTGTTCTCCTCGTCGATCATCGACGGTTCACCTTCATGACCACGTCGCCAATCTGGACTTCGTCGCCCTCACGCAGCGTCGCGGGCTCCACGAGCTGGCGGCCGTTGACGAGCGTGCCGTTAAGTGAGTTGAGGTCCTCGATGATGAGCGCCGGGCCCTGCAGCGAAAAGCGCGCGTGCGAGGCCGAAACGAACGGTTCGTTGATGCAGATGTCCGAAGATGGCGAGCGACCGACGATGACGGGGCCGAGCATGTCTACGTGAATGCCGCGGATGCCGCGCGGACCCTTGTCCACATCGATCGTCCAGATAGCCGAGTCGCGGCGCTGTCCACGCACAAGTCCCACGCCGGTCTTCATGACGGCGAACAAGAAGATATAGAGCAGGGCGACCAGGACGATGCGGCCTGCAAAAAGGACGATATCGATGTTCATAAGCGACTATCCCCTAAATTCAAAGGTGCTCAGGCCAAACGTCAGCAGATCGCCGTTGCGCAGCGGGCAGCGCGTAATGCGGCGGTTGTTGACGAGCGTGCCGTTGGTGGAATTGAGGTCCTCGATCGACCAATCCGAGCCCGTAAAGGTGAGCTGGGCGTGGCGGCGCGACACGTTGGGGTCGCGCAGGGCAATGTCGGAAACTGAGCGCTCGCGACCGATGGTCACCTGTGCGGAGGTGATGCTATGGCTCTCGCCGCTCACGACGTCGACGAGCTGGGCGAGCGGGCGCTGCGGGGCGCGAGTGCTCGCCATGTTGGAGGCGATGCCGGCTGCGGCGCCTAGGCCCACGGCGGCACCGGTCGCGGCGGCTCCGCCCATGCCGGCAAGCGCGTCGCGCGAGACGGTCTGAGGCACCGGGATGGGTGCGGCGGCGGGGTCGGGGACGCTAGGCGCGAAGGGGTCTGCCACGGCAAGCGGGTCGGGAGCGGCGGCGCGAGGCGTCGGCTGCTGCTGGGGCATGGCGGCGGGGCGCTGCTGCTGCGGGGCAGCAAACTGCTGCTGGCCGGCGCGCGGAGCGCTGGCGGCACGGCTTGCCGCGGAGTTGTTCTGGCCCAGGCCGTTTTGATAGGCGCGCTCTTCTTCGTACAGGCGGCCGAGCGTGGGGGCATCGACGTTCTCGGCAAAGACCGAGAACTTGCCGGCGCGCAGCTGCGGATCGATCATAAAGCGCACGAGGGGCTCGCCGACAAAGACATAGCGGCGCTTTTCGGCCTGCGCCTTCACAAACTCGCGGACCTCGCGCGAAAGCTCGGGGTAGAACGGGGCGAGCATGGGATCGTCGTCGGCGGCGATAAGGATGGTATAGAGTGCCGGCGCCGTGTTGACGCCGTTAATCACCAGAGTCTGATCCTCCATGTCGCGAGCGGCCTGCTTAGCAAGCTTCTTAAAGGAGAACGGGGCACGGGTGGCACCGAAGATGCCGGCCACGTGGTCCTCGAAGATGTTCAGGAAGTTCACGAAAGATCACTCTCCGTATAGGTTCTTTGGTATCCGAGCAAATATAGGCATATCCCAACGATTATAGAGGATAGGGTTCCCGCAACCGCCGCCTTGGCGACGACCGCGGCTGCAAGGCTGGCAATTTCCATATGGTGTGCAAGACAGGACGCCGCTGCGCAGCCGATGCCGGTGACAGCGATGGCGGCGATTGCGGCAAGGTTTGAGCCCTGATCGGCACGCTTGGCATGGGCATTGAGCAGCGCAGATGACGCCGCGGCAGTTGCCGCGACCAGCACAAAGGCAGCCCAAAGGAGCGGGTCTCCCAGCGCTGCGGCAACGTTACCGAGCCCCAGCACGCCTCCGGCTGAAAGCGCGACCGTGGCCAGACGGGCAAAAAGCGCGCCCATGCCCGTTGCCGCGGCGGCGCTTGCCGGGCCGAGCCAAAATGACGCGACGCCGGCGGCGACCCCAGCTGCCAGGAAGGTATTGCCGGTCAGACAGCCAAGCGCGAGTGCACAGGTGAGCGCGGCGCTCGCGGCAGCCTCGGTACGACCCCAGGCGATCCACCAACCGGACATGGCGGCGGCAAAGATCACCGCGACGGGCAGCATCGACAGGATGCCCTGTGCCTGCATGGTGGCGTTGGCCATGAGCACCAAAAAGCCCACAGCCGAGATGGCCGAGCCGATCTGGGGGGCCAGGCCAGCCGCCGCTCCGATCGCGATAGCCGCAATGACCAGGCCGGGAAGCGCCGCGACCCCGGCCGTTTGCATCAACAAAAAGCTAAAGGTGCCGCACGTTAGCGCCGAGATAGTGCGCATGGTGTAGTCGCGCGCATGGCTCCAGCGCGTGCCCGCCCAGCCGAGTGCGGGGTCGACCTCGATGGCGTCGTCCTCGTAGTGCGACGGCTCGATATCGTCGAGCTCCTGCTCGTCATCCGAAAGCTCGCCAACCATTTGCTCCAGGCTGCGACGGCCTTCGCGCACGCTGCCCAGACCGGCAAGGAGCTGGTCGCAAAATGCCTCGATGCTGTTGGGGCGGTCCTGCGGCATGGGGGAGAGCGCGCTCATGAGCGCGGCCTCGGCTCCCGGGGGGAAGTGTGGTATCAGCTCGCTGGGATAGGTGGCGCCGCCGATGATGCGGTCGAGCGAGTCGGCGGGCGTAGCCGCCATAAAGGGGGCGCTGCCGCACAGGCTCTCGTAGATCACACAGGCGAGGGCAAAGACATCGGCGCGCTCATCGACCGTGCCGGTCTCGATATCGAGCTGCTCGGGCGGCATGTAGCCGATGGTGCCGCCGCGCGAGCCGCCAAAGCCACCGGCGGACGACAGCCGCGCCATGCCAAAGTCGGTGAGCTTTACATTGCCCGAGTGGTCGATGAGCACGTTGGCGGGCTTAATGTCCAGGTGGAGTACGCCATTACTATGGGCGAAGGTGAGCGCCTGGCCCAGGGCATCGGCAATGGCCGCGGCCTCGTCAAAGGTAAGTGAGTGGCCGTCCACGCGATGCAAAAATTCGGCCAGCGACATGCCATCGACATATTCCATAACCAGGTAGGCATAGGCTGTGTCGTGCGTAAAGTCGATGACCTGCACGATATTGGGATGTTGAAGCATGGCGGCGGTGTGCGCCTCGCGCAGGACATCCATGATGTCGCTGGCGGGCATGCCGGCACCGTTGATAAGGGGGATACGCTTAATGGCGACGCGGCGGCGCAGGTGCGTGTCGCGGCAGATCTCGATGGAGCCAAAACCGCCGGTCGCAAGTGTCTCGAGCGGCTGGTACCGCTTGAGCAGCTCGCGAGAGCTGGTGCCCTCCAAAGGAACGTCCGGCGAGAACCGGGCGGTATGTTGCGAGAAAAGCGGCATGGCCAACCCTCGTGCGTTTAAAGTTCGTTTGCGAGCGGCGGGCGCGGAGCCGAGCCGTTCGCGGTGGCATAGATGCTGCTAGTGTAGCACGCTCGGGCGGATGGCGAGGATAACGGGATGCGAGGCTGCCTGTCTGGCTTGCCCTTAGCGCTTCTTCTTGTTCTTCTTCTGCTTGCGCTGCTTGCCCTTGGTCTCCTGGGGCTTGTCGCCCTGTTTGGCCTCGGCGGCGGCCTTCTCGGCCTTCATTTTCTTCTTCTTGGTCTCGATGCGGAGTTTTTTGTTGATACGGGCCTTGAGGAAGGAGCCAAACTGTTCGGCATCGCCACGGACGAAGGTGTCCTTGGGGATCGTCACGCCCTGGTCGGCGAACATGGCCACAAAGATGCGCTCGCCGTCGAGTACGTGGTCGAGCTTGTCAAACGGGAAGAACTGCGACTTGCCGCTCTTGCCCCAAACCATCAGGCCGTCCTCGTTGGCGGCGACGCGGCGATAGCGGCCACCCATGGACTCGTCGGCCTCGACGGCGTCGATAAAGTCGCGGGCTAGCGTGTGGTGCAGGTTCTTGCTCCACCAGGCCAAAAAGGCGCCGAACACGATCAGCACGACGCCGAACTTGATCCAGCTGCCGCCGGCCACCAACATGCCGACGCCGATGAGCGCGGCAATCGCGGCGGCGACGTACAGGGAGCCACGGCGCCTGGGCGAGGCGACCAGGCGCGCAAAGTCGGTGACCAGGTCGTTTTCGTACTGGTACTCGTTGAGGTACAGGATGCCGTCGTCGGCTGCGGCCTGCTCCTCGAGCGCGACCTCGACCTGGTCGGCTGCTTCGGAGGGAACGAGGTTGCTCTCTGCGTCTGCCATGCTCTTTGGACTCCTATCGCGGCGGGCTCGCCGTACGGGTTATTATGGAATGCAGTATGCCGTGCGACCGCATGGCCGCCGCGGCAACAAGACTCAGTATACCCGGGGGAGCACCCATGGAATCGTTGTACCGAAAGTATCGCCCGCTCACCTTTGACTCCGTGGTGGGCCAGCAGCATATCGTCTCGACGCTCGAGCACGCCATCACCGAGGGGCGCCTGTCCCACGCCTACCTGTTCTGCGGACCGCGCGGCACGGGCAAGACCACCATGGCGCGCATTCTGGCCAAGGCGCTGCTGTGCCGCAATGCCGAGGCGGCGCGCGCCGAGGGTGCAAGCGGCTGCATGCCCGACGGTACTTGCGAGGAGTGCGAGCTCATTGCCGAGGGTAACCACCCCGATGTCTACGAGCTCGATGCCGCCTCCCGCACGGGCGTGGACAATGTGCGCGAGGAGATCATCAACTCCGTCAACTTTGCCCCGGTGCGCGGCAAGTACAAGATCTATATCATCGACGAGGTCCACATGCTCACGACGGCGGCGTTCAACGCGCTGCTCAAGACGCTTGAGGAGCCGCCGGCACACGTGATCTTTGTGCTGTGCACCACCGACCCGCAAAAGATTCTGGAGACCATTCTCTCACGCTGCCAGCGCTTCGATTTCCACCGCATCGGCAACGAGGATATCGAGCATCGCCTGGCATACGTGTGCGAGCAGGAGGGCTTCGATTACGACGACGAGGCGCTGGCTATCGTGGCGCGCCATGCAAAGGGCGGCATGCGCGACGCGTTGTCCACGCTGGAGCAGCTGAGCGTCTTTGGCAACGGTTCTGTGCATGCGGACGACGCCCGCTCGCTTTTGGGCGAGGTTTCGGACCAGATTCTGGGCGAGTTTTCCCGCGCCATTGCCGATCGCGATGTTGCCGAGCTCTATGGGCTGATCCGTGCGCAGGTTGAGGAGGGCAATGACCTGCTGGAGCTGACGCGCGACCTGGTGGCGCATGTGCGTGACGTGTACGTTGCCTGCGTTGCCGGTGCCCGTGCCGAGCTGTTTGAGGGCGGCTCCGAGCAGGCCGAGGCGCTTGCTGCCGAGGCCGCTGCCTTTGGCGAGCATCCTGCCGACCGCCTGGCCCGTGTGCTGACAGTGCTCGACGATGCCGCACTGGAGATGAGGGGCGCGAGCGACGTGCGCCTGGTGCTCGAGATTGCCTGCACGCGTCTGGCGCGTCCCGAGGCCGATTTGACGATTGAAGCTTTGGCTGAGCGCGTAGCTCGCTTGGAGGCCATGGTTGCCAACGCCGCCGTTCCGGCGAGCGTGGCTGCTGCTCAAGCGAGTGCGCCTGCTGCATCCGCACCCGCTGTCCAGCAGCCGACGCTGATCTCGGGTGCCCGAGCCGCTACTCCTGCGGCGACCGCTGCCCCCGCTGCTACGTCCGCGCGCCAGGGCGGTATGCCTTGGGACCGTGGTGCTGCCGCTCCGGCGGCTCAGCCTGCGTCCCGTTCTGCGTCCGTGTCAGTCTCCAAGCCTGCAGCGCCTGCGCCTCAGCCCGTTGCGGCCCCCGCGCCTGCCACCGCTCCGGCACCTAAGCCCCAGCCCAACAATGCCGCCCAGGTTGCCGCCGCCGGTGCTGCCGAGACGCCCGCGGTCGAGGATGCCGGAGAGCTGCAGCGCAAATGGGCCGAGGTCGTCGAGCGTGTCAAGGCGCGTCAGGCTTCCTACGCAGGGCTTTTGCTCAACGCCCGCGCCACGGCCGACGACGGCTCCAAGCTCACCGTCTCGTTCCCCGCGGGCTCGACCTTTGCCATCAAGATGCTCGGTCGCGCCGATACGCAATCGGTGGTCCTGCCGACGGTCTGCGCAGTCTTCGGTCGTCGTACCGTCGACTATGTCTTGGATGGGGGTGGCACGCCGGCTCCTCAACATGAGGAGCATTCTCCATCTGCACGGGCTGCGGCATCTGCGGACCCGCAACCCGTGTCCTCGGCGGCCCCTGCATCCTCGAGCGCCAGCGCGCCGCAGCGGCAAGCGACACCGGTAGCGGCGTCGACCCCGTCGGCGCCTAAGCCCGCGGCGCCCAAACCGGCTGCTCCGACACCCGTGTCCAAGCCCGCCTCGCCCGCGCCCAAGTCGTCTGACCTAGGCAAAGCCCCCTGGCTACGCTCCGACAACCCCGCCGGCGCTCCTGCCACGGGTAAGCTCCCGACCGAGCCCGCACCCCGTGCGCCCGAGCGCTCGGCTGCCCCCAAGGCTCAGTCTGTCGCGCAGTCCGCGCCGTGGGAATCCGAGCAGGTGCCCTACGACGACGCCATGGTCGGCGGCTTTGCCGGCGATGCGAGCGGGGACGATCTGCCCCCGTTCGACGTGCCGGGTGCGGCGTCCGCGACCAAGGCCGCTGCTGTGGCACCCGCAGCCTCTGCAAACGACGACGTCCCCGCCGCTCCCTGGGAATCCAATCCCGGTGCTGGCAGCCCCTTCGGCCATCAGGGCGCAGCCCCGAGCATCCCGCAGACCGAGGACGAGGCCAAGGCCCTCATCCGCAGCGTCTTTGGCCAGGCCACCATCTTCAAGCCGGTGGAGTAGCTGCGCAGGCGGGTATACTGCTCAAGAAGAGGACCCCTTGTCCGGGCGCATCTGTATTTCGGACATGTGTAGTGTGGTGCCGCGTATGTCGCATTTGAGCAGACAGGTGCGTGACGGTCGGCCTAGGATGCTGAGGTCGATACGATACGTCGCATGGCTGTCCGTGTACTCGACTTGCTCGGCGTTAATGGTTGCTCCGATTGCCAAATAAACGCCTAGCTCGGCATCGACAATCTTGAAGTCCTTTATCTTGACCTTGAACTCTTGGTAGAGGGACGGGCTGTTGTAGTAAACGGTTCGGGTTCCGTCGGTGCACTCATCGGTCGTCTCCCATTTGACGACGGGCTGGTCCGAGCTGGCTATCAGCAGTTCTGCTCCAAAAGCTATGGCATGGGTGATGACAACCAGCAATGCCCAGCCGACAAAGAGATAGAGAACCACATATGCAACGGGGTGTTTTGAGCGGATGTTTTGGAGCGCGTTGGGGGCATTCATGGGGCACCTCCAAATTACTATCTATGGCAATCAAATTATACCCTGCCGCCATGTGCGCCGCCTCGAGCAGCGGTTCGGCATTTAGCTATTTAGTGGCGCACATGAAATGCCGGATTCGGCTCTACTAGATTGAGTGTGCGATATTATGCAACCTTGCATAATTCGACCTTGCATAATCTTTGAGTGCGGTTTGTATTGGAGGACATGTATATCGACTGAGGTAACACGTCCGCCCCGCTCTCTCGCCGCGCGCCGTGGTACGATTTTTGAGTTTGAAAGTCCCGCCGTGCTCCGGCTGCCCTTGCAGCTCGGCGTGCGGCCGCACGTAAAGGAGCCATCATGGCCGGTATGAACATGCAGCAGATGATGAAGCAGGCTCGCAAGATGCAGGAGCAGCTTGCCGCCGCGCAGGAGAACCTCAAGTCCCAGACCGTCGACGCCTCTGCCGGCGGCGGCATGGTCAAGGTGACCGTTAACGGCGAGATGGAGCTCGTCAACCTCACCATCGATCCCGATGCGCTCGATCCCGAGGACGTCGATATGCTGCAGGATATGATCATGGCTGCCGTCAACGAGGCCGTCCGCGGCGTCAACGAGCTCGCCAACAAGCAGATGGGCGCCATCACCGGCGGCCTCAACATCCCGGGCATGCCGTTCTAAGACACGCATATAAATGAGTGCAAATCACAGTCTGCAAAAACTGCTCGATGAACTGGGCCGTCTGCCGGGCATTGGTCCCAAGTCGGCCCAGCGCATCGCCTATTACCTGCTCGAGGCCGATGCCGAGGAGGCCCGCCGCCTGGCCGAGGCCATCCTGGAGGTCAAGCAGGAGGTCCACTTTTGCAGCCGCTGCTTTAACTACGCCACGGCCGACGAGTGCTCCATCTGCCAGGACCCGATGCGCGATACCACTCGCATTTGCGTTGTGGGCGAGCCGCGCGACGTCCAGGCGATCGAGCGCACGGGCAGCTACCACGGTCTCTACCACGTATTGGGCGGCGTGATCAGTCCCATGGACAAGATTGGTCCCGAGCAGTTGCACATCCGCGAGCTGCTGGCGCGTCTGGGCCACGAGGATATCCATGAGGTCATCATTGCCACCAACCCCAACATCGAGGGCGAGACCACGGCGAGCTACCTGGCCCGCACTATCAAGCCGTTGGGCGTCGAGGTGTCGCGTCTGGCAAGCGGCCTTCCCGTGGGCGGCGACCTGGAGTATGCCGACGAGCTTACGCTTGGCCGCGCCATCGAGGCCCGTCGCGCGATTTAGGTGGCGAGCCTGCTCCTGCCGTATGTTTTCCTCGCGACGCACGGGGTAGTCATAATTTCCCTGTGCGACTGTAAGTTTGTTGTGCAACAAAGATGCTTTGTATCCGCTTATCGCATGGATGCTTCCACTCGCATCCTTAATTTGCTCATTCGTTGCGCAACCTTTTGGGTTCGCTGATACACTCAAATATGGATTCGAATGAATGCGCCGCTCCCGAGCGGCGTGTTTTTGTTCAAGACTTTAGTCTGCTGGCCGCGCAGCGGCCAGCTTTAAACCACCC
>URKG01000028.1 GCA_900548265.1 uncultured Collinsella sp.
GGCCCGTGGGTTATACCCTAAGAGCAAACCACCCTTTTTAAGGGTGGTTCTGATTGGAGGAGAACGCATGCGGCCCGGTGGCACTCAGACAAAGCGCGGCGCCGCGGTGCGCATGCGATGCCGACTGGGCTTGGCTCCGCGGGCGTACGCACTGCTATCGTGCTCGTTGGTGCTGGTCATAGCTGGCGTTTCTGCCTATGGCATGACCGTGCCGTCCATGATGCAGGCGCATGCCGCACGCGAACCGCGCGTGGGGCATGAGGTCAAAAGCGATCTGGGCACCACGACTGGATATGCTTGGGCAAGTGTGGTCGGGCATATTGTGTTTGGCACCGACGATGCGGACGGCGCCGAGGCCCCGGACAACGAAGTCACGCTTGCCAATGGCAAAACCATCGTGCTCACCAACACCAAGATCATCGATCGATTGTCCAACAATAGCGTGGCGGCAACGGTGAATAAGGTCGAGCAGCAAAAGGAGCAGGACGCCCAGCAGTCCGGAAAGCCCGGTAGCTCGGATACTTCTGGCTCCGGCTCGGATTCATCGAGTTCGGGCGGCGGCTCTGGGTCGGGTTCCTCTACCGGAGGGCCTGGAAACGGCGGCTCGACGGGCGGCAACACTGACAACGATGCAAACTCCGGCGGCCTTTCCGCTGCTGAGGAAGAGAGCATTCACAGTTGGCTTGTGACCAAGTACAACATGCTCGACGGCTATGTTTCTCGTGCCAATGACGTGGTCTCGACCTATAACTCTACGGGAGATCCCAGGCCGTGCGACAGCCTGGTCGGGGAGATGTTTGTCATTCGAGCCGAGTTCGGTCGTCAGACATTCTCGCCCCGGTCAAGGTGGTATCAGCAGTATGCCAATCTGTGGGGCTGTTACACCAACCTATGTCAATGGGTCGGCCATTACGGCGATGATGACGTCGCGCTCGGTAACTTCAACAATAACGTGGCGGCGCTTGCCCTATGATGACCGATCTTGCATCCACCACACCACAATCGCTCGGTCGCGATCCCATGGTCGGCCTGCGCCTGGCGCGTGTCGACGGGTTTGAGCCGGCCATTGCGCTCGGTCAGGACGAACTGCCTGCCTATCTGCGTCGTTTTACGATACTGTTTGCCGACGATGCCACCATGCGCCGTGGCGGTATCGGCCGCGTGACGCGTGCTGTCAACGCCCAAGGCGAGGACGTAGCACTCAAACAGCTCATCTTGCCGACGCGCGATGAGTTTGACGACGATGCCGCCCATGAGTCGCTGGTCGCCAAGTTCAAGGCGGCGTTTCGCGAGGAATACGAATGCCATCGCGCCCTTTCGGGCCTTAAGGGCTTTCCCCGCCTCTATGGCTGGGGCGAGGTCGACGGTGTGCCTGCAATTGTCATGGAATGGGTCGAGGGCGAGACACTTACCCGCTTGCGTTCGCGACTCGCCGTGGACGATGCCGGACGCCTGTCGCCGCTTGTGGCGGCGCGTCTGGGTCGCGACCTGTTCGATCTGCTCTGCCGTATGAGCCTGGTGGGCGAGGGCTTTGTCCATCGCGATATCTCGCCCGCTAATATTATGGTGCGTACGGCGCGTCTACCGCTTGACCGGCAGCTTGCCGAGGGCACCTTTGACCTGTGCCTGATCGACTTTGGCTCGTCGCTGGCGCTCGAGCCTGCGTCGGCCGTGGCCGGTACCGGCGGCAAGGCATCGTTTACCGAGCGCTATGCCACGTTGCGCCGTGCGACGGTTGCCTACGCCCCGCCCGAGATGCTCACCGATGACATTCCCGACTTACGCACGCTCCGCATGTCGCCGGCGATTGATGTCTATGCAGCGGCGAGCACGGTCTTCGAGCTCATCGCCGGTGTCGCGCCGTACGAAGTAGCGCCGGGTGCGTCGGGTACTTCGGGCTCGCGCAAAAGGACGCGCGATATCGCCAGCCCTTATCGCCTCAAGATGGATACGCTGCCCGATTATCCCGTCGGCGCCCACGCGCCCGGCTGCGACTTGACGCAGCTGCTGCGACGCGAGCCCGATGTGGCACTTGCCGCGGCCGAACAGGCTCAGCAGCTGGGGCTCGATCCAAATTCCGAGGATCTGCGCGATGCGCTGGCGTTTGTCGACGCTCAGCTGTTCGATGTGGTGATGGCCTGCCTGTCCTGCCATCAGGAAGATCGTCCCGAGCCGGCTGCGGTGGAGGCGGCGCTCTCGGCATTTTGCGACCACTATGCGCAAAATGTCGCCCGCTCGCTTCGCGCCGAGCCGCTCATGCCGTGCCCGATGGAGGTGTCGGGGCACACGGCCCGGCGTGCGGCGATGGTCGGTGCGACGGCGGTATGCGGCGTGCTTTGGGCTGTGGTCGTGGTATCAGCGGCGCTGTTGGCGTCGGGCGCCCATGTGACGCTCGTCGTGGGACCGCTTATGTGGTCCGGGAAGCTGCTGGCCATTATCGCCGCGCTGGTGTTGGCGTTGCCGGGCATGGTGGGCATCGCTGCCGGGGCCTTGGCGCGCGACCGCCGTGCGGGATTCCTGCAGGGCGTGTTGGCCCTTTCCGCCTGCGAGGTTCCGGCTCTGGCAGCACTCGCATGTGCCGTGTTTTCCCAGCATGCCGTGGCGGGTGGCCTGGTGGCTGCCATAATTGCAACCTATGCGCTCACGTGGTTTTTGCTGGCGATGGGGTTTGCCTTTGAGCTTCCCGTCGCGTCAGCACGACGTGCGAAAATTCCCGTGGCGACGCCGCTTGCCGGCGGAGCCGCGGCTGCCCGCGCCTTTGGCGGGCCGGCCGAAGTATCCGACACTATCTCTGCGACCAAGGAGGGCTAAGCCATGGCTTCTCAAGCTGAGCTCACCCCGTGCGGGGCAATGTTTGACATCTTTAAGCGCGCAGCGCACCTGAGCCATATCGAACTGTGCGGCCTGGTGCTCTCGAGCCGCCCGCTCGCCGACGGCCGTAGTCCGCAGAGCCGTGCCGCCGATCGCTCCTGGGTTTCGCGCTTTATCGTGCGCGCGCCAGTCGGCACGCTGCAGGAACGTTATTTTGCCGATTACGGCACCTCGGCCGCGCGCATTATGTCGCAGCTGGCCCTGCGCCGTCGCAATCCTATGGACGCCGCGGCCGTGACCAATATGGTGTGCGGCCCCGCTGGCGAGCCCATGGTGCGCGCACTCGAGGAATGCCACCAGGACACGAATCTCTATCGCAATGCGCTCGAGCGCCTGTCGCAGGCGGCTGAACTCATGCCCGCCGAGCGCGCCGAGGCCATCCTGGTGTTGTTTGTCGCCGTGGGTTGCTCGGCAGATGTGCGTTCGTCGGTGACCTATGCCATCGACTACGCTCATGCGACCTGTGGCGGCGCCACGTCGACGCCGCGCTCGCTGAGCACATCTTCGGTCGCGGGCGAGCACGAGGTCGCGCCGGCGCATCCGCTGGGACTGCTGCGCGTGCAAAACGGCTACGTGGTGAGCGCCCCGCGCTGGATTCAGCCGAGTGAGGAAGGCGTCGAGATCGGCGCGCTGGCAACGGGGGAGGGCGACATCACCGACGTCGGCGACGACGTCTCGGCCCGCCATGCCCATATCTGGTGCGACGATTCTGGCACATGGTTTGTCGAGGACCTGTCGTCCACGAACGGCACCGTGGTGGTAAACGGGGCCACGAGCGTGTGTATTCAAGTAGAGCCTGGTCGCTCCGCCCAGCTCAACCCTGGCGACGAGCTCAAACTCGGCGAATCCACCACCTACGCCATCCTCCTCGGCGCCCTCTAACTCATCCCCCCCCAAATAACTTGCGGTGAAATAGGGACTGATTAAGGCCGTTAACAGCAAAAACACTCCCTATTTCACCGCAACTGCTGTGGGGTTCCAGGGGACTGTGCCCGTCGGTGTCGGGCGCACAACAGTCACCCGAGGTAAACCTTTACCGGCCACCTATATTTGCCGAAATATGGCTTGACGGCGGGGTACAATAAACCCGCATGCGGATTTCCGTTGCGGGCGCTTCCCATCGCCGGGGCGTGCCCGGGAGCATCCGGCATGCGGCCTTTGCGGCGCTCGGTCATGTGCAAGACGGGTAGCTGGGCCTGTGGAGCGCGTGCAGCCCTCCTCGCCTTGGCATGCCTTCTCTCCACGCCATGTACCTGCTGCTGAGTCCGCCTGCCAGATGATTGGAAGCAACAACGAAAATCCCATCACGCCAATATCCCGGCGATCGCCGGGGCCTGTATACCTATATGAGAGGAGAGGGGTATATGGCGCGTAAGTTTAAGTCTATGGACGGCAACGAGGCGGCCGCATATGTTTCGTATGCGTACACCGAGGTAGCGGGAATTTATCCCATTACGCCGTCCAGCCCGATGGCCGACCATGTCGACCAGTGGGCGGCCCAGGGTCGCAAGAACATCTTCGGCACCCCGGTCAAGGTCGTCGAGATGGAGTCCGAGGCAGGTGCAGCCGGTACCGTTCACGGTTCGCTGGGCGCCGGTGCTCTGACCACCACCTACACGGCTTCTCAGGGTCTGCTCCTGATGATCCCGAACATGTACAAGATCGCGGGCGAGCAGCTCCCGGGCGTCTTCCACGTCTCCGCGCGTTGCGTCGCTTCGCACGCCCTGAACATCTTCGGTGATCACTCCGACGTCATGGCCTGCCGCCAGACCGGTTTCGCCATGCTCGCCGAGGGCAACGTCCAGGAGGTCATGGACCTCTCGCCGGTGGCTCACCTTGCCGCCATCGAGGGTAAGACCCCGTTCCTTAACTTCTTCGACGGCTTCCGCACCAGCCACGAGATCCAGAAGGTCGCCATGTGGGACTACAAGGATCTTGCCGAGATGTGCGACATGGACGCCGTCCAGGCTTTCCGCGATCACGCGCTCAACCCTGAGCACCCGCACACCCGCGGTAGCCACGAGAACGGCGACATCTTCTTCCAGAACCGCGAGGCCTGCAACAAGGTCTACGACGAGCTTCCCGCCGTCGTCGAGGGCTACATGAAGAAGATCAACGAGAAGCTCGGCACCGATTACGGCCTGTTCAACTACTACGGCGCTCCCGATGCTGATCGCGTCGTCGTGTGCATGGGCTCCTTCTGCGACGTGCTCGAGGAAGTCATCGACTACCTCAACGCTCACGGCGAGAAGGTCGGCCTGGTCAAGGTTCGCCTGTTCCGTCCGTTCTCCATCAAGCACTTTGTCGACGTTCTCCCCGAGACCGTCAAAAAGATCGCCGTCATGGACCGCACCAAGGAGCCGGGTTCTATCGGCGAGCCGCTCTACCAGGACGTCGTCTCCGCTCTCTACGAGGCCGGCAAGACGGGCATCAAGGTTGTCGGCGGCCGTTACGGCCTGGGCAGCAAGGACACGCCTCCCGCGTCCGCGTTCGCTGTCTTCGAGGAGCTTAAGAAGGACGAGCCCAAGCGCGAGTTCACCATCGGCATCGTCGATGACGTGACCAACCTGAGCCTGCCCGAGGCCGAGGATGCGCCCAACACCGCAGCCCCCGGCACCATCGAGTGCAAGTTCTGGGGTCTGGGTGGCGACGGTACCGTCGGCGCCAACAAGAACTCGATCAAGATCATCGGCGACCACACCGACAAGTACGTCCAGGCCTACTTCCAGTACGACTCCAAGAAGACCGGCGGCGTCACCGTCTCGCACCTGCGCTTTGGTGATTCCCCGATACGCTCGCCGTACTACGTGACCAAGGCCGACTTTGTCGCCTGCCACAACCCCAGCTACATCGTCAAGGGCTTCAAGATGGTCCGCGACGTCAAGCCGGGCGGCACCTTCCTGGTCAACTGCCAGTGGAGCGACGAGGAGTTCGCCGAGCACATGCCCGCCGTGGCCAAGCGCTACATCGCGAACAACAACGTCAACGTCTACCTGATCGACGCTATCGACCTGGCCGCCAAGGTCGGCATGGGCAAGCGCACCAACACGGTGCTCCAGTCCGCCTTCTTCGCGTTGGCCAAGGTCCTGCCCGCTGAGGACGCCCTGCAGTACATGAAGGACGCGGCTACCAAGTCCTACATGAAGAAGGGCCAGGCCATCGTCGACGCCAACCATAAGGCCATCGATGCCGGCGCTACCGCCTTCCGTAAGTTCGAGGTTCCGGCCGACTGGGCAACCGCCGAGGATGCCGCCCCCGTCGAGCTCTCCGAGGAGACCAAGTCCGCCATCGCCCAGCAGGTCAAGAACCTGCTCGAGCCCATCGATCGCATGGATGGCGACAGCCTGCCCGTTTCCGCCTTCGTCGGTTGCGCCGACGGCCAGTTTGAGCTGGGCGCCTCCGCATACGAGAAGCGCGGCGTCGCCGTGGTCGTTCCCCACTGGGACGAGACCAAGTGCATCCAGTGCAACCAGTGCGCCTATGTGTGCCCGCATGCCACCATCCGTCCGTTCGCGATGACCGAGGACGAGGCTGCCGCCGCGCCCGAGGCTACCCGCACGCTCGACGCCATGGGCCCCAAGGCCAAGGGCATGAAGTTCACCATGGCCGTGTCCCCGCTCGACTGCATGGGCTGCACCAACTGCGTCAAGGTCTGCCCCAAGGGCGCCCTCGAGATGGTTCCCACCGAGCAGGAGATGGACCAGCAGCCCGTTTGGGACTACATGGTCGAGAACGTCTCCGAGAAGAAGGAGCTCATCGCGGCCAACGTCAAGGGCAGCCAGTTTAAGCAGCCCTACCTGGAGTTCTCCGGCTCCTGCGCCGGCTGCGCCGAGACCGCCTATGCACGTCTGGTGACCCAGGTCGCCGGCGACCGCATGTTCATCTCCAACGCCACCGGCTGCTCCTCCATTTGGGGCAACCCCGCTGCCACCGCTCCTTACTGCAAGGACAAGGACGGTCACGGCCCGGCGTGGAACAACTCCCTGTTCGAGGACAATGCCGAGCACGGTCTGGGCATGGCCGTCGGTTACGAGGCCGTCCAGAAGAAGCTGATCGCCGCTACCCAGGACATCATCGCTGCCGATGGTCCGTCCGATGAGCTCAAGGCTGCCGGCCAGGCTTGGATCGACTCCGTCAACGACGCCGAGGCCTCCAAGACCGCTGCCGCTGCCTACGTTGCCGAGCTCGAGAAGTGCGGCTGCGACGCTTCCAAGGCGATCCTCGCCGACAAGGCTTACCTCACCAAGAAGTCCTTCTGGATCTTCGGCGGCGACGGTTGGGCCTACGACATCGGCTTCGGTGGCCTGGATCACGTCCTGGCTTCCGGCCACAACGTCAACGTCTTCGTCTTCGACACCGAGGTTTACTCCAACACCGGTGGTCAGGCCTCCAAGGCCTCGAACCTGGGCCAGGTCGCTCAGTTCGCCGCTGCCGGTAAGGTGACCAAGAAGAAGTCCCTGGCCGAGATTGCCATGAGCTACGGTTACGTCTACGTGGCACAGGTCGCCATGGGCGCCAACCCGGCTCAGACCCTCAAGGCTATTCACGAGGCCGAGGCCTACGACGGCCCGTCCCTCATCATCGGCTACAGCCCCTGCGAGATGCACTCCATCAAGAAGGGCGGCATGCAGAACTGCCAGGCCGAGATGAAGAAGGCTGTCGAGTGCGGTTACTGGAACCTCTTCCGCTTCAACCCCGAGGCTGCTGCCGGCAAGAAGTTCTCGCTCGATTCCAAGGAGCCCGCGGGCGGTTATCAGGAGTTCCTGATGAACGAGGCCCGTTACGCTTCGCTGACGCGTTCCTTCCCCGAGCGCGCCGAGGAGCTCTTCAAGGAGAACGAGCAGGCCGCTATGGACCGCTACGCTCACCTGCTGAAGCTCAAGACGGTGTACAACGAGGCCTAGGTCTCTCACCGCAGGATCTGAGGGCTGACCTTCGCGGACGTCCTCGGACATGAAAGAACCCCCGCTGCGCACTACGTGCGGCGGGGGTTCTTTCGTCCTGCGGAGTGTCCGCGAAGGTCAGCCCTCAGATCCTGCTGCGACTACGTCCTCGGATTGTGTGGGCGGATGAAGGACGTAGTTGGTCGGGTATTCCGTCCCCTTCGCTGTTTCGCGGCTTTACCGCGAAACCTCGCGCCACTTTGGGGATGGATGGGGGACTTGGCCGTTGCCGCTTTTTCGGAGCTCTTCTTTATTCCTTATGCTGGATGAAAAGTTCCTTGTTTTTGCAAGGGTGCATACTCGACTTATAAGTGCATAGAATCTCGTATAGCGCGAGTAAGATATTGCGCTGTCCGTTTTGTGTTTAGCAGAGATGTAGTTTGCATAATCCAACATAATCCTCGCTTCATTTAAATAAAGTCGCACGTAAATTACGTAGATATGTCTGAGCTGGAGTTCTGTACGCTGAGCGGATAAAAACGACCGTTCACCGTTCCGCTATTTTCAAAATGAATAAAATGAGCGATAAAGAGAATATAAACCTTAATAAACTCGCGTATCGCACGGACGCGGGTTATTAATGGGTTGTAGGCCTTTTACAGAAAGGATTCCAGCAATGTCTAAGCCTCTTGGCAAGCCCGATCGTATTGTCGTCGCCCTTGGCGGCAACGCCCTCGGCAACAACCCCGTCGAGCAGATCGAGGCCGTGAGCAACACCGCCCATGCCCTCCTCGGCCTCATCGAGCAGGGCAATGAGATCATCATCACCCACGGCAACGGCCCGCAGGTCGGCATGATCCAGAACGCCTTCGCCGCTGCCCACGATGCCATCGGTACCCCCGAGATGCCGCTGCCCGAGTGCGGCGCCATGTCCCAGGGCTACATTGGTTATCACCTGCAGCAGGGCATCGGCCGCGAGATGCACAAGCGCTATAAGCGTTGGCACGCCGCCACCGTCGTCACCCAGATCGAGTGCGACCCGGATGATCCCGCGTTCAAGAACCCGACCAAGCCGATCGGCCCCTTCTACACCGAGGAGCAGGCCAAGGAGTTCATGGCCGAGGATCCCTCCAAGGTCTTCGTCGAGGATTCCGGCCGCGGCTGGCGTCGCGTCGTCGCTTCCCCCGATCCCAAGAAGATCGTCGAGGCCGACTCCATCCTCAACCTGCTCGACAACGAGTTCATCGTCATCGCCTGCGGTGGCGGCGGCATCCCCGTCGTCCGCGACTACGAGAACAAGGGCTGCTACAAGGGCGTTCCCGCCGTCATCGACAAGGACCTGGGCGGCGAGCTGCTGGCCGAGGACTGCGACGCTGACGTTCTGTTCCTGCTGACCGCCGTTGAGCATGTCGCCATCAACTTTGGCAAGCCCAACCAGGAGGAGCTCGAGGACCTCACCGCCGACGAGGCCGAGCGCCTGGCCGACGAGGGCCAGTTCGGCAAGGGTTCCATGGAGCCCAAGGTTCGCGCTGCCATCAAGTTCGCCCGTTCCCGTAAGGGCCGTACCTGCATCATCGGCGCTCTGGACAAGGCCGCCGAGACCATGGCTGGCCTCTCCGGTACCCGCATCCACGAGTAGTCTCTACTCTGTTGCCTCTCTCGTGGGCGCCAGGCAAAGCGCCCACAAACTAGCCTCTCTTCATGAGCCCCGCAGTCCGCTCCGACTGCGGGGCTTTTGCTATTCACCTAGTCATTGGGGACGTTCTTAAATGACTAGTCAAACAAGAGCGTCCCCAATGACCACTCATTTAAGTCTGTCCTCAATGACTAGTAGTAGGCCCACATGGCTTCGACTTCGTTGAGGACCTCTACGACGCCCCAGCGGCGGGCGCTGCGGCTGGCCGAGTTGGGGTCGTAGACGCCAATTTGGTTGGCATCGTCGATGCCGTAGAGCACGATGTAGTGGCCTACGTTGGTAAACGTACCGGGGCGCACTGCGGCGATGACGGGCGCACCCGAGCGAAGTGCTTGGGTAATCGATTCGCGATTGTTATAGAGCTGTGTTCCGTTGAGCCCCAGCTGCCACGCACCGCCTGTCATAAACGACCACTCGGTGGCACCAGTGGGGGCGTAGTTGCCGGCTTCGGCCAGTGCGCATATATCGACCGGCGTCTTATCGGTGTGGCCGGTCTTAAAGATATAGACCATGGTGAGGCAAGTGGGACCGCAAGCGTTTTCGCGAATAGTGCCACCGGCATAGGGCAGCTCCGACCATGCGGGGTCAATTTGGTAGATGTGGGGCATGGTGCCGGCCTGCCATTGCGAGCGTGGGGTCGAGAACGCAAAGGAGTAACCGGGCGCGACGGGAGCTTTAAGCAGCTTGTCCTCGGCAGTGGGCTCAAGACCGGCTGATCCGTGGGAGATACAGGATCCCAAAAACACAAAGACGAGGCAGGCGGCGATGGAGCAGAGCGCAAGGCGTAGGCGGCGGGCCGGAAGCGCGTGGCTTGTGGTATGTGACGCGGGGTGAGGGGCGGAATTGCCGCGATCGCGTTGAGGTCGCGAAAAGGAGCGCTTGACGTAGTAGTCGGTCTTATGTCGATCGTAGCGGCGTGGCTGCGATGTGTCGGTCTGGCGTTGGCGTGTGCTCGTACTCACGCGGTCTGACTGCTGCACGGTACGGCTTTGTTGCCGCGAAGAAGCCCCGGGCTGCTCTTGGGGGCGCTGCGGGTTGTCGTTGTCGGAGGTGATTCTGGGCGTTGGCGTGGCGCGGCCGGCAAGGCGCACGCTTTGTGGCCGTTGGTCGCCGTCATTGTATCCGTATGCCATTCGAATCACCTTGCCTCATGTGTAACTTGTTTATCCTACATAAAAAGATGCACGACACATGGGTATGTGCGCCAAAAGCCTGACAAATGGTATGAACGTTGCCGCGCCGCGCGCCAAGCGTCACGGCAACAGGTATTCAAAAGCAGACAAGATGAAAGCGTCCAAGACGAATGACGTCTCCCGCCGTTCGTCCCAAAAACGGTGCCGCTCGTTTTGCAGTTCTGCCTTCGGTCGAGCTGCGAGCGGCGCTGCTGCGCCAAGGCCGTATCTTAAAGCCATGAAATAAAAGCGCGCGGCAAAACAGACCGCGCAAGGGGTGACGCCAAGGGGCGTCAAAAAGGAAAGGAGGGGAACAATGGCGGACAAGAACGCAGAGGTTGCAGTCGAGGATAACGGCGGCATGAAGAAAACGCTCTCGCTCTGGAACTTCTTCACCATCGGTTTCGGCGCCATCATCGGTACCGGTTGGGTTCTGCAGGTCGGCGACTGGATGGTCGTGGGCGGAGGTCCCGTTCCCGCTATGATCGCATTCCTCTTGGGTGCAATCTTCCTTGTGCCCGTCGGAGCTGTTTTCGGTGAGCTCACGGCTGCCATCCCCATCTCGGGCGGCATCGTCGAGTATGTCGATCGTAGCTTTGGCCGTACGCTGAGCTACATCACCGGATGGCTTTTGGCCCTGGGCAACGGCATCCTGTGCCCGTGGGAGGCCATCGCCATTTCGACCCTCGTGTCCGAGATGTTCGGCAGCCTGCCCGGCCTTGAGTGGCTGCGCGCCGTCAAGCTCTACACCATCCTGGGAGCCGACGTTTACCTGTTCCCGACGCTGATCGCGCTCGGCTTTGCAGTCTACGTCATCTTCCTCAACTTCCGCGGTGCCAGCTCGGCTGCCAAGCTCCAGGCCTTCCTGACCAAGGCTCTGCTCTGCGGCATGCTGCTCGCCATGGGCGTCTCGCTGTTCACCGGCTCGCCGGACAACGCCATGCCTGTGTTCTCCCAGGTCACCGGCGCTGGCGGCGGCAAGGCCGCTACCGAGAGCACCAGCCTGTTCGCCGGCATCGTGTCGGTCTTGGTTCTGACTCCGTTCTTCTACGCCGGCTTCGACACCATTCCTCAGCAGGCTGAGGAAGCAGCCGAGGGCCTCAACTGGAACAAGTTCGGCAAGATCATCTCCCTGGCCCTGCTGGCCGCTGGCGGCTTCTACATGGTCTGCATCTACTCGTTCGGCACCATCCTCGACTGGCATGAGTTTGTTAAGAGCCCGGTTCCCGCGCTTGCCTGCCTCAAGGGCATCAACATGCTTCTGTACCTGGCTATGCTCGTCATCGCCACGCTTGGACCCATGGGCCCGATGAACTCCTTCTACGGCGCCACGAGCCGCATCATGCTCGCCATGGGCCGCAAGGGCCAGCTGCCCGAGCAGTTCGCCGAGGTCGACCCCAAGTCCGGCGCCCCCAAGCTCGCCTGCGTCGTTCTGGGCGTCATCACCGTCGTCGGTCCGTTCCTGGGCAAGAACATGCTCATCCCTCTGACCAACGTGTCGGCTCTCGCCTTCATCTTCTCCTGCGGCATGGTCGCCCTCGCTTGCCTGCGTATGCGCTTCACCGAGCCCGACCTGCCTCGTCCCTACGAGGTGCCCGGCGGCAAGTTTGGCATCGGCCTCGCTATCGCTGCCTGCGCCATCATCATCGGCCTGCTCGTGATTCCGTTCTCTCCCGCCTCCCTCAACATGGTGGAGTGGAGCATCGTGATCGGCTGGTTGGCTATTGGCCTGGCCCTCATGGCTTTCACCAATTCCCGCAAAAAGTAACGCCGAGCCGGGGCGGATCAGGTGCGCGGGACCCTCTCTTCCGCGCACCGAACCCGGCACCACTTGGGTAGCTTTGTGAGGCCTTAACCCAACACGGTCTCGCCCACTATATGGATCCATAAGGAGGAACCATGTCCACTAAGTATGCAATCGTTGGCGGCAAGCTCATCGACGGTACCGGTGCCGAGCCGGTCGAGAACTCCCTCGTTCTCGTCGACGACAACGGCAAGATCGAGTACGCCGGCGCCATGCAGGACCTTCCCGAGGGCGTTGAGGTCATCGACGTCGCCGGCAAGACCGTCCTTCCCGGCCTGATCGACACCCACCTGCACTTCTCGGGCAACTTGACCGACGATGACACCGACTGGGTCATGCAGCCGCTCCTCGAGAAGCAGGCCGTCGCCGTCAAGCAGGCCTACGACTGCCTTACCCACGGCCTCACCACCGTCTGCGAGATCGGTCGCTTTGGTATCCAGATCCGTGACTGCATCGACAAGGGCGTCTTCAAGGGCCCGCGCGTTCTGGCCACCGGCCTTGGCTTCTGCCGCGTTGCCGGCCACGGCGACTCCCACCACTGCAGCCAGGAGCTCAACAAGGAATCGCACCCCTGGGGCGATCAGGTCGACGGTCCTTGGGATCTGCGCAAGGCCGTCCGCCGTCGCCTGCGCGAGAACCCCGATGCCATCAAGATCTGGGCTACCGGTGGCGGCATCTGGCGCTGGGACTCCGGCCGCGACCAGCACTACTGCTCCGAGGAGATTCAGGCCGTGGTCGAAGAGGCAAAGATGGTCGGCATCCCCGTGTGGAGCCACTGCTACAACAACCACGCCGCTGCCTACGATTCCGTTCGCTTTGGCTGCGAGCAGCTGATTCACGGCTTCGATATCGATGAGCGCACCATGGACCTCATGGCCGAGCAGGGCACCTTCTTCACTCCGACGATCGCCTTCCTGCCCACCTGGTACGCCACCTATCCGCCCGTCTACGTTCCCGAGCTGCACGACAAGTACGAGGGCACTCTGGTCGAGAAGGAGCTGCAGCGCAACTACGACTGCCTGCGCGAGGCCAAGAAGCGCGGCGTCGTCATGACGATCGGCTCCGACTCCTTCTCCTTCGTCACCCCGTACGGCACTTGCTCCATCGAGGAGATGTACGAGTTCGTCGACAAGATCGGCTTCACTCCGGTCGAGACCATCACCTGCGCCACCCTCAACGGTGCCAAGATGTGCCACATCGAGGACGAGACCGGTTCCATCGAGGCCGGCAAGTGCGCCGACCTGCTGGTCGTCAACGGTGACGTCGCCGCCGACATCCACGTGCTCAACACCGACAACATGGACGTCATCATGAAGGACGGCTGGATTGTCGAGGGCGGCACCTTCGGCGAGGCAAACAAGTACAGCGCCTAAGCTACCGTTCATCGATGGCTTGATGTAAAACACAGTATTTGATGCATAATGCAATGGAGAGGGTCGCTTGCGGCCCTCTTTATTGCTATGGGGTGCGTCAGTAAGAAGGAGATGACGGTGGATCTCAATAGGCTGATTCTGGGCAAGAGCTACAACTCTACCAAGGTCTTTCGTACCGCTCAGCATGTGGTTCAAGCCATCTTGCTCGGTATTGTCGTTCCGCTGCTTATCCTGCTGCTCATCTGGGATCTAACCGATAATCCCAATCCCGTTCCGGCCGTTGTTGTCATTGCCGGCTTGGTCATGCTGTGCTTCTTCTTCTCGTACGTCTTTGTCGTTCCCGACGACCTCACATCGAGCGCAACCGACCGCACGCTCGCCATCGCTTCAAAAATATTCGCCTACACGTCGCGCGGCCTTACGCCCGAAGCTGCCCTGGGCGCCTCTAAGATCATCCTGTCCGAAACGATCGCCTCTGCCATCTGCTTTACCGACGGCAAGCAGGTGTTGGCAAGCTGGGGCGAGGACTCGGCAAAATGCCCCGCGGGCACCCCGGTGGTGCTGCGGACTACGCTCAACGTGATCAACAGCGGTGAGCAAAGCGTGTTCTCGCGCGATGCCTCGACCGAGACAGGTGGCTACTTTCCGCGCCTGCGCGCCGGTATTGTCGCACCGCTTACCGTGCGCGGGCATTGCGTGGGCACGCTCGAGCTGTATTATCCCCGTCTGAGCAGCATCGATATGCGCCAGACGGCGCTTGCCTCGGGCTTTGCCGACCTCATTTCCACGCAGCTTGCGAGCTTTGAGCTCGAGCGCCAGGACGAGCTTACGGCCCGCGTGGAGCTGCGCGCCTTGCAATCGCAGGTCGATCCTCATTTTCTGTTTAACACCATCAGCACCATCGTGTCGCTCGTTCGAACCGAGCCCGACAAGGCGCGATCGCTGCTGATCGACTTCTCCAACTACTACCGTCAGACGCTTTCTGATTCCGATACCCTCACAACGCTCGAGCACGAGGTGGAACAGGGCACTCGCTATATCAATCTTATGCAGGCTCGTTATGGCGACGGCCGTCTGCGCGTCTCGGTCGATATCGACTTTGAGGTGCGCGATTGCATGGTGCCGCCGTTTATCTTGCAGCCGTTGCTCGAAAACTGCATCAAGCACGCGCAGCGCGAGACCGAGCCGCTTTCTATTCATGTTAGGGCTTTCGAGACCGATGACGGTTTGGAGATCATCGTCGAGGACGACGGCATCGGTATGAGCGAAGAAGTCTGCGCGCATCTGTTTGAGCAACATCGCCTGGAGGAGCCCGAGAGCATTACCGCCGACGGCTCCGTCAAGCGAGGTTGCGGCCTGGCGCTCTTCAACGTGCTTCAGCGCATCCATTTCTTTTACGGAGAAGATTCCGGCATGCGCGTGAAGTCCCAGGAGGGCGTGGGAACGCAGGTCATCGTCGAGCTGAACGGCGAGCCGCATGAGCCGGCGCCGTTGACGGCGTAGCACGCGGTTGGATTGAGAGAAAAAGAGGGGAAGCACATATGTCCGAAGGCTGGAACATCTTGGTGGTTGATGACGAACCTCCCATTAGGGCTGAGCTACGCTATCTGTTGGAAAAGGATACGCGTGTGGGCCAGATTGCCGAGGCGGGCAATGTCACCGAGGCCGTGGAGTCGATTCTCTCGAACAAGCCCAACGTGTTGTTTTTGGACATCACGATGCCCGGCCGCTCGGGAATTGAGCTTGCCGAGACGCTGCAGAACCTAAAGACGCCGCCGGTGGTTGTGTTTGTGACGGCGTTTGCCGAGTTTGCCGCCGATGCGTATAACCTCGATGCGGTCGACTATGTCGTCAAGCCGGTCGAGGACGCACGCCTGTCAAAGGCACTCGACAAGATCGAGGCAGCCTTGGGTGCCCGTCGTGTTATCCACGCTCCGCGCCAGCCTTTGCGTCTGACGGTGGACCGCGGGGGCAAAAAGGTGTTCATTCCCGTCGCAGACGTCTGCTACTTTGAGGCGCGCGCCGATTTTTGCAACGCCATCTGCGCCGAGGGAACGTACCTGATCAATGAGTCGATCTCCTCGCTCGAGCGTCGCTTGGTTTCCGAGGGCTTTATTCGCGTTCATCGCAGCTATCTGGTCAATTTGGAAGACGTGCACAATGTCGAGATCGGTTCCACGGGTCTTATGGAGCTCAGACTCGATCGCGTAACCTCGACGGTGCCCGTGTCCCGCCGTCGCGCTGCCGAGGTTAAAGCACACTTGGGGCTTGCGTAGACGGTCTGCGTGCCGTCGTTTACCATCGCAGGTTTGGCATGGGCGCGCGGTGGGCATAATGGGTGGCATCGAATGAAATCGAAAGGATCATTATGCCCGCGCTTATCACCCATCATCTGTTTGGCGAGGAAAGCATCGACCGTCTTCCGCAGGGCGTCATCACGTCCGATGAAGAGCGCATTGCCTTTATCTTGGGCAACCAAGGCCCCGACCCGTTTTTCTTTCACATTCTGACACCGCGTGTTTCCGACTGCACGCTGCTGGCGCAGGTCATGCATCGGTCGCGCATGTCTCGTCAGTTTGCGTGCCTGCGCGACGGCGTGTCGCATCTGCTGCCGCGCGACGCCAGCTTGGGTCGTGCCTTTGCGCTGGGCCTGCTGTCTCATTACGTGCTCGACCGCAACGCTCATCCCTTTGTCTATGAGCAGCAGTTTGGCATTGTCGAGTCCGATTCAGAGCTTGAGGATTCGAGCAGTCAGGTCCATGCCGTGATCGAGAGCGACCTGGATGTGCTGATGCTGCAGCTTAAACGCGATGGCGCTACGGTTGACGATTACCCGCCGGCGGGCGAGATCGTCACCACTGATCGCATCAATCGCGTGGCCGGCGTGCTGATGAGCTATGTTGCCGGACGCGTGTACGGCATTGACATTCCGGCGGGGGAGTACGGTGCTGCCGTTGCCAATATGCAGCGACTTTACCGCGCGATTGAGCCGGCCGGCTCCGCAAAGACGCGCGCGATCTCGCTGGTTGAGGGCTTGGTGCACGATTACTCGCTGCTCGACGGCCTTGCTCATCGCGTGACGACGGAGTTGCCCGAGCGCACCGGTAACCTGGGCCATCTGACATGGAAGAATCCCTTTACCGACGAGGTCTCGAACGAGAGTTTCCCCGAGGTCTTTGATCGCGCGCTGGGCGATTACGAGTGCACGGTCGCACGTTTTATCGAGACCGGTGACATGGATGCCGTGACCAGTCACGTCAACTACAGCGGTCGCGTGCTCAATGCCGATGAGGAGTTCGACCGCGAGGAATAGGGCCCGTGCGTGCCCCTTTGCCGAATCCTTACCGGCGCTTCTGTGCAATTGGGGTACGATGAACTAACTGCATATTGGGCGAATACGAAAGGGCCCTGTCCATGAAATACACCAAGCTCGAGCGTAACTGGGTTATGTACGATGTGGGCAATTCGGCCCTCGTGTTGCTCAATACCTCGGTGGTGCCCATCTACTTTAACGCCATCAATACCGGTGCTTCCTCGGCAGACCTGGTGGTCGCTTGGGGCAACGCGCAGACGATCGCCTCGCTGGTCATTGCCATGCTCATGCCCATTCTGGGCGCGCTTGCCGATTACGCCGGCAACAAGATCAAGTTCTTCTTGGGCTTCTTCCTCACGGGTCTGGTGCTTTGCCTGGCGCAGGCTATCCCAATGTCCGCTATGGCATTTTTGACTGTGTACGTGCTGTGCACCATCGGCCTTAACTCTTCTATGACGTTCTACGACGCCATGCTGCCCGACATTACCACCGACGAGCGCATGGATGCCGTGTCCAGCTCGGGCTATGCCTGGGGCTACATCGGTTCCACCGTGCCGTTCATCATCTGCCTGGCGCTCATCATGGGTGGCCCCGCTCTTGGCGTCCCCACCATGCTGGCAACGCGTCTGTCGTTTATCATCACTGGTGCCTGGTGGCTCATCTTTACCCTGCCGCTCATTCGCACCTATAAGCAAAAGTATGGTCGCGAGCGCGGTCCCGAGGACACCATCGGCCACATCGTTGGCGGTGTGTTCTCCGAGGTCGGACACACCATGCGCGAGATCGCCCACAACAAGACCGTGCTGGTCTACATGATTGCGTTCTTCTTCTATATCGATGGCGTCCACACGGTCATTTCCATGGCTACCAGCTACGGCTCGGCTTTGGGTATCGACTCGACCCAGCTGGTGCTGGCGCTGCTCGTTACGCAGTTTGTGGCCTTTCCGTCCGCCATCATCTACGGCAAGCTCGCCGGACGCATGGGCACGCTCAACATGATCCTGGTGGCGGTCGCCGCCTACATGGGTATTGTGCTGTTCGCCGCGTTCTTCCTAAAGACCGCCTTTGAATTCTGGGTGCTTGCCATTATGGTCGGCCTGTTCCAGGGCGGCGTGCAGGCGCTCAGCCGTAGCTACTTTGGCCGCATTATCCCCAAGGAAAAATCCAACGAGTACTACGGCTTCTTTGACATCTTCGGTCGTTATGCAAGCGTCATGGGCACCTTCCTAGTGTCGGTCGTCACCTCGCTGACCGGCAACCCGTCGCTGGGCGTCCTTTCCATTGGCGTGCTGCTGATCGTTGGCTTTATGCTGCTGGTTCGCCTGTCCCGCATGACTCGGGCGGCAGAGCATGCCGCATAGGAGCGAGCGGCTATTGTGCCTGTCCACGGTACTCTTTTGGGGTTATCCGCAATAAACATTGCGACTTGCGAGCAATGATTTGCCCAAGTGGGTATGATGGAATCAGCTAGGTCGCGGGGCGTCGCCTGTGTTTGGCGGCGCCCCGTTTTTGTGTTGCAGGGAGGGAAGGCATGAACGCCACGGTTGTGATTCCAACATATTGGGCGGGCGATGATGCCCGTGCAAACGCTCCCGGCGTCTATGACCACTCGACGAAGCTCAACGCCACCAATCCCGAGCTCGACCGCTGCCTGGCCTCGCTCGAGCAGGTGCGCGACATTCCGAGGATTATTCTTTTGGTGGTCTGTCCCATTTCGGCCACGGCTGATGTGTCGAAGCGCGTCCGCGAAATCGTCGACGCGCACCCTACGCTCAAGGTCACCGTGGTTACCAACACCCAGGCATCGCGCATCGCCGACCGTGTGGCGCAGATTGCTCCCAAGGGCTCGGGCGAGTGCGTGAGCCTGCGCGGATACGGCGCCATTCGCAATATGGGGCTTGCCTGCGCTGCGGTGCTCGGCCACGACGCCGTTGTCTTTTTGGATGACGACGAGACCGTTATCGATGCCGACTTTATGAAGCGCGCGACCTATGCGCTGGGTCAGCAGACGCGTCAGGGCCTGCCGATTTTGGTTAAGAGCGGTTACTTTTACGATCGCGACGGATCGCCGCTGGCGCCCACAGACAAGGTGGGCATTTGCCATCGTTGGTGGACCAAGCGCATCGAGTTCAATCGCTGGATGAAAAAGGCGCTCTTGGGCACCCGCATCTCGCGTTCAAACTACGTGTGCGGCGGCCTTGTGGCACTTCATGCCCGCGCCTTTACCCGTGTGGCGTTTGACCCGTTTATCACCCGAGGCGAGGACCTGGATTACCTCTTTAACATGCGCATGTTTGGCTACGACGTGTGGTTTGATAACGAATGGACCGTTCGTCACCTGCCGCCCGAGTCCGAGAAGCGCTCGCCGCGCTTTATGCAGGATGTGTACCGTTGGTACTACGAGCGGGCCAAGCTGTCGTTTGCCGCGCACCAGCAGGAGCTCGTTCCCGTCACGGCCGCGTCGCTCATGCCCTATCCGGGCCCGTGGATTTCACGCGAGCTCGACGACCGTGTGCGCAAGACCGCCATGGTCCGCAGCGTGTTTACCCGCGAGCGCGAGGGGTATCTACGCATTTGGCGCCACGGTATTGACGAGGCCAAGACCTACGCGCGCCAAAACGCCGCAAGCTACCTGCGTTTTCAGAGCTTCTGGCCCAAGATCATGGACGGGCTCTGGCGCGACGCACAACTGACCAGCATCCTGGAGGGGACTGAATGATCGACCGCCGCGCCCAGCGCGATAACTCAATATCAATCTTTCGCGTGATCGCCGTTGTCTGCGCCATCTGCGTGCTGTTGTACTTTATTTTTGCCCTGGCGACCGGAATCGAGCCAATCGCGACCGTGATCGCCTGCGCGCTGCTGTGCATCTTTCTGTGCATTTTTATCTATTTGACGCTCAATCCCGATTCGGTGCGTTCGCAGTACACCGAAGAGACGCTCTCGGTGGCCTCTGCCATGCTCGAGGACATCAAAGGCGGCCTGACGCAGGAGTCGGCGCGTCTGGTGTGCCAGCGCATTTTGCCCGAGACGCGTGCCATGACGGTTGCCATCACCGACGAGAGCAACGTGCTGGCCTGCGCGGGCGAGTTTGAGGAAAAGCTGCTGCCCGATTCGCCCATCCACACACTTGCCACGCGCTACGTCATCGAGCACGGTATCGTCCAGTCGTTCAACCGCGTGGTGGACGTGGTGGGCTCGGATGGCTCGCACAACCATGTTCCCGCCGGTATCATCGCTCCTATCAAGGTGGGCGACCGCACCGTCGGCACGCTTAAGTTCTACTACAAGACCCTGCGTGCCGTCGACCGCACCCAGTACGCGCTCGCCTCGGGTTTTGCCGAGATTCTGTCCACGCAGCTCGCCATCCACGAGCTCGAGGTGCAAAAGGAGCTCACGGCCCGTGCCGAGGTGCGTGCCCTGCAAGCGCAGATCAACCCACACTTCCTGTTCAATACGCTCAACACCATCGCGTCGTTTACGCGTACCGACCCGCTGCGCGCCCGCGAGCTGCTGCGCGAGTTCTCCTCGTTCTATCGCGCCACGCTCGACAATTCGGGCTCGCTCATTCCTGTGTCGCGCGAGGTCGCGCAGACCAAGCGCTACCTGACGTTTGAGAAGGCGCGCTTTGGCGAGGACCGCGTGCTGGCGACCTTCGATGTGTCCGAGGACGTCGAGGACACGCTGGTGCCGGCATTTGTAATCCAGCCGATCGTCGAGAATGCCGTGCGCCACGGTATGGGCGATGGCGATGCGCTGAGGATCGACGTGTCGGTCCACACGGATGGCGACGATGCGATTTTGATTGCGGTCGCCGATAACGGCGTGGGCATGGACGAAGGCACCGCTGCCAGACTGTTTGACGAGCGCTCCGCCCGTCCCGATGCCAACTCCCCGCAGGGCGGCGGCGCCGGTGTGGCCATGCACAATATTTCGGAGCGGATTCATCGCTTTTATGGACCGCACTCCTATACGCGCGTCGAATCGGCCCCGGGCAAGGGCACTAAAGTGCTCCTGCATCTCGATTTGTCGGAGAGCATCTTCGACATTCAAGAGTAGAATAATTGGTTGCGGGTTTAACGCTAGTTGGCGGATGCCCGACGTAGTTAGTTGACGAAAGGTTTTATCCCTATGCTGCGTGCGATGATTGTGGATGACGAGGCCCCGGCCCGTTCGGAACTTCGCTTCTTGCTCGAGCAGACGGGCAAGATCGGCACGATCACAGAAGCGTCGAGCGTTCGCTCCGCCATCGAGATGCTCATGGAGAGCCGCGTCGATGTCGTGTTCCTTGATATTTCGATGCCTGGCGCTTCGGGTCTGCAGCTTGCCGAGGCACTGCACAAGCTCAAGAATCCGCCGGCGATCGTATTTGTAACCGCGTACAGCGATCACGCGGTCGAGGCGTTTGATGTAGATGCCGTCGACTATCTGATGAAACCGGTCGAGGAGGCTCGCCTGGATCGAGCGATCGATAAGGTTATGCAACGCGCCAAACCTGTCACGGACAGCAAGGTGACCATCGAGCGCATCCCGGTGGAAAAGGGCGGCCGCAAGGTCCTCATCCCCGTGGACGACATTCGCTTTATTATGGCCAAGGACGATTACTCCTGTATTTATACGGTCGATGACCGCTTTTTGTCCACGACCTCGCTGGCACAGTTCGAGGCCAAGCTCTGCGACTTTGGCTTCTTCCGCGTTCACCGCCGCTATATCGTCAACCTGGCGTGTGTCACCGATGTCGAGACGGTTCCCTCGGGCGCTATCCAGCTGGGTATTACGGGCGTCGATGAACGCGTACCGGTTTCGCGCCGTCGCGTCGTGCCACTCAAAAAAGCTCTGAGCCTCTAGTACATTGGCCCCGCAGCCCTGTAGACCAAAATCGTCTGCGGAGCCGTGGGGCTTTTTGCATGAATGCACCAAATCGTTTTGCGGAAGGGATTCCATGAACAGTGCAAGCGCCAAGCGTATCGACATTATCTCGGACACCCACGGCTATCTTTCGCCTGCGCTCCTGGACGAGCTTAAGGGTGCGGATCTGATTATCCACGCCGGCGACCTTACGTCGGAAATGGACTACGAGCACCTGCGCACCATCGCCCCCGTGCGAGCGGTGCTGGGCAATAACGATTACTACCGCGACTACGGCCCCGATGTGGACCGCTTGGCGCTCTTTACCTACGAAGGACTCAAGTTCGCCGTAGCCCACTACCGCGAAGACCTTCCGGTGGGATCCGTAGACGTAGCCATCAACGGCCACACCCACGTAACCAAAGAAGCCCAAGTGGGCCGTTGCTTAGTCCTCAACCCGGGCAGCGCCAGCTACCCCAGAGGCACCCGAGGCCCCACCATGGCCAGAATGCTAGTAAAAGACGGCAAGATCATAAGTACCAAGTTTATTGACCTAGACTAACCGCAACAAAAACGGGGGATGCACAATGCGTCCCCCGTTTCCATTTGAGCCAAAGGCAGAGCTTCAACAAAAACAATCAGACCACCCCCGCCGAGGAGCACGCGGGCTAGCCGCGCAGCGGCGCACGCCCGCAAAACTGGTTGAATAATGTGACGGCAGGGAGGGCTTCCGGGGCTGAGGGCGGGGGTTAAGTTTGTCGCGAGTTCCGCACGCAAAGGAAAGCACTTAATGTGCTTTCCGTC
>URKG01000029.1 GCA_900548265.1 uncultured Collinsella sp.
GGCCCGATTTTGCCTCTTGACAATGTCCTGCTCATATTAAAAGGAACGTCCCCAAGTGCCGCCCCAATGACCACCATGGCAACGCCGCAGGTAGAGGACGGACAGCGAGCGGGCACCAGAGCGAACAAATTGGCATGAAAAGAGAACGGCATAGACCTTCTGGTCATGCCGTCCTCTTTGAATGACAAGTTGTCGCTCTGGTGCCCGCGCAGCGTCGAGCAGTTGCGGCGTTTGGTAAAACGCCGCAACTCCCCTAGTTCATCATCGCATTCATCATCTCGTTGGTTGCGGAATCGTCAGCAGACCACTCGCCGTCGTCATTGCAGGTGTACTTGAAGGTGACCGTGGTGTCCTTGGTCTTAGCAGCCTTGGTCACATCGACCATAACCTGACCGGCCATCTTGTACAGCTCGTCATCGGAAGGCATCGAATCGAGCGCGGCGACCTTCTCCTGGTACTGGGTGGCAAAATCCTCAACGATCTGGTTCATGGACTTGCAGGTAATGGTGACCTCGGCAGTCGCGGTGCCCTTGTCCTCGTCGACCGTCACGTCGCCGATCTTGTAGTCAAAGCCCTCGAGATAGCTCTTGGCGTACTCCTTGGGATCGATGCCCAGCTGCTCGAACTCGTCGCCCGAGGCCTCTTCCAGGCCGGCGAGGAAATCGTCGCCACCGTTCTTAACCTCATCAAACTGAGTCGTAAGGTCCTTGGTGATGAGCTCCTCGACCGAAGGGCCTCCGCAGCCGGAAAGCAGGACCACGCACGCAACCAAGACGGCCATGAGGGGCGCAAGCAGCAGCTTCTTTTTCATGTTGTTCCTCCCAATGAGCGGCACCGCGCTTCCCAGACACGGCGCACGTTGTAATAAGGTAAGCCCATACTATCCACTAATGAACACCCTCGGCAGTACGAAGGCGCGGTCGGCTCGTTTTAACATCCGAACGGTCTGTAGACTTGCCCAACGTGCAATGAAACGCGTGCGCCCGGTCTAATAAAAAGGGTGGCCGGACAATCCAACCACCCTAAAACACCCTCTGGATGCTACAGCTTACTTGCGGACGACCTTGACGATGACATCGCCGGCGGCGACGGCGGACTCAGCCTCAACGGCGAGCTCGACATCGGCAAACTCGGCGGTGTTGGACACGGCCACGACGACGCAGTCCTTGTAACCGGCAGCGGCAATCTTGGCGCGGTCGATCTTGAGTATGGGCTGGCCAGCCTTCACGACGTCGTCGGCCTTGACGAAGCCCTCGAAGCCGTCGCCGTTCATGTTGACGGTATCGACGCCAACGTGCACCAGAACCTCGATACCGCTATCGGACTGCAGACCCACGGCGTGACCCATGGTGACGGTCACCTTGCCGTCGCAGGGAGCATAGACCAGGTCATCCTCGGGCCACACGGCGCAGCCCTTACCCAGGACCTCGCCACCAAAGACGGGATCGGGAACGTCAGCCATCTTGATGACCTTGCCCTTGACGGGCGAGCACAGCACGTCGGCGCCGGCAGAAGCAGAGATGGAGGCCGGAGCAGCAGCTGCCGCGGGCTCAGCCTTCTTCTTGAACATATCAAACAGACCCATACGTTTTCTCCTCTTGATTAAGCGCAACGTTATGCGCATGCCTATGGTGATTATAGTGCCAAATGGTTCAAATGCTAAGGTGGGGACTCGAATCGCGAGCCCTTCTCGGTAGTGCTCGTGGGATGAGCATCTCCTTTGCATCGCGGGTCGATAAGCCGAGTATCGCCCACGCGCGGGACGGGCAGAAGCGGGCGCGCCAAACCCGACACTTCTTTTCGCGCCCACGGACCGCCGCCGCCCAGTCCCTGACACTTCCTGATACCGACCGAAACGTGCCAAAATAAGCCTGTCCCTTTTTGGTAGGTTTGGCGAGTATGGATTTTCGGACGCTTAACTAACGAGCGTGGATAATCTCCCACTTTGACTTTGAGGCCGTCACCGAGCCAAAAACGGGAGATTATCCACGTTCATTTTGGATGACCCCCTTGTACCAAGCCGAGCTCCATGGTCAAGTAATAACGACTTCTCATCATTAGATTGTTTACATCAATCCTAATAACTATTTAATCCTTAAACTCGTTATTAGAATTGATATGATTAGCCTAATAACGAGTTTCCGGCACTAAAGATATGGAGGGCGCGATGCAAATCGAGGAGAACGGCCAGGGAACGCTCCGCAATAATCTATCGGGGAAATTGGCTTACTATTCGTTTTTTCCAACGCCCTTGCAATCATTGAGGCAGCTAAACCTCACCGAGGAAACCTATCGCACGCTTTCCGCATGCTCACGAAAGCTTGGAGAGCTTGAAGGCATGCTCTACTTTGTTCCCAACGCCGACATGTATCTGACAATGTACGTGCGCAAAGAAGCACTCCTTTCTTCGCAAATTGAGGGAACCCAGTGCACGTTTGACGACCTACTTAGTCCATCGCAAACACAACTCCATCATAAAGATGTCGCAGACGTCGTGAATTACGTCCGTGCTGTCGACCGCGGCGTAGAACTGCTCAAAAAGATGCCCTTGTGCACGAGACTTCTTAGGCAAGTTCATGCGGTCCTGCTGGACGGAGTGCGCGGAACGGAGAAGAATCCAGGCGAGCTGCGCTCCTCACAAAACTGGATTGGCCCCTCAGGCTGCACCATTGCAACCGCATCGTTTGTCCCTCCAAACATTGAAGATTTGAGTAACACGCTCCAGAACCTCGAACGCTTTATCAATGAGCCTCAAGTCGAAATGGATCCGATTGTGCGGGCGGCGCTCGTCCATTACCAATTTGAAACTGCCCATCCATTCCTAGACGGAAACGGTCGCCTGGGCAGGCTTCTCATTACACTTATGCTCATCAATGATGGCGTTCTTCATTCTTGCTTGTTCTATCCATCGTTCCAGTTCAAGAAAAATCGAAGCGAGTACTACCGGCAACTCACATCCGTAAGGGAGAGAGGCACTTACGAGGAATGGATAGAGTTTTTCTGCAACAGTCTTCTCGAGAGTGCGGAGGACTCGGTAGGGTCTTTAAAAAACCTTGTTGACCTCCATAACCGTTCCACAGCAACCATTACCGAAAATCTCGGAAGGACTGCTGCAAACGGGCAAAGGCTGTTGGGCATTCTTGAAGAGCACCCCATCGTCGACACCGCATTCATCGCTGCCCAACTCGATATCGGCAGGAGTACCGCGAGCTCGCTCGTCAAATCATTTGAAGAATTGGGTATCCTCCGTCCGCTCGACGAGTCAAGACAGAGATACCGGCAGTACGGGTATGAAGAGTATCTTTCGATTCTCAGGGAAGACGCCGAGCCGATTAGATAGGCATCGCAGCCCAGGCAAATTAAAGCGAGCGTGGATAATCTCCCACTTTGAGCCCGCACACAGACCGAAAACGGGAGATTATCCACGCTCATTCCTGAGTAGTCATTTATGAACGTCCCCAATGACTAGTCCGGCAACGCCGATGTTTCGGCAACGACAGCGAGCGAGCCGCATTCGGAGCAAAACGACGCCGCAGGTAGAGAACGGACAGCGAGCGGGTCGCATTTGAGACAAGGTGACGTGAAACGAAAGGGCGCTGACCTTCTGGTCGCGCCCTTGAAGTTGAACGTCAGATTGTCCAAATGCGGCCCGCGCAGCGTCGAGCAGTTACGGCGTTTGGTAAAACGCCGTAACTAACGTGCTCCGTACTGCTCGTAGTAGGCGTCGATGGCGGTCTTGAGCTCGTCGTCGATGACAACCTTGCCGTCGATCTCGTGGTTGTAGAGGGTCTCGACGACCTCGGCCATGGAGACGATGCTCGCGACGGGGAAACCGTACTTGGCCTCGATCTCCTTCTGAGCGGTGGTCACACCGCCCTTGCCGACCTCCATGCGGTTGAGGGACACGATCAGGCCCTTGATCTCGACATCGGCAGCAGCCTTGACCTTAGGATAGGTCTCGTCGATGGACTTGCCGCTGGTGGTGACGTCCTCGACCATGACCACACGGTCGCCGTCCTTGGGCTCATAACCCAGCAGGTTGCCCTTATCGGCACCGTGGTCCTTGGCCTCCTTGCGGTCGCAGCAGTACTTGACCTCCTTGCCGTACAGCTCGTGGTAGGCAATTGCGGTCACGACGGCCAGCGGAATGCCCTTGTAGGCCGGTCCAAACAGCACATCAAAGTCGTCGCCGAAGTTATCGTGGATGGCTTGGGCGTAATACTCGCCCAGCTTCTTGAGCTGATAGCCCGTCACGTAAGCGCCGGCGTTCATAAAGAACGGGGACTGACGGCCGCTCTTGAGCGTAAAGCTGCCGAACTTAAGAACGTCAGACTCGACCATGAACTTGATGAACTCTTGCTTGTAAGCCTCCATGCGGGCTCCTCTCGTAATCGCGTATGTGCTCTTCAGTTTAGCGCAGGCGAGGCGTCGATGTGGGCGTGCTTTGGAGCCACGGCATTCTGTAAAGGATTTGTCAGGGGGAATGGTTTTCCGAACAATGGGGTTGACATGGCAAACCCCCTCATCAAGAATACGGGCGGATTAAAAAGGGGTACGAGATACCCAAAGCGCGCTGCGCTCAGCCTTTAGGAGGTGTGCCATGGAAGGCAGTCCTAGTCGAAAAACCCGCATGTCGCCCTCGGCACGCCGCGAGGACTCCGCACACGCATAAACGCCACCGGCAGATCGCCAAAACCACCACAAAGGCGCGCTGCACCCTTTGTGGGCTCAAGAGCTTGACGTGAGCGACATCTAGGTTTTTTGAAGCAAATACGACACGTACGCTAACTCCCCTCAACAAGGAGGACCCTATGCTGATGCTCAAAACCGTCACGGTACTCGAAGCCATCTCCAAGCGCCGCCGCACGGCGCGCCCTGCCGCTCATACCGGCCTGTCCAAGAACACCATATTCGCCGCCACCCATAGTGCCGAGGACGCCCTCGTACTGCTTGACGCCACGGCAAACGGCCTCACCGTCGAGCAGGCAACTGAGCGCCTGAACGCCGTCGGCCCCAACACCATCGAGGCAACGACCAAAACGCTCGCCCGCCGCATCGCCGACGCGTTCATCGATCCCTTCGCCGGCATCCTCGCCGCGCTCGCACTGGTCTCGCTCTACATCGACGTGCTCGCCGCACCCGAGCCGCAGCGCGACCCCTCCACGGTCATCGTCATCGGCACCATGCTGCTGGTATCGGGCGGCATGAAGTTTATCCAGGAAGCCCGCAGCGGCAATGTGGCCGAGGCCCTCAAGGACCTGGTCTCCAACACTTGCACCGCCCTGCGCGACGGCGAGCGCATCGAGATCCCCTTCGACGAGCTCGTCCCCGGCGATGTAATCCGTCTCTCTGCCGGCGATATGGTGCCGGCAGATGCCCGCATCATCACCGCGCGCGACCTGTTTGTGATCGAGTCCGCACTCACCGGCGAGAGCGAGGCCGTCGAGAAGACCACCGCCGTCACCGTCGTCGAGGGCGCCGACGGCTCCGCACTGCCACTCTCTGCCTGCAAGAACATCGTCTTTACCGGCACCTCCGTGCAAAACGGCGCCGCCATGGCGCTTGTCGTTGCCACCGGCTCGGACACCTACCTGGGCGGCATCGCCAAGATGCTCAACGGGCGCGGCGAAAAGAGCGCGTTTGACCGCGGCGTCTCGAGCGTCTCCATGCTGCTGGTGCGCCTGATGCTCGTTATGGCGCCGGCCGTCTTTGCCATCAACGCCGCCACCAAGGGCAACGTCATCGACGCGCTGCTGTTCGCCACGAGCGTGGCCGTGGGCATCACGCCGCAGATGCTTCCCGTCATCGTGACCACGAGCCTGTCGCAGGGCGCCAAGGACCTCGCCCGTCGCCAGGTTATCGTCAAGGAGCTGCCGGCGATTCAAAACCTCGGAGCGATGGACGTCCTGTGCTGCGACAAGACCGGCACCCTCACCGAAGACCGCATCGTGCTCGAGCGCTACCTCAACACCGATGGCAACGAGGACGCGCGCGTGCTGCGCCATGCGTTTTTGAACAGCTTCTTCCAGACCGGCCTCAAAAATCTTATCGACCTGGCCGTAATCGACCGTGCCGATGTGACGCCCTCGACCGTCGCACCCGATTCCATGCTGGGCCAGAGCCTGCGCGACCGCTACACCAAGGTCGACGAGGTTCCCTTCGATTTCTCGCGCCGTCGCCTGAGCGTAGTTGTCGCCGACGCCCAAGGCAAAACCCAGATGGTTACCAAGGGCGCTGCCGAGGAAATGCTCGAGATCTGCTCCTTTGTCGAGATCGATGGCATCGCTCAGCCGCTCACCGACGAGAAGCTCGCCCAGATTCGCAAGCAGATCGCCGGACTTAACGCCGAGGGCCTACGCGTAATTGCCGTGGCGCAGAAGACCAATCCGCGCTGCGTGGGCGAGTTTGGCATCGCCGACGAGTGCGACATGGTGCTGATGGGCTTTTTGGCCTTCCTCGATCCGCCCAAAGCAAGTGCCGCGGGCGCCGTCGCCACCCTCGAGGCCAAGGGCGTGGCGGTCAAGGTCCTAACCGGCGACAACGACCGCGTCGCCGCCACCGTCTGCGAGCAGATTGGTATCGATGCGAGCAACGTCTTGCTCGGCTCCGAGATCGATGCGCTCGATGACGCCGAACTTGCCAAGCGCGCCGAGAAAACCCACCTCTTCGCCAAGCTCTCGCCGCTGCAGAAGGCGCGCCTGGTACGTGTCATGCGCGAGATGCTCGGCCACACCGTGGGCTTTATGGGCGACGGCATCAACGACGCCGCCGCCATGCGTGCGAGCGATTGCGGCATCTCGGTCGATTCGGCCGTCGATATTGCCAAGGAATCCGCCGATATCATCTTGCTTCAGAAGGACCTGGGCGTGCTCGAGCGCGGCATCATCGAAGGCCGCCGCACTTACGGCAACCTGCTCAAGTACCTCAAGACCACGGTGAGCTCCAACTTTGGCAATGTGCTGTCCGTGACCGTCGCGAGCCTGTTCTTGCCGTTTTTGCCCATGAGCGCCTTGCAGCTGGTACTGCTGTCGCTGGTCTACGAGATCGTGTGCATCGCACTGCCGTGGGACACCGTCGATGACGCCTGGACTGCCCGCCCGCGTGCCTGGGACGCCGCATCCATCAAGGGCTTTATGCTCGAGCTGGGCCCCGTGAGCTCGCTGTTTGACATCGTGACCTTCGCCGCGCTCTTCTTTGTCGTGTGCCCCGCCGCCGTGGACGCAAGCTGGTCCGAGCTTGCCGCCGCGGGCGACGTCGCGGGTATGGCGACCTTTGCTGCGCTCTTCCAGAGCGGCTGGTTTGTCGAGTCCATGTGGTCGCAGACACTCGTGGTCCACATGTTGCGCTCCCCGCATCTGCCGAGCCCGCGCGACCACGCCGCGCCCGCATTGTGCGTTCTTACCGTGCTGGGCCTGGCGCTCGTCACCTGGCTGCCGGCAAGCCCCATCGCCGATGTGCTCGGCCTCATGCCGCTGCCCACGAGCTTTTTTGGGCTGCTCATTGGCATCGTTACCGCCTATATCGCGCTCACCCAGCTGGCAAAGCGCCGCTACATTGCCCGCCACGGCGAGCTGCTGTAGCAAGTAGACGGAAAACACCCTGCCAGCTGCCGTTGCCACTACCACAGCTGCCAACGCCGCTGCCGCTGCCTCTGCCGCCGCCGCAGTCTATCCCCCCAGCAGTTGCGGTGAAATAGTTCCTGTTTAAAGCCCCGTGACTTTAATTTAGGGACTATTCCACCGCAACTTATTGGGAGATTAGCTAGTCCTTGGGCGTCCAGGACCAGAAGAAGTTGATGAGGGCCACGCGCGAGGCGGTACCGGCCTTTTTGTTGATCGAGGAAATGTGGCGATAGAGCGTGGAGCGCGAAAGAAAGAGCGTTGTGGCGATGTCCTGAACGCTCTGGTCCGAAACGACCAAGACCTCAAGAATATCGCGCTCGCGCTCTGTAAGCCCAAAGGTGGCGACGAAGGCATCAAGGCGTTCATCGGACGTGAGCTCCGCTGCCTCCACGGGCTCGGGGTCGGAGCATGTGGGCGCAAGATCCCCACCAAGATCGTCGGTGGCAAGCGGCAGTCCGTCCCGCATCGCGGCATCATCGGCTCGTTGCCCCAACTGCCCCAGCAGCGTAATCGCAATGCCCACAAACATCACGAGCGCCGCACCGACCGCAGCCAGCACATTTTGACTCGAGATAATCGCCACTGCCGGCGCCGTCACGAACATCGAGCACACGTTGTTGACGACGCGACCCATGCACGGCCAAAAATATGACCAGCGCGCATAGAGCGAGACGGCGGCATATTTTGTGGTAAAGAACACCACGAAAAAGCCCGAGCCCAGATAAAAGATGATCGTGGCAGCAAGCTCGTTGCCGCCATTGCCATCGACGATGAGCACAAAGAACGAAAGCGTAGACAACATGGCGGCGCATGTCATGCCGATATTCATATACGAACGGCCGCGCAGGTCAAATAGGACGCCGGCGGCCAACGAGCTCACGACAAGCAGCAGGCGCGGCCAGTCACCCAAATCAACGGCTCCGGTAGCATGCAGGGTCGTGAGGCCCGCGTTGAGAGCGGCGAATACGCCGGAAAGATACGCTGTCGCCACGGTCAAGCGAGCTGCAGTGCGGCGGAATGCCGCCTTTGCCTCGGGATCGTCATGCCACTTGGCGCCATATTCCAGAGCATCTACCGAAAGCCCGGCAGCACTGGGTTCAAAGTTGGGATCGGACTCGTCGCGCAGCTTGGCGCGTCGGGCACCGTGGAGCAACGCCACCTGCGCGATCGCACAGACGACCAGAACAGCCTGCTGAGGAATGCCGACAGGCATCACCATGTGGTTGAGAACCTGCACCAGAACGCCCATGGCGTAAGAAAGTGCGGCGGCGCGCGCCAAGCAGGGCGTTCGCGCAAAGCGCCTCGCAAAATTTGCATGAGCAGTCGATCCGCAGTAGCCCAGCGCGCAGCACGCCACCAAACCGCCGGCAATTACCACCTCAACCTGAACCGCCATAATCAACAGCAGCAATGCCGCCACCAGCAAAACGCCCGTGACGTCACTCGTTGCGTCGATAGCATGGGGACGGCGATAGTACAGAATGGGACGCACAAAGAAGCCAATCACGCTCGCGCCGATGACAAGGCTCTCATAAATAACGACCTCGTTCGGAGACACGAACTCGGCCATGCGCACATCAAAAAGATACTCGCACGCCAAAAACGTGAAGAAGAACAGCGCCAGGCATATAATCTCCCGAATGCCCCGACGCAAATATGCGGTTGTGTCTCCCATGCCCCTCATGGTTAACCCCCAGCCGCTCAATTGTCCGGAAATCTATTTTAATAAAGAACCAGTCTCAATATCGAAGCCAGGCTCGAAATGCTGCAAATTTGACCCCAACCGTTCACGTCACACCGCGGTTTTGAGCCTCATGGACCAGAAGGGACACGCGCGGCCTCTAGCTCGGCAAGGAGTGTCTCCAACTGCCACTCATTGAAGTACGTCCCCAATGAGTGCCCAATGACTACCCGCAGCAAGGAGTGTCCCTATGTGTCGGATGAAAAATGGGCCATGTGTCCCAGTTGTGGAGACTCCTTGAGCCGTCTGGGTATCGCGAAGGATCGCGCACTCCCCCATCATCAAAAGTGACACACGCTACCAGTTGATGGGAGGCAGCCATGGGCTTCTTTGACAAGATGTTCGAGAAGAAAGAGTGCGCGATTTGCGGTACCGAGCTGGGACTTCTAGGTAAGACAAAAATCAATGAAGGCTACCTGTGCAAAGAGTGCGCCGGCAAGCTCTCCCCCTACTTTCACGGCTATCGCTCCAGCACCGCGGACGACATCCGTGAGCAACTCGCCTACCGCGAGGCCAACGCCGAACGCCTGTCTTCGTTCAACCCCACGCGCACGCTTTCTGCCGGGCGCACCAATATTATGCTCGATGAGGACGCGGGCCTGCTGATCATCACTTCGCAGAGCCGCTGGCGCGACGCCAATCCCGACATCATCGAGTTCTCGCAGGTACTCGGCTGCGATATGGATATCGACGAGCATCGCACCGAGATCTATCGCGAGACCAAGGACGGCGAGCGCGAGAGCTACAACCCGCCGCGCTACGACCTGGATTACGACTTTAATCTGACCATCCACGTCAACACGCCGTACTTTACCGAGATCAACCTGCGCGTGAACGACTCCACCATCGATCAGCGCGGCTCCATCGAATACCGCGAGGCCAAGCGCCAGGCAACCGAGGTCCGCGACGCGCTGGTGCAGCTGCGCCAGGAGACGCGCGACAGCGTCGTGGCCGCCAAGGCCCCCAAGACCGCGGTGACCTGCCCCTTCTGCGGAGCCACCACCATTCCCGATGCCAGTGGGCGCTGCGAATACTGCGGCGGCGCCATCGGCGCATAGCCTCCGGCAGCGAAAGGACCGATCATGGCCTTCGAGAGCGTTAACTATCAGTGCCCTGCCTGCGGTGGCCCCTTGCATTTTGCCAGCGCCGAGCAAAAGCTCGTCTGCGACTACTGTGACTCGCGCTTTGAAGTCGAAGAAGTCGAGGCCCTCTATCGCGAGCGCCAGGACAAGGCAGATGCCAAAGCCGATGCCGCAGCCGCGGCCCCCAAGCCTGCTGTCGACGATGCCGTGCAGGAGCTGGCCCAAAACGCCGGCTACATCTGCTCGTCGTGCGGCGCCGAGCTCGTGTCCGACGGCACCGTCGCCGTCACCACCTGCCCGTACTGCGGTAACTCCGCCGTGGCGCCCGGCCAGCTCTCTGGCGACTTCTCGCCCGACCTGGTGATTCCGTTTAAGCTCGGGCGCGATGACGTCACGGCCGCACTCAAGGAACACTACAAGGGCAAGATCTTGCTGCCCAAGAGCTTTGTCACCGGCAACCACATCGACGAGGTCCAAGGTGTCTACGTGCCGTTTTGGCTCTACGGCGCCCGCGTTGACGGCGAAGTGTACTTTGACGCGACCAACGAGACCGTGACCGAGGAATCCGACCGCACCGTCACGACCACCGACCACTACGATGCCTATCGCAAGGGCAATATCTCGTTTAAGCGCGTGCCCGTCGACGGATCGTCCAAGATGCCCGACGGCCACATGGATGCCATCGAGCCGTTTGACTACGACGCGCTGCGCCCGTTCTCGGTCGCATATATGCCCGGCTACATCGCCAACCGTTACGACGAGGACTGCGAGACCTGCAAGGCGCGCGCCGAACGCCGTATGGGAGAAAGCACAATCTCGGCCCTGCGCGAGACCGTCGTCGACGAATACGACGATGCCACGGTCGAAAGCAAGCAGCTCGACTACACCTGGGAAGACAGCGACTACGCCCTGTTCCCCGTCTGGATGCTCTCCACCTCGTGGAACGGCAAGAGCTACCTGTTTGCCATGAACGGCCAGACCGGCCGCTTGGTCGGCGAGCTCCCCTGCTCCAAGCCCAAGCTCGCCATCGCCTCGGTGCTGTTCTTCGTGATCGGATTTATCCTCTCCCAGATTCTCTTTATGGGGGAATACGCCTTCGATCCGGATTACCTCACCTTTGATATCGAGGGCATCCTCATCAACGTCATCGCGCCGCTGATCATCGTGATTATCGGAGACGTGCTACTGGTAGGCCAGCTCAAGACGGCCAACGAAGCAGCCCATGCCGATGAGTATTGTGGCGAGCTCGACCTGACCGAGAAGCACGACACCTTCAGCCACACCGAGACCACCGTTGTCATGAAAGACGACAAGGACGACTAAGCAATCCAACCAATACCACCCAGCCTTTGACGAGAAAGGAAGATCACCATGGGACTCTTGAAAGCTGGATTGGGAGCTGCCGGCGGCGTCATGGCCGACCAGTGGAAGGAATTTATCTACTGCGAATCGATGCCTGCCGACGTCTTGGCCTGCAAGGGCAGCAAACGTACCGGTGGCCGCAGCTCCAACACGCGCGGCGAGGACAACGTCATCTCCAACGGCTCGGTCATCGCCGTCAACGACGGCCAGGGCATGCTCGTGGTGCAAAACGGCAAGATCATCGAAGTCGCGCTGGAGCCCGGTGAGTTCGTCTTCGATACCGGCAGCGAGCCGAGCGTCTTTAGCGGCAACCTGGGCGATTCCATCAAGGAGACCTTCGCCAATATCGGCAGCCGCTTTACCTTTGGCGGCGACGCGGGCAAGGACCAGCGTGTCTACTTCATCAACACCAAGGAGATCATCGGCAACAAGTACGGCACCGCCTCGCCCGTGCCCTTCCGCGTGGTCGATAACAACATTGGCCTGGATGTCGACATCTCCGTGCGCTGCAACGGCGAGTATTCGTACCGTATCACCAACCCGCTGCTGTTCTACACCAATGTGTGCGGCAACGTGACCGATAGCTACACGCGCGATAAGATCGACAGCCAGCTTAAGTCCGAGCTGCTCACCGCTCTGCAGCCCGCCTTTGCCAAGATCTCGGAGATGGGTATCCGCTACAGCGCCATCCCCGGCCACACCACCGAGCTCGCCCGCGCGCTCAACGAGGTCCTCTCGGCCGACTGGCGCGACCTGCGCGGCGTCGAGATCGTGAGCTTTGGCGTCAACTCCATCGCCGCCTCGCAAGAGGACGAGCAAATGATCAAGGACCTGCAGAAGGCCGCGGTCATGCGCGATCCCACCATGGCAGCCGCCAACATCGCCAGCGCCCAGAGCGATGCGATGCGCGCAGCAGCCGCCAACCCCAACGGCGCGATGGCAGGCTTTATGGGCATGGGCATGGCAGGTGGCATGGGCGGCATGAATGCCAGCCAGCTGTTCGCCGCCGGCCAGGCACAGCAGCAGGCCGCCCCGCAGCCGGCTCCGGCACCCGCCCCGGCTCCTGCCGCCGCACCTGCGGCCGGCACATGGACCTGCAGCTGCGGCGCCACCAACACCGGCAAGTTCTGCTCCGAGTGCGGCAGTCCCGCGCCCGCCCCGGCACCGGCCAAGTGGTTCTGCCCCAACTGCGGCAGCGAAAACGGCGGCAAGTTCTGCAGCAACTGCGGAACGCCCCGGCCCTAACCCCTTTATCTGGTAATTGGCGGGGAGGTCCGCCACCCCCGCATTTGCTTCTATGGGTTTCGTTCGATGAAGGAGGACACCATGAAGACAACGTTCAAAAAGTCCGTACTCGCATTTCTGACATGCGTCCTGGCGCTCGCCTTTGCCCTGACGGGCTGCAGTGGCGGCAGCAAAGACCCCAAGGCCAACTTCGTCGGCAGCTGGGAACTCTCGGGTGGAACCGTGGAGGGCGAAGAGCTGACCGATGAGTACATGAAGATGCTCGAGGATTGGGGTGTCCACTGCGTCCTGATTCTCGATGAGGACGGTACAGGCGCTCTCGACCTGTTCCTTGAAGTCGTCGACCTTAAATGGGAGGCAAAGGACGCCACCACCGTAACCATCACCGCCGAAGACGAGTCGCATGACATGAAGCTCAAGGACGGCAAGCTCATCCTCGAAGAAGATGACGGCAATCTTGTCTTCACCAAGTCCGACAAGGACCTGTCCGGTACGGTGAAGAAGGATCGCGAGGCGGCCGAGAAGGAAGAGGAGATCGATGAGGCCGTCGAAGACGACGATGTCCAGAATGTCGAAATCTCCCCCGCCGTCACCGTCGCAGATGACGATCTGTGCACCATCACCATCACCGAGAAGTTCAAGGACGACTGGGGCGACATCGGCTTTGTCGTCAACATCACCAACAAGAGCGACAAGGACCTGACCTTCTACGCTCCTTCCGGCAAGACCAACGTCAACGGCACCATGAAGGAACCCTGGTTCTCGGCTCACCTGATGCCCGGCACCAGCGCCACCGAGGAATTCACGTTCTCGAGCGGCGAGCTTGACAGCCTTGACGACCTGGTCAACACGACCATCGGCATCGACGTCTACCTGACCGATTCCTACGAGGACGTCGCTTCTTACAGCGCAACCATCGCGTAACGGCACGTAACATCAGCCGCGGACTGGCGGACACATCCGCGCACATGCCAGGCGGGGCCGCAGGAAATGATCCTGCGGCCCCGTCGTCTTGCGCCGACAGCACCGCCCGCAAAAGCAGACCGCCCGCCGTTTTTAGATGCGAAACGGCGGGCGGCCTATCTTTACGGCGCCGGAACACGGGCGAGCGCGTCGATTACGGGCGCTCCATGTTGGGAACGATGCTACCCTCAGTCACCGCATGTACGGCCAGGCGCATGATGTTGTCGTAGCCGGTCTTGCTCAGAATCTCCGAGATGCGGCGTTTGATGGTGCCCTCACTCATAAACAGCTCGGCCGCGATCTCGCGACGGCTCTTGCCCTCGCAGGCAAGGCGCAAAATCGACAGCTCGACATCGTCGAGTGCCGCCGTACCCGAAAAAATGCTCTCGGGCGGCTTGGGAAACGTGCAATAGCCCGCCAGCGTGGAGCGCATCACGGCGAACAGCTCGTCGATACCGACGTTCTTGTACACAAAGCTATCGACGCCCGCCTCGCGGGCCTGATCGACAAAGGTGATCTCGGGCATGCCGGTCATGATAATGATGCGACACTCAGGCAGCTGCTCCTTGATGCGTGCCGCCGCCACGATGCCGTTTGAATCGTGTTCGGTACATACGTCCATCAGTATCATGTCCGGGCGCTCCTTGAGCGCGACACCCAAGGCCTCGGAGGCATCGGCGATCGCGGCGACGACGGTCATATCGGGCTGGTCGCCAACGGAGCGCGCCAGGCTCTCGCGCAGAATGGCCTGGTCTTCGACGATCAACACGCGGATCATGAGCTTCTCCTTTGGGATGTGTCGTTGGCGTTAAGCGGAATGGATACCGTAAGCGTAAAGGGTGGGGCGGCATGGACCTCAAGGCTGCCACCCAGATCTTGCGCGACATGCCTCATACCTGGGATACCCGTTCCCTCGCGATACGATACGGGGGCCGGAGACCCGTCGTTAGAAATCGTCATGCGCGCGACGGCGTCAGCATCCGTCCCCTCCTGCCACAAGCGCACATGGACCCGATGCGCCTGCGCATGCTTGGTGGCATTGGTCGAGGCCTCGCGGATAATCTGCAAAAATGCGGCGGCGACACGTGCGTCCTCAGGCAGCGCGCCCTCAACATCGATCTGCACACTCACCAGGCCAAAAGCATGGACGATATCACCCAGCTGCTCCGCCGGCTCACTGACGCCGCCACTGCGCAGGTCGACGGCGATTGAGCGCAGCAACGGATCGATCTGCTCGAGTGACTCGTCGTCCAGGCGCCCCTCCTCCAAATAGCGATGGAGGATGGACAGGCGCTGGCCGATCACATCGTGCACGCGGGAACGCATGCGCAGGTAGGCCGCATTGTCGGCAACCTTTTTGACTTCTTCGATCTGGGCCTGGAGCTCTTGCCCCGCAAGCTCAAGCAGATGATTGGCTTGCGTCAGGCGGTCGTAGGCGTGTGCGTATTCCGTCACGTCCAGGCCGACGACGCGCTCGAACGGACGGCCCGAGACCGTAACGGAGTCACGCACGAACAGACGAATCTCGGAAGGAGAGATCTCGATCACGGCGCGATCCCTGCCAAAGCGGTCAAGGTCGATATGGGCGCGATTAGCGCTGCTTTCGGGCGTCTGCATACTGAGTGTTCGCAGGTCGTTCCATGTGCTGCTCATGTCGCGCAGATCGGTGGGCATATGAAGCTCCACCAGGTTTTTGCGCATGCAGCGGTTCATGAGCAACGGACGGCCCCTCGGGTCTAGATACAGGATGCCCACGGGAATCACGTTGATGGTTTCAATCGTCGAGAACGCGGTAATATCCTCCTGGCGGTTACGGACGTCCATCAAGAGCGCCGCGATGGAACGGAACAGGAAGAACGTTCCCTCTGCAATAAGGACAACGGTCCACGCCGAGCCCATGGCAAAAACCACCGGTGGTGTAACGGCGACAACGAGCAACAGTTCGGCCAGCATGACGGGGCGACGATAGTGCACCATAAGTACCACGCCATAGGCAAAGATCGCGGCATTGAGCCACAACGCTCCGCCCATTGCCCTGGCGCAAACGTCAAGCGGCACCACCAGATACGAGCCAGACGACGCGAATAAGATGAGCGCCGAAATCATCAGGTGAAGCACAAGGCTCGCCTCATAGGCGCAAATCACCTTACGGTTATAGGGCGAGCGACGCGATGCGATGAGCGGGACGTGAATCGTCTGCAGACACGCAGCCAGGGCAAAGACAACATCGAGCGCAACGATTTGGGGAAGGATAAGCGAAATCTGCATCGTCACTCACCCGCCCTCGGCATCAAGACGATCATGCGCAGCTGGCCGGGCTCGCCCTCAAGGCGGTATGCCACGTTGCGCCCTTGCAGAGCGCTTTCGAGCTCTTGCGCAGCGGGCGTCTGCGAAAGATCTTCATCATCGTTGGAAAAAAGCGTGGCGCGCAGCTCGACACTGCATCGGTCATGGTCGTCCAAGTGATACATAAGCGCCGGATGGTCGGTGGTGTAGGCAAAAAACGCAAAGTCATACACGCAGTCGTACAGCGCGCTTACCGTACTGGCGTGCAGCGGGCGCCGTATGGCGATAATCGAGGCGCAATCGACATCGATCGTGCGCAGGTCGCTTACGAGCTCGTTGGCGATGAGCTGAATGCGGTCGCGATCAAAACCGCTCTCCCCGTGCTGTGCCAACGTGAGCGACCCCTTGCGCTTGCAATAGGCGACGAGCATCTTGGCGCGCTGCAGCATGCGGTAACGCTCGTGCGAAGACGCTTCGTCGGTCAACGGCGGCAGCGAGCTCAGCAGGCCGTACATCCCTTCGAGCGCGCGGGCAAGCGCCTGGTCCACGTCTTGGACCAGCAAGGTCTCGGCCTCTTGATCTGCCAAATGCGTCTTAAGGTCGTAGTCGGCGGCGAGCAGCTCGTTTTGACGCTGCAGCTCCATGCGACGATGTGCCAGTTCATGGTTAAGCTCATTGAGCTCCGACACGTCTTGGGCAAGCAGGGCCGATCCGCCCAGCAGTGGAAAGGCACGGTACATCACATCGGGATCGGACGCCACGGCAAAGGCATGGGCGCGGCCGTGCTCCTGGGTCCGCAACTCCTCGCGCACGCCTACCGGCATTGGCTTTGACACCGGCGTGGCATAGACTTCCTGCAGGTCGTGCGTTAGAACTTTGAGGTCAAGCGGCAAGGTGTCGAAAATGCCGGCGATGTCGTGATATGACGGAATGACACCGCAATCGAGACAGATTTCCATCGCCACCACGCACAGGACGCAATAGACGAGCGAAAAGTTGAGCCTCCATGCCCAGGGCACGCGCAACGCATATGAGACGGCAAAGAATGCGCCACCCAGCAGTACGAGCGCCGCCGTGCCCGAGAAACGTTGGATGCGAAAGGACGAGGACCGGCCCACCAGGATAAAAAAGGCCACAAAGTTAAAGGCCGTCCACACTAAGACAGCGAAATAACCCCAGCCGTACGTGTAATCGTTGCTCCAGGTGTCGCTTGTACGGTCAAAGTGGAAGACCTGCTGGTGAACATCGTTGGTGAGCACAAATCCGATAAGCAGGATAGCCACAATCCACAGCGCAGCGCAGTAGCGGCGACCCAGGCGGTGTTGCTCCAGACCCGCAAGGCGCAGACCACACAACTGGTAGAGCAGCGGAATGAGCGTCATGGGCACGTAGTACAGGTACCACAGCACGGTGGCATAGAACGGCGTGAACGACTTGTACTTGAGAATGACTTCGATCATCCACAGGGCGCAGATGGTGGCGACGGCAACAAGGCGGCGGCGCAGCACATAGTCCAAACAGCGCAGATAGACCGATACGCCCCAGATCGAAAATATAATTGCGGCGACAAGAAGCGGGAGAGAGCTCGAGTGGACGAGCGCATCCACGACCTCTCCGGACACCTCGCTATAGGCGGGCACGGCATTGGAAAGCTTGGAATCGGAGGCGAACAACGCCGGCAAGACTGCCAAAAGCATGAGGAACAGTGCGGTGATGGCGCCAGCGACAGCAAAGACGCGGTGACGGTATACCTGATGTGTTATGCCAACAAGGAATCGCGGCATGGCGAAGAGCCTGCCGCCCCTAGGATCCGCTACGGGCGCGGATCGGGCGGCCGCGTGGCCAGTATGTCGTGCGCGGGTACCCATAGTGCTTTTAGTGTACCGACAGGCAGGCTCAAAAAGCGGGCCACATGTCCCAAAATCCGCAGACGGCAAGGCGCCCGGCGAGCATTACCTGCTCGCCGG
>URKG01000030.1 GCA_900548265.1 uncultured Collinsella sp.
CCGCCTCCTGGACTCCAGGTCGTGCTTCACCCTGAGGTCTATACTCATGGAAAACCTCCCATTTCCCGATGTCCAAGAAATGGGAGGCAGTTCACTGTCCCCTTTGTGGTGGTTTTCTAAGGTGCTAGCTCAGCAGCATGCGGTCGTTGGCGAGCTCGCCGCCCGAGACCTCCTCGAACTTCTGCAGTAGGTCGGCGACGGTGAGCGACTTTTTCTCGTCGCCGGCCACGTCGTAGATTACATGGCCCTCGTGCATCATGATCAGACGGTTGCCCAGACGGATGGCGTCGTTCATGTTGTGCGTGACCATGAGCGTGGTCAGGTGGTTCTCGTCGACGATCTCCTCGGTCAGGTTGAGCACCTTAGAGGCTGTCTTGGGGTCGAGGGCCGCCGTGTGCTCGTCGAGCAGCAGCAGGCGCGGCTTGGTAAGCGTGGCCATGAGCAGGGTGAGTGCCTGGCGCTGGCCACCCGAGAGCAGGCCGACCTTGGCGTTGAGGCGTGTGTCCAGGCCAAGGTCCAGGCGTTTGAGCAGCTCAACGTACTCGTCCTTCTCGGCCTTGGTGACGCCCCACGAAAGACCGCGACGCTGGCCACGGCGCTTGGCGAGGGCCAGGTTCTCGGCGATCTGCATGTCGGCTGCGGTGCCGCGCATGGGGTCCTGGAACACGCGGCCCAGGTACTTGGCGCGCTGCGACTCGCTCAGACGCGAGATGTCGGTGCCGTCGAGCTCGATGACACCCGAATCGAGCGGATACACGCCGGCGATCATATTGAGCAGCGTGGACTTGCCGGCGCCGTTGCCGCCGATCACGGTCACAAAGTCGCCATCGTTAAGGGTGAGATCGACGCCGGTGAGTGCGCGCTTCTCGGTGACGGTGCCCTTGTTAAAGGTCTTTTTGACGTGCGAGAGCTTAAGCATCTGCCTCATCCCCCTTCGTGTAGGAGCTGCGGAGCTTATAGCGCTCCCAAACCACGGGCACGCACAGGGCCACGGCAACGATCACGGCGGAGAGCAGCTTCATGTCGTTGGCGTCCATGCCCAGCTGCAGCACGATGGCGCGAATGAGGAAGTACACCACGGAGCCAAAGACGGCAGAGGCAAGACGGACGCTAAACTGCGTCAGACCGCCGGGCAGCAGGCGGCCGAGCACCTCGCCGATAACAATGGCGGCAAGGCCGATGACGATGGCGCCGGTGCCCATGCCAATGTCAGCGTACTTCTGGCTCTGGCAGATGAGCGCGCCGGCAAGGCCGATGAGGGCGTTGGAGAGCACGAGGGCGATCATCTTGGTAGAGTTGGTGTTGACGCCCAAGGCGCGGATCATGTACTCGTTGTTGCCGGTGGCACGCAGTGCCGAGCCGATCTCGGTGCCGAAGAACCAGTACAGGATGGCGACGATGGCCACGGCCAGCACAATGCCCAGGATGATGGCAACGGTGGACTGCGGCAGGCCCGTCATGTGGCTGACGGATGAGAAGATGGTGCCCTTGGCAAGGATGGGCGTGTTGGACTTGCCCATGATGCGCAGGTTGATGGACCACAGACTGATCTGCGTAAGGATTCCGGCAAGGATCGCGGGAATCTCAAAGACGGTGGTCAAGATGCCCGTGACAGCGCCCGCGATGGCGCCGGCGCACATGCCGGCCAGCACGGCGAGCAGCGGGTCGACGTTATTGTTGACGATGAGCACGGCGCAAACACAGCCGCCGAGGGCAAAGCTGCCGTCGCAGGTCATATCGGGGATGTCGAGCAGGCGGAACGTGATAAACACGCCAAGCACCATAATGCCCCAGAGGACGCCCTGCGAAACGGCGCCCTGCAATGCAATGAGCATGCTTCATACCTCCTAGGATAGGGTGGACACGTGATTTTCCATAATAGCGGTAACACTGCATAAAAGAGCTGCGGCCGGATGTTTTGTCTCATCCGTAACAAGCAGGGCGAACGCCGGTCTTTGGCGTCCGCCCCTGTGGCTCAGATATTGAATAGCACGGCTATGGCACGAGCGCGGGCTCTAGATGCATTGCCACGCATGACGCTACGCGTCCAGAGCGGAAAGGTCGATACCCAGAGCCTCGGCCATCTCGTCGTTCTTGACGACGACCAGGTCCTTGCTCGAGAGGTGCTTGATCGGCATATCCTCGGGCTTGGCCTCGCCCTTCAGGATCTTGACGCCCATCTCGCCCGCGGCGTAGCCCAGGTCCTCATAGTTGATGGAGAGGGTGAACAGACCGCCGGCCTTGCACATGCCCTCCTCGCCAGTCACGAAGGGGAGCTTGTTCTCCTTGCAGATCTGGCCCACCTGCGAGGCACCCGCGGCGATGGTGTTGTCGGTGGGGGAGTACAGCGCGTCGACCTTGCCCACGGCGGACTCGACGACGGACTGAATCTCGTTGGAGCTCGAGACGGTGAAGTCGGTGTACTCGAGGCCCAGCTTGTCGAGCTCCTTCTTGGCGGCCTTGATCTGGACGTCGGAGTTGGACTCGGCAGTGCAGTAGAGCAGGCCGACCTTCTTAACGTCGGGCAAGACCTTCTGCATCATCTCGAGCTGCTCGGCGACCGGGGTGAGGTCGGAAGCGCCCGTGACGTTGGTGCCGGGCTTGTCGTTGTCCTGGACCAGGCCGGAAGCGGCGTAGTCGGTGATGGCACAGCCCACGATGGGGATATCGGCGGTGGCGCCGGCGGCAGCCTGCGCGGCGGGCGTAGCGATGGCATAGATCAGGTCGACGCCGTCGCCTACGAACTTGTCGGCAATGGACTTACACGTGGACTGGTCGTTCTGGGCGTTCTTCTGGTCGATCTTGACCTTGAGACTGCTCTTCTTGATGGCCTTGACGAAGCCGTCGTTGGCGGCATCGAGCGCGGAGTGCTCGGTAAGCTGCAGAACGCCGATGGTGTAGTCGGAACCGGCGGCAGCGGAGCCGGAACCAGAGTTGCCGCCGCATCCGGCGAGCGGAGCGAACGCGAGCAGGCCAGCGGAGACCAGAAGGCTCCTGCGACTGATGGTGATGTCCTTCATATCATTACCCCCAGTATAAAAATGGCTGGAAACACTGCACTGGGACAAAGTGCAAGTGGAACTATAGTAGCGCTGATGTCCATTTTTACAACAGCCTGGCGGGTTTTTTAATACAGAATCGGATGGGCGGTACGGGTAGTCGAATGGGCGGCGGAGGGTCTTATGCGGCGGAGGAGGCGTCGTCCTCCTCGTCGAGGGCGGCGAAGAGCTTCTTGCCGTCGAGGAGACGTGTGGTGACGTTTCTCATGCGGCCAATCTCTACGGTGCGCAGCGTGTCATCGGCACCTCGGGCGTCATAGACCGTTCCCAGCAAATACGAGATGCCATCGCGCTGCCTGATGGCAAAGGGGCGGAGTGTCATCCGTGCTACTTCGGTTTCGCCACGTGCCGTGACGCTCGAAATATCAAAACTCACCGTGGTTCCATGGTCGATGGCCTGCTCGACGAGCTCGCACGTGTCGATGCGCTTGATGGGCGTGCGTGTTGCCTTGGTAGCCTTGCTGCCTGCGCTCGGAACGGGTTCGGGTGTATCGAGGTAGCCGCGAACGTCGGCACTCGCCATGGCAACTAAGTGCTGCGCCATGCTCTTGCGGATAGCGATAGGCGTGGAGCGGTTGCGCATGACCATACCGTGGAGCCGGATGATCTCTTCATCGGTGAGCGGGCGGGTAAGAAGTTTGTAGCCCACGCCGCGTTTGTACTCAATTTCGTATCCGGCATGGCGAAGCGCGGAGATGGCGGTGTAGATGCTGCGCCGCGCCGCCGAGATGGGCATGCGGGCGGGGTCGTCGGGATGGGAGAGGCGCCGGATCAGCTCATCGGAAAGTATGGCCTTGTCTTCGCCGGTGTTTTCGCTCAAGAGCTGCAGGATGCGAACGGCGCGATAGGCTGCCATCGAGGCGGCGCCTCTCGTCGTGGTGTCGTAGGTTTCAACAGCGGCTTCGGTCATCGTGCCCACGTCCTTTCCGTTTTGGGTGGCGACGGTATGGAGCCTAGGACGCGGGGCTTTCCCAGGGGCGCAGGGCGCTCTGGGCGGTCGGTAGTCGTCGGCAAACGGCGGGTTGAGTTTTCAACAGCCCTACTCAACTGACCAAAAACTTGCCAAAAGCTTGACGGATGCTGTTGAAAAAAAGCGTCTCTCGACCGATGTCGAGAGACGCTTGTGCGATGAGCGTTGGCGTGTGGCGACGCGAGCTAGCGTCCGACGATTAGAAGTCGGCGTTGCCCACGGTGCGCGGGTGCGGCAGGACGTCGCGGATGTTGCCCACGCCGGTCAGATACATGATCAAGCGCTCGAAGCCCAGACCGTAGCCGGCGTGCTTGCAGGAACCGTAGCGGCGCAGGTCAAGGTAGTACTTGTACTGCTCGGGATTCATGCCCAGGTCCTTGATGCGGGCCTCGAGCAGATCCAGGCGCTCCTCGCGCTGGGAGCCGCCGATAATCTCGCCGATACCGGGAACCAGGCAGTCGGCGGCGGCGACGGTCTTGCCGTCTTCGTTCATGCGCATGTAGAACGCCTTGATCTCGGCCGGGTAGTCGGTCACGAAGGTCGGGCGCTTAAAGTGCTCCTCGGTCAGGAAGCGCTCGTGCTCGGTCTGCAAGTCGATGCCCCAGCTGACGGGGTAATCAAACTGGTGGCCAGCAGCGACTGCCTGCTCCAGGATCTCGACGGCCTCGGTGTAGGTAACGCGGGCAAAGTCGGAGTTGGCGACATGGTCCAGGCGCTCGAGCAGACCCTTGTCCACAAACTTGTTGAGCATATTGAGCTCGTCGGGGCAGGTTGCCATGACGTCCTTGAGGACATACTTGAGCATTGCCTCGGCGTTATCCATGTAGTCGTTGAGGTCGGCAAAGGCCATCTCGGGCTCGATCATCCAAAACTCGGCGGCGTGGCGCGTGGTGTTGGAGTTCTCGGCACGGAAGGTGGGGCCAAAGGTGTACACGTCGCCAAAGGCCATGGCAAAGTTCTCGGCATTGAGCTGGCCGGACACGGTGAGGCTTGCATGCTTGCCAAAGAAGTCCTGGCTCCAGTCGACCTCGCCGGACTCGGTGAGGGGCGGATTTTTGGGGTCGAGCGTGGTCACGCGGAACATCTCGCCGGCGCCCTCGCAGTCACTCGTGGTGATGATGGGGGTGTTGACGTAGACAAAGCCCTGCTCCTGGAAGAAGCGGTGGATGGCGGCAGCCGCGACAGAGCGAATGCGGAACACGGCGCGGAACAGGTTGGTGCGCGGGCGCAGGTGCTGCTGGGTGCGCAGGAACTCGACGGTTGCGCGCTTCTTCTGCAGCGGGTAATCCGGGGCGCTCGTGCCCTCGACCTCGATGGAAGTGGCAGAAAGCTCGAAAGGCTGGGGCGCATCGGGGGTCAGCTTGACGGTGCCGGTGCAAATGAGTGCGGCCGAGACGTTTTGATGGGCGATCTCGTCGTAGTTGTCGAGTGCCTCGCGGTTCATGACGACCTGCAGGTCGCGGAAGCAGCTGCCGTCGTTGAGCGTAACAAAGCCAAAGTTCTTCATGTCGCGGACGGACTTGACCCAGCCGGCGACGGTGACGGTTTGGCCGCCGAGCGACTCGGCATCGGCATAGAGCTGCGCGATTTTGGTGCGGTTCACGTATCCTCCCATAACGGTTGAATGATAGTTATCCATACAGTTCGATATTCTAGCAGCTCGGCTCATTTGGGCTATACAGATAAAGCATTGGCGGGATGGTTTTTCAAACGAAAAGCGCCCGCGGCCAAATGGTCGCGGGCGCTTGACGAGGTGCCTTTTGGCTGTGTGGCGTGGGGGCCTGGCTACTTGGTCTTGGCAACCAGCAGCGGGTCGCCCAGCTTGACGAGCGGGTTGCCGCCGATAAGCGTTCCAGACTCGCCGACATGGTCGATGCTCTTAAGACGATCGAGCTCGGAGACGATGACGGTCACGATGTCCTCGTGACCAGCGGCCTTAATGGCCTCGCGGTCGAAGCTGATGAGCGGCTGGCCTGCCTTGACCACATCGCCCATCTCGACAAAGCGGGCAAAACCCTTGCCGTTCATTTCCACGGTGCCCAGGCCAACATGGATGAACACGCGCAGGCCGTCCTCGGTAATCATGCCGATGGAGTGGTTGGTGACAGTGGTGGCACCGATGCGGCCGTTGGCGGGCGCATAGATGGTGCCGGTAATGGGCTCGATGCCATAGCCCTGGCCAAGCATGCCCGAGGCGATCGTCTCGTCGGGAACCTCGTTCAGGTTGACGAGCACGCCGTTGACGGGGGCATAGATGACGCCTTCGCGGGTAGCGAAGCTTGCTGCGGGCGGAACGGACGCCTCGCCGGTCGAGGTGAAGGTGGACTTAAGCGAATCGAGCAGACCCATAGTTGCCTCCAATTTAAATAGGCGCATATCGCGCGTTTGGTTTGCCGGAAACGTTTCACATGTGTTTCGCGGCTTGGTCAACGCCCCTATTCTACGCTGCTCAACGATACCTCTGAACTGGGATTATGTGATATATCAGTTGAAGGGAAACTTATTGCCGGAGTGTTTCTGCGCCACGGGTTCAAGTGGGGTACGCTTGAAGGCGAAAAACAAGGGCGCATAATTTGCGCGAAGGGAGCACATATGATTGTCGAGAACCATGCGCTGTGGGGCGAGGAGCCGACCGAGGATTATCCGGCGACGTTTACGTATTTGGGTGCCGAGCCGTTGCCCGATAAACCGAATGGCCGCCGCCCCGCGGTGATTATCTGTGGCGGAGGTGCGTTTACGCATATCGCTCCGCATGAGCAGGATCCTGTGGCGTTTGCGTTTTTGGATCACGGTTACCAGGCCTTTGTGCTCAACTATGTCACGAGTTCCACGGGTGACGTGAGCTTTCCGCACCCCCAGGCAGATCTTGCCAAGATGGTCGCCACGGTGCGCGCCAACGCCGACGAGTGGCATGTCGATCCTAAGCGCGTGTGCGTCGTGGGCTTTTCTGCTGGCGGCATGATTTGCGCCTCGCTGGCAACACAGTGGAAGACCGGCCCCTTTGCGGCACTTGCCGGGGCGCGTCCGGACGACATTCGTCCCGATGCCGTGGTGCTGGGCTATCCATTGCTCGACTTTGCCTATGTGCGCGACATGCAGACGCGCGATCCGCGCATTGACTTGCGTGTGCCCAAGACGGGCGGCAAGACGGGGCGCGATTTGCTCAACGACTACCTGTCGATGGTGACGGGCGGCGAGGCAACTGACGAGCATCTGGCCGACATCTGCCCCACCACGCATGTTTCGCGTCAGATGCCACCGACCTTTGTGTGGGGCGTGTCCGACGACAAAACGGCGCCGATCGCGCAGGTCTATCCGTTTGCCCAACGCATGGCAGAGGAGGGCGTCCCTTGCGAGATGCACGTCTTTGACCAAGGTGGTCACGGCCTTTCGCTCGGCAACGCCAACACCGCGGTCGACAACGAGGACAAGCAGGTTTCCGTCCGTCCCTGGATCCGCCTGGCCTTCCGCTTCCTCGAGCGCCATCTGTAAGAGTCCCGGCATCCAAGCCCTTCAATAACTTGCGGTGAAATAGTTCCTATCTGGGGCATCAACCAGCCCATCCAGGAACTATTCCACCGCAACTTCGTTTTTGATGCCCCGTCCGGAAACTGCGCCCCAGTTTTGCCTTTCAAGGTGGGACGCAGTTTCCCATAGGGCCTCGACTGGGAAAGCGCGTCCCGTTTCGAGCGGGGATTCCGGGATGCATTTTCCGTAAGAGGCCTGTTTGGGAAACCATATCCCGTTTCGAGCCGGAATTCTGGGATGTAGTTTCCCCGAGAGGCCTCATCGGGAAACTATGGCCCTGAACTCTCCTGCCTGTCCCCATTGCGCCAATTTGCTGATTGAACATCGTTGTGTGTTCGCGCTATCATGCATGGTTAAATTGGTTAGCCGTGGCAAACGGTTAGCCAAGGTGAACATAAATGCAACGCCCTGTGGGCGCCGGGGGAGGAACACGGACGTGAAGCTCGATACGCTCGAGATTGGAAAGGACGCCGTTGTCGCATCGGTGGCATCGGACGATCAGGCACTCCGACAGCATATTTTGGACATGGGTCTAACGCCGGGCACCGAAGTCACCATGATGAAGTACGCCCCCATGGGCGACCCGCTCGAGATCCGCCTGCGTGGCTACGAGCTGACACTGCGCAAGGACGATGCCGCTCGCATCGAGCTCGTGGGTATTCACGACACCGATACGGGTCCGCGCGCTAACGCCGCAATCGGCACGACGGAGCATCCGGCCCTGGGCGAGGGGACGTATTCGCCCCGTGCGGCAAAGACGGCCGTGCCCGAGGGCGCGCCGCTGCACTTTGCCCTCGCCGGCAACCAAAACTGCGGCAAGACCACGTTATTCAACCAACTGACGGGCTCCAACCAGCATGTCGGTAACTTTCCCGGCGTGACGGTCGACCGCAAAGATGGCACCATCCGTAACCATCCCGAGGCGAGCGTTACCGACCTGCCCGGCATTTACTCCCTGTCGCCGTACACAGGCGAGGAGGTCGTGAGCCGTCAGTTCATCCTCGACGAGCGCCCGGACGCCATCATCGACATCATTGACGCTACCAACATCGAGCGTAACCTGTACCTGACACTGCAGCTCATGGAGCTTGACCGTCCTATGGTAATCGCGCTCAACATGATGGACGAGGTGACCGCCAACGGCGGCGCCGTAGACGTCAACTTGCTCGAGAGCCTGTTGGGCGTGCCCGTTGTCCCCATTAGCGCTGCCCGCAACGAGGGCATCGGCGAGCTGGTGGACCACGCCCTGCACGTGGCGCGGTTCCGCGAGCGCCCTGGTCGCCTGGACTTTTGCGCGCCCGACGGTCCGGACGGCGGTGCGCTGCATCGCTGCATCCACGGTATTGCTAACCTGATCGAGGACCATGCCGTGACGGCGCACATCCCGGTGCGCTTTGCGGCGACCAAGCTGGTCGAGGGCGATGAGCTGGTAACCGAGGCGCTTCACCTGGATCGCAATGAGCTCGACGCTATCGAGCACATCATCACCCAGATGGAGGGCGAGGCCGGCACCGACCGCCTATCTGCGCTGGCCGATATGCGTTTTAGCTTTATCGGCGACGTGTGCGGGCGTTGCGTCGTCAAGCCGCACGAGAGCCGCGAGCACGTGCGCTCCGTCAAGATTGACCGCATCCTGACAGGTCGTTACACAGCCATTCCGGCGTTTCTGGTGATCATGGGCCTCGTCTTTTGGCTGACGTTTGGCGTGATCGGCGCGGCGTTGCAGGGACTCATGGAGGACGGTATCGCTGCCATCATCGCCTCGGCCGATGCGGGCCTCAAGGCGTTCGGTACCAACGACGTGGTGCGCTCGCTGGCTGTCGACGGCGTACTTACGGGCGTGGGCAGTGTGCTGACCTTCCTGCCGATTATCGTCGTGCTCTTTTTGTTCCTCTCCATTCTGGAAGACTCCGGATACATGGCGCGCGTGGCCTTTGTCATGGATAAGGTGTTGCGTCGCTTTGGCCTGTCGGGCCGCAGTTTCGTGCCCATGCTCGTCGGTTTTGGCTGCACCGTGCCGGCTATCATGTCGACCCGTACGCTCCCATCCGAGCACGACCGCAAGATGACGGTCATGCTCACGCCGTTTATGAGCTGCTCAGCCAAGCTGCCGGTTTACGGCTTGCTGTGCGGGGCGTTTTTCCCGCAGGCGACGGTTCCCGCCATGGTCTCGCTCTATCTGATCGGTATCGTGGTCGGCTGCATCGCGGCTTTGGTGCTCAACCGCACGGCATTTAAGGGCGACCCGGTGCCGTTTATCATGGAGCTCCCCAATTACCGCCTGCCGAGCGTCAAGACGACGGTGATGCTGGCATGGGATAAGGCCAAGGACTTCATCACCAAGGCCTTTACCATTATCTTTGCCGCGACCGTGGTCATCTGGTTCCTTCAGACGTTCGACATCCGCTTTAACGTGGTCGCCGACCAGTCGCAAAGCCTGCTTGCCGGTCTGGGTAGCATCATCGCGCCGGTGTTGGCCCCGCTCGGCTTTGGCGACTGGCGCGCCTCGACGGCGCTCGTCACGGGGCTCATTGCCAAGGAGAGCGTCATCTCGACGCTCACGGTGCTTTTGGGCGCAACGTCGCCCGCGGCGCTGTCGACCATGTTTTCGCCGTTTACCGCCTACGTGTTCTTGGTCTTTACGTTGCTGTACCCGCCTTGTGTGGCGGCAATCGGCGCCGTCAAGAGCGAGTTGGGCGCGCGCTATGCCGTGGCTGTATTCGCGTTTCAGGTCGTCGTTGCCTGGATTGTGGCGTTTGTCGTGCATTCGGCGGGCATATTGCTGGGGTTGGCTTAGTTATTTATTGACGGCGTAACCTCTGTGTATCGAATTGTTTCGGTCCCGTGTCCGTTACTGACGGATGCGGGACCGTTGCTATATAATCGCCTCCGCTCAAAATGATTGGAGATGTTATATATGAGTCAGGCAAGGCAAGACGGCATCACGCTCAGGCAGTGGCTCCCGCTTATCGGGCTCACCTGCTGTGCGTTCGTGTTCAACACGTCGGAGTTTATGCCCATCGGCCTTTTGACTGATATCGCCGCGTCGTTCTCGCTCACCGAGGCCCAGGCGGGCATCATGATCTCGGTCTATGCCTGGGGCGTCATGCTGCTGTCGTTGCCGCTCATGGTGTTCGCTTCGCGTTTCGAGTTTAAGCGGATGCTGCTGGGCGTGCTTGCCGTGTTCTCGCTCGGTCAGTTCCTGTCCGCTGTGGCGCCGACCTATCCCATCCTGGTCTGCGCGCGCCTGGTGGTCGCTTGCGCACATGCCGTGTTCTGGTCAGTCGCCTCGATTATGGCCTCGCGCCTGGTCGACACTCGCCACGGCGCGCTCGCCATCAGCATGATCGCTACGGGCTCGTCCATCGCGCAGATCTTTGGCCTGCCTCTCGGTCGCGCCATTGGCTTGGCCGTGGGCTGGCGCATGACGTTTGCCGTGGTCGGGGGCCTCTCAGCCATCGCGGCCGTCTACCAGGCAGCGGTGTTCCCGGCCATGCCGGCGGGTGAGCGCTTTACCGTCAGACAGCTGCCCGAGCTGCTCAAGAACCCGCTCCTCATCGCGCTCTACGCAGTCACGGTCTTCATGGCGACCGGCTATTACGCAAGCTACAGCTATATCGAGCCTTTCCTGGCTCAGGTCGCCCATGTCGACGCAAGCGCTATCACCATGACGCTGACGGCGTTCGGCTGCTCCGGTCTGCTCGGAAGCTGGCTGTTCGGCCGCCTGTTCGATGGGCATCGCTTCCCGTTCTTGGCTATCACGCTCTCCGGCGTGCCGGTGGCCCTGCTGCTCATGGGGCCGGCCGCATCGTCGCTCGTGACAGTGCTTGCCGTCTGCGCACTGTGGGGTTGCTGCGCCACGGCCTTTAACGTGGCGTTTCAGGCCGAGCTCATCAAGCACACGCCGGCAGATTCGTCGGCCGTCGCCATGTCGATCTTCTCGGGCCTGTTCAATCTGGGCATTGGCACGGGTACCGCGATCGGCGGAGCCGTGGTTTCGGGTCCCGGTATCGCCTGGATCGGCTTCGCGGGCGGGTCGATTGCCGTCGTGGGCGTCATCCTCGCTATCACGGTGATGTTCCCGGCCATACGCCGCGCAAAGTCTGTCGCCTAATCACGTTTCCTCATCAGTTGCGGTGGAATAGTTCCTGTTTAAGGCCTCTGAAGGTCCAAGCAGGAACTATTCCACCGCAACTTATTTTGGGGGAGAGGATACAAGCTGGGCATACAATGGATGTCGTTGTGTTGAGCTTACCGGGAGGCTGTTATGTGGGCATACGAGACGACGTTCTATCAGATCTATCCGCTGGGCTTTTGCGGGGCTCCGCGCGAAAACGCCGCGCCCGTTGCCGAGGATGAGCTCGCCCAGGCTGCCAACGCCGCGCCCAACCCCGATGCTCCTATCATGAAGGTCGCCCAATGGGCCGACTACATGCAGGAACTCGGCGTTGGCGCTGTGCTTATCAACCCACCGCTCGAATCTGATAGCCACGGCTACGATACACGCAGCCTGCGACATATCGACCGTCGCCTGGGCGGGGATGCCGACTTTGCCGCCGTATGCGACACGCTGCACGCCCATGGCATCCGCGTGGTGCTCGATGCCGTCTTCAACCACGTCGGTCGCGGCTTTTGGGCCTTCCGCGATGTTCAGGAGCGCAAGTGGGACTCGCCCTACAAGGACTGGTTCCACATCAGCTTTGACGGTGACTCGTGCTACGGCGACGGCTTTTGGTACGAGGGCTGGGAGGGCCATTTTGAGCTTGTGAAGCTCAACCTGCAAAACCCCGCCGTGGTCGATTACCTGCTTGAGTCTGTGCGTCACTGGGCCGAGGTCTTTGGCGTCGACGGTCTGCGCCTGGACGTCGCCTATATGCTCGACCGCGACTTTATGCGCCGCCTGCATACTTTTACCCGTGAGCTCAAGCCCGACTTTATCCTGATTGGTGAGACGCTCCACGGCGACTACAACCAGATCGTCAACGACGAGATGCTCGACTCCTGCACCAACTACGAGTGCTACAAGGGCCTGTACTCCAGCTTTAACTCGGTCAACATGTTCGAGATCGCCCATTCGTTGCACCGCCAGTTTGGCGGCGACCCGTGGTGCATCTACCGCGGCAAACACCTGCTGTCGTTTGTTGACAACCACGATGTGCCGCGCCTGGCGAGCATCCTGACGGACAAGTCCTGCCTGCGCCCCGCCTACGGCATGCTCTTTGGTATGCCGGGCATTCCGTGCGTCTACTACGGCAGCGAGTGGGGGATTGCCGGCGAAAAGGGCGGCCCCGATGGCGATTGGGCGCTACGTCCTGCGCTCGATGAGCCTGCGCCCAACGAGCTAACGGCCTTCATCAAGCAGCTTGCGCACCTACGCTCGGCAAACGACGCGGCGGCCCGTGCCCTCAACTACGGTGCCTATCGCAACGTGGTGATCCAGAATAAGCAGCTGCTGTTCGAGCGCGCCTGCGACGACGCGACGGTGCTCGTGGCGGTCAATGCCGTGAACGAGCCTTATACCTTTGGAGCCGGCGAACTCAACGGCTCCTTCGTCGACCTGCTTGCCGACGATGCGCCCACGGTCGAGCTGACAGGCTCCCTTGAACTTGCGCCCTACGAGGTGCGCTATCTGTTGAGGGCCTAGGCCATGGCGGCGTCCGACGAAGGCTATCAACATATTGAGCATGGGTTTGAGCCCGTGTTTGACGACCGCTCGTGCGTTTTGGTGTTGGGGTCGTTTCCCTCGGTGCTCTCGCGTGCCAATGCCTTCTACTATGGCAATCCGCAGAACCGCTTTTGGCGCGTGATGGCCGCGTGCCTCGGTGTGCCCGTGCCGCCCAACGAGGGCGATCCTTTGGCAGGCGGTGAGCCCGCGACGCTCGATGCCTCGATTGCCGCCAAGCGGGCCATGCTGCTTAACGGCGGTGTGGCCCTGTGGGATGCAATCGAGAGCTGCGACATTAAGGGCTCGAGCGACGCGAGCATTCGCAACGTTGTGCCGGCACATATCGAGCGCATTACCGATGCCGCGCCGATCGAGGTCGTTGTCTGTAACGGCGGTACGGCAGGGCGACTCTACAAACGCTACTTGCAAGATCGGACGGGGCTGCCTGCCATCGTCCTGCCCTCGACAAGTCCTGCCAATGCCGCCTGGCGCCTGGAGCGTCTTGTCGAGCGTTGGCACGAAGCCGTTGACTGGGCCGTTATTTAATTTAGATTTTTGTTTGAGCGTGGGCGCCCAGACGTTTCAGAACGCCTCGCCAGATCGGCGCGGGCACGGCTGGCTCGGCGCAAACCATGCCGTCGGCGTCGACGTTGGCGGCATTGCCGCCGCCAAGTCGCTGTGCATGCTCGACGGAGCAGCCCATGCGCACAGCGCCCACAAGCTTATCCATCGCTTCGGAAAACGGTCGGCGCAAGAGGCCCATGCGTGGGGAATGGCGAAGCGCTGCGATGCCACTGCCGGCGCAGATGGCAACGCCGCCACACCACAATTGGTCATGGCGCTCACATGCCTTGTGCAGGCGAACGGCGGTCCCACGCGCCTGCTCAGTGCCCTCTTGTGCGGCTCGAATCGCGGCATAGACACGCGTTCCCGTACCGCCAAAGCGCTCAAGAGCCTGCTCGATAGCTGTCAACGTCTCATCGTCAGCCACATCTTCAATGGCCAGTACGATGCCATCGGCAACGCCGTCGGCATCATCCGCCTTCAAATCAACCGGGCGGGGGAGCGCGGTGCCAGAAAGTTGAGCATAGGCGGCGATGGCATCCTGCAGGTCCCAGAGCAAAAACTCAAGATCGGCGCTATTGGGAATGCTGATATACGCAATGGTTTGCAACGTTTTTGGTACATCGCCGCGTGCGGTCGTCTCCATGCTGCCTCCTTTCCGGTTGGTTTCCGTTTAGGTTACACCGTCTGGTGGCGCTCCGCCGCGCTATCCTAGTGCAACCCTTACGAAAGGAACGCCATGCGTCTGCCCATGAACACCTCGCTTGCCACGCTCAAGCCCTCCGGCATCCGTCGGATCAATGCGCTCGCCGCCCAGCACCCGGGGTGCATCGCGCTTGCGCTTGGCGAGCCCGATTTTCCCACGCCCGATGTGATTAGCGCCGAGGTGACGGCCTCGCTCGACCGCGGCGACACGCACTATCCGCCCAACAACGGCCGTCCCGCCCTGCGCGAGGCACTGTCCAAATATATGGGTGACGCGGGCCTGGCATTTTCCACCGATGAGGTCATCCTGACCGATGGTGCGACCGAGGCCCTGTCGGCTACGTTTATGGCCATGCTCAACCCCGGCGACGAGGTCATCATCCCCACGCCGGCCTTTGGCCTGTACGAGAGCATCGTCGTGGCCAATCACGCCAAAGCGGTCTTTTTGGATACGGAGCCTGCGCAATTCCAGATTGACGAGGGCGCACTTCGTGCTTGCGTAACGCCGGCGACCAAGGCCATCGTCATCTGCTCGCCCAACAATCCTACGGGTTGCATCCTCGACGCGGCATCGCTCGACGCCGTGGCGCGCGTAGCGGAGCAGGCGGGTATCTACGTAGTCTGCGACGACGTGTACAACCGCCTGGTCTATGTGGACGGCTACGAACGATTTGCCCAGCGCCACCCGGAGCTACGCGAGCAGACGGTGGTCATCGAGAGCTTCTCCAAGCCCTGGGCCATGACCGGCTGGCGCCTGGGCTGGCTCGCAGCGGCAGCCCCCGTCATCGCCGAGATCGCAAAGGCTCATCAATACCTAGTATCGAGCGCCGTCTCCTTCGAAATGGACGCTGCCGCCCGAGCTCTCACCGTCGACCCCACCCCCATGCTCGAAGTCTACCGAGCCCGCCGCGAACGCGTGCTCGCAGCCTTAAGCGCCATGGGCCTCGACGTGGTAGAGCCCGCAGGAGCCTTCTACACCTTCCCGAGCATCAAACAATACGGCCTAACGAGCGAAGACTTCTGCATCAAAGCCATCAAAGAGGCAAACATAGCCCTAGTCCCGGGCGACTGCTTCGGCACCGAAGGCCACGTCCGCTTAAGCTACTGCGTCTCCGACAAAAATCTGGACGAAGGTCTCCGCCGCCTGTCCAACTTCGTGTCAACCCTATAGCCCAACGGGACGCAACACATCAGCCTACCGACCCAAGCATTATGAGTGGGGGCGTCAGCCAACGAAAACCCGGGCTGCCCAAAGTCAACGCAGGCACGCGCCGCCGAAGGCCAGGCGCAAGGGTTTCGTAGATTCCGCACGAGCCGAAGAGCACTTAATGTGCTCTTCGTGCGAGCCAGGACTTGACCGAGCGAAAACCTTGCGCCTGGCCTTCGGCGGCGCGTGCCGGATGGTGGAATTGTGTGCAGCCCGGTTTTCCGTTGACCGACGCCGGGGTCCCCGCCATAATACTTTCGGTTCACGCACGAATCCGCTGCCAGAGACAGCCGGTGCAAACGGGCATCGCCCGCGAGCTTAATGGGATATCCCGCCAGCCGAGGTGGTCGAGTAGATATGTCTTCTCGCCCCCGTCGCTCATGCAGCGCGGGGGCTTTCTTTTTGGACATGCCCCCGTCACGTCCTTGTGGCGGACCGTGCCCGGAAAGAATTCGAGGAGGTGTAATTCATGCCCCAGCAGTACAAAATCGACAAGGTTGCAGAGATCGAGTCCCGTATCGCCGAGAACGCCGGTCTGTTCGTCGTCAACTACAACGGTCTGACGGTTAAGCAGGCTCAGGAGCTGCGTCATCAGCTTCGCGAGTGCGGCGCCGAGATGAAGGTCTACAAGAACAACCTGGTCAAGATCGCTCTCAAGAACCAGGAGCAGCCCGAGCTCGACGAGATCCTCGCCGGCCCCGTCGCTTATGTGTTCTACGAGTCCGAGCCGGTCGAGGCCGCTAAGGCCCTTAAGGACTTCTCCGCTCAGTCCAAGGGCGTCCTTGAGATCAAGGGCGGTATCTCCGACGGCAAGGCCGTTTCCGCTGATGATGTTAAGGCTATCGCCGAGCTGCCCACCAAGGATCAGCTTCTCGGCCAGATCGCCGGTCTCATCTCCGGTTTCGCTCGCGACATCGCTGTCTGCGTCAACGGCGTTTCCTCTGGTCTCGCTCGTTCGATCCAGCAGGTCTCCGAGCAGAAGGCAGCCTAGTCGCTGTTTTCACCCGCGGCGGCAACGCCGCACCCCTGGCGCATTCGCGCCGTGTTTTAACTGATCTCCGTGCATTCGCACGGAAACCGAAAGGACTTAGAAATGGCTAAGCTTACCACCGATGAGATCATCGATGCTCTTAAGGAAATGACCCTTCTCGAGGCTTCCGAGCTCGTCAAGGCTATCGAGGACACCTTCGGCGTTTCCGCCGCTGCTCCTGCCGCTGTTGTCGCCGCTCCCGCTGCTGGCGCTGCTGAGGCCGAGGAGAAGACCGAGTTTGACGTCGTGCTCGAGGGCTTCGGCGACAACAAGATCCAGGTCATCAAGGCCGTCCGTGAGCTCACCAACCTTGGCCTGAAGGAGGCCAAGGAGGTCGTCGAGGGCGCTCCCAAGGCTGTTCTCGAGGGTGCCAAGAAGGAGGACGCCGAGGCTGCCAAGGAGAAGCTCGAGGCTGCTGGCGCTGCTGTCACCCTCAAGTAATCAGGCTTTCTCGCCAGATTTCTTTGCAGACGGGGTTCGCATTGCGAGCCCCGTCTTTTTTGTTCAAGACTTTAGTCTGCTGGCCGCGCAGCGGCCAGCTTTAAACCACCC
>URKG01000031.1 GCA_900548265.1 uncultured Collinsella sp.
GCGCGAACGGTGCGCCTGTTTAGCGAAACTGGTGAAAAATAGATTGACGCTAACAACGTCCCCTCCATCGCGACGCAGGCCGGCTCCCCGGCCGCCGCGATCGCACCGGCGAGCGCCTCGTAGCCCGCCGCGTCGGCGGGGAACCGGCGGGACAGGACCCTGCGGCCCCTCCAGTCGAGGACGCACAGCCAGTGCGAGTCGGCGTGGGTGTCGACCCCGCAGAAGACCGGCCAGCGGGCGCCGGGTGTCGATTCGGTTCTCATGTCTCGCTCCGTTCTTTCCGTGCTCGCCTGGACCGGGCAGACGGCACACTGACGGGGCGCGATAGAATGCGGTTGATCGGGTCCGCGGTATCGCTCCATGCTCCTATTAGGTCATGCGCCGGTATCGTCGCGCCGCGGCCCGCGCGGGACATGTCAGGAAACGAGGGCAGCCCTGTGGGCGCCAGCGGAATGTGGGGTCACCGCGCGGTCCGCATCTGATGGTGTCGACGTCAATGGTATACGGGTGCATCATCGACGTCTTCAATACAGAAGATATCAGTGCGGAATGTTTTCAAAACCAAGCCCGGCCCCGGCCTGCATTGACACAGCTGGCGGTTCTTGGGCATCGCTTACTGGTGGGGTTCCTTGTCTGAGTTGGACTTAGTTGGTGGGACCACTCGTCTCGGTCGCTGTCCCGCGCCGTTCCGGCGCGGGAGGCGCGCCACTGCGGGAGTGCTAGTCGGTCATTGTTGGCGCCGAAGCACCGTCCCGTCCCAGCATCGCCCTCAGCTTCTCGAAGCTTTCCTCGCTTAGGCAGTGCTCCATGTGGCAGCCCTCTTGCGACGCGACCTCAGCCGAAACACCCGCATCCTCCAGCAGCCCCACGAAAAAGCAGTGACGCTTCCACATTTGGCGAGCGACCTCCAGACCACGCTCCGTCAGATGAACGTCGCGCTTGCCCATTTCGACATAGCCGCTGTTCTCCAGCGTCGCCATGGCTTTAGAGACGCTCGCCTTGGTTACGCCGAGGTACTCCGCAACGTCGATCGAGCGCACGATGACCTGACGTTCCGACAGAACGTAGATCGATTCGAGATAGTCTTCTCCGGATTCACGTAGGGCCATGGGCCGCCTTTCGCGATGATTGCTAGTTAGCCTTTGGATACTTTCCACGGCTAACTTTACCGCAAAAGTTGCCCATGTCTTACTACTTTGTCTAAAAGTTAGCCGTGTTTCACAAAACGTGCGGGACGAAAACAAAATGGAGACGCCCCGCAAGGAGTGTCCCCAGGCGCCGGGTGCCGGCCCGCAGTTACATCAATCCAAAGTGCTTCGCGGCGTTGTAGATGCCGTCGTCGTCCACGGCAGTCGTCACATAGGTCGCCGCAGCTTTCACCGTGTCCTGTGCGTTGCCCATGGCCACACTCGTGCCCACGGCGGCAAACATCGACAGGTCGTTCTCGCCGTCGCCAAAGGCAATCGCCTCGCTCGCGTCGATACCAAGCCGCTCGAGCGTCGCCGCCACGCCCAGGTCCTTGCCGCCGTTAGCGGGAATAATGTCGCAGAACAGGTCGCACCAGCGCGTGGTGAGCGAATGCGACACGGCGTCGGTCACGATATGTTCGTCGGCCGGGTCCACAAAGGCGCAGAACTGGTAGACCGGTGCGTCAAAGGCGTGCTCAAACGGCTCCTCGTGGTAGACGATTCCCGCGTTGCTGCCAGCCGTCACCACGCGCTCGGACAGGCGGTTCACAAACGAGTTCTCGCCCTGCATGCACAGCGAGTCATAGCGCCCCTGCGCCACCTGGTCCACAATCACCGCAACGTCGTCCGGATCGATCGGACAGCTGCGGTAAACCCCCTCGGCATCAAAACAGTGCTGACCCGAGAGCGTAATGTACGCATCCCAGCCCAGGTCGAACAGCCAGTCCGGCATCTGGTAGGTCGGGCGACCCGTGGCGATCACGCATGCGATCCCCTGCTCGTGAAAGCTGTCGAGCACCTGCTGCGCCGACGCCGGAATCCGGTGAGTCTTAAAGCTCAGCAGCGTGCCGTCGATATCGAAAAACGCGGCTTTGATCATCCTCGTCTACTCCTCGCCCTCGAGCTTTTCGCTCGCCTCGAGCCACGCCATCTCCAGCTCGTCCATGGCGGCGTGAGCCTCGTCGATCTTTGCCTGCTGCTCGCCGAGCGCCGTGTAGTTGGTGGGATCGACTTGGGCCATTGCTGCCTCGGCCTCCTCAACGCGGGCGCGCTGCGTCTCCATCTTGCGCTCGAGCGAACTCACCTCGCGGCGGAGCTTCTGGCGCTCGGCGTTGGACAGGCCGTTGGGCTGACCGCTCGACTTGGGCTTTTCGGCCGCAGCTGCCGCGGCACCGGTGTCAAACGTGCCGGTCTTGGCGCTCGGCGCGCCCACGGGCTCGCCCTCGGCGGTGGCGTTGCACAGGCGCAGGTACTGGTCCACGCCACCGGGCATATGCGTCAGGTGGCCGTCGAGCAGCGCCCACTGCTGGTCGGTCACGCGCTCCATCAAAAAGCGGTCGTGCGTCACCAGGATCAGCGTGCCGGGCCAGCCGTCGAGCAGATCCTCGACAATCGCCAGCATGTCGGTATCCAGGTCGTTGCCGGGCTCGTCCAGGATGAGCACGTTGGGCTCGTCCAGGATTGTCAGTAGCAGCGACAGGCGACGGCGCTGGCCGCCCGAAAGATCGCCGATGCGACTCCAGAGCTGCTGCGTCGTAAAGCCCAGACGCTCGCAGAGCTTCTCGGGCGAAGTCTCCTTGCCGTCGATGACGTAGTACTTCTTATAGTTGCTGAGCACCTCTCGGATCGTGTCGCCCATGTAGGGTTCGAGCTCCTCGAGCTGCTGCGACAGCACGCCAAAGCGCACTGTCTGGCCAATCTTCACGCGGCCGCGCGTGGGTTCAATCTTGCCCTGGATCACGCCGAGCAGCGTCGACTTGCCGGCACCGTTCTCGCCCAGCAGGCCATAGCGGTCGCCCGCACCAATGAGCCAGGTCACGTCAGAGAGCACCTGCTTGGGCGCGCCATCGGTATCCGCATAGCCGGCGTCCACGTCGACCACATCGATAACCTGCTTGCCCAGGCGGCTCACGGCTAGGCGCTTGAGCTCCAGCTCGTCACGCACGGGAGGCACGTCGGCGATCAGCTCACGAGCAGCCTCAACGCGAAACTTGGGCTTGGTGGAGCGCGCCTGGGCACCGCGGCTCAGCCACGCGAGCTCCTTGCGCGCCATGTTGCTACGACGCTCCTCGGTGACGGCGGCCATGCGGTCGCGCTCCACGCGCTGCAGGATATATGCGGAGTAACCGCCCTCGAAGGGATCGACCTGGCCGTCGTGGACCTCCCACATACTGGTACAGACCTCGTCCAAGAACCAGCGGTCGTGCGTGACCACGAGCATCGCGCCCTGGCCGCGCTGCCAGCGGGCCTTTAAGTGACGCGCGAGCCAGTTGATGGTGCGCATGTCCAGGTGGTTGGTGGGCTCGTCGAGCATGAGCACGTCGTAGTCGCCGATCAGCAGGCGCGCGAGGTCCACGCGACGGCGCTGGCCGCCCGAAAGCTCGCCCACCGTGCCCTCCCAGGGCACATCGCTAATAAGGCCGGCCAGAATCTGGCGCGTACGCGGGCTCGAGGCCCACTCGTATTCGGGCGTGTCACCGACGACGGCATGATGCACGGTGTCGGTATCGACCAGGTTATCCTTTTGGCCGAGCAATCCAATCGTCGTGTCGCGGCGGTGCGTCACGCGCCCGTCATCGGGCTCCAGCGTGCCGGCGAGCACGCTCAGCAGCGTCGACTTGCCGTCGCCGTTTTTACCGACAATACCAATACGGTCGCCCTCGCCCACGCCGAGCGTAACGCTATCGAAAATATGCTTGGTGGGAAACTCTAGGCTGACGGAATCGCATCCCAAAAGAATCGCCATATGCCCTGCTCCTTCGTAGAAATTCAACGTTGTCCATGATAGCAGCGAAAAGGCAGGCCGCACACGACACAAAAAGGCGGGCCATCTCCCACAAGAGATGACCCGCCTCTCCAATCAGTCCCGCGGCAACCGTGGCCACCGCGGGCCTCAAGCATGTCCCGGACTAGGAGAACATGCCGGTGAGGTAATCATTCAGCCGCTTGTCCTTGGGCCGTTGGAAAATCTCGTCAGTCTCGTCGTACTCGACCATATCGCCCATGCAGAAGAACGCCGTGCGGTTGGACACACGCGACGCCTGCTCCATGTTGTGCGTCACGATGACGATGGCGCGGTCGGCAACAATCGACGACATGAGGTCCTCAATCGCCAGCGTCGAGATGGGGTCGAGCGCCGAGCAGGGCTCGTCGAACAAGATCACGTCGGGGTTGAGCGCCAGCGTGCGCGCGATGCACAGGCGCTGCTGCTGACCGCCCGAAAGCGCATGGGCGCTCTTGTCGAGCTTGTCCTTGACCTCGTCCCACAGCGCCGCGCCGCGCAGGCTCTCCTCGACCATGCGGTCGAGCTCGTCGCGGTCGGTGATGCCGTGGCGCTTAGGCGCAAACGTGATGTTGTCGCGAATGGACTTGCGGAACGGGTTGGGCTGCTGGAACACCATGCCAATGGAACGGCGCAGCTCGTAGGTGTTTTCGGTCTTGGTGTTCACGTTGCGCCCGCGATAGTTGATCTCGCCCTCCACGCGGCAGCCGCGAATCTCGCGATTCATGAGGTTGAGGCTACGCAAGAAGGTCGACTTACCGCAGCCCGAAGGCCCAATGAGCGCCGTGATCTCGCCCTTGTGGAAGTCGAGCGACGTATTGTGCAGTGCATGGTGGTCGCCATAGTACACGTTGACGTCCTTGGTGGAGAGCACGACCTCGTCGCTCACGGCCTTGCCGCTCACGCGCACGCGCTTCTCGCTCTCCCCCACGCTCGACAGGAAGTCCTGGGTCTCGGACGATGCCGCTTCGGTTGCGGGCGTTGCATTCATCTCGCTCATTCGGCCGTCATCCTTCTTGCCAGTTGCTTGCCCACGATACGGGCGACTACGTTAAACAGCAGCACGCAAATCATCAGCAGCGCCGCGGTGCCCCAAACAATCTGCTGGGCCTCGGGGCTGCCCTCGCCATAGATCTTGTAGATGTGCACGGCGAGCGACTCGCCGGGACGGAACACGTTCCAAGCGCAGGTGGGGCTCGACAGGTTAAAGCTCAAGAAGTTCAGGCGAACCGGCGAGCTCATACCCGAGGTAAAAAGCAGTGCTGCGGCCTCGCCAAACACGCGACCGGCCGAAAGCACGATGCCCGTCACGATGGCAGGCATGGCCTCGGGGATCAGGATGTGCAGCGTGGCCTCCCAGCGAGTGAGGCCCATGGCCAGGCACGCATCGCGCTGGGCCTGCGGCACGTCCTCGAGCGCCTGCTGGATCACGCGCACCAGGATGGGGATGTTGAACATGGTGAGCGCGACGGCGCCGGAGATGATGGAGTACTTCCAGCCCAGCTGCACCGAGAACACCAGAAAACCGAACATGCCGACGACGATGGAAGGCAGCGAGGACAACGTCTCGATGGCGGTGGAGGCGATGTCGCGGATGGGTCCGTCCGGCGCGTACTCAACCAAAAAGACCGCTCCGCCCAGGCTGATGGGCACCGAGATGATCAGGGTGATCAGCAGCAGGTAGAACGAGTCGAACAGCTGGTAGAGCACGCCGCCCTGCGTTCCGTTGGCGCGCGACGGCTCCGTGAGAAAGCCCGGCTGGAACAGCGTCGAGATGCCCTCGAACAGGATATAGGCCACCATGGAGACGACGATGAGCATGACGATGGCGACGATCGCCGTCAACACGCCCGTGGCGAAGCGGTCCTGCTTTTGGACACGCCCGAGCCTCGCCTCGTCGATGTGGATACGCGTGCTAGCCACGAGCCTTCGCCCCCTTGCGGCCGATAAGGTGGATGATCAGGATGAAGATGAGACTCATGCCCATCAGCAGCAGGCCGAGCGCCCACAGAACATCGTCTTGGGCCGAGCCCTCGGCATAGACTGCCATGGACGTGGTGAGCGTGGTGGTGATGGTCGAAGCCGGCGACAGCAGCGACGTCGGCATGGCCTCGATGCCGCCGATGACCATGCGCACGGCGAGCGTCTCGCCAAAGGCGCGGGTCATGCCCAAGATAACCGCGGTCATGAGCGACGGCATGGCGGACTTGAGCACCACGTGCCAGATGGTCTGCCAGCGGGTGTAGCCCAGCGCGAGCGAGCCCTGGCGGTAGCCGTCGGGCACGGCGCGCAGGCCATCGACCGAAAGCGTGGTCATCGTCGGCAGAATCATGACCGCCAGCACGATGGCGCCGGGCAAGATGCCCAGGCCCGTGCTCACGTGGAAAACGCTCTTCATAAGACCGACGACAACGTGAAAGCCGATCAAGCCAAAGACGACCGAGGGAATACCGGTCAAAAGCTCAATAAGCGGCTGAAAAACCTTGGAACCAAACTTAGGCTGGATCTCGACCGCAAAGATGGCAGAGCCGATGGCGATGGGCAGCGCGATGAGCGTGGAGAGCACCATGACCGCAAACGAGGTGACGATCAGGGGCAGGGCGCCGGTATAGGGCAGGCCGTTTTCGGCTGTGTTGGCCAGGTCCCACTTGGTGCCGGTGAAAAACTCGACGACCGAGACGCCGTCCTTGACAAAAGCCGAGAGGCCCTTTTGGGCGACCATAAAGATGAGCGCGGCAACGACAAGCGTCACGAGCGCTACGCACGCGCCCGTGACGCCCAGGCCCACGTTCTCAAGGTCGCGCTTTGGCAGCTGTTTTGCCATTGCAAACCTTTCCGGGGCGATTACTTATTTAGCAGAGACCTTGCCGCTGGCGTCCTTGACGACCTTCATGGCAGAGACGGGGATGAAGCCCTGCTCCTCGACGAGCTTGCCCTGGACGTCGTCGGAAAGCATGAACTCCAGGAAGGCCTTGGTGGCCTCGTCGGCGTCCTTGGAGCAGTACATGTGCTCGGTAGCCCAGATCTTGAAGGAGTCATCAGTGACATTCTTGCTCTTGGGCTCGACGCCCTCGACCTTGATGGCGTTGAACTTGGAGTCATCGAAGTGCGAGAAGTCGAGGTAGGAGATGGCGTTATCGGTGCTGCCCATCTGAGTCTGGACGTCGCCGGACTTGTCGAGCTCGGCGTCGCCCTTAAAGTCGACGGCCTCGTCGCCAAAGACGGCGGCCTCGAAGGTGGCGCGGGTGCCGGAGCCGGCCTTGCGGTTGAGGACGACGATGGTGGCGTCGTCGCCGCCGACCTCCTTCCAGTTGGTGATCTGGCCAGAGAAGATGCCCTTGAGCTGCTCGAGGGACAGGTCGTCGACCGTCACGTTCTTGGAGACGACGGGACCCATGCCCACGACGGCAACCTCGTGGTCGACGAGGTTCTTGACCTGGTCGGCCTCGAGCTTGGTCTCGGCGAAGACGTCGGAGTTACCGATGGTGACGGTGCCTGCGGCGACAGCGGTCAGACCCTTGCCCGAACCGTTGCCCGAGCCGGAAACGGAGACGTCCGGGTTGGCATCCATGAACTTCTCGGCAGCAGCCTCGACGAGAGCCTGGAACGAGGAGGCACCGTCGTAGGTCACCTCGCCGGAGACGGACTCGGCAGTAGCAGCGGCGCTACCCTTGTCGGCGGCGTCGGATGCGCCGGAGCCGCCGCAACCAACGAGACCGAGACCGACGATGCTGGCAAAACCACCAGCGAGGCCGAGGAACTGACGACGAGAATAAGCCTGATCGAGCATGATCTTCCTTTCGTACATGCGACTCGCGGGCACCCTGCCCGCTTTGCTGTTTGGAAAGATACGACCCCGACCGGGCAGCGCCCGCGCCAACTGCGGTTTTTTACGGGCATCTGATAGACCCTTACCGCAAGCTCTGTCCAGCCTTTACAAACGGATAACAATCCAGCGCCGAACATGGCGCACCTTTTACACCAAAGGAACGTCCCCAATGACTACCCCACCGCAACAGAAAAAGCCCGGGCCGAAGCACCGGGCTCGTAATGCAAGTTTGTATCCAAGCAGGATATAGGGGTTTCCCAGGTGCCCGAGATTGCCCCGAAAGAGGAGCGCCGCGTACTTTGGTACGCAAGCGACGGTTTGAGGGGCAAGGTCGGGTGCCTGGGGAAGCCCTACAGTTCCAGTTCGTTGAGACGAAGGATCGCCACGATGTAAATCTTGAGCGCCTGTTTAAGCTGTTCTTCGCTGGCACACTCGTTGGGGCCGTGCATCTGGCCGCCCCACGCGGGCAGCTCCAGGCCGGTCTCTTCGGGGCCAAACGAGACGGCGCGGGCAAAGTTGCGCGCGTACGTGCCGCCGCCCATGGCAAAGGGCCCAGCATGCTTGCCGGTGAACTCGTTATAGGTATCGATAAGCGCCTTCACGGCCGGATCATCGGCAGAGACTGAGAACGGCACCTTAGCGCGACCCAGCTGGCACGTCACGCCAAAACGGCCCACGAGCGGGTCGAGCTGCTCGCGGATGGTATCGGCACTCGTACTGTCGGGGAAGCGCACGTCGATGACCTGCTCAATATGGCCATCCGCCACGCGGATGACTCCAGCGTTGCAGGTAAGCGGGCCAAACGCCGGACTCGTCGCATCGATACCTAGGCCGCGGCCATAGGCATCCGCATGCACAAAGGCCAGGAACTTGACGAATTCGTGCTCGGCAGGCGTCAGCAGGCGCTCGTCGCGTGCACCAAACGCGTCCTCGGCCTCGCGCAGATACGACACAATCAGGCCGACGGCGTTGATGGTGCCCTCAGGCATCGAAGCGTGGCCGCCAATACCGTGGGCGAAAATCTGCGCATGGCCATTGTCGAGCGCCGTGATCTCCAGGCGGTCGGCGTTCTCAACGGGCGCCGGCAGCTCATCGGCGGCAATCGAAAGCTCGCAGATGGACTGCGACGGAATGGCATTGCTCGCCTCGGAGCCGCTCCACGACACGATGCGCCCGCCGTCGATCTTGGGGCTCACGAACGTCGCCCCAAACTGGCCCTTCTCGGCATTGCAGACCGGGAACTCGGCATCGGGCGTAAACAAAAAGTCGGGGTCTGCGTGATTCTCCAGATAATGGTGAACGTCGGACATGCCCACTTCCTCATCGCAGCCCAGCAGCGCGCGGAAGGTATAGCGCGGCACAATGCCGTGCTTGAGCAGGTAGGCACCGGCGTAGAGCGACAACACCGCCGGACCCTTGTCATCAATCACGCCACGGCCGAGCAGCCAGCCCTCGCGACGCTCCATCGCAAACGGGTCGGTGTTCCAGCCGGGGCCGGCGGGCACCACGTCCACGTGGCAGATGGTCGCGAGCTGCTTGTCGCCGCGACCCGGGATATCGGCAATGCCCACATAGCCCTCGTCGTCGCTCGTCTGGTAGCCGAGCTTTTGCGCAATGCCGAGCGCGCAATCGAGCGCATCACGAACCGGGCGGCCAAACGGCGCGCTAGGCTCCGCATCGGCAGCAACGGCTACGGACGGATAACTCACCAGCTGCTCGATATCGGCGACGACGTCCTCCCAGACCTCGTCGACATACTCGGTAACGCTCTGCTCCACCTGATTCATGGACGACCTCCTTACCAATGAGCGACGGGTACGCCCGCCCCTCACATCAAATACTTATATAGCGAAAAGTTTAGCAAGCTCGGCCACCGAGTGCACCACCGCATCGGCGCCCGCAGCCTCGTGCTCCCCCGGCGCCGCCGCACCCGAATAGATGCCAATGCACGGCACGCCCATCGCGTGCGCGCCCTCGACGTCGTTAAAGCGGTCGCCAATCATCACGGCCTCGTCCGCGGTCGCGCCCAGGGCCGCCAGCGCATCGCGGACCGAATCCGCCTTGGTCTCGCGGCCCTGCGGCGGATTCATGCCAACCACGGCCTCAAACTGAGAAAGCCCCAGTTCACCCACCATGTCAACGCACTTTGCCTCCATGCGCGACGTCGCCACGGCCAAGCGCTTGCCCTGGGCGACCAACCCATCCAGCAGCTCGGGGATCCCGTCGAACACGGGATACTCCTCCGGTCCCAGCTCGTCAAAAAAGGCGCGGTACTCGTCGGCCACCACAAGCGACTCCTCGCGGGAGAAGCCATAAAAGTCGTGAAAACTCTTCCACAGGGGCGGCCCGATCATGCGACGCAGGTCACCCATCTGCGCCTCCGAAAACCCGCGTGCAGCCAGCGTCTTGCGCGTCGAGGTCATCACCGCCCGACCCGTATCGGCCACCGTGCCATCAAAATCAAACAGCACGACCGGCCGCTTGCATATCTCCAGCGCCTCCATCGGCATCCCTCTTCCCCAGTTGACGATTTCCACACCGACACTTCAAACTGTTGACTATTCAACAATTTAACCTAGCAATGTAGAGCAACTCCACTATACTTGTCGCACTTTGCTCTCAGAAGGCGGCGCCGTCGCGCCCCAACGAAAGGTGCAATTATGTCTTTTGCCATCATAACCGACTCCACGTCGGACATCTCCCCCGCCCGCGCCCAAGAGCTCGGCATTTACGTGATTCCGCTGCATGTGATTATCGAGGGCGAGGACCTGCTCGACCAGGTGCAGATTACCGCCCAGGAGTACGTCGCGCGCATGGCCGGCTCCGAGCAGCTGCCGCACACCTCGCAGCCGAGTGCCGGCGAGTTCAAGGAACTCTTTGACCGCGTGCGCGCCGACGGTCACGATAGCGCCATCTTTATCTCGCTGTGCAGCGAGTGGTCCGCCTGCTATGCCAACGCCAGCCTGACGGCCGAAACGCACGAGCTCGACGTGCGCTGCATCGACTCGCGCACCGGCTCGGGCGCCGAGGGCCTGCTGGTGGAGTACGCGCTGGCCATGCGCGAGGACGGCCGCAGCCTGGACGAGACCGAGGCGCAGATCCGCGCGACGCTGCCCGACGCCCACCTGCTGCTGATTCCCCGCACGCTCGAGAATCTCGTTAAGAACGGCCGCGCGCCCAAGCTCGCCGGCCAGCTCACGCAAATGCTCAACATTCGCCTGGCCGTTTCGCCGGAGTGGAAATCGGGCGAGATCAAGGCCATAAAAAAGGGCCGCGGTGCCAAACGCATCGTTACCAACACCATGGCCGATTGCCTCGCATTTTTGGCCGAGCATCCGGGCTCCAGCGTGCGCGTGCTCACGACCGGCGCCGCCGAGGAGCAGGAGCTCGTCAGCCAAGCGCTCGCAGGCCAAGACTATGTAGACGCCGGCACCGGCCCCATCGGCTGCACCATCGCCACCCATGTAGGCGTCGATGCCATAGCCATCAGCTACTGCCCCCGCTACCAGCCCATCCACTAGGGACGCCCACATCAGTTGCGGTGAAATAGGGACCGTTTTTGGCTTATTAGCTGTCAATCAATCCCTATTCCACCGCAACTTGGAAATCGGCGATCAGCCCAGCGGACCCTGAAACAGCTCCTGATGAGTGCCCATTCTCACCAGCCTAATCACTGGGTTAGTCTTATGGGGAAGATAAAGAACGACCACATCGACCAAGCCATCGGATAGGTGGAAATCGATGTGGCCGTTGTAGTTTCCGCCCGGGTTTGAGAGCTCGTGGGCGCCATACTCCGCCGGAAGTGACCCATGAGCCACAAGCTCTGCAACCGCCGCTTTAAACTCACTTTTTAGCTGCGGATGCATGCGCATCGTTCGTTTGTAGTCCACCTTAAATTGAGCCTCGACTTTAATCTCGAACATCGCTATTCCTCATCGAGGAATGACATAAGCTCATCAGCGTTATTGAATGACAGGCTATCGTCCGGCAAAATCCCCAACTCATGAGCCTCGGCAATCACCATGGCGCGCCTCGTCGCCTCGTTGGGCACCTCCGCCCTTCCTACAATCTCAAAAGGAATCTTTCGCTGATTTACAAGCTGCCGAACGGCAAGATTGAGATAGGAATTGAGGCTGAGGCCGACCGAATCCAAGAACTCAGTCGCCTGTTCCTTGAGCCCCTCTTCGATGCGAACCGTCGTAGGCTTAACCGTTGCAGTAGACATATGCGACCTCCTCGCCTCGTCTTTTGCATCAGTATACCCAATATAAATGGCAATCTGATGTTAGATAACATCAGATTGCCATGCGTATTCATGTCGCGTGGGCACGATTGATCTACATCAGCCCGCTCAGGGCGATGTCGACGGCTTCGTTGAGGTCGTCGGTGATGTGCACGAGCTCGGGATCGAGCGGGCTGATCATGCCGGCGTCCATCACCGGGCCGTTGAGCCAGTCGAACAGGCCCTGCCAGTACTCGGTGCCCACCAAAACGAGCGGCATACGCTTGACCTTGTGCGTTTGCACCAGCGTGAGCACCTCGAACATCTCGTCGAGCGTGCCAAACCCGCCGGGAAACACAATAGCGCCCGAGCTGTATTTGACGAACATGGTCTTGCGCACAAAGAAGTAACGGAAGTCCATGCCGAGGTTCACGTATTTGTTGAGCCCCTGCTCGTGCGGCAATTCAATGCCCAGGCCAACTGACTTACCATTGACGCTCGCCGCTCCCTTGTTGGCCGCTTCCATGATGCCGGGGCCGCCACCGGTGATAACCGCCACGCCGCGCTGGGCAATCTTACGCCCGACGGTGCGCGCCGCCTTGTAGAGCGTATCGGTCTTGGGCGTGCGGGCGCTACCGAAGATGGTCACCGCAGGTCCGAGCTCGGCAAGCGCGCCAAAACCGTCGACAAACTCGGCCTGGATGCGCAGTACGCGCCACGGATCGGCATGCAACCAGTCGGTCGACTCCTCGGGCGCCAGCAGGTTAGCGTACGTATTGTCCTTAGGAATCATCGGGCCGCGCATGACCACGGGGCCGCGGCGGTACGTCTCGTCGTAGGCAGGCTCGCCCTCGACATTCTCGTTCTTAATCATGGGTACTCCTATCGAGAAAAAGAAAACGGGCGGGGTCGACGCCATGCGTCAAACACCCGCCCGAACATCAACTATTCGGTATGGTACCCACGATGCATCATGCGCTTGCAAGGCATCGGTCAGCGGTCGCGCAGACAGTGTTAGCGAACGCGACGACCGGCCGGCGCTCGCCCCTTGCCGTTGCCCGCGCCCTGCAAGCGCCCGCGCCGCCCTTAGTAATCCACCGCCGCAGGGCTGTTCATCCAGTCACTCACGAACGCGCCGTAACGACCCTCGATAATGGCCTGGCGAGCACGCTGCATAAGGTTGAGCAAGTAGTAGATGTTGTGCATCGACAGCAGAATGCCGCCGAGCATCTCCTTCTGCGTGACCATGTGGCGAATGAGCGCGCGGCTGTAGCCGCCCGTGCACACCGGGCAGGTGCAGGTGGGATCGATGGGACCATCGTCGTGCGCAAAGCGAGCGTTGCGGAAGTTGAGGCGACCCTCGCTGGAGAACGCCGTACCCATGCGGCCCGTGCGCGTCGGCAGCACGCAGTCGAACATGTCGATACCCACGCCCACACCGCGCACGAGGGTGGTGGGGTTGCCGACGCCCATCAGGTAGCGCGGCTTGTGCTTGGGCATGTACTCGCTTACGAGCGGTGCCAGGGTCTCGAACATGGTCTCGTGGTCCTCGCCCACCGAGTAGCCGCCAATGCCGTAGCCCGGGAAGTCGCCGCACTCCTCCAGATGGCGCAGCGAGCGCAGGCGCAGGTCCAGATGCATGCCGCCCTGAACAATGCCAAAGAGTGCCTGGTCATCGCGGGTGTGAGCTTTATAGCAGCGCTCGGCCCACATGCTCGACAGCTCAACCGCGCGCTCAACGTAGGCGCGCGTGGCAGGATAGCTGGGGCACTGGTCGAGCTGCATGCAGATGTCGGAGCCGAGCTTCATGGCGATTTCCATGTTGTCCTCGGGCGTCCAGAACACGTGGCGGCCGTCGTAGTCATTGACGATAAAGCGCACGCCCTCGTCGGTGAGCTTGACGGCGTCGTTATGGCTAAAGACCTGGAATCCGCCCGAGTCGGTGAGGATGGGGCCGTGCCAGTTCATGAACTTATGCAGTCCGCCCAGCTCGGCGATGGTATCCTCGCCGGGGCGCATGGACAGGTGATAGGTATTGGCAAGCACGATCTGGGCGCCGAGCTGTTTGACGGTCTCGGTAGGAATGCCCTTGACGTTTGCCTTGGTGCCCACGGGCATGAAGATCGGTGTCTCGATGTCGCCGTGCGGGGTGTGCAGCACGCCGGCACGCGCATGCGTCGTCGGGTCCTCGGCGATCAGGTCGAATTTAAAAAGGCTCTGGTCCATAAACTGGAACTCCTTGGTTGCGGTTCATACGCAAACCATTATACGGGCAACCCGCAAGAAGCACCGACTCGACAGAAACTGATGCAAAGGGGTCATAGTCGTTTAAGAACGTCCCCAACGACTAAGTCATTACCAACAACAAAGGTAACGCCGATGTTTTGGTACCGACAGACACTATGACCCAATCCGAGGGCACTAAAAAGATAGGAGCCCCCGCTCGT
>URKG01000032.1 GCA_900548265.1 uncultured Collinsella sp.
GCGATGTTGCTGCGCTCCGGGCCCCGCTGCATTGTAAAACCATGACGGTTTGGCTGCCGTCGTCCTAGTCAAACAGGCTCGGCATGTCGTTTTCTTTCATGAGGGCACCGGCGGAGGGCAGGCTCTGCGCGGTGAACTTCTCGGCCGAGACACCGGCGCCAAGAATCTCCTCGGTTGTGCCGACGGTGGTGACCGAGCGGCCCTTCTTGGCCGTAAAGGCCTGGACGCCCTGCGTGTTGGTGGTCGTCTTGGTCTTGAGCAGCGACGTGTTGAAGTTCATCAGGCGATAGTCGCTCGAGACCAGCGCGATGTCGCGGTCCTCCTTGAGCACCTGGGCATACAGCAGCTTGCTGCCACCGTAGATGGCGTTCTTGAGGCGCTTGCGGTTGGTTTTGGTGACGTATCCAGAAAGCGCGACGCGCACCACACGGCCGTTCTCAAAGACGAACAACACGTCGGCCTTGTAGTCCTCGGGGTCGATGACCCAGATGACACTCTCGTCGGGTTCCATCTCAAGATCGGTCGGCAGGTACGAGCCCAGCTGGGCCGACTTGGTGTCCTCAAACGCCGCAACCTTGCACTTGTACACCTGGCTCTTGTTGGTAAAGACCAGCAGCTCGTGGGTGTTGGAGGACGGGAACTCGATAAAGGGTTTGTCGCCGTCCTTGTATTTGAGCGTGGTCGCCTTCTTGAGCACGCGATCCGTCATCTTCTTAAGGTAGCCATCGCGCGAGAGCATGATGGTGACCGGGTATTCCTCGACCTCGGGCTCCAAGCTTACCTCGATAACCTCGTGGGGCTCGATCCTGCCCGTGCGGCGCGGTATCACGTACTTCTTGTTAACCGCGGCCAACTCGTCGCTGATGACCTTCTTGATGTTCTCCTCGCTGGAGAGGATCTCCTCAAGCTCGGCAATCTCGCCCTCAAGCTTTGCAATGTCCTTGGTGCGGTTGAGGATATACTCCTCGTTGATGTTGCGGAGCTTGAGCTCGGCAACAAACTCGGCCTGGGTCTCGTCGATGTCGAAACCCTTCATAAGGTTGGGCACGACCTCGGCCTCGAGTTTGGTGCCGCGGATGATGGCGATGGCCTTGTCGATGTCGAGCAGAATCGCCTCGAGGCCGTGCAGCAGGTGCAGGCGCTCGGACTTTTTGCCCAGGTCAAAGTTAATGCGGCGACGCGTGGACTCAATACGCCACTTGACCCACTCGTGCAGAATCTGGCGCACACCCATAACGCGGGGATAGCCGTCGACGAGCACGTTGAAGTTGCACGAGAACGAATCCTGCAGCGTGGTCGAGCGATAGAGCTTGGCCATGAGCTTGTCGGGGTCGACGCCGCGCTTAAGGTCGATAGCGATACGCAGACCCGAGAGGTCGGTCTCGTCGCGGATGTCAGCGATCTCCTTGACCTTGCCCTCTTTGGAGAGCTTGACGATGCGTTCGATGATGACATCGGTCTTGGTGGTGTAGGGGATCTCGTAGACCTCGATGATGCGCTCTTCGGGAATCCAGCGCCAGCGGGAGCGGATCTGGAAGCTGCCAAGGCCGGTCTCGATAATCTTTTCCATCTCCTCGCGGCGGTAGATAATTTCGCCGCCGGTCGAGAAGTCGGGCATGGGCATGTACTCGAGCAGGTCGCAGTCGGGATCCTGCAGGTAGTGCATCGTGGCGGTGCAGACCTCGTTGAGGTTGAAGCCGCAGATGTCGGACGCCATGGCGACGCCGATGCCCTTGTTGGCCGAGACAAGGATGTTGGGGAACGTGGTGGGCAGCAGGCGCGGCTCCTTCATGGCACCGTCGTAGCTGTCGACGAAGTCGACCGGGTCCTTGTCGATGTCCTTGAAGATCTCGGCGCTGATGGGGGAGAGCTTGGCCTCGGTATAACGCGAAGCGGCGTAGCTCAGGTCACCCGAATAGTACTTGCCAAAGTTGCCCTTCGACTCCACGAAGGGAGCGAGCAGTGCCTCGTTGCCGGTGGCCAGACGCACCATCGTTTCGTAGATCGCGGCGTCGCCGTGCGGGTTGAGCTTCATGGTCTGGCCCACGATGTTGGCGCTCTTCTGGCGCTCGCCCTTGAGCAGACCCATCTTGTACATGGTGTAGAGCAGCTTGCGGTGCGAGGGCTTAAAGCCGTCGATCTCGGGGAACGCACGCGAGACGTTGACGCTCATGGCGTAGGGCATGTAGTTGACCTCGAGCGTCTGCGTGATCGGCTGGTCGGTGACCTCGGAGTGCAGGCCGATGACGTTTTCGGCGTTGACCTGCTTTTTCTTTGGCTGGTTCTTCGTCTTCTTCTTTGCCACGATTTCCTCTTGAACTTCTTATGGGCCGTCGTTATCGATTTGCTGCTACTGCAGGTCCAGCTGGTCCAGGTATTCCTTGCCGTGCTCGGAGATATGGCGCTTGCGGCCTGCCTCGTCGTTGCCAAGCAACAGGTTGAACATGGTTTCCATCTTGGTGACGTCCTCGGGCTCCACCTTGATCAGGCGGCGCGTCTCGGGGTTCATGGTGGTGAGCCACATCATGTCCGGGTCGTTCTCACCAAGACCCTTGGAGCGGTTGATGGAGCACTTTTGGTCACCAATCTCCTTGAGGATGCCGTTCTTCTCGAGCTCGGTGTAGGCAAAGTAGGTCTTTTCTTTGCAGTTGATCTCGTAGAGCGGAGACTCGGCGATATACACGTAGCCCTCGTTGATAAGTGTGGGCACCAGGCGATAGAGCATGGTGAGCACGAGCGTGCGGATGTGATAACCGTCGACGTCGGCGTCCGTACAGATGATGACCTTGTTCCAGTTGAGGTTGTCCAGGTCGAAGGCGCCAAGGTTCTTGATGCGCTTGTCTTTGATTTCCACGCCGCAGCCCAGCACGCGCATGAGGTCCATGATGATGTCGGACTTAAAGATGCGCGGATAGTCCTCCTTCAGGCAGTTGAGGATTTTGCCTCGGACGGGCATGACGCCCTGGAACTCGGCATCGCGCGACGTACGAATGGCGCCTGCTGCCGAGTCGCCCTCTACGATGTAGATCTCGCGACGGTTCTTGTCCTTGGAGCGGCAGTCGATGAACTTCTGCACTCGGTTGGCCATGTCGGTCTTCTGCTGCAGGTTGGTCTTGATGCTCTGGCGCGTTTTCTCGGCATTCTCGCGCGAGCGCTTGTTGATGAGCACCTGCTCCATGATCTTATTGGCGGCGTCCTTGTTCTCGATCAAGTAGGTCGAGAGGCGCTCCTTAAAGAATGCCGTCATGGCCTGCTGGATAAAGCGGTTATTGATGGCCTTCTTGGTCTGGTTTTCGTAGGACGTTTGGGTGGAGAAGCAGTTGGTCACCAGCACTAGGCAGTCTTGGACGTCTTGCCACTTAATGCCGCTCTCGTTTTTGTTGTACTTGCCTTGTTGCTTAATGTAAGCATCGATGGCGCTAGTGAGGGCGCTGCGGGCAGCCTTCTCGGGCGAGCCGCCGTTCTCGAGCCAGGAGGAGTTGTGGTAGTACTCCTGCATCGTGAAGGTGCGCGAGAAGCACATGCACGCGGTGATCTTTACATTGTAGTCGGGCAGGTCCTCGCGGTCGCGACCGCGGCGGTCGGCCTCGATAAAGAAAGGCTCGGTAAGGTAGTCGGTACCGACCTTCTCGAGCACGTAGTCTTCGATGCCCTTGGGATAGCAAAAGTCCTCTTCGGAAAACTCGCCATCGTCGCCCTCGATGCGCAGGCGGAAGGTCACGTTGGCGTTGACCACGGCCTGACGGCGCATGGTCTCGCGATACCAATCGTGGGGAATGCTAATCGAGGTAAAGACCTCAAGATCGGGGCGCCATTTGATGGTGGTGCCGGTGCGGTTCTCGTCGCTGGGCTCAATCTCGAGTGCCTTCTTCTTGGCACCGACGACCTTGCCCTTCTTAAAGTGCAGGGAGTACTTGTTGCCGTCGCGCCAAACCGTGACGTCCATGTATTCGGAGGCGTACTGGGTTGCGCATGAGCCCAGGCCGTTGGTGCCGAGCGAGAAGTCGTAGTCGCCGCCCTGGTTGTTGTTATACTTGCCGCCGGCGTAGAGTTCGCAAAAGACGAGCTCCCAGTTAAAGCGCTTCTCGGAAGGGTTCCAGTCGAGCGGGCAGCCACGGCCATTGTCCTCTACCTGAATGGAGCCATCGCGAAAGGTGGTAAGGGTGATGAGCTTGCCGTAGCCCTGGCGCGCCTCGTCAACGGCGTTGGACAGGATCTCGAAGGCGGCATGTGCGCAGCCGTCGAGCCCGTCCGAGCCAAAGATGACGGCGGGGCGCAGGCGTACGCGCTCCTCGTCCTTGAGCTGGCGGATACTGTCGTTACCATAGTTTGCGGTGTTTTTTGCCATACTCGCTCTCTCGGTGCTCCTTTGCTGCGTTTAAGTCATATAGATAGTCAAGGTAGCATAGCCCAGCCCACAGACGATTCCAACCAACACGAAATCCATCGAACAATCGTTCGATTAGATAATGAATGCTTGGAATGCGGGAGGGACCTGTCCTGTCCTATCCAAACATCTGCGGCAGGTCGATGAAGACGGTTCGATCGCTTTCGCCAGCTTCGAAGCCCGAACGGGAGAAGAATCCATAGCGATGGCACTTGAGCCCCGTTGCCTCGACTTGGGTGATTTCCTCGTCGACCATTTTTTGCGTGACGGGGGATTTGCGGAACTTTGCTTCGTAGAATGCGTAGCCCTCGGGGTCTTGCGTTACCACGTCGAATTCGCCGCTCGTTTTGTTTGCGGGATCGTCGTACCAGTACTTGCCTATGGCGTCGAAAGCCGGTTCGATCTTGCCGGTCCTGTTCTGCCGCACGAGGTATTGACGGCAGATCTCCTCGAACATATGAGGAACGTAGTTTTCCTCGAAGTCTTGGGAGACGTGACGATCATAGAAGACTTCCGGGTCGAGCAGCTGACGCGCTGAGGCATTGCGGAAAACATAGCGATAGTAAAAGAGCGAAAGTGGGTCCACTACAAAGTAGCCAGACTTGCGCTTGTTCGTAGGGTCGTTGATGGGTGCACGCTTTTGGACGATTTCGAGTGACATGAGCTTGTCGAGCACGTCTGCCATGGCCGGACCGCTCGAGACATGCGACTGTGCCAGCACGTCCCCCCAACGGGAGTAACCTTGTGCGAGAGCCCCGAAAACTTCGTTGGCGTTGGTCATCTTCGAGATCTCGGCGTTGAGATAGGACGGCACCTCGCTTTCTAAGCGGGCGCCAGGTTCCGTGACGAGCTCGATGATGTTGTCGCGTACGCTTTGGGATTGATCGATGAGGCGATTGTAAAAGGGGATGCCGCCAAAAACGCTATAGAGCCGCACCTTGTCCTCGGGCGAGAACGCGGGATAGAACTTCGCAGCGTCAAAGTAATCCATGGGCTTAAGCTCAAGTGCGAGATCAATTCGCCCGTAGAGGGGGCTTTCATGCTCGATGAGGGATTTCATAATCTCAACGTAGGAGCCGCACAGGACAATGTTTAAACGTGAGTCTTCCCTGTGGGCGTCGATTGAGGTCTGAAGAATGCTGTCCAAGCCTTTAACCGCATCTCTCAAGTAGGGGTATTCGTCGAGAACGAGGGTAATGTTCTTGTCTTTGGCTTGGGCAAACAGAAATTCGATGAGCTCGCGGATGCCTGTGAAGGCGAGCGGAGGAAAGCTCAGCGCTTCAGCAACAAGGACGGACAGACTCTCGAGGTTGTCTGCCTCGGAGGTTTGGCGACACTCGTAATAGACCGTTGCGACGTCCGACAAATCGGTTAGCGCCTGCTTGATGAGCTCACTTTTTCCGACGCGACGCCTGCCGTAAATGAGAACATTGCGCTGCTCAGTTACTTTGAGCGTTTTCTTAATACGGGTGAGTTCACGCTCCCTGCCAATGAATTCCACTTACTCGGTTCCTTCCGACTCGGTTTTGTCCGAGTTAATTGTATCGCATGAATCAGTTTATGCTCGAGTTTACTCGGACAAAACCGAGTCGGTTCTGACCGAGTAAGTTTGAATAGCGGATCGAAATTGCTATGTCCGCATGGCAATGACGAATATGGTTTCCATAATGACAGATATAGTTGACATTATCTGATATATGCAATATATTTCTGTCATGTTGCAACGGATATCTGTCCATTACTACGAAAGGAACTCCATGCCGGGCAAAAAGAACCTACGCATGAAGGCGGCGCGCGCGGCGGTTGGCCTTTCGCAAGCTGACTTGGCCGAGGCCGTGGGCGTTACGCGCCAGACCATCGGCCTGATCGAGGCGGGCGGCTACAACCCCACGCTCAATTTGTGCGTGGCGATCTGCAAAGCGCTACGCGTTACGTTGAACGATCTGTTTTGGGAAGACGGGATCGACGTCGACCCTAACGCTCTTTAGGAGTTCGCTATGAAATTTGAAGATTTAAAACTCGTGCAAAAGTGGCGTGAATATGCCGGCCCAAAGGATGAGCGCCTGGAGGCTGAGAGCGCGAAGATCTACAAGATTGGTTTCGTGCTGCTTTCGTTTGGCATGTTGATGATATTTTTCTACCAGTTTATAGCTCGACAGGTTGCGTGGGTTCACAGCGACGCCAGTGAAATGCCGCAAGGCTTTGCAACGCCGTTCGAGGCAGCCATGTATTTGTGGCTCGTTCTCGTGATGTTGATTTGCGCAGGACTGCAAACGCGGAAGGGCTATGTCGATACCAATCGTTTTGGGCAAACCGAGCATCTTCCTGTTGGATATTTCCTGCTTCTCAGCGGTCTTAGCGGCGCCGCGTTCGCGCTTGTTATTGCCGCAATGCGCTGTATCGCTGAGGCGCAGATCGTACCGCTCGAAAGCGTCTTTTGGTTGGCGAACCTGGCCACGGGCGTGTTCTGCGGTGCGACGATTTTCGCGGCCACGTTTGCTGCCCTGTGCGCAACGTTTTTCACGGCGAAAAGACGCCGTGCCAAGCTCGAGGCAGAACTCGACTCCACTGACGATAACTAATGCGCAATGGGCTGGCTCTGGGTATCCAGAACCAGCCCATTTGATGTTCGACGAGCCGAGTTGGCGTCTCTCACAAAAGTAACTAGGAGCTAGCGAGGCTTATCAGAATTGACCTCATCGGCGGTGTCTTTTTCGAGCGCCGTGCGGCGGGCGCTGTAGGCGATGAGGCCGGCGCCTGCCGCGGCGAGTGCAGCAGCGGCTGCCGTAAGGGGAGCGTTGACATCGTCCGTGCCCGCAAGCGCGCCCGCTTTTCCGGAGCGCTTGTTAGTGCCGTGGTCCTTGCCACTGCCGGAGCTGCTTCCGCCGGAGCCGCCGCCCTTGTCAGTACCGCCGCCACTCGAGCTGCCACCGCCGTCCGCCTTCATCGGTGCATCGTGAAGCCCCGTCGTATCCGCGTTGTCGCATACGCCGACCTGAACTTCTGAGCGTTCGCATGCCGCGTCGGGCACATGAAGCTCGTGCAGTACGGCACCCAGCGCCGAGTTTGCCCCCGGTCGAATCTCTTCGAGCGTTACGGGATCGAGTGCCACCAGGTCGCGCGCCTTCGCATACAGTGTGACACGTTTGCCCACCTCGTCGCCCCAGCTCTCCGGGATGGCAAAGCTCATGCGGAACTGTGCCGTGCAGCCTGGTGCCAGCACGGCGTTGCCATTGTCGGCAACCAGCGGGTGCGTGGCAAAGCGCTCACCCAGTGCCTCGAGTGCGTACTTCATGTGTGCCATGTCGTTGGCCGATACGTCCTCGGTAAGCTCCGGATCGTAGATCGATGCCATGCGTGCGTTCGCTCCGAACCCGATGGATGCGCTGGAGAACGGCTGGTTAGAGCCCTCTCGGTACAGATCGATTGTTCCTGCGGTCAGCAGCGTGTTGCCGTCGTTTCGCACCGTTACCGTAAACGACTCGCTTGCCGCCCCGGGCACCACGGCGCCCAGGTTGGCCATCGCGCCCAGTGGTGTGGCGCATGCCACCAAGGGCACTTCGATGCCGTGCAGTTCTGCCTTGCTCTGCTCGGCGCTCACGATGTGCGTGGCAAGCGCTGAGAGCATGCCGCCCGAGGTCAAAAACGTCGTTATCTGATCGATGGGGTGCTCCAACTCGCAGAGCACGAATGGCTCCGTGAACAGATCGTCTATCAGCGTACTGGCGAAGATGCGGAAATGCTTGCCCATTACCGCCACCGGCTCGCCTTCTTCGTCGTAGGTTTGCCCCACTTTGCCGTCAGTGTTCTCGACGTATAGCACGCACCTGCCGTTGTTACTCATGCTGAACGATGCCGGGCCGCAGCCAGCTGCGCCGACGGGTGTCGCTGCAAACGCCGATGCGCCTCGCGTCCACGTAACATGCTGCAGCTGCTCGTTGACAGTTGCCAAAAAGCCCGTGTGCTGCGGCCACGGCACCGCGTGGGGTACTGTGGTATCTGGCGACATAACGCCCCAGCCCGCGATGGACTGGCCGATCACGGCGTACGATGCGCAGCCGCAACCGTCTGCGGTCTCGTATGCAACGGGCACCACCATTTTGCCGTTGATATTCTCGGGCTCGCCCAGCTCGATACTCGTCGGTGCTTGCGGAAAGCGGAGGACCTGACGGAACGTGAGACTGTCGCCCAAATCATCCGACCACAGGGTAAAGCATTCCAGCGCAACCTCGGCCTCGCTGCCGAGCGCCTTCTCTGCGGTGGCTCCGTGGCGGTGGAGGTAGGCGCCCGACAGACGTCCGTCGACCAGCGTCTTGCCCACCGTGATACGCGGGCACTGCAGGCAATGGTAGCCATCCTCTTGCAGGCGGCCGCGCGAGATGCTGCGCCATGACGTATGCGACACCACGCGGATCTCGTCATTACTTATGCGCAGGCGCACAACGGATAGTATGCCGGCTGTGCTTGCCGTATCGAAAAGGGTGTTGTCGCCGTCGGGGCGCTCGCCCGAGACCAGCAACACGTAGGCGTCCTGGTTTTCTCTTCCGTCCGTATATTCCACCACGTCGAAGTCGTAATCGTATATGCCGTCGCGCTCCACGTCGCCCTCGCCAAACCCAAGGGGAAAGTCCACGGGCGTGGGGATGGACCACGTGCCGTTTGCCTTTGTGTGCACCACCAGGCGCGAGCGGCCATTGTCGCCGTAGCGCACCGAGGCGATACGGAACAGGCATTCTACGCCGGCAATCATTGCCAGCTTCATGTGCGCTTCGCTGAGCACGCCGGAAAACAGCACGTTGTCGCTCGAGGGCTTGATGCCGCCACGCTCGTCCTCCGATACACCAGCAGAATTGGCGTTGGGGTCCGCAGCGGCGTCCTTCGCCTGCCCGATATAGGTGTACTTATATATCGGCGCGGCGTTTTCGTCGTTCTCTATCAGTGCATGGACGAAATGCTCGATCTGTCCCGTGTCGTCGCTTTCTGCATCCGCCTCGAGCTCAATGCGCGTGACCGCTTGATCCCAATCGCGCACGACAGGCGCGACGTTTATCGCGGTGGCTGCAACCTCGGAGCGTGCGAGCAGCTCGGAATTGGTGACAATGGTGGCCGATGCGATAAATTGCGGCACGCCGCCCGCCTCGATGTTGCTGGGCGTGCCGAAGCGGGCATCCAGCGTGTAAGGCGTATCTCCACCCAATGCGAGCTCAGAGCGCTGGAGCACATACTGGTTGCCATTGTTCACCGACATATTCCACGAATCGAGGAGTGTGGGCCACGACCCCGACCAAGCCTTGGTGGTCCACTTGAACATGACGAACTGGAGTATCACATCGACATCGACGTCTGCACCTACGCGCAGCCGCGGAAGCTGGTGTCCATCTGCCTTCTCGTACCCAATGAACAGCGTGAGGGATGCGGCGCCGCGCACGGCAGACGAAGCGACGCCTGCAACGCCGGCGCCAAAGGTGACGGCAAGCCCGATCTGGATGGTGAATGAGCCCGACGTGTTGGAATAGTCGAGCGAAATGTTTTTAAAAAACGCCGCGCCGCTGCCGTGCGTGTGGGCACCCACGGCGAGCGCCAGCTTCGCCAGCACCCAGGGGTTGACGTTTAGGAAAAACGGCACCGGTCCTAGGGTAAACTGCTCGGTCCAATTGAGGTCGGTTCTTACCTGGAAGAGGGCCTTAATATTGCCAAATGCGGGATCGTTGTTGTCACCCCAGGTTTTGCCCACCCAGTCGTAGGCGAGCGATCCGTACAGCTGTGTGGCGATATCCATCGTAAACAGCAGCGTGCAGTGGTGACGAAGCAGCTTAGTGTTCCTTGGATTGGTGCCCGAACCGGCACTCATACTTTTGTACTGATTCCACTTCCCCTCCATTTCGTCGAGGTAGCGGTTTGCCTGCTTGGCGCCCGACTCACGCGGTGACTTCTTCCAGTACTCCGGATCAGGGTTGCCCGAATCGTTCATATAGCTGGCTGGTTTGTATCCTCCGCCAAACAGCACGTACCCGGCAAACGAGAAATCGAACAAAATGGGGAACGAGGGCATCCAGCAGGTGAACTTATTGCCGCCGATGCCGGGAAACGCCGCCGGGAAATCAAACGGAGTGATCTCTTGGTCCATGGTGGTGGGGACGATAGTAGTCGAGCCCGATTCTGCCTTTGCGGCCGGCGCGGTGGCAACGGCCATGGGGGAGGAGAGCGTGTAGGTTTTGCCCTGGTAGTCGAGGACAAAGCGCAGCTTGCATCCTTCTTCCAGAAGGCCCAAGGCTGCATCGAGGAACTTGTCTTCGAGTGTGAACGTCGCCAGATTATCCGCGCCCGATGCGCTGGCCTTGACTTGGCCAATCTGCGTGACGGTTTCGGATGAGCTGCCCGCAGCGGGCATTACCTTGTTGATGCGCAGCGTTGCCTGTCCACCCTGTGGCAGATGTGCCTGCACGGTAAAGGCGTGCGTGTCGGGTTGGTCGTTTGCCGTGTCGTCCTTCGGCAATGCCATGAACGTAGCGTCGGCGTACTGGATGTCCCATTCGTCGAATGTGAGCTGGCGAAAGTACGGCTCGCCGTCAGAAAGCGGACGCGTTGGCGCGGTTATGGCGGTGCCACCCTGGATACGCGCGAGGGGAATCTCGACATCACGGTAGCCCGCCATGCTAATGGAGATGCCGCCGTTAAAGTCGTACGCGTCGAGAAGCGTCGTCTCGTCCACGTAGCCTTCCGCAAGAGGGGCGACCTCAAAGATGGCCGTGCCCTCGTCGTCGGTAGTGGCGGAGAGCTGCTTGCCCGCGGCATAACGCGACACGAGCGTGACCTGGGCACCCGTGATGGGCGTATTCTTGTTGGCGACGTCGACCACGACCACACCAAACATGGTGCGCGAGAGAACGAGCACCCTGAAGGCGTTTGCGCTTCCCGGCACGCGCGGCAACATAATGTTCGCCAGCGAGGATGCTCCGGCAACAAGTAACGAACGGCGATCAAGCATCTTTGGCTCCCATCCCGCAAACATCGGAGGAAATAATCCTATTTTGCGAGAAGGTGCCCCGTGGCGGTAGTGCCGTTCGATGGCCAAAATGTCCAATTTGAGTGCGCGAAAGCGTCAGGCCCCCGGAGCGCTTTCGATGCGCCGGGCAGTTTGGCCGCTAGCGCAACATGTGGGCAATCAGCTCGGCGCGAGTTCCGATACCAAGCTTGGCATACACTCCTGATAGGCGGTTTTTAACGGTGCCCGGCGATACTCCCATGTGGCGTGCGATTTCGGCGTTGGTCCATCCGCGGCAGGCAAGCATGGCCATGGTGAACTCCGTGGTCGTTAAATCGTCGGCCACGTCCTCGCCCGAATCGGGGTTGTGGATGCGCCGCCAGCCGTAGCTGAAGCGGTACGTGATCTCGATGATGCGTGCGAAATCGTCAGGGTATTGCGATTTTAGGCATGCCTCGATGAGTCCCTGCAAAAGGCCGTGGTGTTCGCCGATGAGTTCGATAAGGCCGTCGGGACGCGCAGTGTCCCAAGCGGCTCCGAAGTGCGTTTTTGCGGCGTCGATATCCTTGAGGCTCATGCATGCCATGGAAGCCGACAGGTGCAGGAACAGCTCCGAGATGGGATAGCTTCCCTGTTTCATGATCAGGGCGTTTTCCGCCATGCCCAGACTGCGGCCATATTCGCCGCGCAGGTACAAGGCGTGCGCCATCACGTAGCTGGCGAACAGGCGCAGGCCTTCGGGCAGATGCGCCGCAAGCGGATAAAACTCTTCGGCGGAATGCGGGGAAGGCAAGTGCAGCAGGACGCTCGCGGCCGAGGCGAACAGGATATGCGTGGCGTGGACGGCGGGCGATTCCTCGTCAGTTGGCGTATCGAGGATGCCAGCAAGGCACCGGCGGGCGTCGGCGATACGGTTGAGCGACAGACTGGCGTATCCGCAGATAAGGCATGCGGAATAGCGCAGCGCGGGATCGGTGGCGTCAAGATAGGGGCGCGCCGTCTTGGCGGCGAGGGTGGCCTGTCCGCGAAAGTACAGCGCTTCTGCCGTGGCAATGGCGTGCGAATCGGGGTCGGAAATGCCTGCAACCGCAGCGTCAATCTGCCCCGGCACAAAGGCAGTGCACATCAACGGCATGGGAATGCGCGGGTAGCCATCGCAGTCCATCTTCCATCTCCCATCAGGTGGCAACAATGCAGCAATTGTACTCCTGTTGCTCGGGACCCCTTTCGTTTTACTGTTCGGTTAACGCTGCGGATCGTTTTGGAAGGCTTACGAGCATGGTAGTCCCGTTCTCGGAACTTGTTTCGACCTCTACTGTGCCACCGTGAAGCGCTGCAATCTCCCAAACAAGCGCTAACCCGAGTCCTGCGCCGCCGTATGCCCTGCTGCGGGATTTATCCAGGCGAAAGAACGGTTGGAAGATGCTCTCACGGTACTGTTTGGGTATTCCCGGGCCCTGGTCCTCGACTCGCAGGAACACGTGGCTGTCGTTGTCGCAGATGGAGACGTTGACAGTCGAGTCGGGGCGGCTGTAACGGATGGCATTTTCGACCAGGTTAAACACCAGCCGATAGAGGAGCGTGTCGCTCCCGATTGCTAAAGCGTCTCCAGCACAGTTGAGGGCTATGCTCCTATTTTCGGCAAGTGGCGCAAGGTCAGTGAGGACCTCTTCGGACAAGGGGCCAAGTTCAACATCGTCCTCGCAAGGAACGCTGCGGAGCTCACTCATCTCGAGCAATACCTTGGTCATTCGAGACATGCGCTCGGTTTGTTCTTGTAGTAGGCCGAGCAGCTCGGCTGTTTCGGGTTGCAAACCGGAGTGCTCGGAGATGAATAGTTCAATCTGTGCTTGCATAAGAGCGAGCGGGGTGCGCAGCTCGTGTGCAGCGTTGCCGGTAAACTGACGCTGTGCAGAGAACCCTTCGCCAAGACGGGCGATCATGCCGTTGAAAGAGGCGCTGCATCGTTGTAGCTCGGTGGGCACATCTTCACTGAGTCTGATTTCGCTTAGGTTGTCAGGCTGCACACGCTCAACCTGGGCTGCAAAAGCCCGTAGCGGTTTGAGTGCACGGCCGCTCGCAAAGTATGCTAGCGCGCCGCCAAGAAGTGTGACTCCAGCCGTGATGTACCAGGTCGTCGTGCCAAAAGACTCCTGTGCGTCGTTTACGACGATCGTGACCTTGTCATCGGGGGTCGCTTTCGTTGGGTCGAACGCTTGGGGCGAATCTTCGCCGGTTGCGTTAAAGGCCGAGATGTTACTGCCGATGGCATCCATGTAGCGCATGCCCGTATAGCCGACCAGGCAGTTCGTCAGCACGCATGCCGCACACGTGAGCAGTGCCGTCATAATCGTTATGCGCCATTGAAGGGAAAGCCTTTTCATTCGCTATCCTCCATAACGTAGCCCTCTCCAATCCGATTGCGAATCGGGTCGTATCCCAAAGCGCTGCGTAGCTTTTTGCGGAGTGACGAGATGTGAACGCGGGTTGCGTTGCTAAAGCTGTTCACGCTGCTATCCCAAACGTGTTCGATAAGCTCCTCTTGACTTACCGGACGCCCCTGATTAAGCATCAGGTATTCCAAGATTCCCGTTTCCTTGCGCGTAAGAGATAAGGCCTCGCTGTCCACGGAAGCGATGCGCGCCTTGGTGTCAAAGCGGAGCTTTCCACAGGTTAATACTATGTCGCTTTGTGCGAAGCGTCTGAGGGTGAGGCTGCGGATCCTTGCCGCAAGTTCGTCCAGATGAAACGGCTTGGTGAGGTAATCGTTGGCGCCGGCATCGAGTCCGG
>URKG01000033.1 GCA_900548265.1 uncultured Collinsella sp.
TCCGTCCTGCGGAAAGATTTGGAGAGTAACCCTGTGCCCGGCCTGCGATAACTAAGGGGTCGCCGCGTTTATCTTGAGGTGCTGCATATACAAAGCTGGAAGGGTCTGAATTGCGCTTTGTCGATATATGCCCTTTTTCCTGATGGGACCGTGCTTGAGGGGCGTCTTCATGAGTTGCGGTGAAATAAGGACTGTTTTACCAGTTAAAAGGTCTAATCAGTCCCTATTTCACCGCAACTGAAACAGGGGCGCTCTCCAAGAGAGCGCCCCTGCCGGGTTTCCATAGTTCTGGCGAAGCAGTCCTTGAGATCCGCCTTGCCTTATGCCAAGAACTCCTTAGTGGTCGCCACGATGTTGGCGGCGTCCAGGCCATACTTGTGCAAGAGCTCGGCACCCGGGCCAGACTCACCGAAGGTGTCGTTGACGCCGATCTTCTTAAGCGGCGTCGGGCACTGCTCGCACAGGACGTCGGCAACGGCGCTGCCCAGGCCGCCGATCACGGAGTGCTCCTCGACGGTCACGACGTAGCCGGTCTTGGTGGCGCTCTTGACGATCAGGTCGGCATCGATGGGCTTGATGGTGTGCATGTTGATGACCTCGGCGTCGATGCCCTCGGCAGCGAGCTGCTCGGCGGCCTCGAGAGCCTCGCCGACCATCAGACCGCAGGCGATGATGGTCACATCGGCGCCCTCGCGCATGACAATACCCTTACCCAACTCGAACTTGTAGGTCTCGGGGTCGTTGATAACCGGCGAAGCCAAACGAGCGAAGCGCATGTACACCGGACCGTCGCACTCGTAGGCGGCGCGCGTCACGGCGCGGGCCTCGACGTCGTCGGCAGGAACGATAACAGTCATGCCGGGGATGACGCGCATAAGGGCGATATCCTCGCAGCACTGGTGCGTGGCGCCATCCTCGCCCACCGAGATACCGGCATGCGTGGCACCGATCTTAACGTTGAGGTGCGGGTAGCCGATGGAGTTACGGACCTGCTCAAAGGCGCGGCCGGCGGCGAACATGGCAAAGGTGCTCGCGAAGGCAACGCGGCCGGTGGTCGCGATACCGGCAGCGACGCCCATCAGGTTGCTCTCGGCAATGCCCACATCGAAGAAACGATCGGGGCAGGCGGCCTTGAACTTGCCGGTCTGCGTGGCGGCAGCCAGGTCGGCGTCGAGGACCACAAAGTCATCGTGCTCGTTGGCGAGCTCGACGAGGGCCTCGCCGTAGCTTACGCGCGTGGCGATTTTTTTGACGTCTGCCATCCTAGAGCTCCTCTCCGGCGGCCGTGAGCTCTGCCATGGCCTGCTCAAACTGTTCATCATTGGGGGCCTTGCCGTGCCAACCAACCTGGTTCTCCATAAAGGACACGCCCTTGCCCTTCAGGGTCTCGGCGATAATGGCGGTCGGCTGCCCCTTAGTGGCGCGAGCCTCGGCAAAGGCGGCGCGGATCTGGTCGAAGTCGTTGCCGTCGGCGAGCTCCACCACGTGGAACTTAAAGGCGCGGAACTTGTCGGCGAGCGGCATGGGGTCGTTGACCTCCTCGACGGGACCGTCAATCTGAAGGCCGTTGTGGTCGACGATCACGCAGAGGTTATCGAGCTGCTGGTTGCCGGCAAACATGGCGGCCTCCCAGACCTGGCCCTCCTCGCTCTCGCCATCGCCCAGCAGGGCGTACGTGCGGTAAGTATCGCCCCAGTGCTTGGCGGCAACCGCCATGCCCACGGCGGCGGAGATGCCCTGGCCGAGCGAGCCGGTGGACATGTCGACGCCCGGGGTGTCGTTCATGTTGGGGTGGCCCTGCAGATGGCTGCCGATGTGGCGCAGCGTCTCGAGATCCTCCTTGGGGAAGAACCCGCGCTCGGCGAGCACGGCGTACAGACCAGGCGCGCAGTGGCCCTTGGAAAGCACGAAGCGATCGCGGTCGGCCTTGCGGGGGTCGGCCGGGTCGACGTTCATTTCCTCAAAGTACAGATAGGTCATGATGTCGGCAGCGCCGAGCGAACCGCCCGGATGGCCGGACTTGGCAGCGTGCACGCCGGTGACGATGCCCTTCCTTACCTCGTTGGCAACCTTTTTGAGCTCTTCGTCGCTCATTGTGCCTTCCTTTCATCCTCTTTAGACAAGATGCGCACGGCACAGAAGGTCGTCCCAACCCAGCCGCGATGCACGTACGTCATTCATTATGCTGGAAACTGGAAGCTTTACCAGACTTTTTATCATTATTTGAGCAATTGAGCAGGCAGAACCGCTGATGAAACGGTTTATCAATGTGAACGTCTTTTGGATGGAACGCAGTCGGCCCTACGCGTTAATGTCCTTGAAGCCCTCGCCGAAGGTTTCCGTAACGTCGGCGACCGTCACGATGGCGCGCGGGTCGCGCTCGCGCACGATCGTCTTGAGCGTGTTGAGCTCGCGACGGCTCACGATGACCATGATCACCGGTTTCTCGGCACCCGAGTACATGCCGGTCGCCTTAAACTTGGTGCAGCCGCGGCCCAGGCCATACATGATGTCGGCCGCGATATCGGGAAACTTATCCGAGATGATGAGCACCATACGGCGCCTGTTGCCGCCGTCGACCACAGCATCGATCACGTAGCCGCTAATGACCATCGAAAGGCCTGCATACAGCGCGTTTTCGACCGAAAAGACCGGGGCCGACAGCGCGCACACGGCAACGTCGATCGCCATGACGGTGGAACCCACCGGTAGCGACGTATTGCGCGAGATGATCTGACCGATGGTGTCTGAGCCGCCAGTGTTGGCACCGGCGCGCAGCACCATGCCGTAGCCGATGCCCGTGATAATGCCGCCCCACATAGCGGGCAGCATCAGATCGGCATGTGCCAGCGGCGCCACAAACGGAGCGAACAGGTCGGTGAAAAAACCCAGTAGCACAAAGCCCGTCGCCGTCTGCACCACGTAGAACATGCCGCCCGCACGCATAACCACCAGCAGCAGCAAGGCATTCATCACAATTGTCTGGATACCGACAGGCAGCGAGATGCCATGAGACGCACCGACCGCCTGAATAATGGTGGCGAGACCCGTAACGCCGCCGGCAGCAAGACCATTGGGGATCAAAAACAGGTCCGTCGCGATAGCGGCCAGAGCGCAGCCCAGCATAATCTTGGGCAGATCGTGAAAGAAGTTCAGCGAAAGAATGCGTTTGATGTCCAGACGATATGCCATGCTGCCTCCCTCAAAAAAGCGCACCCCGTCGGATACGCTTTGAACTTCTTGCTGTATTCGATTCTACCGATTCACCGAGCAAATACCACCCCTGCGAAGTGTTTGCATCGACCCGGAACCAACCATGTGCCTAGGCATCCGAGCCTTCCGCATCGGCGTTGCCGGTTGCCCAGCGATGGTAGCCGATCACAAACGGATCCAGATCGCCATCGTCGAGAACGGCCTCGACGTTGCTGGTCTCCACACCCGAGCGCAGGTCCTTGACCATCTGATACGGGTAGAGCACGTAGCTGCGGATCTGGTTACCAAAACCGATCGTGGTCTTGGGTCCACGAATCTCGTCGAGCGCCTCGGCACGCTTCTCGAGCTCGATCTCGTACAGACGGGCCTTGAGAATCTGCATGCACGCGGCCTTGTTCTGAATCTGGCTGCGCTCGTTTTGGCAAGTGACCACGATGCCGCTGGGAAAATGCGTCACGCGTACGGCGGAGTCGGTGGTGTTGACGCCCTGGCCGCCCGGGCCGCTCGCGTGATACACGTCCACGCGAATATCGTCGGGACTGATCTCGATGTCGATATCGTTGGGCAGCACGGGGATGACCTCGACGCCGGCAAACGTGGTCTGGCGGCGCTTCTTGTCGTCGGTGGGGCTAATGCGCACCAGACGGTGGACGCCGGCCTCGGCGCGCAGCATGCCAAACGCGTCCTTGCCCTCGACGGTAAAGGTCGCACGGTCGATGCCGATAACCTCGGCCGCGGGGCAATCGTTGATGGTGACCTTCCAACCGCGGCGCTGGCAGTACTTCATGTACATCTTAAAGAGCATGAAGGTCCAGTCCTGCGCCTCTAGGCCACCCTGCCCGGGCTTGATGGTCACAATCGCGTCGCCGTGATCGAACTCACCGGTAAACCAGCTCGAAAGCTCGAGCTCGTCGATAGCGCGGGCCAGGCGTTCTGCCGTAGTGGCAGCCTCCTCGCGCAATGCGGCGGCATCGGGGTCGTCGCCCATCTCCTCGGCAAGCTCCAGCGCCGCACGGGCGTCAGATAGCTCGCGGCGCGCGGTATCCACGGCAGCGATATCTTCCTTGGCGCGAGCGATCTCCTCCATGGTGGCGCGAGCGGCGTCGGCGTCATCCCAAAAGCCGGGGGCCACGCTTTTGGCCTCGAGCTCGGTCACACGCGTGCGCTTCTCGTCCAAATGAAGATACGACTCGACCTCGCCGAGCCGGTCCGCAAACGCGTCCAGCTCGGCGGGCGTTACCTCTAAAGCCTCGGCCATTAACGATTCCTGCCGTGGCAATACTTGAACTTCTTGCCGCTGCCGCAGGGGCAAAGGTCGTTGCGGCCCACGTTGACATAAGGGTCATCGCTCTCTGACTTGCGGTAGGTGGTCACCTTGCCGCCGTTGTTGACAGCAGCCGGGCCTCCCTGGACGGCCGTACGAGCCTGCACCTGTGCCTGCTTGCGCAGCACCGAGTTGCCGTCGTCGCCATCGACATCGGCGGGGCCGGAGAAGCGCGCACCCTCGAGCGCGGGGTCCTCCTTGTGTTCCACGGCGTGCGGGGCGGCCTTGATCTCGATGCGCAGGACGGTGCGCAGGTAATCCTCGTACATGGTGTCGACGAGCATCTGGAACGCGCCATAAGCCTCAGTCTTGTACTCGACCAGCGGGTCGCGCTGACCAAAGCCGCGCAGGCCGATACCAGTCTTGAGGTAGTCCATCTCCTGCAGGTAGTTCATCCAGCGGGTATCGATGACGCGCAGCATGACCTGGGTGTTGAGCTCGCGCATGAGGTCCTCACCCAGGCGCTCGGCCTTCATGTTGTAGCACTTCTCAACGTAGGCCAGGACATCGGCAGCCAGGGCCTCGTAATCCTCGTCGGGGAACTTGGGCGTATCGATATGACCGGTCAGCTCCACGACCCACTTGCGCAGGCCCTCGAGATCGCGCTCGCCATCGTGGCTGTCCTTGGTGCAGAACTCCTGCACGCAGCGGTACACAGTGTCGTGCATGACCTCGGTGATGTGGTCGGTCAGGTCCTTGCCATCCAGAATCTTGTTACGCTCGGCGTAGATGACCTGGCGCTGCTTGTTCATGACGTCATCGTACTCGAGGACGCTCTTACGCATGGAGAAGTTGATGCTCTCGACCTTGTGCTGGGCGCTCTCGACGGCCTTGGAGATGATCTTGTGCTGGATGGGCATGTCGTCGCCCATGTCGGCCGTGACCATCATCTTGGAGACACGATCCATCTTGTCGCCGCCGAACAGGCGCATGAGGTCGTCCTCGAGCGACAGGTAGAACTGGGTCTCGCCCGGATCGCCCTGACGACCGGAGCGGCCGCGCAGCTGGTTGTCGATACGGCGGGACTCATGGCGCTCGGTGCCGATGACGGTCAGGCCGCCGGCGGCAAGCACGCGCTCGCGCTCGGCCTTGCAGGTCTCCTTGGCCTCGGCGTTAAACTGCTCGAGCTGCTCGGGCGTCACGTCCTCCATGGTCAGGCCCTCGTACTCAAGGCGCTCGCGCACCAGCTCGTCGGGGTTGCCGCCCAGCAGGATGTCGGTACCACGACCGGCCATGTTAGTAGCGATGGTCACGGCGCCGTAGCGTCCGGCCTGGGCAACGATATGAGCCTCGCGCTCGTGATGCTTAGCGTTGAGGACCTCGTGCGCGATGCCGCGCTTGGTAAGGGCGGCCGACAGCTTCTCGGAGCTTTCGATGGAGACGGTGCCCACCAGGACCGGTTGGCCCTTGGCGTGACGTCGCTCGACGTCGTCGGCAACGGCGTTGTACTTGGCCTGGACGGTGCGGTACACCAGGTCCTCGTGGTCAACACGCTGCACGGGCTTGTTGGGGGGGATGACCTCGACGGGCAGTTTATAAATCTCACGGAATTCGGCGTCCTCGGTGAGTGCCGTACCGGTCATGCCGGAGAGCTTGTCATAGAGACGGAAGTAGTTCTGAAGGGTGATGGTGGCCAGCGTCTGGTTCTCCTCGCGCACGAGCACGCCCTCTTTGGCCTCGATGGCCTGGTGCAAGCCCTCGGAATAGCGGCGGCCTTCCATGATGCGACCAGTGAACTCGTCGACGATCTTGACCTCGCCATTAGTGACCACGTACTGCTTGTCGCGGTGGAACATGTACTGGGCCTTCAGCGCCTGCTGCAGGTGGTTGACCAGCTGGCCGGAGAGATCGGCATAGATGTCATCGATACCCAGGCGGCGCTCAATCTTCTTAAGGCCGCGCTCGGTGGCGGCAATGGTGTGCTTGGCCTCGTCCATGACATAGTCGCCCGTGGGCTCGACGTCCTCGGTGGCGGTGAGCATGTCGTGCGACACGTCCTCGCCGCGCTCAAGGCCACGCACGGCACGCGCGAAGTCCTTGTAGGTACTGGCGGACTTGGTGCCAGCGCCCGAGATGATCAGCGGGGTTCTGGCCTCATCGATCAGGATGGAGTCAACCTCGTCGACGATGGCGTAGTTGTGACCGCGCTGCACGCGCTGCTCGGGACGGGTAACCATGTTGTCGCGCAGGTAATCAAAGCCGAACTCGGAGTTGGTGCCGTAGGTGACGTCGGCCTGGTAGGCCGGGCGCTTGAGCTCGAGCGGCATGTTGTTCTGGAGCAGACCGACGGTCATGCCCAGGTACTTATAGATGCGGCCCATCCACTCGGAGTCGCGCTTGGCAAGGTAATCGTTGACAGTAACGACGTGCACGCCCTTGCCGGCAATAGCGTTGAGATAGCCGGCCAACGTGGAGACGAGGGTCTTACCTTCGCCGGTCTTCATCTCGGCGATGTGGCCCTCGTGCAGTGCCATGGCGCCAATGAGCTGCACGTCAAAGTGGCGCATGCCCATGGTGCGCTTGGAAGCCTCACGCACGGTGGCAAAGGCCTCGGGGAGCATGTCGTCGAGCGACTCGCCGTTGGCGTAACGCTCGCGGAACTTATCGGTCTGGCCGCGGAGTTCCTCCTCGGTCATCTTCTCAAACTGGGGCTCAAGACCGTTGATCTGGTCGACGATCTTGTAGTAGCGCTTAAGGTCCTTATCGGATCCAAAGGACAGCAGCTTTGACATGAATCCCATGTGGTTTTCCTTTTTGGCCATCGCCCACGCCGTGCAGCTGCGGGCGAGTTAAACACAGATAATTGTACTTTAGCCAAACAAGGCGCGCCCCATACGGTCGACCTCAACCGCCACGTAATAACTACGACCAACCTGCCAAAAAGGGACAGGTTTATTTTGGCAGGTTTTATCTGGGCAAACGCCGCCTCTCTGTCATTTGGTGCAAACCAACCTGTCCCCTTCGCACCAATCTGGTGCAATGGGGACAGGTTGGTTTGCACCAATAAAAAGAAAAGGGCCGCGCACCCCATTGGATGCACGGCCCTTTTGCCATGAATGCGAGCGATTCCTCGGCGAGCTATTTACTCAGCAGCCTCGGTGGTCTCGGCCTCGGCAGCGGCCTCCTCGACGGGAGCCTCTGCGGGAGCCTCGGCGGCCTGCTTGGCAGCCTCCTCGGCAAACTTAGCAGCACGCTTGGCCTTCTCGGCAGCCTTAGCCTCAGCGGCGGCCTTGCGAGCGGCCTCGGCCTCAGCAGCCTTGGCAGCCTTGGCAGCCTTGGCCTCCTCGGCCTTCTTGAGCTGGGCGGCAGCGGCGCCACCGAACTTGTCGGCGAAGCGCTGGACGCGTCCACCGGTGTCGACGAACTTCTGCTGGCCGGTGTAGAACGGGTGGCACTCGTTGCAAAGCTCGACCTTCATCTCGGACACGGTAGCGTGCGTCTTGAAGGTGTTGCCGCAGGAGCACGTCACCGTGCACTCGACATACTGGGGATGGATACCCTGCTTCATGGTAGGACTCCTTATTAGTCAGGCGCTGGTTACCGATCAGCGCATAAGGCGTCTTGGTTTCCGACCAAGACAACAAACTCGGTTATGTTACCACGGCGCTGCACGTCCCACAAAAGGTTCACGGTCTTTGCGCAATGCGGCGTGGCCAACCGCAGCGAGCACGCACCCCATCGAGCCTTCATCCATGTTGCAGACGTGTAACGCCGCAGCAAGCACGCTCCTTTTGGCGCCAGACAGGTACAATGATGAACACTGTACCGTAGCGGAGCGCCCCGCGCGCGCCGCAACCACGCGAAAGGGTTTCCCATGGCCGAGATCTCGTCCTCCCGTATCGTCATCACCGTCCTTGGCAAGAACCGCCCCGGCATCGTCGCCGGCGTCACCCGTGTCCTAGGCGAGGCCAACGTCGACATCCGCGACATCACGCAGTCCATTATCGAGGACATCTTCACCATGACCATGCTGGCCGATACCGCCGAGTCCAAGCTCGACTTCGCCGAGCTGCAGAAGGCGCTGGCCGAGGCCGGCGAGCTTTCGGGCGTCAACGTGTCCATCCAGCGCGAGGACGTCTTTAACTTTATGTACCGCCTGTAGCGAACAAGCCGCTGGGGATAGCCTGACGCGCGCATGCCCATGCAAGTCACCCCGATGCGGCCCGGAGAGGAGCGCGCATGGCCTACGACGCCAAGAAAATCTATTACCGCTTCGATGACCACTTGAGCCGCCTTGTTCTGGATTACGAAGCAAGCCGCCAGATTTCGTCTGAGAGCGAAAACCTCTACCACGGCCTGCCGACCGACCCTTATGACGAGGGCCTGTTTGTCGAGCACAATGTCAAGCGCGGCCTGCGCAATGCCGACGGCTCGGGCGTGGTCGCGGGCCTCACTCGTATCTCGGATGTGCACGGCTACAACAAGGTCGACGGAAAGGTCGTGCCCGATCAGGGCAAGCTCACGCTTCGCGGCTACAGCATCGAGGATCTGGTCAACAATGCCCAGGCCGAGAATCGCTACGGCTACGAAGAAGTCGCCTATCTGCTTATCACGGGTTCGCTACCCAACAAGGAAGAGCTCGACGGCTTCTGCGAGCGCCTAGGTGCCTTTAGACATCTGAGCGACGAGTACGTCAAAGAGTTCCCCATGACCACGGTGTCGTCGAGCATCATGAACGTGCTCCAGCGCGCCGTGCTGCTGCTCTACGCCTTCGATGCCGAACCAGACGTGATCACGCCCGAGCACGAAATCGACGTCGCCATCTCCATGCTCGCCCGTCTCCCCCGCATCGCCGCCTTCGCGCATATGGCCTCGGTCGCCAAGCGCCGCGGCTCCGAGGTTCACGTACCGCACCCCACACCCGGCCTCTCCACCGCTGAGACCATCCTGCAGGTGTTGCGCGGCGGCATGGCGTTCACCCGCGACGAAGCCATGCTGCTCGACGTGATGCTCATGCTGCACGCTGAGCACGGCGGCGGCAACAATTCCACGTTTGCCTGCCGCGTGCTGTCCTCCTCGGCCACCGACCCGTATTCCGCCTACGCCGCGGCTATCGGCTCGCTCAAGGGTCCGCGCCACGGCGGCGCCAACGCCAAGGTCGTGTCCATGCACGAGGATATCCGTGCGCATGTCTCCAATTGGGAGGACGAGGACGAGGTCGCAGCCTACCTGGGCAAGATCCTCGACAAGCAGGCCTTCGACGGCACGGGCCTCATCTACGGTATGGGCCACGCCGTCTACACGCTGAGCGACCCGCGCGCCGAGGTGTGCCGCCGTTACGCGCGCACGCTTGCCGCCAAGAAGGACTTGGGCGAGGAGTTCGCGCTCATCGAGCGCATCGAGCGCCTGGCCCCGCAGGTGATGCGCGATCACGGCATGACCAAGCCCATCTGCGCCAACATCGACCTGTACACGGGCTTTATCTACAAGATGCTCGGCGTGCCCGAGACGCTCTTTACGCCGCTGTTCGCCGTCGCCCGCATGGCCGGCTGGTCGGCGCACCGCATGGAAGAGCTCTTCTGCGCGCATCGCATCATCCGCCCCGCGTATCGTCCGGTGATCGAGCCGCTGGAGTATAAGCCGCTCGCCGACCGCTAGGACGCGGACCGTCATAGAACCCGAGCGTGGCCAGGGCATCACCGCCCTCGGCCACGCTTTTTATGCCAGTAGAAAGGATCGCAACGAATGATTGTGTTTTCCGATATGGATGGAACGCTGCTGACGAGCGATAAGCAGATGAGCGACGCCACCTGGGCGATGCTCGACGAGCTTGCGCGCCGCGGTATTGAGTTTGTGCCCTGCACGGGGCGCCCGCTGTCGGGCATCTTTGAGCCCATCCTCGCTCACCCCGCCGTACACTACGCGGTCTGCGCCAACGGTGCCAGCGTCTGGCAGCTCGACGACGGTACGCCCACCGATACTTCACGTGCTACGTGCATTTTGAGCCGACCGCTCGACCGCGCCATCGCCCACCGCGTCCATAGCATTGCCGCCGGCCATGACGTCACCTTCGATATCTTCGCGGACGGGCAGTGCTTCCTCCCCCGCTCGCTCTACACGCGCCTGGACGAATTCTGCGGCGGCGACCCCCACATCGCGGCTTCGCTCAAGCGCACACGAACACCGATCGACATGGATATCGACAACAAGATCGACGAGGTCGAGACACTCGAACGCATCGCCATGTACTGGCACGACCCGGCCGATCGCGACACCATCGCAGCGGAGCTCGACACGCTCGGAGGCATTGAGGTCACGCGTTCGTACGCCATGAATATCGAGGTCATGGGCGAGGGCGCCACCAAGGGAACGGCCCTCACGTGGCTATGCGAGCACCTGGGCGAGCGTCTCGCCGACGCCTGGGCGTTCGGCGACAACATCAACGACATTCCCATGCTGCAGGCAGCGGGCCATGGCATGGCCGTGATCAACGCCGAGCCCGAAGATCGCGAGGCCGCCGACGCCATTACCGAATACGACAACGACCACGACGGCGTCGCCCGCACCATCATGGCCGCCCTCGCCTAGCAGCAGCAACCCGGCAGGGTAGCTAATTTGGGACGGGGCTATTTTAGCTACCCAGCAAGCGGGTAGCTAAAATAGCC
>URKG01000034.1 GCA_900548265.1 uncultured Collinsella sp.
AGATTTATCGCGAGTTCCGCACGAGCCGAAGAGCACTTAATGTGCTCTTCGTGCGAGCAGGACTGTAGAGCAGGAAATCTCACAGGCCGCGCGCGGGCCCCTGTGGGCGAGCAAGCGGAAGACAAACACATCTGTCCAATAATTCGTCTGAAACATAATGAAAAACCGTTTGATGTGAGTTAATATAAACAACGTCGTGAATCTGACTCCTGCCACATGCATGACAGGGGTTAAACACAAAAAAGGAGTCAACTATGGTTTCTGAGAAGGCTACCCTCGTTAATCCTCAGGGTCTGCACATGCGTCCGGCTGGTCTGTTCGCCTCCACCATGGGCAAGTACGCCTGTGACGTGACGGTCGTCACCCCCGAGAAGGAGGTCAACGGCAAGTCCCCGATGGCCCTCATGGCTGCTGGTATCCCCTGCGGCACCGAGGTCGAGGTCAAGTGCGACGGCGCTGACGAGGCCGAGGCTCTGGCTGCTGCCATCGAGCTCATCAAGAGCGGTCTTGGCGAGTAGAACTCAAACGGGTCGCATGTTGAACAACTAAGTTCATATTTGGGGGCGCAGTGACCTGTTGTAAGGTAGCTGCGCTCTTTTGTCATGGATATGGCAAAACGCTTTATCACATGACACGGAGAGAGGAATGGGAATGTATCAGGGAGTCAACGCTTCCGAGGGCATCGGTATCGGCACCGTCATGGTTGCCGTCGATCCCGACTTGACGTTTGAGCCGCACGAGGTTGCTGATTCGGCAGCAGAGAAGGAGCGCTATCAGTCCGCTCTTTCGGTCTTCTGCGAGAAGACCCAGGCTCAGGCCGACCACATGAAGGAGACGGTGGGCGAGGCCGAGGCCGAGATCATGAGCGGACACATTGTCCTGGCTCAGGACCCGGGCATGACCGACGCCATCAACGCCGCCATTGACGGCGGTACCTGCGCCGAGCGGGCGCTCATGGACACCTCGACCATGTTCGAGAACATGTTCCTGTCCATGGACGACGAGATGTTCCGTCTGCGCGCGGCCGACATCGCCGACATCCGCACCGGTATTCTGGCCGAGCTGCTGGGCAAGGAGGTCGTCGACCTCTCCGTCCTGCCCGAGAACACTGTCGTTGTCGTGCACGACCTCACGCCGTCCATGACCGCCACGATCGATAAGGCCCACGTTGCCGGTATCGTCACCGAGACCGGTGGCCGCACGTCGCATTCCGCGATTATTGCGCGCGCCCTTGAGATCCCGGCTGTCCTTTCGGTTTCCAATAGCTGCACTGCGCTGCGCAACGGTATGACCGTTGTCGTCGACGGTGGCAAGGGTATCGTTGAGGCCGATCCCGACGAGGAGACGCTCGCTGCCTACACCGCCAAGGCCGAGGCCTTCGCTGCCGAGAAGGCAGCCCTCGAGGCCTTCCGTGGCAAGCCGTCCGTGACTGCCGATGGCATCAAGAAGATCATCGCCTGCAACATCGGTAACCCCGATGACGTGCCCAACGCGCTCGATCACGACGCCGAGGCCATCGGTCTGTTCCGCTCCGAGTTCCTGTTCATGGACTCCGCTGAGCTTCCTTCCGAGGAGGAGCAGTTCAACGCCTACCGTAAGGTCGCCAGCGCGCTCAAGGGTGCTCCGGTCATCATCCGCACGCTCGATGTGGGTGGCGACAAGGAGATTCCGTATCTGCACATGGTCAAGGAAGACAACCCCTTCATGGGCTTCCGCGCCGTGCGTTACTGCCTGGCCAATCCCGACCAGTACAAGGTCCAGCTCCGCGCTCTGCTGCGCGCTAGCGCCTTCGGTGACGTCAAGATCATGATCCCGCTCGTCACCTGCGTCGAGGAGGTCTTGGCTGTCAAGGAGCTCGTCGAGCAGTGCAAGGCCGAGCTGTCCGAAGAGGGTCGAAAGTTCAACGAGAACATCGAGGTCGGCATTATGGTCGAGACGCCCGCCGCTTCGCTGCTCGCAGACCGTCTGGCCGAGGTCGCCGACTTCTTCTCCATCGGCACCAACGACCTGATCGGCTACACCATGTGCGCCGACCGTGGCAACGACACCATCTCCAACCTGTACCAGGTGTACTATCCCGCCGTGCTCCGCTCGCTTAAGAACATCATCGAGAGCGGTGTGAAGGCCGGCATCATGGTCGGTATGTGCGGCGAGGCCGCTGCCGATCCGCTGCTCGAGCCGCTGCTGATCAGCTGGGGCCTGGAGGAGTTCTCGATGAGCGCTCCGTCCATCCTGCGCGCCCGCAAGACCATCAGCCAGTGGACCAAGGCCGAGTGCGACGAGCTCGCCGAGAAGGCGCTCGCCTGCAACACCGCCGCCGAGGTCAAGGCACTGCTCGAGTCCGCAGCTCGCTAATTTGGTATCAGAGGTAACCGCGTGGTTGGAATGGGCCGGCCACGCGGCCCTCACATATACAGGGGGTACTGTAAATGTTCTACACGCTAACCGCTAACCCGGCTGTCGACATGACGGTTTCGAGCTCTCCGCTCGAGCCCGACGAGAACGTCCGCACCGGCTCGGCCAGCTACACGGCTAACGGCAAGGGCCTCGACGTGTCCTTCGCCTTTAAGAAGATGGGCGTCGACACCGTCGCGCTCGGCTTCTTCGCTGGCTTCACGGGCAAGTTCATCGTCGAGGAGGTCATGAACCTGGGTTGCCTCTGCCGCCCGGTCTGGACCGACGGTATCACGCGCATTAACACCTACGTCAACGATGGCCAGCACGAGTACGGCATCCTGAACCCGGGTGCTCCGATCACGCCGCAGCACCAGGAGGAGCTCTACAACATCCTGGACACCGCGGGCGATCTCGAGTGCCTGATCGTTTCCGGCTCCGTGCCTCCCAAAGCTACGCCTGACTTCCTGGCTCAGGTCATGGAGCACGCTCAGGCCCGTGGCGCCGACGTCGTCCTGGACCTGTCCTCCGATAAGCTCAAGGAGCTCGCTCACAAGAAGCCGCTGCTCATCAAGCCGAACCATCACGAGATGAAGGCCATCTTCGGCGTGCCGGTTGACACCGACGACGAGGTCCGCGTTGCCATGAAGATGGCTCACGACGCCGGCGTTCAGAACGTGCTGCTCACCCGTGGTAGCCGCGGCGACGCTTACTTCTCCAACGGCGAGGACATCTGGTACGCCAAGCGTGAGTTCAACATCAAGCTGGTCTCTTCCGTCTGCGCCGGCGACTGCACCCTCGCTGCGTTCCTGCACAAGTGGTACAGGGATCGCGACAACGTCGAGGAGGCCATGAAGCTCGCTATGGCCACCGGCGCCAACGTTGCCGAGTCCGTCGGCATCGGCGACTTCGGTCACGTCGACGAGTACAGCAAGCGCGTTGCTGTCCGCAAGCTCGATCGTCAGTAATCGAAACGCGACGTATTCGTGCGCATGCGGCGCCCCGGTTTCGGCTGGGGCGCCTTTTTGTTCCGCCACAGGGGAGAGGTGTCCCGCCGTACTTCATCGCTTCCACACCGTTCACCGAGTTGTCCTAGCCTTTTACCGATGCGTGGAATATACTTTCATTAACACGCTGCTTCGTGAAAGGAACATTCATGATTTACACGCTCACTGCAAATCCCGCCATTGACTACAACATCGCCTGCGACGGCCTTGCTGCCAACACCGTCACGCGTACTCGCAACGCCGTCTATACGCCCAACGGCAAGGGCCTTAACGTCTCGTTTACGCTTGACCACTACGGTGTCGACACCACGATCCTTGGCTTCTTCGCTGGCTTCTCGGGCGAGTTCATCGTCAAGGGCGCCGAGGCCCTGGGCGTGCCCGTCAAGCCCGTGTGGACCGACGGCATCACGCGCGTCAACGTGTTCCTCAACGCCGGCCCCGACACCGAGTACAACATGGTCAACGCCGGTGCCGCCATCAACGAGGCCAACGAGCAGGAGATGTTTGAGCTCATCGATTCGCTCGATGACATGACCTGCTTGGTCATCAGTGGCTCGCTGCCTCCCAACACTTCCGAGGGCTTCCTGGCCGAGGTCCTGCGCCGCGTAAAGGCCAAGGGGGCCGAGTTCGTCCTCGATATCTCGAGCCATCAGCTGGCAGACCTCATTGCCATGGAGCCGCTGCTGATCAAGCCCAATGACGATGAGCTGCTCGATATCTTTGGCATTAAGGTGAGCGGTGGCGACGATGAGTCCGTCAAGGGCGCGATGGCCGAGCTGCACGCCAAGGGCGCCAAGAATGTGCTGCTGACTCTTGGCGGCGCCGGTGCGTACTTCTCCAACGGCGAGCACATCTGGTTTGCCAACCGCACCTTCGACGTCAAGCTGCTGTCGACGGTGTGCGCCGGCGATTCCTCGCTCGCTGCCTTCCTGTCCGTGTGGCACGACGCCCCCGAGCGCGTCGAGGACGCCCTGCGCCTTTCGATGGCTACCGGCGCCAACGTGGTCGAGTGCCCCGGTCTGGGCGATTTTGCCAAGGTGGACGAATATAAGAAGCACATCGAGGTTCGCCAGGTCTGCTAGCCGCATCGATACATCGTTGCCGAACACCCGCTTTGGATTACCGAGGCGGGTGTTTTTTTGCGCGCTGAACGTATGTGGCGTCTGCTGTCTCGTTTTATCGAATCGACGAAGCAATTGCGTGTGCGCGCTTTCTCGTTTCTTGCTAGACTTCTTGAGAACCATCGATTAACGCTCACAAGTGCAGGAGGCCATAGACATGTGCAATGTTTCGCTCAACGGTACGCAACCGTCCGATGCCTCCCTGCGCGTCCTGCTCGCGCTTGAGGCGGCTGGTCTTGAGGCTTGGTACGTAGGCGGTTGGGTGCGCGACGCCCTGATGGGGCGCCCCAACCACGATGTTGATATGTGCTGTAGCGGCCTGTGGCAGGAGTCCAAAGCGGCGCTCGAGGCCGCTGATATCGCGGTCGTGGAGTCGGGCATTAAATTTGGCGGAATCACGGCTATTTCCGATGGCGAGCGTATCGAGGTCACCACGTACCGCCTGGATGGCTTTTACACCGATGGGCGCCATCCTCAGAGTGTCGAGCGTGCCGCCTCGCTCGAGGACGATCTGGCCCGCCGCGACTTTACCGTCAACGCCATGGCCTGGCATCCCGAGCGCGGGCTTGTCGACCGCTACGACGGCCAGGGTGACTTGGAGCGCAAGCTGATTCGCGCTGTCGGTGATCCCAAGCGTCGCTTTAACGAGGACGCCCTGCGCATGCTGCGTGCGGTGCGCTTTGCCTGCCGTCTGGACTTTATGATTGAGCCCGAGACTAAGCGTGCGCTTGCCGAGTGCGCGCCGCTGCTCGATGCCGTGGCGCGCGAGCGTGTGGGTATTGAGCTCGAGGGCATTCTTTCGACCGGTCATGGGGGAGACGCGATGCTTCGCTATCCCGAGCTCATCTGTGCCGCTGTGCCCGAGTTGGCAGCGGGTCGCGGGTTTGATCAGCGAAGTGTCTACCATGCGTTTAACGTCTACGAGCATATCGCCCGTGTGCTGACGGTGGCAGGGGAGCTGGCGCTGTGCGACGGCGTCGCGCCATCGTCGAGCCTTATGTGGGCGGCGTTTTTGCACGATGTCTCCAAGCCCGAGTGCTTTACGGTCGATCACGCCGGCAGCGGACACTTCTACGGTCATCCCGAGCTCGGCGCCAAGAAAGCGCGCATCATTATGGATCGCCTGGCTCTCTCGCACGACCTGGTGCGCGACGTGTGCCTGCTCATCAAATATCACGATAAGCCGCTGCGCCCCGAGCGCTCCTGCCTGCTCAATATGATGCGCACGCTTTCGGGTGAGGGCGTCGACACGCCGCGTCTGATGGACGAGCTCATGGACCTCAAGCGTGCCGACACACTTGGCAAGGCCCCGTCGTGCTTCTATTACGTCGAGACGATTGAGGAGATGCGCGCGATGGCGCACGTGCTGCTGAGGGCGGGGGAGCCCTATACGCTCAAGATGCTCGCCATCAACGGCGGCGACCTGATTCGTGCTGGAGTCAAGCCCGGGCCGGAACTGGGGCAGCTTCTCAACTCCGCCCTCGACGCCGTGATCGAAGACAACATTTCCAACGAGCGCGAAGCTCTTTTGGTCCATCTCAACTTGAATTAGCTACCCAGTTTACCTGCGTGTTCCATAACCTTCCGACAATTTTTCGGCAATTTGGAATTTCTTCTTGCGCTGACGTTTTTTGTCCCGTAATATATTTCCTCGCAGCACGGCAGTGCAGATGTCATGTGGCCCGTTCGTCTAGCGGTTTAGGACGCCGCCCTCTCAAGGCGGAGATCACCAGTTCGAATCTGGTACGGGCTACCACTTCTTTTCTGCTGAGGCTTATGGCCCGTTCGTCTAGCGGTTTAGGACGCCGCCCTCTCAAGGCGGAGATCACCAGTTCGAATCTGGTACGGGCTACCACGCATCTGATACCCGGCCTTCCCATGGAAGGTCGGGTTTTTTATTTTCAAACAACCGTCTGCAATTCCCGTTTGAACCAGAGCTTTGCGTTCTGCCTATGGCCCTTACGGGTACAATATCCAAGATATTTTGACTGTTAGAAGGAGTCTCATGACGGAGTCCTCTCAGCATACGTCTAAGCCCCAGGTCGAGGTTGAGGCCTCGGGCGGAGATGACAATAAGAGCGCACGCCGCGGCGCCATCTTTATCGGCGTCGTGCTGGTGGGTTATATCGTCTATCTGGTGGTAACCGGGCAGATGGGGCAGTTCTGGGCCGCAATGTCGAGCGTCCAGGCGCCATGGCTCGTTGTCGCGTGTCTTTGCATGTTCATGTATCTGTTCTTTGGCATTGTGGCCTATGCGATCGCCGTCTGGCTCGACCCATATTCACCCGTCGGCATCCGCGACCTGATTTCGGTCGAGGCGAGCGGCATCTTCTTTGGCAACCTCACACCTATGATGATGGGCTCGACTCCCGCCCAGATCTACCGCCTGACCAAGGCGGGCCAAAATGTCGGCGAGGCTGGCGCCACGCAGTTCACGCGCTTTATCGTGTATCAGTTTGGCCTCGTTGCCTGGGGCGCTATCCTACTGCTTGCTCGCATGCCGTTTTTTGCCGAGCGCTATGGCGACATGACGCTGCTGTGTGTCTTTAGCTTTGGTGGGCACTGCTGCATCTTGCTGGGCATCTTCGCCGTCGCGCTCATGCCTAAGACCGTCACGCGCGTCGCCCATTGCATCATCAATTGGCTCGAGCGCATTGGTGTCTCGGCCACTAAGATCGAGGGTTGGCGCACGTTTGTCGATGGCGAGATCTACTCCTTCTCTGAGAAGTTCAAGCTTTCGGCTGGCCACTTTTCGTCCATGCTGCTCACGGTGGTCATCACCATGCTGCAGCTCGCGTTTTTCTACCTCGTGCCGTATTTCCTGATGCTTGCCTTTGGCCACCATGAGGTCGACTTTTTCTCGGTCATGGCCGCGAGCGCTTTTGTCCAGCTGTTGAGCTCTGCGGTCCCCCTGCCCGGTGGAACTGGTGGCGCTGAGGGCGGCTTTGCATTGTTCTTGGGTCATTTCTTTGGGTCGGCTTCGACCGCTGGCTATCTGCTGTGGCGCCTCATTACGTTTATTGCGCCGACCATTTTGGCTGCGCCCCTGCTGGGCCTTAAGAGCGCCCACAACGAGAGCATCCATGCGCGCTGGGATCGCGTGATGCGCAAGCTCGGCCGCACGCCTCAGACGCCCTCTGCGCCCACTAAGCCTCACCCCGCGAATGCTGTTACTGTTGATCCCAAGAAGCAGGCTCAGAAGGCTTCTGGGACCGCTAAGCCGGCTCATAAAGCCTATGTGCGCCAGACAGGCGATGGTATTCGCGTATCTCCGTCGGTACTCAATAAGAAGAAGCACTCTAAGTCGCAGTAGGACAGTCGTGCGTTCTTCATGATGCGGGGCATATTTGTGCTGTATGGGGGATAATCCTCTTACGTAGATTATCTCTCATCTGTTGATGAATGCTCGCATATCGAAGGGACACGCCCATGGCAACCAGCAAACCGCGTCTTGATCGTCGCATCGTTCGCAGCCGTAATGCCATCCTTTCCGCTTTCGAGCGCCTGCTCATGGAAAAGCCGCTGGCAGACATTACGGTGAGTGCCATCGCGCGCGAGGCCAATGTCGACCGCAAAACCTTTTACGTTCACTTTGGTACGGTTGACGGCCTGCTCGATGCCATTGCCGTCGATGTGGTGGAGATGATTGTCGACTCGGTCGAGAAAACGCTTGCTTCCATGGACGGCGACACCAACGAGCGCGCTCTGGGCGCGGCGGCGACCTTCTTTAAAACCGTTAACGAGGCACTGTGTAACAACTTGGTGCTCAATCGTCAGCTGATCGAGAACATTCCGCTCGATGATTTTATGGCTCGTCTTCGTTCGCCGCTCGAACACGAGATTGCCGAGCGCGATCTGCTGCCCCAAGGTCTCAAGGACGAGATGTTCGACTACTATCTGGCGTTTTTGCTGTCGGGTATTATCGGTATCTATCGCACGTGGGCATTGTCTGATGGCTCGGTTCCTATCGAGCGCGTCTCGGAGGTTGCCAATGACCTCACACTCAACGGCCTGTCGAGCCTGGAATCTCGCTTCGAATAGCATCGATAATTCAACAACTTAAAGAAGTTGCGGTGGAATAGGGATTGTTTTGGTTATTGGAAGGCCGATCTAGTCCCTATTTCACCGCAACTTAGTAAAACTGTTTTGACGGTAAGGCGGAGCAGCCTCGAAGATGTGCCTCGAGACTGCTCCGCTTCATTTCTGAGCGTTTGTCGTGTAGGGCAGCATTAATCGCCGTTTTTGAGTGTGCGGCCCTGTTTTTCGAACTTGTGCATGTCGCTATCGGCCATACCTTGTGACTTATCCTCGTGACGCTTGGCATATAGCGGATCGTCGGAGTCGTTCCAGATGCGGTCGGCGACAGGTGACCATGCCTCGGCGGCAGCCTGGGTCTTTTCGCGCAGCTGCTCGGGTGACTCCTTCTCGATAAGATCGGTGCTCATTGCGCCACTCTCGGCGACCATTTTGGGCAGCACGTCGGGATTCTCGAGCATGGGGCATGGTTTGAGGTAGTTGTCGTTGAACGGCATGTTCTCGTAGTACTTCATAAAGAGGGGAGAGCGCAGCGCGTCGAGTAAGCTCACATCGTGGATGTTGGCGTTTGAGTAGTGGATGAACACGCACGGCTCCACGTCTCCGGCGGCGTTGATGTGCAGGTAGCGGCGGCCGCCGGCGATACATCCGCCTACAAACTCGCCGTCGTTTTGGAAGTCGAGCGTAAACAGCGGCTTCTTCTCACGCATTTCGCGGATAAAGTGATACATGTGCTCGCGCTGCTCGGGCGTGGGCATGAGCTCGGGGGTTGCATTGCGGCCAACCGGCATAAAGTGGAAGTACCAGCAGAAGAGTGCTCCCTCGCCGATCATCCAGTCCATGTTCTCCTCGGTAGCAACCGTATCGGCATTGGCGCTGGTCCAACAGGTGGAGATACCAAACGGCAAGTCGCGCTCGCGCAGGAGTTTCATGGCGTGCTCGATCTTTGCGTAGGTACCCTCGCCGCGACGGGCGTCGGTTGTGTGCTCATTGCCCTCGGCGCTGATGGCAGGGACAAAATTACCTACGCGAATCATGTCGTCGCAGAAGGCCTCGTCGATCAGCGTGGAGTTGGTAAAGCAGAGAAACACGCAGTCCTGATGTTTTTCGCAAATTCTGATCAGGTCGTGCTTGCGGACGAGCGGCTCGCCGCCGGTATAGATGTAGATATGCGTACCGAGCTCTTTGCCCTGCGTAACGATAGAGTCGATGTCTTCGAACGAGAGATTCTGCTTGTAGCCGTACTCGGCGGCCCAGCAGCCCGTGCAATGCAGGTTGCAGGCGCTCGTGGGATCGAGCAGGATGGCCCACGGAACGTTGCACTGGTACTTTTCGCGGTTCTTTTCCTGCTCTGGCCAAGCAAGCAGGTTGGCGTCGACAATGAGGGTCTTAAGCAGTTTGGTTCGCATCTGGGGATTAAGGCTGAACACACGCATGATCAGGTCATACCAATTGCCGCGGCTCTTGATGACATTGGTGAATGCCTCTCGCTGTACAGGAAATACGCGATTGGGGACCAGCTTGTTCACGAGGTCCATGATTTTGTCGATGTTTTCTTGCGGGTTGTCGTCGAGATAATCGATGAGCTTGTTAAGCGCTGCACGCTCTGCTGACTGTGTAAGCGACATGGGTATATCCTTTCACGTGTGCTTAATGTGTGATAATACCCACTTGTAGATTAAACGAAGTCTAAAGATTTGTAATGTGTCTATTCAACGAATCAATTTAATTTGGGGTGAAGCGTTATACGCCGACACCTTCTAAGTTGCGGTGAAATAGTGTCAGATGGGGATGCGGACGATTTCTTGGACCGCGCCTAGGCGTATCCATTGGAGTGGGTATGATGAATTGGACACCTATTTAAGAGCGAAAGGTGTTCAAGA
>URKG01000035.1 GCA_900548265.1 uncultured Collinsella sp.
GCATTCGGCGAGATGCGTTTGCGAAAGTGGTCAATTTTAGATTAGCGCTAACAGCGCCGTCCTCGCGTCCCCCGAGTGCGCGAGGCACCACCAGAACACCGCCTTCACGCGCCTGGCCGACGTCAGCCCCCGGTGGTTGCGCAGGACGGCCCTCAGCTGCGAGTTCACCCCTCCCTCGATCATGTTGTTGGTCGACGGCAGCGGGCCGGCCTTGGCCAGGGCGGGGTCGAGGTAGGTGAACAGCGTCCCCGCCGACACCAGCGACGACAGCGACGAGCGCGCCCGCCTCAGCCTCTCGTGGGTGCAGGCCCTCCTGCCGTCCACCACGGTCCTGTCCTCCAGGAAGTCGGCCCAGAACCCGCACCAGTCGAGGTAGCGCTCGACCCAGAGCTCGGCCTGGTGCAGCGTCTCGATGCCCATGAGGTCGCGCGCGATGAGGTAGAGCTCGCGCCCCGCCTGGAGCTTCGGCCGCGTCGTCGTGTAGCGCTTGACCTGCGAGAAGGCGTGGAAGGTGCACCTCTGGACCCTGGTGCGCGGCCAGGTCTCGCGCACGGCCTTGGCGAACCCGCTCCCGCCGTCGGTGACGACCACCTCGGGCGCCGGGATCGGCGACATGAGGGCCGACCACGCCCCCGAGTTCTCGGACCTGGCCATGTACCAGGAGACCACCCTCTCGCCGCTGCAGCATATGAGCACCACGAGGTCGCGCGCGACCCAGATCCCGTCGACGTAGAGCACGCGGTGCAGCTCGCCGTCGGGGACGGGCATGGGCCAGACCTCCCAGAACTCGGCCGTCCTGCGCCTGAAGGACCGTCCGCCGCCCGGCATCGCCGCCTGGGAGTCCTTGGAGAGGAGCCACCCGAGGAACTCGTCCAGCCTCGTCGCCGTGTCGTCGTACCTTACCGTCGTCGACGCGCCGCAGGCCGTGCACCTCCACCGCTGGGACCCCGATGAGGTCCTGCCGTTGCGTTTGGTCCGACCGCCGCAGTAGGGGCAATAAACGGCCTTCATGGGCACCTCTTCCGAAAGGGTATTTAACGGTTCCGGAAAAGGTTATCTACCTGCGGGAACGATCGGCAACCGGACACACATTCTGTCCGAGCGGTTAAAAGCGGGCACGGAATTTAAACGGCTGAAAAAGGGGCATCGACCTGCGCCGATGCCCCCAACGTGGACACACATTTTGTCCTATAAGCCGCTAAGTGTTACAGATCGAGATGTTTCGGCAGGACGGTCTTCGTTTGTCTAAATCTGTAACACGAGGGACGGATTTTGCCGAGTTGTTGTTATAGATTGAGATTTTCTAGCAGGCGGGTTTGGTTTGTCTCGATCTGTAACAGGTAGGGGTCAAAAGTGGGTCTAGCTGTTACAGATTGAGATTGTTGAGGTTGGGTCGAGGGGAATATCTCGATCTGTAACAGTAAGACCCGGTTTTGCCGCGTAACTGTTACAGATTGAGACAAGCCGACGGGCCGCCCCGCCCATCCCCATCCACCTGCCGCTACCTGCCGTCCGCCGATTTCCGTTGCGCTGTTGTATTCCCATGCCATATCCTCTAGACAACTACGCGGCACCATCGCCGCCGCGCCTACAAGAGAGGAATGTCCATGACCGCACCTGCATCCAAGCTGCTCCAGCCCATTACGGTTGGCCCCCTTGAGCTCAAGAACCGCATTATGTTCCCGCCGCTTACCACCGGCTACGAGGAGCGCGACGGCTCCATTGGCGAGCGCAGCCTGGCTTTTTACGAGCGCCTGGCCCGTGGCGGTGTGAGCTACATCGTCATCGGCGACGTCGCTCCCGTTATGACCGCAAGCCCCACGCCCAAGCTGGCGACCGACGCCCAGATTCCCACGTTTAAGGCCCTGGCCGACGTCGTCCACAAGCACGGCGCCAAGGTCGCGCTGCAGCTGTTCCACCCTGAGTACGATGTGCCCGGTGTCGGCCGCATGGTCATGGGTTCCATGGCCGCCGCCAAGGCCGCGCAGGAGGCCAAGGCCGCCGGCGACGAGGAGACCTTTGCCGCCAAGATGGCCGAGTCCAACGAGATCCGCAACCAGGCCTACGCCAAGCTGCATCACGACATGCAGCACTTTGTGAACGAGGCGAGCGTAGAGCAGCTCACCCAGATCAAGGAGGCCATCGCTGCCTCGGCCGCTCGCGCGCAGCAGGCCGGCATCGATGCCATCGAGGTCCACGGCGACCGCTTGGTGGGTTCGCTGTGCTCGGCCATCCTCAACCAGCGCACCGACGAGTACGGTGGCTCGTTCGAGAACCGCGTCCGCTACGCGCTGGAGGTTGTCGCTGCCATTAAGGAAGCCGCGCCGCAGCTGATGGTGGAGTACAAGCTCCCCGTGATCATGGAGAACCCCGACGGCACGCCGCGCGGCAAGGGCGGCCTGCGGCCCGACGAGGCCTGCGAGTTCGCCAAGCTGCTCGAGGGCGCGGGCATCGATATGATCCAGGTCGCACAGGCCAACCACACCGGCAACATGGGCGACACCATTCCGCCCATGGGCGCCATGCCCTACAACTGGACGCTGCCCGTGGCCGAGCGCGTCAAGGCCCTGGTCTCCGTGCCGGTGGCAACCGTCGGCCGTGTTGTCTCGGTCGAGGCCGGCGAGAAGATTCTGGAAGACGGCGCCGCCGACATCATCGCCTATGGCCGCTCGCTCATGTGCGACCCCGACATTGCGCTGAAGGCCGCCACGGGCGAACCCATCCGCGAGTGCCTCAACTGCAACAAAGGTTGCGTCGACGCGATTCAAAACCGCAAGTACATCTCGTGCGTGCTTAATGCCGAGAACGGTGACGAGGCGACCATCGCCATCAAGCCGGGCGAGGGCGACAAGAAGATCGCCGTGGTGGGCGGCGGTATTGCCGGCCTGGAGGCCGCACGCGTGGCGGCCAAGCGCGGCTACGATGTGACCGTTTACGAGGCGAGCGACCATCTGGGCGGCCAGATTGTGCTGGCGGCCGCGCCCCCGCGCAAGGACGAGATCATGCGCTCGGTCGAGTACTACGAGAAGATTCTGCCCGGCCTGGGCGTGAAGGTTGAGCTCAACCATGCCGCTACCGTTGAGGACCTCAACGCCGCCGACGCTGCGATTGTTGCTGTGGGCGCACACGACGTGGTCATTCCCGTTCCGGGCGCCGACTCGGAGAAGGTCGTCTCGAGCTGGGACGTGCTGGCCGGCAAGGCGGAGCTTACGGGCCGCGTCGCTGTCATTGGCGGCGGCCTGGTGGGCACCGAGACTGCCGAGTACCTGCTGCAGCACGGCTGCGAGGTGGCGATCGTGGAGATGCTCGACAAGATTGCCGCGGGCGAGTCCGAGACCATTCTGCCGCTGATTATGAGCGACTTTGCAGAGCACAACGTGGAGCAGCACGTGAAGACCCGCCTGACCGCCATTACCGACGAGGGCGTGGAGGCCATTCGCACCACCGAGGACGGCGCCGAGGAGCCGGTGAAGATCGCCTGCGATTACGTGGTGATGGCCGTGGGCTCCAAGGCCAACGCGTTTGACCTGGACGGCGTGACGGTGCCCGTGACCTGCGTGGGCGACTGCTCGGGCGAGCGTACTGCCGACATTGCGAGCGCCATTCGCACGGCGTATCACGCGGCCAACGAGCTGTAGTTGAACATCGCGGCCAGGCGGGGCGGCAGCACGGACCTGCCTCGCCCGACTGCGTCCCATCGGGTGTCAACCGGGGCGGGGTCTGCAAGCGCAGCAGGTCCCGTCCTTTTTGTTTTGCTCGGGTGGATGGCAATGCGCGGTAATCATGAGGAGTGAGGCGTCACTGCCCTGCAGGCCGCTCAAAATTATTGGGGGAGGGGTTAATAATTATTCCCTCTAGACCAAAGGACATAAAGAGATGTCAATTTTGTTGGCAAACGAATGACGATTAGCTGCGAGCTAGCTACCAGCGTAAATAATCGATAAAGAAATGTCGTAAATAGGTGTCAAATGCCCAGATAACGCCGCGTCTATTTTAATTAACTACTTTGAGCAAACAGCAAAATGCTACTATCTAGCGTGCACGTAAGAAAGCAGATTAACGGTTAAGGCTAAGAAGTGGCAGGTATGTCGGAAGCAACTAGGACTCGCACGCATGCGCCCGAGGTTAGGCAGCGCGCCGTCGAGATCCTCCAAGAGGGGGTCGGTCACCGCGCCCTCGCCGCAAAGCTTGGCATTCCCCAGGCCACGGCTCGTCAGTGGGCCCGCGCATATGCCGTGGGCGGCGCCGACGCCGTGCTCAACGCGGGCGCTCGCCATCACACCTATTCGTACGACGTCAAGCTCGCCGTGGTAAAGGATCGCCTGGAAAACGGCCTGACGGTTCGCGAAGCCATGATTAAGCACAAGATTCCCAGCGAGTCTTCGGTCAAGGCCTGGTGTCGCCAGTATCGCGATGGCGGCGCCGACGCGCTTATCGATAAGCCGCGCGGTCGCAAGCCGCGCGTTAAACAGGCAGAGTAGCAAGAGGGTGCGCCCACAGGGGCGCATTTTTCTTGCCGCCCCACTGCTCCAAAGCGGACGTGCCCTTGCCCCGTACGCCTAAAACTCCCCAGTTGACCGAAAACCTGCCGCCGCTACTCCTCAATTGAGCTATAACGTTAAACAATTGCAGCATTTTTGCATGGGGGAGTGATGGTATGACGCTACTGTATTTCCTTACCCTGTTTCCGCTGGTACCGGCGCTGGGCATGCTGCTCGCGCGCGGTGACCGCGCCCGCGATGCGGTGGGGCTCATAGGCTCCGGCATTATTATGGCGGTGACAGTTGTAGTCTCCGTCATGTTTTTTGGCACGGGTCCGCAGAGCTTTGAGGTTGCCCCCGGTACCTCGCATGTGCTCTCGATCATCAGCTCCGCCATCGATGTCATCCTGTGCGCCGTCATCCTGTACAACGCATACAAATATAGGAACGCGCTCACCATGGTGCTCGGCATAGTCCAGCTGGTGGGCTCGCTCGCCTTTGCAGCCATGACGCTGCCCGCGGCCGAAGCCGTCACGGCGACGCCGCTCTACCTGGACTACATGAGCGTGATCATGGTGCTTGCCGTCGGCATCGTCGGCAGCCTCATCTGCGTGTATGCCCTGGGCTACATGAAGGACTTCCAGGCCCATGACGAGCACGAGGCCGCGCTGCGCGGGCAGACCGCGCCCGACCGTCGCCCGCAGTTCCTGGCGCTCATGTTCCTGTTTCTCTCGGCCATGTTCGTCATCGTGACGAGCGACAACCTTGAGTGGCTGTTCTGCGGCTGGGAAATCACCACCGTGTGCTCGTTCCTTATGATTGGCTACACGCGCACGCCCGAGGCCATTAAAAACGCTTTCACCCAGATCATCCTCAACATGCTGGGCGGCATCGCGTTTTTGGCCGGACTCATGTACCTGCACGTTAACGGCATGCCGCTGACCATCTCGGGCATGATCGAGCTTTCCGGCGCCGGCACCGCGCAATCCGCGCTGCTGGTGATGCCGGTCATCCTGCTGTCGCTCGCCGCCCTTACCAAGGCCGCGCAGATGCCGTTCCATACCTGGCTGCTCGGTGCCATGGTTGCCCCCACGCCCACGAGCGCCCTGCTGCACTCGTCAACCATGGTCAAAGCCGGCGTGTTCCTAATGGTCAAGCTGAGCCCGCTCTACGCCATCTATCCCGTGACCGGCTTTATGGTCACGAGTGTGGGTGCCATCACGTTTTTGCTCGCTGCCCTCATGGCTATCTCGCAGAGCAATGCCAAACGCGTGCTCGCATACTCCACCATTTCCAACTTGGGCCTCATCAGTGCCTGCCTGGGTGTCGGCGCGCCCGAGGCCGTGTGGGCCGCCATCTTCCTGATCTTGTTCCATACCGTGGCCAAGTCGCTGCTATTCCTGTGTGTGGGCACGGCCGAGCATCATATCGGCAGCCGCAATATCGAGGACATGGACGGTATGTTCAGCCGCATGCCGCACCTGACGCGTCTGATGATGCTGGGCATCATGGGTATGTTTGTGGCGCCGTTTGGCATGCTCGTGTCCAAGTGGGGCGCCCTGGTGGCGTTTGCGCAGACCGGCAACGTGCTCATGATCATGGTGCTTGCCTTTGGCTCGGCCGCGACGTTTTACTTCTGGGGCAAGTGGCTTGCCAAGCTTTCGGGCGTCGACCCCACGGCTCAAAACGTTGAGGTCAATGTCCATAAGACCGAATGGATGGCCCTCAACACCATCGCCGCGCTGCTGATTCTGTGCTGCGTGGCGTTTCCGGTTATCTCGAGCGGTCTGGTGTCGCCTTACTTGGCCATGGTGTTTGGCCGCGTGCCGTACGTTATCGGCAAGGACGCCATGTATCTGATGGTGGTTATCGTGGCGTTTATCGCCGTGGTGCTGCTGACTTCATTCCGCGTGAGCAACAAACCGCACGTAAACGTATATCTTTCGGGCGTGGGAACCGACAAATATCGCCATTTCCGCGGCTCGATGGGACGCGAGGTGAAGGCCGAAAAGCGCAATTGGTACTCGGAGGACGCCCTTGGCGAGAAGCGCATTGGCCCCGCGGGTAGCGTCGTGTGCTGCAGCATTATCTTGTTTGCGCTGCTGTGTTGCGCGTGGATTGGGCCCGAGCGGCTTGCCATGAGCGCGCCTTCGGTGCTGCGCGGCAAGTATTTTGAAGGTTCGGGCGTCGTGGGCATTTTTATTGGCACCGTGGTGTTTGCCTTGCTGGCGCCTTTGGTTGGTGGCCTGATCGACGGCATCGATCGCAAGCTGTCCGCCCGTATGCAGGGCCGCGTGGGCCCGCGCCTGCTGCAGCCCTTCTACGACGTTGCCAAGCTGCTGCGCAAGGCCCCCGCCAGCGTAAATACCATGGACGATACCTATATGGCGTGCGCGCTCATCTTTACCGTCGTGGGCGGCGGCATCTTTGTGTCGGGCTCCAACACGCTGCTGTGCGCCTTTATGGTGACGCTCGCCGCGATCTTTGTGGTGCTGGCGTCCGCCTCGACGCAAAGCCCGTTTGCCCAGGTCGGCGCCGACCGCGAGCTGCTGCAGGTTATGAGTTACGAGCCTGCCGTTCTGCTGATGAGCGTGGGCCTGTACCTTGCCACCGACAGCTTCGATTCCATCGCCGTGACGGGGCAGTCGGCCCCCATCATCGTGTACAGCGCGCCCATTTTCCTCGCGCTGCTCGCGGTGCTTACCATCAAGTTGCGCAAGTCGCCGTTTGACCTTTCGTACTCGCATCACGCGCATCAGGAGATCGTCCAGGGCGTCGCCACCGAGATGAGCGGCGGCACGCTGGCCAAGATGACCCTTATGCACTGGTGCGAGACCGTGCTGTTTTTGATGTGGGTGGGCATGTTCTTTGTTTGGGACAACCCGGTGAGCTGGGTGGTCGCCCTGGTCGTGATGGCCGCGACGTACTTTGTCGAGGTCCTGATCGACAACACCTTCGCGCGCAGCACCTGGCGCAGCTGCTTTAAGCTCGGATGGGGCGTGGCGCTGGTGTTTGGCCTGCTCAACCTTATGCCCATCCTCGTCGACGTGTTTATTTAGGAGGCGGCATCCATGGATCATAAAATGTCGCGCTCGCCGTGGGTTATTCATTACGACGGCTCGAGCTGCAACGGATGCGATATCGAGGTGCTGGCCTCGCTCACGCCGCTGTTCGATGCGGAGCGCTTTGGCGTGGTCAATACCGGCAACCCCAAGCATGCGGATATCTTTTTGGTGACGGGTTCGGTCAACGCGCAGAACCTGCCCGTCGTGCGCCAGATCTACAACCAGATGCTCGAGCCCAAGTGCGTGGTGGCGTGCGGAATTTGCGCGTGTTCGGGCGGCGTATTCCGCGATGCCTATAACGTGATCGGCGGCGTGGACCGCGCGATTCCCGTGGACGTGTACGCGCCCGGGTGCGCCATTCGCCCCGAGACCGTAATCGATGCCATTGTGGAGGCGTGCGGCATCCTGGACCAGAAGGAGGCCGTGATGCGTGCTGGCGGTGACCCGCTCACCGTGGGCGGTGCCGCAACCTGGGACGGTGGCGTTGAGCTGGGCGAGGACGGGTTTGTGGCTGCGGGGGCCGGGGCTGACGGTGCCGGTGACGCGCCTGCCGAGAAGCCCGCCGCGCCCGCCGCTGGCGACGCACCTGCTGAGACGCCCGTCGCTGCAAAGGAGGCCGAGTAATGCAAAAGGCAATCTATACCACCGTCGGGATCGACGAGCTCCTGTCGCATGTCCAGGCGCTCAAGGGCGTCGGCGCGCGCTTTGTGCAAATGCACGCCGAGCGCTGTGTGGACGACGGATCGTATCGCCTGGTCTATACGTTTATCAACGTTCGTGCTGCTCAGGAGCGGATCGCTCAGGACGGCAGCTATGCGATTGAGAACCTGGTGGTTGAGGGCATCGACCAGTGCCAGGAGATTCCGTCCATCAGCTCGTATTACCCCGCGGTGTTCCCGTTTGAAAATGAGGCCCACGACCTATTTGGACTTGCCATCACCGACATACAGCTCGACTTTAAGGGCTTTTTCTACCAGGTCTCGACTGCCGAACCCATGAGCGTTATCACGCCCGAGGTGAAGGCTGCGCGCGAGAAGGCCATGAAGGTCCGTGCCGCTGCCGAGGCCAAGGCGCGCAAGGCTGCGGCCGAGAAGGCCGCCGCTGCCGCGGCCGCTGCGGGGGAGGGTGCTGCGGGTGCTACTGTCGCTCAGCCCGCTGCGGCTGCCGGCTCCGATGCTCAGCACGATGAAGCTGCCGCCAAGGCCGCGCTCAAAGCCGCCGAGCTGGAAGCAAAGCTCGCCGCCATGGATCCCGAGAAAGCGGCCAAGGTCCGCGCGGCGCTTGCCGCCAAGGCCGCCCGCGACAAGCAGAAAAAGGAGGCGTAAGGTCCATGGCACATCGCTCCGTTATTCCGTTTGGCCCGCAGCACCCGGTGCTGCCCGAGCCGCTTCATCTGGACCTGGTGATCGAGGACGACCGCGTCATCGAGGCAATTCCGCAGATCGGCTTTGTGCACCGCGGACTCGAGAAGCTCACCGAAAAGCGCGATATGCATCAGTTTGGTTACATCGCTGAGCGCATCTGCGGCATCTGCGCCGTGGGCCACAGCTGCGGCTATGCCAGCGCCTGCGAGCGCATGCTCGACATTGAGGTGCCCGGCCGCGTGCAGTATATCCGCATCATTTTGCACGAGCTTTCGCGCATTCACTCGCACCTGCTGTGGCTGGGCCTGCTCGCCGATGCCTTTGGCTTCGAGGCGCTGTTCTATCGCTCGTGGACGCTGCGCGAGCAAATTCTCAAGATTTTTGAGAGCACCTGCGGCGGCCGCGTGATCCTTTCGATTAACGAGATCGGCGGCCTTAAGCACGACATCGAGGACTCCGAGCTGGCAGGCATTGTCCAGACGCTTGACGCCATGCGCCCCGACTACGAGGCCCTGGTGCATACGTTTTTGGACGACAATAGCTGCGGCGAGCGCCTGCATGGCGTGGGCGTGATCAGCAAGAAGGACGCGCTGGAGCTTTCGATGGTCGGCCCGTTTGGGCGCGCCTCGGGCGTGGATTACGACGTGCGCATGTTCGGCGACGGCGCCTATGCGGACCTGGCCGCGTTTGAGCCTATCGTTGCTAGCGATGGCGACTGCTATGCCCGCTGCCAGGTGCGTTGCGCCGAGGTCACGCAGGCCATGGGCATCATCAAGGAGCTTGTGGGTAAGATTCCGCACGACGGCATCGGTGGACGCACCAAGCTCACGCCGGCCGACGGCGCGCGCGGCGAGGTTGTGATTGAGCAGCCGCGTGGCGAGGCATATTACTATGTACGCGGTAACGGCACCAAGAACCTGGACCGCTTCCGCGTGCGCACGCCGACGTCGCAAAACCTGGCGGGTCTGACGCATGCGCTGCAGGGCGTGCTTCTTGCCAACGTGCCCATGATTATCCTGACCATCGACCCCTGTATTAGCTGCACGGAAAGGTAGGCGCGGCATGAGTTTACTGACATTTGCCAAGACGGCCTTGGGTTCTATGGTCAAGCAGCCGGTCACGGTTTGCTATCCGCAGGAGGAGCTGACGGCGCCCGAGCGCTTGCGCGGGCATATCGTCAATGACATGGACGTGTGCATCTGCTGCGGCATGTGCGCGCGGCGTTGCCCGGCGGGCGCGCTCGCGGTCGATCGCAAGGGTGGAACGTGGTCGATCGACCCGTACGCCTGCGTGGTGTGCGGCGAGTGCATCGAAAGCTGCCCCAAACACTGTCTGAGCATGGACGCCGCCCGCACTCCGGTTGCGGCGAACAAGACTCCCACGGTAGAAACCAAACCGGAATAACGCGAAGACGGGCCGGCGGGGCAAAAAT
>URKG01000036.1 GCA_900548265.1 uncultured Collinsella sp.
TGGACGGCGCTATCCTGGTCATCGCTGCTACCGACGGCCCCATGGCTCAGACCCGCGAGCACATCCTGCTCGCCCGTCAGGTCGGCGTTCCCTACATCGTCGTCTTCCTGAACAAGTGCGACATGGTCGACGATGACGAGCTCATCGACCTCGTCGAGATGGAGACCCGTGAGCTCCTCTCCGAGTACGATTTCCCCGGCGACGACATCCCCGTCATCCGTGGCTCCGCTCTGGGCGCTCTCGAGGGCGACGCCAAGTGGATGGACGCCATCCGCGAGCTCATGAAGGCTGTCGACGAGTACATCCCGACGCCTGCTCGTAACAACGACCTCCCGTTCCTGATGGCCGTTGAGGACGTTATGACCATCTCCGGCCGTGGTACCGTTGCTACCGGCCGTGTCGAGCGCGGTGAGCTCAAGCTCAACGAGCCCGTCGAGATCGTCGGCATCAAGGATACCCAGAACACTGTCGTTACCGGTATCGAGATGTTCCGTAAGTCCATGGACTTCTGCGAGGCTGGCGACAACGTCGGTCTGCTGCTCCGCGGCATCAAGCGTGAGGACATCGAGCGCGGCCAGGTTCTCTGCAAGCCCGGTTCGGTTACCCCGCACACCAAGTTCACCGGTGAGATCTACGTTCTGACCAAGGAGGAGGGCGGCCGTCACACCCCGTTCTTCGATGGTTATCGTCCTCAGTTCTACTTCCGTACCACCGACGTTACTGGTACGGTCAAGCTCCCCGAGGGCACCGAGATGGCTATGCCTGGTGACCACATCACCATCGAGGGCGACCTCATCCACCCGATCGCCATGGAGGAGGGCCTGCGCTTCGCTATCCGCGAGGGTGGCCACACCGTCGGTTCGGGCATCGTCTCCACGATCATTGAGTAAATTAGCTCTTTGATATAGCTGACTTAGAGAACCCGGCACTTATATGGGTGCCGGGTTCTTTTCTGCAATGGATATTGAGCCGTTGCTGGTGTCGAGAGGATCGATAATGGTCCTGGATGCACCGTCGATTAGCTCTCGATGGCTTCATTGATGTGTTCCAAATATGAATGGATCCACCGAGAACCAATTGACTCGAGGTTTTCATTGACAGCACTTACGTGGAGCTGATAAAGTAACAACTCGTGCCCGTACGGGGCGGAAATGAAAGGTTCAGGATACATGCGTACTCTAGTTACTCTTGCGTGCACTGAGTGCAAGCGCCGCAACTATACGACCACCAAGAACAAGTCGACCATGCCTGATCGTATGGAGATCAAGAAGTATTGCCCCTGGTGCCGTCACCACACGCTGCACAAAGAGACTCGCTAGTCTCTAGTCACATACGCCAGTAGTTCAATTGGTAGAGCATCGGTCTCCAAAACCGAGTGTTGAGGGTTCGAGTCCTTCCTGGCGTGCCAGTCATTATTCCGTAAGCTCCCACTTGGGGGCTTACGGTTTACTCATGTATAAGCGCATTGCGCGGAGGTAACCCAAATGGCCAACAAGAAGAACAAGAAGAAGGCTCAGCAGTCGGCACCTGCCAACAGCGCTGCCGCCAACTCCAAGGTTGAGGCCAAGAAGGCCGTTGCCAAGAAGAACGAGAAGGCTGCGAAGTCCAAGAAGAACGAGAAGCCTGGTTTCTTCGCCCGCACCAAGAAGTATTTCGCTTCGGTCAAGTCCGAGATGAAGCGTGTCACGTGGCCCGATAAGAAGGAGCTCGTGAACTACTCGGTCGTCGTCTGCGCTTCTCTGGTCGTCGTCGGCGTCGTCATCGCTCTGCTCGATGCTGGCTTTGGCGAGGCTCTTGCTCTGTTCTCTGGATTGAGGGGCTAAACCATGTCTAAGCGTTGGTACGTCGTTCACACTTACTCCGGATACGAGAACCGCGTAAAGTCCGATCTCGAGCATCGTATCGAGACCATGGGCATGCAGGACCGTATCTTTGATATCGAGATTCCTATGGAGCGCGTCACCGAGATTAAAGAGGGTGGCAAGCGCGAGACCAAGGATTCCAAGATTTTCCCGGGTTATGTCTTGGTCCGCATGGAGATGGATGACGATGCTTGGACGTGTGTCCGCAACACGCCCGGCGTCACCGGTTTCCTGGGCGGCAACGGTAAGCCTGCACCGCTTTCCCGCGATGAGTACAATAAGATGACTCGTCGTCCCGGTAAGGGCGATTCGCCCAAGCGCACCTCGGTTGATATTCAGGTCGGCACGTCCGTCCGCGTCACCGATGGCCCGCTTACCGACTTTGATGGCAAGGTCTCCGAGGTTAACACCGAGGCTGGCAAGCTCAAGGTCACGCTGATGATCTTTGGCCGCGAGACGCCGGTCGAGCTCGACTTTAACCAGGTCGCTGTCATCGCTTAAGTTTTCGTCCGTTCGCGCGAGCGTGCTTCTTCTGTGACTGCTCATCTCAGGAGTGCTTCTAACACGTGCGTGCTTACGATATAGCAAGTACTTCACACTCGTGATTCGAAAGGAATGACCATGGCTGAGAAGAAGGTTGCCAACGTCATTAAGCTCCAGATTCCTGCTGGTGCAGCTAACCCCGCTCCTCCCGTCGGCCCCGCCCTGGGCGCTGCTGGCGTGAACATCATGCAGTTCTGCCAGGCCTTTAACGCCGAGACGCAGGACAAGAAGGGCGACATCATCCCCGTTGAGATCTCTGTCTACGAGGATAAGTCCTTCTCCTTCATCACCAAGACCCCGCCGGCGGCTCACCTCATCAAGAAGGAGCTGAACCTCAAGTCTGGTTCCGCTAAGCCCCAGGCCGACAAGGTTGGTCAGCTCTCCCAGGAGCAGCTCACCAAGATCGCCGAGATCAAGATGCCGGACCTCAATGCCAACGACATTGACGCCGCCAAGAAGATCATCGCCGGTACTGCCCGTTCCATGGGCGTCACCATCGCTGAGTAGCGATTTCTTATGGTAACGACGGGTGCTCCGACCGGGGCGCCCGTTAAATGTGTGCAATAGGGCACACGATACGATGTGGGAGGGCTCACGCCCGTTTAACCACAGGAGGTAATGCACATGGCTAAGCATGGTAAGAGCTATAACGCCGCTGCCGAGAAGATCGACCGCGCCACGCTCTACACCCCCCTTCAGGCTGCCAAGCTCATCAAGGAGCTCGACACCGCCAAGTTCGACGAGACCGTCGAGGCCCACTTCCGTCTGGGCATCGATACTCGTAAGGCTGACCAGAACATCCGTGGTTCCATCTCCCTGCCCCACGGCACCGGCAAGACCGTTCGTGTTGCCGTCTTCGCCGAGGGCGAGAAGGCCCGCGAGGCCGAGGCTGCCGGCGCCGACATCATCGGTTCCGACGAGCTCGTCGCCCAGATTCAGAAGGGCGAGATCAACTTCGACGCCGCTATCGCTACGCCGAACATGATGGCCAAGGTTGGCCGCATCGGTAAGATCCTTGGTCCCCGTGGCCTCATGCCGAACCCCAAGCTCGGCACCGTGACCATGGACGTCGCCAAGATGGTCTCCGAGCTCAAGGCTGGCCGCGTTGAGTACCGCGCCGACCGCTACGGCATCTGCCACGTGCCCCTGGGCAAGAAGTCCTTCTCTGAGCAGCAGCTCGTCGAGAACTACGCTGCCCTGTACACTGAGATCCTGCGCGTCAAGCCCTCTTCTGCTAAGGGCAAGTATGTCAAGTCCATCTCCGTGTCTTCCACCATGGGCCCTGGAGTCAAGGTCGATCCCGCTGTCCAGCGCGACTTCCTGGCTGAGTAACTTTTAGTTACTGCCTGAGCAAAGCAAGCATTGCTAAAGAAACCCGGTTCTGCCTCGTACAGGACCGGGTTTCTTGCTATCTCGGGCCAAAACCACCACAAAGGGGACAGGCACCTTTGTGGTGGTATTGGCACTTTGGCGTCAATGTTATGGCATCGCAGCGAGCCGGTTCCAAGTGCCCCAGGTCGCCCCGAAAGAGGAGCGACGCGTACTTTGGTACGCGAGCGACGGCTTGAGGGGCGAGATGGGGTGCTTGGGGCCGGCGCAGCGTCAAGCCTTAAAGGTGGTTACCAGGGGGTTCTGGCGGTAGAGGACTCGATGGCATCGTGGCGTTTGAGCTCGCGGCGCATGGTTTGCGAATTGAGCCAGGCTGCCTGCCAGCCACGGATGGGGTAGCGCGTCTGGTCGAGCTCAAACTGCGTATAGCCGCAGGCGTTGATGATCGTCGTTCCACACACATGCTGCCGCTCGCGCTGAAAATCGCAACCGTAGCTTTGGTGCACATGCCCGTGCACCATGTAGTCGGGATTCCAGGATTCGAGTGCTGTGTTAAAGCACTCGAATCCTCGATGCGGCAGATCGTCCAGATCGCCCATACCGGCGGCGGGTGCATGGGTAAGCAGAATGTCGCACCCGCCGACCATCCTAACCTTACGCGACAGCTTACGCATGCGCTTGGACATCTCGCGTTCGGTGTACATGTTGGCGCCGTCGCGATAACGCATGGACCCGCCAAGGCCCGCAATGCGAATCCCTCGGTACGTGTACACGCTGTCTTCCACGCAGATACATCCGCCCGGTGCATGACGTGCGTAGCGGTCATCGTGATTGCCGCGCACGTAGATGAGCGGTTTGTTGATGACCGTAACCAAAAACTCAAGATAGTCCGGGTCCAGATCGCCGGCGGACAAAATCAGGTCGACTCCCTCAAAGCGTTCCTTGCGAAAGCACTCCCAAAGGCATCGTTCTTCGGTATCGGCTATGGCAAGGATTTTCATAGGGCAGGGACTTTCGGCTCATCATCGAGCTGCGGAATGATGCCTATCACGTTGTCCGCCAGCCAATTCATCTCGACAATCTGCGTGCTCGGCAGCGGAGGGAAGCCTTCGATCTGTACCACGCCGTTCTGGCTGTGGAGCTCGCCGCCAAAGGGGTTGATGGATCCCTCAACAATGCCGTTGCGGAGCAACTGCACGAGTTTGCGCGTTTGGTAGGGTAGGCCCGGAGCGTAACGGATGTCGATAACGCCGGAGCTCATGCCATACCAGTAGTTGACAGCGCGCACTTGGTTGTCGTCGCTGGTCTCGTCCCATGTGCCGTGCAGAAGGCTTTTCACGATAAGCTCGTAGTAGCGCCCCCAGTTCCAGACGGGCATGGCGATGCCGGTAACCTTGCCATCGACCAAGCGGTGAAGCCCGTAGGCGGTGGGATCTTCCAGCGACTTTGACATATCGGCGCCGGTCATGACGCTCACGCCTTCGCGGCACATGGCCTCGGCGAGACCTCCAGCGGGCACATCACCCCAGGTCAGGATAATTTGCGCACGGGGGTCGAGCAGCGAGGCGCCAATCGCAAAGGCGTTGATCTCGCTGAGTGCGCCCGAGGCGAAGACCGACGCGTGGTAACCGATGCGGTGGTTGTCCGCCATGCTGGCCGCAAGGGCGCCCAGCAGAAACTTGGCCTCGTACATCTTGCCAAAGTACGAACGGACGCTTTGATGGGGAAGGCCGATAGAGCAGTTGAGGAACCGAACCCGGGGATACTCAACGGCAGCCCTGAGCGTGTATTCCATCAGGCGGTGCGAGGTCGAGAAGATGACGTTTGCTCCATGTTTGACAGCCGTTTCCACGGCGGCGTAGAACACATCCGGATCGTGACAGTCCTCGAACGCCTCGGTGCGCACGATACCGCCAAAGTGCTCATCGAGATACTGACGCCCTTGGTCGTGCAGGCTGTCCCAGCTCGACGTCGCACAGGGGAACTCATGGATAAAGGCGATGCGCAGGGGGTTGGCCGTCGAGTAGACGGTCTTGCCCATAAAGAAGTTGAGCACGCCAGAGGTGGACTTGGCGGGCGTCTCCTCCTCGTCGACGCTCGGTGCTTCGACGAGATCGACCTTGTCCTCGTCATTTTTGCCGGCAATGACCAGCTCGCGCCAGATCTTGCACAGGCGGTTTACGACGATATCCGTTGGCGTATCCAGCAGGCGGTCCTGGTTGTACACATTGAGGTAGACGAGCATGGCGTCGGCGGGCGTAATGTCCAGGTGATCGCCGCCTGCGCGAAGGTAGGCACGCTTAAAGAGCAGGAAAGTGTGGCGCAGGTAGTCGACCTTTTTCTGCGGCCATTTTTCGATAAGGTTCTGACCGAGCATCTTCGCGAGCGTTTCGTAGCTTCCCTCACGCGAGAACTCGATCTCGTATAGGGGGCAGACGCGCCAAAACGCGCAGAACTCGCCGTACAGGCGGCTTTCGACGGAATCCCATGTGCCGGGGTAGAGACGGGTGACCTTGGCCGAAACCGTCGGGGCGTCTAGGAATTTGAGGACACTGACGCGTTTGTTGCCTTCTTGGACATAGAACCGATGCATGAACTCGGTGACGATGACGGGGTCGCGATAGCCCTCGGTCACCTGGATGTCGTAGAGGTTGGACCACTTGCGGGCGAACTCGGTGCTAAACGGAAGCAGGGGCATAAAGTTACACGAAAAGGCGGACTGACGGCCCTTGGTGACCGTGCCGACGACCATTTCGAGCGGAATATCCCGCAGGCCGACATTCTCTCGCTGACCTAAGGGGAGCTGAGCAACCAAGCTATCGAGGTCCGTAAGGTATGGATGCTCGCTTTGGCTAATGGCGCGTCGACGTCCTTGCTCGCCGCGCTTGCGTGCTTGACGATAGGCCTCTTCCATAATGTTGCTCCCTTAGTCGTTTAAACAACTATATGAACCATGGTACCACGAATGAAAACCACTACAAAGATGCCTGTCCCCTTTGTGGTGGTTTAGGCAATGATGGGGGCGATGGCGCGGATGCAGGCGTCGGCAGCGGTGAAAGTGGTGCTGTCGTCGCTGACGATAAAGATGATCTTGCCCTTAATGCCAAAGTCGCCGATCTCGCTAAAGAGCACATACGGCTCCTTGTCAAAGCCTGAGATGGGAAGCACGGCGGCCTTGGTGGCGCTGGTCAGCTCGTCTGCCAGCGCGTCGAGCGAGGCCCACTTGGACGTGTCCTTTACGGCAACGGGCACAGCCACGCGCCCAAAGGGCATCAAATGCACGAGCGTGTTCTTGGAGATGTTGGAGTTGGGGACGATGATGGTCTGCCCGCAGGCATCTTCGATGGTCGTGTGGCGCCAGGTGATGTCCTGGACCACGCCCGACACGCCGCCGACCTCGATATTGTCGCCAGGCTTGATGATGCCCATAAACGTAACCTGCATGCCGCCAATAAGGTTTGACAGCGTGTCCTGAAAGCCGAGCGAGATGGCGATGCCGCCGACGCCAAGAGCGGCGACGAGCGCGTTTGCGTTAATGCCAAAGCAGTTGTCGAGGATAAAGCTGCCGCCGATCATCCAGATGACGGCGCGTGCGATGTTGATGAAGATGCTCGATGCCGGAAGCGGGTTGTCGTCGCGATTGAGCAGGTGACGCAGGGTCTTGGATACGACCTTGGTGGCGACGGCGGTGCCTATCGCCAAGATGACGGCCCAGATGATGTTGTGGACCCACCGTTGCTCAAAGAAATGAAGAATCGGCTCAAACAATTCCATGTAGGGAAAACCTCCTTATGATCGTCCAACCATGATACCCACCAAGAAGCCCGTCCGATCAAATTCAGACGGGCTTCTGTGCTCGATATAAGGTTTGTACGGCGAGGCTGCAAGGTCCGGCGGTGTAGCTTAGCGGCGGCGCTTCCAGATCAACGCAGTGGCTAACGCGAGGCGGGGGAGTCTTTTCATGGCAGTCTCCTTAGTCCTTAACAAAAACCACCACAAAGGTGCCTGTGAACTGCGCCCCGAAACTTGGACTGAATAAATAGCGACTACGCCGCAAGGGCC
>URKG01000037.1 GCA_900548265.1 uncultured Collinsella sp.
GAGGCCTCGCGGCCTCCCCCTTTTTTGCGTTTATGGGCTTTTTGTCTCACATAGTAGCTGTGTTTTATAACCCTCGTTTGTCGCATCTTCTGTGAACGGGCTACAATAACTTAGTCTGTGCGATATGGAGGTGAACATGGCTGAAGCTGGTATCGGCGTTGATATCGTCGAGATTTCCCGTATGAAATCAATTCTTGAAAAGACGCCGTCGTTTGCTCGGCGTGTGTTTACCGAAGAAGAGCGTGCGTATTGCGATGCATCATCGCGTCCCGCTGCTCACTATGCGAGCCGCTTTGCTTCGCGCGAGGCGGTGCTTAAAGCTCTCGGCACGGGTTTTAGTCAAGGCGTGGGTCGCAAGGATGTTTCGGTAACGCGTGATAAACTCGGCAAACCGAAGGCGCTGCTTTCGGGCCGTGCACTCGAGATCGCTTATGAGCTGGGTGTTGTTGAGGTCGCTCTTTCCATTACGCTTACAGGAGACTTAGCCGTTGCGAATGCCATCGCGATTACCGAAGATGCTCGGCCTAAGCCAAAAGATGAAAAGGTGAGCACTAAGAAACGCGTTGCGCAGACATTTAAAGAGGCTCGCTCTGTTTTAGATGAGCTTGAGCAGCTGCAGAATTCAGCATTGACGGAGCACCTGGGCGATGCTTCGCAAGATACGCTAGGAGCATAGATGAAACCGGTTTTGAGTACCGAAGAAGTCGTTCGTCTCGAGGATATCATCGAACGCGAAGGGACTTCGAAGGCCGAGCTTATGGAGCTAGCGGGTGAGTTTGCCGCCAACGAGGTCTTGAAGCTCAATCCCGATCGGGTTCTCGTTCTGGTCGGTTTTGGTAATAATGGCGGCGACGGTTGGGTTGCCGCCGATATCCTGAGCCATAAGGGTGTGGACGTCGATATCGTTTCTCCGGTTGAGCCGGATGAGATTCCTGCTGCTCTGGCACGTCATGTTGCTCGTCGTACTGCCGGCCGCGATGTGCACGTTTGCGTTGGCCCCTCGCGTGACGAACTCGAGGTTTTGATCGATAAGGCCGATGTTGTTGTCGATGCCATTTTTGGTACCGGTTTCCACGGGAATCTGCGTGCGCCGTTCTCCATCTGGATTCCTACGGTCAATGAATGCGCCGATTGTGTCGTATCCATTGATGTCCCCTCGGGCCTGAATGCCGAGACGGGCGTTGTTGATGACGACTGCATTCGTGCCGAGCATACGGTGACGATGATTGCGCCCAAGATTGGTTTGTATAGCGCTGATGGCCCTGAGTATGCTGGCGATTTGATCTGCGGCAATCTTTACGACCGTCTTGACGAGGTCATCGATGATGTCGACCATGCCGCCGAGATTGTCGAGCCCGGTGACTTAGTTGATTACTTTGCTCCACTACCTACGAATATCGATAAGTATTCCCGTGGCTCTGTGCTTATTGTCGCCGGATCTGCGCAATATCCTGGTGCTGCCATTATGGCGGCCAAGTCTGCAGCTCGCGCGGGTGCTGGTTACGTGGCGGTCGCGGCTCCTGACGCCTGCGCTAATCTTATTCGCATGGCACTTCCTTCGATTCCCGTCTTTGCTATTCCGTCTGATTCCCGCGGCTCCTTTGGCGCCGCTGCGCGCATGACGGTGTGCGAGATTGCAAAGAAGTACAGCTGCGTACTGTGCGGTCCTGGTATGACGACGTCTGCCGGCGCTATGCAGGTGGTTTCGGGCTTGCTCGAGCTTGATGTACCGCTTATTTTGGACGCCGATGCACTCAACTGCCTTGCTAAGATTGCCATTGACGGTATTGATAGTAACCCCGAGATGTATCGTCGCGAGCAGCCGTTGGTTATGACGCCGCACTATCGTGAGCTTTCGCGTCTGGTTGCCGGTGACGAGGTGAACGACCTTGGTACCGCGATTGCGGCCGCGCAGAAGGTTGTCTGGGCTGCAGGCTCCGACAACCTGGTTGTCATTGCCAAGGGGCCGACGACGGCTATCTGTGGCGTTGAGCGTGTGCTGCTGCCGCTCTCGGGTCCGGCTTCTCTGGCAACTGCCGGTTCGGGTGATGTTCTCGCGGGTATTTTGGCCGGCACGCTTGCCACCATGCGCGACGAGATGGATCGTTGGGAGTTGCTGTATTCGTACGCCGTCGCACTTCACAGCTACGCCGGTTTTGCCGCGGCGACGGAGTATGGTGAGAAGAGCGTCATCGCGACCGATCTTATCGACTTGATCGGTCCTGCCATGGAACTGGCGGCAAAGGATGCGCTCGAAGATCTGGGAATCATGGACGAAGGGTCGGATGACTAATCATGAATAAAGCCGATTTGACGCGCTGGTCCTGGGTCGAGATCGACCGCGGCGCGCTCCGTCGCAACACGAGGGCCTATAAGAATTTGTTGAATCCACGTCAGCGCTTGTGTTGCGTGGTCAAGGCCGATGCTTATGGTCATGGAGCTGTTGAGTGCGCCAAGATCATGTATTCGGCTGGTGCCGACATGTTTGCCGTGGCGACGGTTAACGAGGGCGTTGAGCTCCGACAGGGCGGGATTACGAAGCCCATCCTTATCCTAAGCGAGCCGCCTATCGAGGCCATTCCGACGTTGCTCGAGTTTGATATCATGCCCTCGGTCTATACGTCTGACTTTGCTCTTGCGTATGGCGAATGTGCCGTCGCGGCGGGTAAGGTGGGCAAGTATCATCTCGCCATCGAGACGGGCATGAACCGCATTGGCGTACATTACACGCAGGTGCTCGACTTTGTCCGCGGTATTAATTTCCATCGCGGTATTCAGTGCGACGGCGTATTTACGCACTTCGCCACGGCCGATGAACCTTCGGGCTGGGACTACAAACTGCAGTGTCAGCGCTTTACCGAGGCCGTTCAGGCCATTAAGGATGCGGGCTTTGAGTGCGGTATCGTGCACTGCGCCAACACGCCGTCCTCGATGCTCGACCCCTCGATGCATTTTGATATGATTCGCGCCGGCGTTGGCTTGTATGGCATGCAGCCGTGCGAGCTGAGTGGCCGCGTGATGCAGCTTGATCCCGTTATGAGCGTCCATGCGCGTGTGACGCGCGTGGCACACCCTGCGATGGGTGAGGGCGTGGGCTACGGTTTTACCTACCGCGTACCGCGTACGCGCGTTCAGATCTGCACGCTGCCGATTGGTTATGCCGACGGCCTATCGCGTACGCTTTCCAATCGTATGGATGTGCTGTATCGCGGCGAGCGCGTGCATCAGGTTGGCAATATCTGCATGGACCAGTTTATGGTCGCCATTCAGTCCAACCCGGCACACGAGATTCCCGAGGCCGAGTATGGTGACGAGATGATTATTGTCGGCCGCGATGGCGATGCCGAGATCACTATGGACGAGATGGCCCGACTGCGCGGAACGATTAACTACGAGGTCGCCTGCGGCTTTGGCATGCGTCTCGACAAGGTCTACGTGTAGGAGCCGCTATGGGCGTCATGCACATCCCCGGCCATACCCATCAGGCACCACGTGAGGTCGCACTCGAGGAAATTGAGGCCGTTCTGGGCGATTGTCACCTCTGCCAGCTCTACCAGTCGCGTCACAATATCGTGTTTGGCGTGGGAAACCCCCGCGCTCGCGTGATGTTTATTGGTGAGGCGCCGGGCCGCAATGAGGATTTGCAGGGCGAACCCTTTGTGGGGGCGGCAGGCGAGGACCTCAACGGCATTTTGTCGCTGGCGGGGCTCAAACGCGAAGACGTCTACATTGCCAACGTGCTTAAGTGCCGCCCGCCGGGAAACCGCAATCCGCGTCCCGAGGAAGTGCTGGCTTGCTCGCCGTTTTTGCGTGAGCAGATTCGAAGCATCTGGCCCGATATTATCGTGACGCTCGGCAACCCCGCGACGCACTTTGTGCTTAAGACCGAGATTGGCATTACTAAGCTGCGCGGCAGGTTCCACCAGATGGGGCATTTTGTAGTAATGCCCACTTTTCATCCGGCAGCAGCGCTGCGCAATCCGGCGTGGCAGGAGCTGCTGGAGGAAGACTTTAAGATGCTGAGCGATTATCTGGAGCGACATCCCGCACCAGAGGACGCCTCGGAATAATAAGGAGCATATATGTCCCTGGAGCGCCTGGGGGTAGGTACTTACAAAACGACTTGCGCTGCCGATACGGAGTACTTTGGCGAGCTAATTGCACCGTGCCTTGAGGACGGCGATGTGCTCATCCTGACCGGTGGCCTGGGGGTGGGCAAAACTCACTTTACCAAGGGCGTCTCGCGCGGGCTGGGCGATGAGCATATGGTTACGAGCCCTACGTTTGCGCTCATGGCCGTTCACGATCAAGGCCGTATTCCGCTGTTTCACTTTGATCTATACCGTCTGGAGCATGCCTACGAGCTCGAGGATACGGGCATTTTCGATGTGCTGGGCTATGAGGGTGCTTGCCTGCTGGAATGGGGCGAACAATTCCAAGACGAGCTGACGGATGAGTATCTTTCGGTGACGCTCAAGCGTGATGAGGGCGACAGTGATGTGCGAACGATAACGCTCGAGGCGCACGGTGACCGCGCAATGGAGCTTTCCCATTTGATTGATAAGGCTGTACAAGATGAGCTTGCATAACGACAACGCGCTGGTGGTGGCGCTCGATACCTCGACCGACATGCTTGCCTGCGCGGCAAGCTGGATTGATGGGCAGACGGGCGAGACGAAGCTCGTGAGTGGCGACCACATGTGTCGCCGTCACGCCAACGTTGAGCTCGTGAATACCGTTGATGGCGTGCTGGCTCAAGTCGGTCTGGATCGCAGCGATGTTGGTTGCTACGTGGTCGGCCGCGGCCCGGGGTCGTTTACGGGTGTGCGCATCGGCATCTCCACTGCCAAGGGCCTCGCGCGCGGTGCCAATGTTCCGCTGCTGGGCGTGTCGACGCTCGACGCTTGCGCTTGGACGGCGTGGAAGGCTGGCGTGCGCGGCAAGCTTGGTATCTTGGCCGATGCCATGCGCGGTGAGGTATATCCGGCACTATATATGCTGGGCGATGAGGGTCCCGAGCGTCAATTTGAGCGCGAACACGTGGTCAAGGCCGCCGTGGCGCTCGATGAGTGGCGCCGAGCAGCGGACTGGGACCAGGTTCAGCTGACCGGTGACGGTCTCGTGCGCTATGGCAAGCTGCTGGGTGAGGACGAGACCGCCCGCTGCGTGGAGCGCGACCTGTGGTGGCCTTCGGGCGAGGGCTTGCTGCTCGCGCACGCTGCGGGTGACGGCGATCCGGCTCGCGTCCTGCCGATTTACACGCGCCTTTCGGATGCCGAGGAAAACGAGCGCAAGCGTCTTGGTCTTGCCGAGAGTGCGCAGAGCGAAATTACGGGCGTTGCCGATGAGCTCGCCGGTCGTCATCTGCAGTTCCGTCCCATGGGCGCGGCGGATGCCGAGGGCGCGAGCGCGCTAGAGGCCGCCTGCTTTGAAGGTGCCGGACACGAGGCGTGGACGCCGGGCATGTTCCTGTCCGAACTGGGCGAGGACGTCGCTGCGCCGCGTAGTTGGTGGGTGGCACACGACGACGGCAAGCTGCTGGGCCTTGCCGGCGGTATGGTCGTGGACGGTGATGTACAGATTCTGGATGTCGCCGTCGACCCGGCACATCGCCGTGAGGGCATTGCCCGCAAGCTGCTGTCGCACGTGAGCTATGATGCCCAGATGCTCGGCTGCACCACGGCTTCGCTCGAGGTCGAGGACGGCAACGAGGGAGCGATCGCGCTTTATAACGCTCTGGGCTTTACCGAGGCGGGTCGTCGTCGTGGCTACTACGGTGCCGGCAAGGACGCCATCGTCATGACGGCCCCGCTGCCCCTGGTGCTTCCGGTCGACAATGCTTCGCCCGAGCCGACGGCGGCAGAGCAGCGCGTATGGCCGCTGCCTGCGCCTGGGCGCTCCGAGGGGGAGCGTGCCGAAATTGAGCGCCGCCGCCTAGTGCTCGCTATCGAGAGTTCCTGCGACGAGACGGCCGTGGCGATTATCGATGCGGATGGCAATATGCTGGCCAACCAGGTGTCGACACAGATTGATTTTCATGCCCGCTTTGGCGGCGTGGTGCCCGAGATCGCCTCGCGCAAACACGTTGAGGTGATTGTGAGTGTCGTGGATGCGGCGCTCGAGGATGCCGCGGCATCGCTTGGTCTTGAGGGTGGAGCCATTGCCCCCAGCGAGCTTGCCGCCGTGGGCGTGACACAGGGTCCGGGCCTGGTGGGCGCCCTCGTGGTGGGCGTTGCCTTTGCCAAAGGCTTTGCCTACGCCGCCGGTAAGCCGCTCGTATGCGTCAACCATCTGGAGGGGCACCTGTTTGCCAACTTGCTGGCGCAGCCCGACCTCAAGCCGCCGTTCATCTTTACGCTTGTCTCGGGCGGGCACACCATGCTCGTGCACGTGAAGGCATGGGGCGACTACGAGGTACTTGGTGAGACACTCGACGATGCTGTGGGCGAGGCCTTCGACAAGGTAGCCAAGGCGTTGGGTCTGGGCTATCCCGGTGGCCCCATCATCTCCAAGCTGGCCGAGACGGGCAATCCCCGCGCGATTGATTTCCCCCGTGCACTCAACAGCAGGGGAGACTATCGTTTCTCGCTTTCGGGCCTTAAAACCGCTGTGACGCTCTACATTGAGCAGGAGACCAAAGCCGGGCGCACGATTCACCTGCCCGATCTGGCAGCTTCGTTTGAGGCAGCTGTCTTTGATGTGCAGTACAAGAAGGCCAAAAACGCACTGCACGCTACCGGATGCAAGGAATACTGCATCGGCGGCGGCGTCTCGGCCAACCCGCATCTGCGCGAGATGATGATCAAGAAGCTTGGGCGTCAGGGGATTCGCGTAACGGTGCCGCCCTTGTCTGCCTGTACCGATAACGCAGCCATGATCGCGGAGGTCGCCCGCCGTAAATTCGACCGAGGTGAAATCTCACCGTTCGACGTCGACGCCGATCCAAACATGACGCTGTAGCTGGTACGGCGCGGTCCCCGGCGCTGCCCGGGCGCCAGCGGCCGCATATGAACTTTCCTGCTCTACAGTCCTGCTCACGACGGAGGCCACATTAAGTGGCCTCCTGTTCGTGCGGAACTCGCGATAAACTTCATCAGTGCCCGCCCCACGGGAAACCGGCGGGATGGACCAGTTCAGATG
>URKG01000038.1 GCA_900548265.1 uncultured Collinsella sp.
GCTCGGACATGTGTTCCGAGCGGGCCCCTGCTGTTAGCTTGTGGTACTGAGTGGTTTAAGCCTCGTCGACGACCTTGAGTCCACGGGTCTGGTCGATCTCGTTGAGAAGATTGACGCGACGCTCGTGGCGACCACCCTCAAACTCGGCGTCGAGCCACTCGTCGACGATCATCTTGGCGAGCTCGGAGCCCACGACGCGGGCGCCAAAGGCGAGCACGTTGGTGTTGTTGTGCATGCGGGAGAGCTTGGCGCTGAAGGGCTCGGAGCATACGACGGCGCGAACACCTTCGACCTTGTTGGCGGCCAGGCTGATGCCGACGCCGGTACCGCAGATCAGGATACCCAGGTCGACGTCACCGTTGGCCACGGCCTTACCCACCTTGTAGCCGGCGATGGGGTAATCGAAGCTCTCGGAGGTGTCGGTGCCAAAGTTCACGACCTCGCAGCCGCGCTCCTTCAGGTGCTCGGAGATGATGTTCTTGAGCTCGACGGCGGCGTGGTCGTTACCGATACCGATCTTCATGGATGGTTCCTCTCTGGTCTGTGCGGCGCAAATGCTAAAGGTGTTTACCGCGTTCGACTGCATGATAGCGCGACTTTTGCGTAAACGCTCGGGCGTTTTTTGGTCAAACGCTTTAGCATGCAACAAGACCGGCTTCTCGTGAATGAATGTCGTCAGTTTGCGCTTGAGCGCCGTCTGCCGGAACCATGGTTGCGGTTTTTGATGCATTGTTATCAAATAAAAGAACTAATTATTTTCGAGAGCCCAGTCCGTTATACAAGTAGGAGATACCTATGCCTACCGATTCCCTTCGTGATGCCGCGTTTTGCGATGTTTTGAACCGCGAGCTTGTCTGTGCGCTCGGCTGCACCGAGCCCATTGCCGTTGCCTATGCAGCGGCACTGGCGAGTCAGACGCTCGGTTGCGAGCCCGATCATATGGACGTTGCCTGCTCGGGCAACATCATCAAGAACGTTAAGAGCGTGACCGTGCCCAACTCGGGTGGTATGCACGGTATTGAGGCGGCAGCCGTGCTGGGTGCCGTGGGTGGCGACGCTAAGAGCGCTCTCGAGGTGCTCGAGAGCGCTAACGATGAAGACCGTGCACGCGTGGCCGAGCTCCTCGCCGACGCCGGCTACTGCGATGTGTCGCTTGTCGAGGGTGTGCCCAACCTCTACATCAAGGTGACTGCCACGGCCGGGGGCCATACCGCGGTCGTCGAGATTACCGATCATCACACCAATGTCACGTGCCATACGCTCGACGGTATTCCGGTATGCGGCAAGTCGGCGGGGGAGTGTGCCGCCTGCGCCGAGCGTGTGGTGGCCGAGCGGGCGGCGGATAAGGCCGACACGCCCATGTCGATTGAGTCCATCATCGACTTTATTGAGGACGGCGACATTGAGGACGCCCGCGCTGCCGTTGAGCGTCAGATTGAGCTGAATGGCGCGATCAGTGCCGAGGGCCTTGCGCACGCTTGGGGCGCCGAGGTGGGCCGCACGCTGCTGGGTGCTCGTGCCGATGACGTCGCCTGCCGTGCCCGTGCCCGTGCGGCCGCCGGGTCCGACGCCCGCATGAACGGCTGCGCGCTGCCGGTCGCCATTGTGTGCGGCTCGGGCAATCAGGGCATTACCTGCGCATTGCCCGTCATGGAGTATGCCGAGTACCTGCGTTGCGACCACGAGCGCCTGGTGCGCGCCGTGATGCTGTCCGATCTTATCGCCGTGCATATCAAGAGCTATATTGGTGCGCTCTCGGCGTTTTGCGGTGCTATTTGCGCCGCGTGCGGCGCCGGCGCTGCGATTACCTGGCTGTGCGGTGGCACGCGCGAGCAGATTGGCGCGACGGTCTCGAATACGCTCGGTAACGTGGGCGGCATCGTGTGCGACGGCGCCAAGGCGAGCTGTGCCGCCAAGATCTCGGCTGCCGTTGATGCGGCGATTCTGGGCCATGATATGGCCATGCAGGGTCGCGGCTTCCGCGCCGGCGAGGGCCTGATCCAAGATACCGTTGAGCAGACAATCGCCAGCATGGGCTACGTGGGCCGTGTGGGTATGAAAGATACCGACGTCGAGATCCTCAACATCATGATCGGCAAAACCCAGGTGTGCTAGATATTAAGTTGCGGTGAGATAGTTCCTAAAATTACCCGGGTGGGGGGTGCGGACAGAAAGTTGGACCGCGGGGCGGTCCGGACTGGAGGTTCGCATGTACAGCAGGGAGAAGGTCGAGCTCTTCCTCCTGGCGACGGAGGACGGCATGGGGCCGACCGCCGCCGCGAAGTTCGCGGGGGTCTCGGTGGGCGCGGCCAAGAAGTGGGCGACGGGGCACCTCCCGCACAGCTACACCGGGGCGCGCTGTAGAATCGGGGCGAGGAAACCGCCACGGAAGGAGGCCAGCTTGGGCCCCGACAAGTCGACCTACGCCCCGCCGGCGACCGGCCCGCTCGCCGGGCTCAACGAGGACCAGATAGAGAACCTGCTGCTCAGGGCGGTGTTGGCCGACCTAAAAGCGGAAGGGTGGGACCCGGCTTCGATCTCGAACAGGAGCAAGTGCGAGCTCGGCGAGAGATTGAGGCGGGCGACCGCCCTGCCCCTCCGCTCGATCACAGGTTTCTTGAGGATATCGAAGAGCTCCTATGAGTACTGGAGGCCCCGCGTCGCCGCGCCGCGCGACCGCGACGCCGACATACGCGACCGCGTGGTGCGCATCTTCCGCGAGGGCTCGGGGTGCTGGGGGTACCGCACCGTCTGGGCGCGCCTGCGCCGCGAGGGCGTCCGGGCCAGCGAGAAGCGCGTGGCCCGCGTGATGCGCGAGGAGGGCCTCGAGGTCGTCTACAACAAGAGGCGCGCCCGGGGCTACAGCTCCTACGCCGGCGAGGTCTCCAAGGCGCCGGAGAACCTCGTGAACAGGAGGTTCCGCGCCGACGAGCCCAACCGGCTGTGGCTCACCGACATCACCGAGTTCAGGCTCCCGGGCGGCGAGAAGGTCTACCTGAGCCCGATCGTCGACTGCTTCGACGGGATGCCCGTCGCCTGGTCGATCGGGCTGCACCCCGACAAGCGCCTCGCGAACTCGAGCCTGCTCAAGGCCTGCGCGGCGAGGCCGGCGGGGGTGCGCACGACGATCCACTCGGACCGGGGCGGCCACTACCGCTGGCCGGAGTGGATCGGGATCTGCGAGGAGAACGGCCTGGTCAGGAGCATGTCCGCGAAGGGCTGCAGCCCGGACAACTCGGCCTGCGAGGGCTTCTTCGGGCGCCTCAAGAACGAGTTCTTCCACTACAGGGACTGGGAGGGCGTGACGGCCGAGGAGTTCATGGGAAGGCTCGAGGCCTACCTCGTGTACTATCGTGAGGAGCGGATCAAGAAGTCCCTCGGGTGGCTGAGCCCGATGGAGTACCGCAGGAAGCTTGGTGGAGTGGGAAGGATAAACTGGACTTTCTTTTAAGGATCCTCAAGCGTATTGCC